>JBALXQ010000033.1:11154-69083 GCA_036960565.1 Bermanella sp.
GAATGCCGGCCTGTCACGCCGGAGGTCGCGAGTTCGAGTCTCGTCCAGTCCGCCATTATTTAAGTCTAGTTTTTTGCTTGATTTTCCCAATTAAGCGCTGAGATGTAAGTATCTAATTTGGATTGGTAGTTCAGTTGGTTAGAATGCCGGCCTGTCACGCCGGAGGTCGCGAGTTCGAGTCTCGTCCAGTCCGCCATTTTCGTTTTTCTCCATTTTCATTTCTGTTTTGTCATATCTTTGTCATCTAATTTATCTATTCTTTGAACTAAGCTTTTATTTGCTTGATCTATTTATTTTAAGTTTTTAAGGGATATTTAAATGACGGATTATGAAGAAGAATTGTCTGTAGAATTTGATGATGACGAGATAGAGGATGCCTGTGAGATGTGACAGTGAAATTTAACCGTCATAAATAAGTACTCGTTGGCTTATTGATTAAGTTTGGGTGTTAAGGTGGTATGTTTTTCATGGTGTATTTCGGCTCTATAGCGCCCAGGAGATAGCTCGGTCCAACGTTTAAAGGCTCGTTGAAATGCGGTGGGAGATGAAAATCCAAGTAAGTAAGCAATTTCCCCAATCGCTAGGTCGGTATCTTTCATATAGCTTTCCGCCAAGGACTTTCGTGTATCGTTTAGCAGTGTTTGAAAGTTGGTGTTTTGTTCCTGCAGCTTTCGTCGCAATGTCCAGGGCGGCAAACCTAAACTGTCGGCGACTTCATTGATGCTGGGGGTTTGCCCTTCCAAAAGTGGGCTTATTTCATCCATCACTTTTTCTTGCAGGCTTCTGTTTTTGGTGACTTGGGTAAGACGTTCATCACAGATGTTTTGCAAATTTAAAAAAGCATTTTTGTCATGCTGTACCAGCGGCCAATTGAGCGCTTCTGGTTTAATAACCAAGGCGTTTCGTTCTTGCCCGAACAATACTGGGCATTGAAAGCAATCTTCATATGCTTTGGCGTAGGAGGGCTCCTCAAATTCAATCTCTACTCTTTTAAGTATGCCGCTACGGCCACTGAGCCATTCCAGTATTTTAAGTTGTGATGATAAAACAGAGTCTACAACAAACAAGTTAAATTCATTGTATGGGCTGATTGAATAAAAACTGGCGATACCATGCAGCTCTTCATGGTAAAAGCTGGAACGACCACGGCTATTGGTACTTGAGAGGCGTTCATAATGGGCTATTACTTTACAGGCTGCTTCAATGTCTTTTGCTGTCATCGCTAGAAACCCCACCAGACCTAAAAACCCCACCTTGACTCGCTTGCCCATTTCTATGCCTAGGTCTGGCCTCTGAATCTGCTCAATGGCACCTCGCCCTAATCGCATAAATCTAGGAATACTAATACGGCCCTCGGGCTGAGATAGCTTAGTATCAGAAAGGCTAAACTGTTTGGCTAGAACTTTGGGGTCTCCGCCCAACTCTTGTAGGGTTTCTAAAAGAGCGCGAGCATGGCTTATGGAGTTGTCGCCAAGTTTCATTTGTTCAACTTAGTAAGGTATTTGTTCAGTTGGGGCATTGGCCGATGATAGCAAGGAATCTAAGGTGTGATCCAGTATTACATTACACTGTCGCACGATGTAATTATCGCCAGATATAATAATTAAAATATATAGAGAGAGCTTATGAATCAGTATCAGCATCTACTAGAGCCATTGGACTTAGGATTCACTAAAGCTCGCAGTCGCGTTTTGATGGGGTCTATGCATACGGGTCTTGAAGAGCGTAAAGGCGGCTGGGAACGTCAGGCTGAATATTTTAAACAGCGTGCTGAAGGCGGCGTTGGTATTATTGTTAGTGGTGGTATTGGGCCAAACGAAGAGGGCGTTGGTGTTCAAGGTGGGGCTATCTTGGTTGACGATGAGGGCGTTGCTAAGCATAAAGTGGTAACGGATGCGGTGCATGAGGTTGAAGGTGCGCTTATATGTATGCAAATCCTTCATACTGGACGTTACGCGTATAACAGTAAGGCGGTGTCAGCTTCAGCGGTTAAATCTCCTATTCATCCATTTCCGCCTAAAGAATTGGATGCGCAGGGCATAGAAAAACAAATTCAGGATTTTGTTACCTGTGCAGTGCTTGCGCAGAAGGCCGGATACGACGGCGTTGAGATCATGGGTTCGGAAGGTTATTTTATTAACCAGTTTATCGTTAAGCATACAAATAAACGTACCGACGAATGGGGTGGCTCTTATGAGAATCGTATTCGCCTTGCCATTGAAATAGTGCGTCGTACTCGTGAGGCGGCGGGTGAAAAATTTATTATTATCTATCGTTTATCCATGCTGGATTTAGTGGAAGATGGCAGTACCTGGGATGAGATAGTTCATCTGGGTAAAGAAATTGAAAAAGCGGGTGCCTCGATTATCAATACCGGTATTGGCTGGCATGAAGCGCGAG
This sequence comes from Bermanella sp., assembly GCA_036960565.1. Lineage (GTDB taxonomy): Bacteria > Pseudomonadota > Gammaproteobacteria > Pseudomonadales > Oceanobacteraceae > Bermanella. The sequence goes on from JBALXQ010000033.1 coordinate 13,555, forward strand.
TGCCTACTATCGCTACGAGCGTACCTCGAGCAGCATTTGTGGAGGTGACTGCTCGCATGAAGAAGGAGTTGTCGGTTCCTTTGATAACCACTAACCGTATTAATACACCTGAAGTGGCTAACGCTATTATTGCGGAGGGTCAGGCCGATATGGTATCTATGGCGCGACCAATGCTTGCTGATGCTTACTTTGTTAAGAAGGCTGCTGAGGGGCGTGGTGATGAAATTAATACTTGTATTGGTTGTAATCAGGCTTGTTTAGATCACGTTTTCAGTGGCGGTGAAATATCCTGCCTAGTAAACCCTTACGCGTGCAATGAAACTTTGTTAATTAATCAGCCGCTTGAAACCAAGAAAAAAATAGCAGTGGTGGGTGCAGGTCCAGCTGGGTTGGCTGCGGCAACAACAGCGGCGCATCGCGGTCACGATGTGACTCTATTCGACTCAGCTTCTGAGGTGGGCGGTCAGTTTAATATTGCCAAGCAAGTGCCTGGTAAAGAGGAGTTTTTTGAAACCATTCGTTATTTTGCCAAGATGATTGAAAAAACTGGGGTGAATCTTCAGTTGAATACCCGAGTGGCGGCGCAAGATTTAATAAAAGGTGGTTTTGATGAGGTGTTCTTAGCCACGGGTATTGTCCCACGCATGCCTGAGTTAGAGGGTATTGATCATCCAATGGTGATGAACTACCTTGATGTACTTAAAGAGAAAAAACCCGTGGGTAAGCGTGTGGCAGTGATGGGAGCGGGCGGTATAGGTTTCGATGTCTCTGAGTTCTTGGTACACGGTAAGACGACTCCAAGCTTAGATAAAAGTCAGTTCATGAAAGAGTGGGGCGTGGACCTGAAGGTAACCAGCGCGGGTGGATTGGTCCAAGCTGAAGTAGAGCCACCAGTGAGGGATGTATTCCTAGTACAGCGTAAAAAATCCAAAGTGGGTGCTGGATTAGGTAAGACAACAGGCTGGATTCACAGGACAACTCTAAAACACAAAAATGTGCAGATGATCAATAAAGCTCAGTACTTAAAAATTGATGATCAGGGACTTCATATAGAGTTGGACGGTGAGACTCGTATTCTTGAAGTAGATAACGTTATTGTTTGTGCAGGGCAAGATCCGCAGCGTGAGTTACAGAATGCTTTGCTTGACGCAGGTATGGAAGTTCATTTGATTGGTGGAGCCGATAAGGCCGCTGAATTGGATGCCAAGCGTGCAATTAAGCAGGGCACTGAACTGGCAGCTGCTATTTAATCTGCAGTTTATAGCGAAGCCTAAAAGCCCAGCATATTCTTTCTGAGGGTATGCTGGGCTTTTTTGTGCTCTGATTTTATTAGCTTTAAATACGAAGGTTAAATTTAGGGCGAAGTTTTATATTCAATGGAAGATAATTAATGTGCTCCCTTGTGTATAAGACAGTTATGAAACTCAAATCAGTGCCTATTGAATCATTTCACCATCCGCTTTTATCTCAATGTGGCGTTCGTGTTGATGTGAAGCGAGACGACTTAATTCATCCTGTGGTCAGCGGAAATAAGTTATACAAGTTGCATTTTAATCTCGTTGAATTTGAGCGCAGTAAAATGAAAACATTGGTCACATTTGGAGGGGCCTATAGTAATCACTTGCATGCGGTGGCTTGTGTTGGAAAAGAGCTGGGAGTACCGACTGTCGGGATTGTTCGTGGTGAACAATTATTGCCGTTAAATCCCACTCTTAAAGATTGTGTGGCGTGGGGGATGACCTTGGAGCCAGTTTCTAGGACGCTATACCGACAAAAAAATAATAGTGAGCAAGTGCAGGACATAATATCCAAGTATGAATCGGTTTATTTGGTGCCTGAAGGGGGTGGGAATTTACTAGGCGTGCAAGGTGCAGCATTAATGTTAGATGGTGTTCAGCAAGATGATTACGATGTGATTGCTGTTGCTAGTGGTACAGGGGCCACTGTGGCGGGTCTTATTTCTGCTAGTGAGCCGAATATAAATGTAATTGGCTTTGCGACTCTTAAAGGCGCAACTTGGATGGTTGATGAGGTTGAGGGTTTTCTCGAACAGCTTAGCTGCAGCAAAAGTAACTGGCAAATAAATTGCGACTATCACTTCGGTGGTTATGGCAAAAAGAATAACGAATTGTCGGCATTTGTTGATGAAATAAGTCGCAGTTATGGATTGGATTTAGAGCCTGTTTATACAGGTAAGGCTTTTTATGGTGTACTGGATTTAATTGCCAGGGGAGTAATAAAGGAAAATAGTCGAGTCTTGTTTATACATAGTGGCGGGTTGCAAGGAATGCGTACATAAGCTGAAGGTATCACTGCTCAATCTGGTAAACACTTAATATGCAGTGGGAACTGCATATTAAGAAAAAAGGGAGCTGAAGCTCCCTTTTTTATGCCACGTCTACTTCTGTTTCATTTACAGGTTCGTGGCTTCGTTTGCTGCGATACTGAGCTGGACTCATACCTACATATTTAATAAATATGCGATCTAGGGTGCGGCGCCCAGAAAAGCCAATTTTCATGGCGATTTGTTCAATACTTTGTTTGTTATCAAACAGCATGCCTTTGGCTTCTTCAATTCGAGAGTGCGTCAGTATTGATTTAAGTGACGTTCCCTCTTGTTGTAGGTGACGATTTAAAGTGCGAGAGCTAATGTGGAACAGCTCGGCAACTTCCCTTTGCGTGGCACTAAATTCAATTCTATTTTGCACTAATGCTTGGCGAATTCTATCGCTGAGCAAAGCTCTATTATTGATTTTTTCTGCCAGGTTTTTCACTTCAGTTTTTATCATGTTCATAATATGTGGATTCGCCTGATGAAGTTGCTTGTCGAGCCAGAAAGCAGGGAATACAGCTGAAACTTCCTGACAGTTAAACCGCACTGGGGTATGGAGCCATCTAGCGTAAGAGGCTTCATAACTTGGCGCTTTGAACGGGAGTAAAAGTTGGGTGAGTTTGAATTCACGACCGCAAATTTGTCTTAGCCATTGGCAGGTGATGGTCAAAATCAGATCGATACGGATCTGGTTTGTTTCATTCATTTCCTGGGTGATAGGGAACGAAATTTTGACACTTCCATCGCCTTTGCGACTAAAAATTGGCGGAGCTTCATCGCTGAACAGGATGTAGTAACGGTTTAAGTACACCAGGGCTTCACTGAGTGTGGAGCAGCATAAAAGCAGATGCTGTAATAAATTATACGAGCGTGCTTCAAGGCTTGCGCCAGCGGATAGGCCAATGTCGCATTTACCTGACAGGCCAGCCAATAGGTTGAATAGTTCATCAACTTTAGCTGCAGGGATGCGGTTATCAGGGTCAGCTAAAACCTTGGCATCAATTTGTGCCTCAGCTATAGCAGTCTTAGTGTCAAATCCCATGGATTTAACATGACTGATAATTGGGTTGATCAGTGATACAGAAATGCAGTCGGATGTCACCGTACTGATCCTTACTTGTTATTTTTATTTTTGGATCTTTGTCCTAAATATATAATTGCACATAATGTGCCATCTGTCGCTAAACGATAAAATGGCTGGTAATGCCTAGCTTGTTTGAAAGTGGGGGAATTTTATTGGGAGAGGATTATGCTGAAAGTGTTACCGGGAGTAGCCGCTGGGTAACACCTTGTGGGTAAAAACAGTTTTGTCTAATAATGAATTTCAACGCTGGTACTAAACCCTTCCAAGGTGGCCTTGGGAAAGTTTACTGCGTTTAAAGTGGTGATTGAGTATTCAGCACGTAGTGCTAACCATTTGTAGGGCCTGGCAATTAAACCGTAGCCGTACCAGAAATCAACCGCGTAATGAGTTTTTCCATCTTCTTCAAGCGCTCGGCAAAATCCTAAATTCCCGCATGGGTTGTAGTTGGAAATTATGCTGGTATCACCATTGGGCAGTGCATCTCCATCGGCGTCAACGGTGGCATATTGAACTTCGGTTGGCCCGTAAATTTCAACCATACTGGTTTTAGCCTGCCAGCCAAGAAAACTGGCTCTGGCAAAAACCTGCATCCAGTTATTGACTCGTTTTTTAAATTTTAGGCCGGCAGATAGTCCAAGTGTGTGTATATTGCTTATGCCTTTGTATGAACCGCCTCCAGCGCTGCTAGCATCGCCATAACCAAGATTTTCGAATTGTGCAGAATCATTACCCTCGTCGTCATCGGTTAAATCGGGTGCTATGAAAGTGGGGTCGTCGTAATAAGATTTACCAAAATCTACCAGCCCCCATTCGAGGTCAATCCCGTCAGTGATGGTGGCACCCCATTGAATTAACAGGCCTGCATCTTGTTTATCAAATGTAGCTGAACTGTTAAACGCTGTTCCTACGCCAACATAGCCTCCCTCGCTGTGGCACGGCAATATATGCAGGATGGTAAAGATGAAGGCTATCGCGTATCGCATTTCTATCTCTGTTTATTATTATTCGCTGCATTCTAACCAGCTATGTTGCTGCTGTCATGGTGATTCATAATAAATTAAGAAAAGTAAATGAAAATGTGATTTTTTTAAGACGATTGTTTTGGTAGTGGTTTTAGAGTGTGAGATTGATTGGGTTTTATCGTTATACGAAAGACATACTGCTCATTTATCCGTATGGATAATGCGAGAGTTAAATATTGTTAAATGAGTGGAAGCCCATAGTGATTAAATGATTTTTAAGAGAAGGAACGATTTTTTTTGTTGTGTAAAAGGCCATCTCTTTTGTGTTTGGATGAGCAGGAATCGCTTTTAATATGTACTGAGTACGGTTTGCAATGGCTGTACCTGAGTCAATAAAAGTAATGCCTGTATTCAGATGTGCTAATTCACTTTTTAAAAGGGGGAAATGGGTACACCCCAATACTACGTGATCACATTGGTTTTCAATAAAAGGTTGGATAATATTTTTAAGACTTATTAGAGAGGGAGCACTTCCGGATAATTTCTGTTCTGCAAGGTTAACCATGTTTGTGCTGCCAACTCGGGTTATCTGGCAGTCTGTCGCGAACTCTTCTATTAGTTTATCCATATAAGTTCTAGAGACTGTACCGGGTGTGGCAAGTAGGCCAATTTTTTTATTTTGACTTAGTTCACTTGCGGTTTTAATGGCTGGGATAACACCTACGATTGGAGTGGAAAGGTTTCTGCGTAACGAGGGTAAGGCAAGTGTGCTTGCTGTATTACAAGCAATAATGATGGCATCTGGTTTTAATGTACTATTCAGAGAGTCCATTAATTCATTAATACGATTAATGAGCCATTGTTCTTTTTTTTCACCATATGGATAGGCAGCATAATCAGCAACATAATGAATGCTGAGGTCAGGTAGTGTTTGCATTATATGTTGCATGATACTCAGACCACCAATACCTGAGTCAAAAATTAAAATGGAGGACACTATAAATACCTAAAATAATAAAGGCCCTAATGTAAGGGCCTTTTGTAAATCTACAAATATTGTTGGCTCAAGTTAGCTGCGCTTTTAAGGGGTTTCAACAGGGCTTTGTTCTTCGGTGCTTGGCTCTGCTTCAGGGGCTTCGTTAACTTCAATTACCTCTACAGGAACAGGGGCTTCTACAGGAGCGGCTACAGGTTCTTCAATTTCAGGAACGCTGCTCACTGAGGAGTCCTGAGTTTCGATTGTAGATTCTACTGGTTCAGGTTCAGGAGTGCTTATAGTCTCGGTTTGAGTGGAAACAGGAATCTCTTCTATTGGGTTAGGTGTTTCAGCTGTTTCTTTCGTTGGCTCTTGAGTTAGTGGTTGATCCGTCGGTGCAGCTATATCACTTTCTTTAATGTGCTGTTGATTTTGTAGGTCAGGCACTTCTGTTTTTGCAGGGGTCAAAACAGGTGCTACTAATGCGGGGTCTAACGGCGGTACTAACGTGTCATTATTCTCTTCTGTAATTTCTTGAGCTTTTTCAATCTCTTGGGCTTTCGGCTCTAAAGTGGCAGCCTTGGCCGCTTCAATTGCGCTGTCTAATTGGGATTGAAGTAGGCTAAGTCTATTTTGTAACTCTGCCTTTTCAGTTTCCCATTGGCCTTGTTGTTTAATTGCTTGCGCTTGCTTGTTAATGGTTTCAGCTGCCTGGGCAATGGCGATAGATTGATTATCCAGGGGAAGATGGCTTACGTCTTCTTGCTTCAAAGCTGTGCCAATGCGAGCAATTAGCTTTTCAATAAATAGCACATGTTGTTCGGCACTTTCAGGTTTTAGGTCCAGAAGAGATTTAGCGGTTTCGGCAACATTTTGTGCATGCTGGCACAATCGTACGGTTTCCTGGGTTTTTTCGTTGATGACTTGGCGTTCTTTCGGGTTGGTTTCTATGAAAGTTTTTAATCTTCCAATTGCTACGTTTGCTTGTTCAAAAGAAAGTACTGCATTGTCTTCTGCGCCAGCATCTTCTGCTTTATTTAATGCCAGTTGTGCTTGATTTAAGAATGTCTTCTTAAGAACCTTGATTTCAAGTAGTGCTATTTCTTTAAGAATGTCACCTTGGCCTTTTAAGGCTTCTGTGGTATTTCCTTGCTCTACAAAAATAATAAGTTCTTTTGTTTCCCCTTGAATATCAGAAAATTCACTGGCTAAAAGCGTATCGGCTTTTAATTCGGTTAACAATGTTAGACCATCCAGCGCTAGCTTTAATTGGACCAATACGGTTTCCTTAGTCTCCAGTCCGCGCCTTAAAAATTGTTGGCCAGTGAGTGCGTGTGCAATGATCTGTTGTGGGTCCTGCTTTTCTTTAAATGCAGTTTCCGCCTGGCGGATTTCATCTTCTGCCTGAGCTATGTAGTTTGGGCTATAGAAGTAAAGGTCTTCTCTTTGGGCTAAGACCTGTAAATCTCGAGTTTCATCTAATACTTGCTGGGGAGAAAGCGTAATTGTTTTCGCTTGTTCGATGGCCGTTTGCTGAATTATGGCGCTATCTTTAACACCTGGAGCGGAGCATGCGCTAAGAAGTACGCAGCTTAGAGCACTAACCAATAGTTTGTTCATTAACAAAACCTATAGAGGAAATCATGAGAATTTTAACGCAGTCTAGCAAAGCTTAAAGTGCCCAGCCATAGAGCATATAGAAAAGTTATTTAAAATTGAACGGAAATTGTACAAGGTGATTGGCTTCAACCAGTATTTGATCTCTATATTTCTCTTCCAAAGCAAATCGTTTTTTATCCCAGGAGAATTGCTGCTTTCTTGAAAGTGACTTATAAGCTTCGTGATGAGGCATATCGATCGTTTGCTGATAGAAAAACTGTAGGGTTTGGAATTCAGCTTTTAGAGCCAATTCCTGATCTAGATGATCCATTAACACCTTAAGTCTCATGCAGCCTTCTGTGATTTCACACTGGCCTTGTAGCATCGAACTGGCAATAAAACGTAGATCCCCCACTAATTCTTGTTGACGTTTAAACCAGGCTTGCTGGTTTTCTGCTATTTGCTCCTGTTGTTGCTCTTTTACTTTTCTTAGTTTGATTGAATAATAGGCAGCGATACAGCTAAGAATTAAAAGAGTGGTTACAGCAATGAAAATGAGGAACATACCGACAGGGGCCTTTGGAAATAACAATATTAAGGGTGAATTCTACCATGTTTTATGAATAAGCAGATTTAAATGAGAAGGTTGCGTTAGGGGCCACTAAAAATGAATGGTTATTTATAGCGCAAGGTCCGCACAGAAGATTCCTTGTAAGGCCTTAATTACTTGTTCAGCTTTAGTACCTTGTAATGAATAGTAGATAGTTTGTGCATCTCGTCGAGTTTGAACTAGTCCTTCTCGGCGTAACCACGCCAAATGCTGACTGAGTGCCGATTGGCTAAGGTTTAGACGTTCATTTAATTGCGATACGTTTAATTCTTGTTCCGTAAGAGAGCAAAGAATCATTAACCGGTTTTCATTGGCCAACGCTTTGAGCAGCTGAGCGGCTTCTTGAGCATGGACTTTTAGTTCTTGGGCAAGTTTAGTGTGTTCCACCGCTACCTCGAGTTCTTGATGTGAGCTAAGCTGAATTTAACACAGGACCAAGTATAAGGCTAAATTAGGAGGGGCTAATCTAGTCTTTCGCCCGTTCGTGAAAATGTCTCTTATTCGGGCTTAGGAGATGGAAATGTTGCAAATACAAAGCTTCTACCATGAGCAGAGCGCTACTTTTTGTCACCTAATTGCAGATGAGTTGTCGGGAGACGCTGCGTTAATAGACCCTGTCTTGGATTTTGATGTCGTAACAGGCACCGTCAGCCATGGGTTTATGGATGCTATATTGGCTCAAATAAAATTAAACCATTGGCATTTACAGTGGAGCATGGAAACCCATGTGCATGCTGACCACTTTACCGCTTCAAATTATGTAAGAGAAAGTATTGGGGCAAAGCTGGTTATTTCAGACAGGGTGAAAATTGTTCAAGCCTATTTTGATAATGTATATGATATGCAAAGTGCCCGTGAAAATTCCTTTGACCTATATGTTAAACACGGTGACAGCCTTGATTTAGGCGAGGCTAAAGTTAGGGTGCTGGAAACCCCTGGACATACCCCTGCTTGTGTTAGTTATGTGATTGAGGATGAAAGTCAGGTTCACGCTTTTGTAGGGGATACTTTATTTATGCCTGATATTGGCTCTGCTCGTTGTGATTTCCCTGGAGGGGATGCTGCACAGTTGTACGATAGCATTCAGCGCCTATATGCATTGGGAAGCGAAACGTTTTTGTATATGTGTCATGACAATCCAACTTCCCAGCGCTCTCACTGCGCCAGAGTTAGTGTTGGAGAGCAACAAAAAAGTAATGTTCACTGTGCAGTAGGAATATCAAAGGCCGAATATGTAAAGGTTCGCCAAAGCCGCGATGCAGGCCTATCTATGCCAAGGTTAATGCTATGCAGTATACAAGTGAATATTCGTGCAGGGCTTTTGCCTGCAGCGGACGCTCAAGGGCGAAGATACCTGAAAATCCCCGTGAATTAGGTGTTTGTCTTCAATACTAGATATCTTCCAAGTGCCGATAAAATTAGTAATTCCCGAGTTAGTGCGCCGTTTAGGCCATAAAAACACCTCTCCTTGTGCAATTTAATTATATTCTGCTAGTTTTAAGAGGAGATGAAATAACAAAGCAGGGAAGCCCATGGCATTTTCAAACCGTTGGGTGCTGGCAGATGGCACTCTTAATGAACAGCCTATTACCATTCGCTATAGAGATAAGGTGCAAGAAGAGTTTGAATCGGGTGAGTATTCCCAATGTATTCAAATCTCGTGGAGCGCCGCGGAAATAGACCCGCAAACTGGTTATCCTGCAGCGGATGAATTAGAAAAAATAGATCACTTTAATCAAAAGCTTATGACAGCCTTGGAAAACGAAAGGCATGGTTTATTGGTGATGGTATTGATGTGTGATGGAGTGAATCAGTGGATTTTGTATTGCCGGGACATTGATCAAGTTCAGCAGGATTTAAATAAGATCCCTACAGATACTGGCTTATACCCCATTGAGGTCACATCTGAGGATGATGCCCAATGGGAGATATTTACCGAGTTAAGAGACGCTATTAAAATTCATTAATGCGGCTACCTGCTGTTATTTTTGTTTTTTAGGTCTTCCTTGGCTTGTTCGGCAAGAGCGTTTTTCTCTGCTAGCTCTCGCTCCTCTGTTTCCATCATTTGTGGCGTCTCATAGGTAACGTTGCCAAACTTCCCGCCGCGTAATTCATGAATGAGTATCTCGGCGGCCTTGTGAATGTCGACAACGCCACCTGGGCGTAAACAGCCTCGTTTACGGCCAATTATTTCAATTAGCTCTTCACCACCTTCGGGTAATTCAGTTATTTTATAGCGTGCTTGAAGTGATTCTGGATATAAATCCAATAACATGTCGGCGGTATGTGTCGCTACTTCAAAATAATCCAAGGCCGTATCTCTCACCGCGCCACTGGCGGCCAGACGAAATCCACTGGCAATATTGTGTATTTTTGGCCATAAAATTCCAGGGGTGTCGGATAATACAATGCCATCTTGTATTTTAATTTGCTGAGGGTGGCGGGTTAGTGCAGGCAAGTCTCCGGCCTTTGCCACTGTTCGCCCAGCTAGGGTATTGATGAGTGTTGATTTCCCTACATTAGGAATGCCCAATATCATGGTTCGAATAGATTGTTTTTGTGCTTGTCGTTTAGGAAACATGCGCAGGCAAAACTGCGTAATGCTTTTCACTTGTTTTTTATCTAAGCCTGTTAAGGGCATCGCCAGGGTGTCAGGCAGGGAATTAAAGTAATCTAGCCAAGCCTTTGTATGTTTTTCATCCGCCAAGTCAGACTTGTTAAGAATTTTCAGACAGGCTTTGCCAGATATTAATTCTGGAATGAGTGGGTTAGCACTGGAATAGGGTAGGCGAGCATCCAGAACCTCAATCACCAGGTCAATATTTGGCATAAGCTCAGTAATCTGTTTGCGTGCACGGTGCATGTGTCCGGGAAACCACTGAATGGCCATAAAAATCCTGCTACTAAGAAAGTGAAATATATTTGGAGGGTAAAAAACGTGTATTTTAACGTTAATTGTTGTTGCTGGGAAAGTTTAATTGCCCATGCACTAACTCTGCATGGGCAAGATCATTGCTTACTTAGGCAAATATGCTGTCGTGGTTGCTCTGAGCTTGTTCATCTTTGCTCTCCTCTTCGCTTTCTTCTACGTTGTCTTGCACGTATGAAGTATCAGGTGAAGCATCGTTTGATTCAATTGACTCTTCTGAAACGGACTCTTCAATCACTTCAGAAGGCTCTTCCATCTCGGGTTCTGCTAAGTCATCTGAAAGTACCTGCTTGGTAGTCACTTGCTTGGCTTTTTCTTTTTCTGCTTTACGTTCCGCCTTGATGCAGTTTTTATCCTGCATAACCCAGTTGGTACCGGATACATCAAGATGAGCCATTCCTAGATCTTCGGCCATTTCTGTGGCAATGCTGTTGGCCAACTCATCTGATTCTTTGGCCAGCATTTTACGTTCAACAGGTTCAAGCGCGCTGAACATGTCTTGCAAGGCATGACTTAGTGCTTCGCGAGCTAGCAATGCTTTATCTTTATTAAAGCGCTTAGCGATAGTGCTGATAAGGGCCATATCTGCACTGCTCATGCTCATGTCTATTGGGCTGAAAGTGGCTTCGTCAGATAGACGAGCCTGCTCTTCTTGATAAAATTGTTCGATTATAGATTGTGCTTTGCTCATGACCTGGCCTCATGTTTGGGTTGGCTGATTTATACAGGGGACAAGCATTAACGTCAATATGCTTCTGTACGTTTATACAGGCTTTTTGTCAGTCTAAGCCATAGGCTTTAGCCGACGTTAATATGTATAATTGGCTCTTGATTTAATCGATAGTGAACAAATATGTTGCAAGACACAATCATCAAAAAATTAAGCGCGGCTTTTGAGGTTCAACACTTGGAAGTTGAAAACGAAAGCCACATGCACAATGTCCCATCTGGCTCTGAAAGTCATTTTAAAGTGGTGCTGGTTAGTGAAGATTTTAATGATCTGAATATTGTAAAGCAGCATCAGGCTGTATATAGGGTGTTATCTGACGAATTAGCCGGCCCTATTCATGCTTTGGCTCTACATACCTTTACTCCAGATAAGTGGTCGAAAAATCAACAAGCTTTACAGTCCCCTGATTGCATGGGGGGCACTAAGAAATAAATTAGTACAGTGACGCCACAGCTATTGTCTTGTCTTTAGCTGTGGTTATACTAATTCGCGCACAAAACTACACATTCTCTAATACCATAAAAATAATAAGGAATTATCCATGAATTGGCTAAAATCAATGACCGCCGCAACGTCTATGTTGGCAGTTTCTCTTACTTGGGCTGACGTGGGTCCTTGGGAGTTGGAAGCTCAGGATGAAGATAAAGATATTTCTGTTTTTACTCGCACTGTAGAAGGTTCACCTCTTAAAGAGTTTAAGGGGGTTACTCATATTAAATCAGAGGTAAGTACATTTGTTGCCTTATTACGTGACTCGGATGTAGCCACCGACTGGATGCATAATGTTATTGAGTTTAACGTAATGGAAAGTCCTTCAGACACAGAAAATGTCGTATACACAGTTAATAAAACCCCTTGGCCTGTGACCAATCGAGACGCGTACATTCGCAGCAGTATGACCGCCAGTGCAGACGGCAGTGTTGTCTCTAGCATTACAGCTGAACCTGAATATAAAGAAGGCAATGATGATTATATTCGCATGCCAGAATTGAAAGGAAGTTGGACCTTTACGCCTCAAGCTGAAGGCGTAGTGGAAGTGGTTTATCAAGTACATGCGAACCCAGGTGGTAGCCTGCCAGATTGGTTGGTTAATAACATAGTGGTGGAAACGCCAATGAATACGCTGACCAACTTGCACGAGATTATTCAAGACGAAAAATACCAAGGCAAAACATTTGCTTTCATTGAGCAAGCAACGGCACCTCAGGTAGTGGTAGAAGAAGCCACTATGGCACCACAAGCAATTGCAGGTGAATAAATAGTTATTTAAGTCGTTATGGCTTTTAAAAAAACCAGCTTCGGCTGGTTTTTTAGCTTAATAGGTCTTGGTTTCCACCAAAGGCCGCGCTGTTGGTGGTAATGCAGTACTCTTTCACAAACGCATGCACATAATTTGGTCCTCCTGCTTTAGGCCCTGTACCGGAAAGGCCATGTCCTCCAAATGGCTGAGCCCCTACCTTGGCACCAATCATATTTCGATTAATGTATATATTGCCCACATTCACCTGGCTAATTATATAATCAATCCAGCGTTGATTGCGGCTGTGTACGCCTAATGTTAAGCCGTAATTTGAATTGTTAACCTGGGTGAGTTTTTCATCTAGGTCGTTATGGTCAAATGGAATGATGTGCAATATCGGGCCAAAGTATTCTTGTTCAAGTTGGTCAAGATCCTGAATTTCATAAGCACAGGGCGCTAAATAAAGTTCACTTGATAAATTCGGGGGAACATCAGCTTGAGCGATAAACTTGCCATTTTCTTTTAGCCAATTTATATGCTCGAGTAAATTTTGTTTAGCCTGATGGTCTATTATGGGCCCTAAATCAGACTCACGTAAAAATGGCGATTGCACCTGTAAAAGCGCTAATCGCCCACGTAACGCTTGATAAAATTCTTCCTTAATATCTTTCTGAATAAACAATAGGCGCAAGGCGGAGCAACGCTGTCCACAGCTATCAAATGCTGATTCAATAACATCGGGTACGAGTTGCTGAATCAGTGATGTACTGTCTGCAAACATGACATTTTGCCCGCCTGTTTCTGCCAGCAGCGGAATAAAAGTTTGGTTGTATTCGCACAGCCATCTTTGAATTTGTTTTGCCGCTCTGGTTGAACCTGTAAAGCACGCCATATCGACTAAATTATTTTCAATTAATGCCTGAGTGATTTCTGATCCTGAGCCGGGCATGAAATACAATTGTGATTTTTCTATGCCCGCCTCAAACATTATTTCAATCACTCGCATGGCGATTATGCTGGTTTGTCTGGCAGGCTTAGCAACCACTCTATTACCACATGCTAGAGCGGCGCATACTTGCCCTACAAAAATAGCTAAGGGGAAATTCCAAGGACTAATGCATAAGACGGTTCCGCGTGGGCGGTATTTTAATAAGTTTTCTTCACCGGTAACCGAGTCTAATATGGTGGCATCGGAAAAATGTTTTTGAGCCTGACGGGCATAATATCGGCAAAAATCTTGAGCTTCACGAATTTCATCTATGGCGCTTTGAATATTTTTTCCGGCCTCCTGCATGCACAAATACATTAGTTCATGGCGATGTGTATGCAAGCCATCTGCAATTCGATCAACTGCCGAAAGAATGTCTTCTAAAGCGTTATATTGAAACCGGTTTGTCTTAAGTGAATGAATACAGGCATTAATACTTTTTTGGTTAGAAAAATAACCTTGACCAATTACCTGCTTGTCAACGGGGCTTAGTAGTTGGCAGGGCGTAGAATTAAGTTGCTTTTCACCGTTGATAATTGGATAGCTTTCATAAGGTACATCACGGAATTGAATTACCGCATCCATAGTTTGATAATAATATGCATCGTGCTGAACCTCGATGCCAAGGCTGTTGGGATAATCTACTAAAATTTCACAGGGCAATGGCACATTGGGGTTGAGAATAGAGGAGTTAATTAAAAAGTCAGCAGGGTGATCTGTAAGGGTATGGATGGGGACCTGAGGGTCTTGTACCTGAAAAACAAATGAGCTGTTGGCCCCGTTTTCAATTAATCGGCGTACTAAATAAGGTAGCAATTCTGTGTGTTGGCCTATGGGAGAGTATATCCTACAAGGTATGCCGTATTTTTCATTTACCTGATCATACAAGGCTTCTCCCATGCCTTGCAGGCGCTGAAATTCAAACTCAACATCGGAATTAAGGTCAATAATATATTGTACTGTCCAGGCGTTGTGGGTGGCAAATTTAGCGGTTAAGCAAGACTGGTTTTCACACAGTAGAAATCGAACGCAGGCTAGGTAATTTAAATCTGTGCTGTGTTTCTGGGTGAAAACGGGATATTCCTCTAATCCTAATTCTTGTGCCCATTTTATTTCGCTGTCCCAATATGCACCTTTCACCAGTCTAACGGGGATGGTGATTTGCAGTTTGTCGGCCAAGGCATGTAGCCAGTGCAGCACGGCAAGTGATCGTTTTCCATAAGCTTGAACCACGATGCCAAAGTGCCCCCAGTTAGCCAAGTCCTGATGGCTTAGTACTGACTCAAACACTTGCAAAGAAATATCAAGGCGGAACTGTTCTTCAGCATCTATGGTGACGGGAACATTTAGTTGCTTGGCTTTTTTTACTAGGGTTAGCAGGCGTTTAATGAGTTCGGGTAAAACTTTATGTTGTTGACTCGGCTCATATCTAGGGTGAAGTGCCGAGAGTTTAATTGATATGTTATCGAGAAGTTTTTGTTTGCGCTGATTGCCCTGGGCCACTACGTCTAATGCGTGGTGGTAGGCTTCAAAATAATTTCTAGCATCGTCCTCGGTTAATGCTTCTTCGCCAAGCATGTCAAATGAGCAGCATTGCTTTTTATGTTCTAGATGTTTTGCATTCTCAATAGCTTCTTCTATGGTTTGAGCGTATATAAATTGCTCGCCCATAATGCGTATGGCACGTCCAACAGCTTCACGGGTAATTTGTAGCGTTAGTTTTCCCAGTAAACTGCTGACTGCTTCGCTGGGGTGAGTTTTTTGTGGAGCCAGCATTTTTCCGCTAATGGCCAGTCCCCAGCTGGCGGCATTTACCCAAAATGATTCACTCTTATTAACATGGTGTTGCCAGCCGCGCATAGATAACTTATCAATTAACAAATCATTGGCAGTGTCTCTGTCCGGAACTCTAATTAACGATTCTGCTAGGCACATGAGAGTAATGCCCTCATCCGTGCTTAGGTCATATTCCTGTAAAAGTTGATGCAAAATAGAATGACTGCTGTGTTCGCGAATACCTTGAATAAGTTTGTTTACTTTTTTAAGGAAACTGTCTTCAAGTGGCTCTGGAAAGGTGTCCAACAAATCCTGAACATAATCCTGCTCATCAAATAAATAATACTGATTAATTTGCGCTCTCAGGCTGGGTGTTTTTTCAGCACGAAACAGGCTAGGGTCAAGCGAGAAGTCCATTTGTCACCGTCCTTTTTGATGCCCTAATGCTTATCAGTTAAGTATAGTTGCTCGTAAGAATTTGCCAATGAACACTAAGATATTAGAGAGCCTAATAGAGGTAATTTGTATTTTACCTTGTTATGAGACTTAGTTGGCAAAACACAGTTTCCTTTAGTTTTTATTTGCTGGCTTAATAAAAACTTCGAGCTTTAATAACGAGTGGATGTATTGAAAAATAAAGAGCCTTTAGTCCCTTATTTAGTGCGCTCACCGTGCAGTACGGAGTGTGCGCACTGGAATAAGTCGGTATTAACTGTATATATGAATACGTAATAAGAAAGGTGGTTATAATACAAGATTGTCTTATCTGTATTGACCCAAGAATGTGCGTGAGTCTATACTTCTCGCACTTATATATAATAAAAATTAAAAAATGAATTCAGACAATACCAGTATATCTTCGTCTGTTTTGATTCCGTTAATGTCGTATGCCAAAGAACATGGCCTCTCAATCAGGACGATTTGTGACGATACAGGCATTGAAGCAGCCCTGCTAAATGATGCCAATTCACGTGTTGAGCTAAATACTGTGGATCGGCTTATTGAAAGCGTTGCCAGCTTGACCAACGAACCCTTATTGGGCGTTAAGGTGGGCTACCGGCTGGGCACTCGTAGCTACAATTTGCTGCAGCATTTAATGATCGTGTGTCCTAATCTAATGGAAGCGATACACAAACAGCAGGAATATCACATCCTATTTTCCGATGAACCTGTGCCTACCTTTGAAAGCAATGAAACCGCCTGTATTACTTTTCATTTTCAAAACTCTGATTATAAGCTCGGTAGCCAAATCCGCATGCTTACTTGTGTGTCGGCGCAAAGGTTTTGGTTAGGTTTTAAATGCGGGCGCGCGTTTGTCCCTAATTTTATTGAATTAACAATGCCTCACCCAGGTGTGCTGGCGGATGACATAGAACGAGCTATGGGCTGCAAAGTGATATTTGATCGATCTGAAGATGCCATTCATTTTGATAACAAATGGTTGTATTTGGACAGTTCCTTTTACAATAAGCCTCTTCTAATGTTAATGGAAAAAGAGACGCTTGCTCTTAAGTTGATGCTCGATAGCCAGAGCACTCGAGTGGCCAATACTATCCGCGAAGCGTTGAAAGAAGGGCGTTTAAGCTATCGATTAAGTATTGAGCAGGCAGCCGATTACATTGGGGTGAGTGCCCGCACACTTAACCGTTACCTAGGGCACGAAGGCACAAACTTCAAAAACCTTCTCAACGAAGAGCGCATCGCCCTTGCCAATAAGCTGCTAATTCAGGGGAATAGTTGCTTGGAAGATATTGCTCAAGATGTAGGATATTCCAGCCGTCGCTCCTTTGATCGTGCATTTACCCTTTCTGTGGGTTATAGCCCTGCCCAGGCCCGTAACAAGGTGGCTGTTGTACCTCAAGTCGGCCCATCTGTGTCCTAGTTTCCCTTAATTACCTGTTTTCCTGGTATTTACGTACCAGGTTACCCCCGAAACGCCTTTAAATACCATGCTTTATAGTGGGTCTATGCTGCTAAATAACAAACATGACCCAATTAGCCCCTCCCATGTCTCCAATTGACCCAAGTTGTCATTGAATGTCCTTCAAGGTCAAATTTACCTGAACTACTCTTTCCAACAGAAGTATTTGGTTGTGGTTAATTTCTAGATTACCCGCAGTCATAGCAAGAATAATAACAAAATTGGCTTGAGTGATTGAAATGATGCGACCAATACCCTTATTGCTCACTATTTGTGGCGGTGCCTTGCTGTTCTATTCAGTGCTGATGTGGCTGCAAGAAGATAGTGCCCCTGAAATGGCCGAACAAGCCATTACTGAAGAAATGCCAAAGGTGGTTGACGTGGAAATGATGAACCCCGTCAAGCCAGTTCCTAAAGCCTTGCTGAATGAAGATTTCAAACAAAGCGTTAGGGGCATAGCCCAGTCCTTTGCACAGCAATCACGCTTCCCAGCCACTTCCATGCCCATAGAAAATGAAAGTGCCTTACAAAAATACATTCCTAACCAAACCGTAGGGGCTTCCTTACCTTTTGAAGGGCCCGACGGGGAAGCGCTTAGGTTTGGCTTACGCACCAATAAATATCGTTATTTCGAAGACGAAGTGATTGAAATTTACGTAAGTCTAACAGGGGGCAGTTCGGCAATTGACGCCCAGATAACGGTGTCGGTGCTGGCCGATCGCAAAGAAATCTATCGCGTTGCTAACGGGCCTTTAAACTTAGGTTCGTTCAAGGCCATGCTGAATACCCAGAATGTGAACACCAGTAGTTGGCCTAAAGAATTACACCTACAGGCGGTGGCGGTGATTAACGGTGAAACCATGCAGGTGGTGGAGACCATAAAATTTGAGCCTCAAATAGCCAGTGTGAAGTCAGTAGGGAAGGGCGCAGTTGAGGATGATTATTTAGTGATTCCTGTGGCTATCGATACCGATGCTAAAGGCTATTTCAGAGTCACGGGCGTTCTTTTCAGTGAAGACACAGGCAAACCTCTTGTTCACCTTGAAGGCAAAGCAAAAATTAACATTAATAATGACACCGTCGATTTAAAAGCACAGTTACGCGCCTTACAGGTAAACGATGATGAAGGCCCATATTTATTAAAACATCTTTGGCTAGAAAAAATGCCAGGGCCACCAGATTACGAAACTGCTTATGGTGTCGGTGATGAAGAGTCATATGCCATTGACGACCATAGTTTTGAAGAATATTCCGATACCGATTTTGAAGACCCTGCTGCAAAGCGAAGTCTGGAATTCTTAAACAAAATAGGAGGTGAAACTCACCTAAAATAAAATACTCGCTACTAAAGTTTATGGCTTAAACAGGACAGCCCCTTTGTTCTCAGGTTTTGAAAATAAAGGTAAATTGGTCGTAATGCAGCAGGAAGACTCATGACCATTTTCTAGGATGTTTTACAAACTCAAACAAAAATAATAATACTTGGAAACACAATGAAAAAAATACCCGCCCTATTGGGGGCACTTGCACTTAGTTTACCGATGATGTCTAACGCGCAAATTTCTGGCTATGACGTATTGTTGGTAAATGGATTTCAAATGGGTCAGCTTACTGACCAGCCTGCTAATGCCGACGTTGTTTATGATGAAGCGGTTAGCTACTGGTCTGAAAAATACTGGGGTGATAAAGCAGAGGGTTATCTTGCTTGGGATTCCAGTGACCGCCTAGAAGGTTCAAGCGGCGCTGCCGTTGAAGCGGCTTCTTGGTTAGCCTATTACGTGGATCAGGAAGGTCGTTGTATTTCTTCTAATCCTTGTGTGTTAGTGACTCACTCTACCGGTGACCTTTTGGTTCGTTATGTATTAGCCAACAAGGAATCTTTGCTGGATGGAAAACTTAGCGATTCTCAAATTGCTGATATTGATGTGGTTTCAATTCTAGATTTCGCCGGTGCCGGTGGTGGTACTGAATTGGCTTCAGCAGCGGTAACTGTTTTTGACGGTGCTAGCTCTGCCTTAACGGCTTTAGATTCCATGATTAAATTGGTATCGGGTTGGTCTCTTAACGATGCTTTAAGCAGTGCATTTGGTGTGGATGTGTCTAGCGTTAATGCCTTAGGCATTATGAATGACCTTCAACCTTCTACTGCGCGCTCTCATGCCACCAGCAGCATTGACGCTACACCGCGTCTTCGTTTTGTGGGTACTGGTGAATACTCTGGTTACGGCTGGATCACGAACCTAATCATTAAAGGTTCTGGTGATAGTACGGTTCCATTGCACAGTGCTTGTGGTTCAGCATCATCAGGCTCTTACGCCTCATGTGCTAAAAACGTAAGCATTGAAGGTGAAAGTACTTCTGTTTCTGCGCCAAGCAATCTTTGGGATTATCACTATCCAACCCTTATGGGTGAGAAAGTTGATCACTCTCAAATTGTGGGCACAAACACAGGTAAAGAACTTGTCTACTTGAGTACATTACCGGGTAACAATGTTGGTGGTATGAACACTAACTTTGATACTTATACTAAAACTAAGACTGTAAAGTTTGAAGTTACCTCTAGTAATTGGTGGAGATTTTGGACTTGGTGGGATACTACGTATTACTACTATGAAAAAGTTCAAAATACTTCAGACCGCTCTGTGTCTGGTGTGGTTTACGATACTTTAAACGGCTAGTTTACGCTAAATGGTGCACCTTTTAGGTGTGCCATTTTTCAATATTTACTCACTATTTTTTTCAGAAAGTCAGTGGCCTTACTTCAGTTTTACTTCTTTTGTTTTTATCTTCTCGTTTTACAATAATTGCTCCCATAAACTTCAAATAAGTTCTCATTTAAAGACGCTTTGGCCAAAAGATACCTTTTGCATTTTTTCTGCTGTGCTAATTTTAATCAATTGCCAGTATCAAGTAGTACATGAAAAGGGAAGTCGCAGGCGAGCGCTCATGAGAGATATCGGCATGATTTAAATAAATAAAAATAACAATTAAAATCATGAGGGTAACCTATGCTTCACAAGGCTTCTGCTCGACTTTTCAAAAATATTTTATTATCAAGTGCCGCACTCATTTCGGTTCCTGCTCTTTCAGGGGAATGGCTGGTGGGTGCGGGAATGTATGACATAACGGGTCCTGCGGCTGATCGTGGCATGGTGGGTTATGGTAATACGGCACAAACCACTCAAGGAATTCATACCCGGTTATGGTCTCGTGCTTTTACCATGGGTAAAACGGGCACCGATAATTACATTATTTTTGTCAGTGCTGATATTCAAAGTATCACTCAGGGTGTTCACCAGGCGGTCATGAAAAAAATTGCCAATAATGCATCACTCTCTCCCTATCTTTCCCAAGATAACGTGATGATCACGGCAACTCACACTCATGTAGGCCCAGGTGGTTATGACCATAATGCCATGCTGAATATGACAGCTTTGGGTTATGACAGTGACAACTTTAACGTAATAGTTGATGGTATTTACAACTCTATTGTTAGTGCGTTTAACGCAAAGAGTGAAGGTGAAATTAAGTTTGCTCAAGGTCAACTAACCGACACCGGTATTAATCGCAGTACTCAAGCGTATGCCATGAACCCGGATGCGGATGATTACTCAACTGATACCAATCAATACATGACCGTTTTAAAACTAGTGAAAGATAACGGCGATGAAATTGGCATGATTGACTGGTTTGGCATACACAATGTGGCAGCCTCCCAGGATTTCCGTTTAATTAGTGGTGATAACAAAGGGGTGGCCAGCCAGATGTTTGAAACCCTGAAAGGCACTCAGCCACCTTTGACGCAGGGATTTGTAGCGGCATTTGCAAATAGTGAAGAAGGGGATGTCTCACCTAATATTTGCGGTGTTGAAGACGCCTGTGGCGCGACCACTGAAGAAAGTGTTTTGTTGGTTGCCACTAAGCAATATGACAAGGCTCTCTCTTTGTATAATAGCGCTAACATAAATGTATCGGGTGATTTGGCTCACCAATTTCAATACGTGAATATGCCGGGCTATGTAGTGGATCAGGCTTATACAGGAACAGGCAGTGATGAAACCGTTTGCGAAGGTACCATTGGTTGGTCTATGACGGCTGGGCAATTTATCGATGGTCCATCAAATATTCCTGGAATTGTTGAAGGCATGACTCAGGATAACGAGGGCAGCGTTTGGAACGAAAACGATACTTTATTTGGTAATATTTTCTCGGGTTACCCTTTGTTGGGTGTGATGAATGCCTTATCGGATATTACTGTAGGCAGTAATTCCCATGAAGCTTGTCAGGCACCTAAGCCGACATTTTTAAATACTCAGTTAATTGATGGCGTCGCTTTATATACGGACGTTTTGCCTTTTCAGATGTTTCAAATTGGTCGAATAGCACTAGTGGGGGTTCCTGGTGAAATGACAACGATGTCTGCTCGTCGTTTACGCACAGACTTAAAAGCCATTTTGGCTTCCAGAGGAGTAGAGAATGTCATTATTGCAGGCCTCGCTAATGCCTACAGTGGTTACATTACTACGCCAGAGGAATACAGCATTCAGCATTATGCTGGTGGTCATACTATATTTGGTCCTAATACTCTGGCTGCTCATAGACAGGTTTTCTCTTTGCAGGCCAATGCCATTGTTAATAACTCTCAAGTTTCCACTGGGCCGACTCCAGATGATTTATCAGACGATCAAATCATAAATGTTATCGGTGTGGTTTACGATGATAAGCGCTTATGGGAAAGTTTTGGTGAAGTCACCAGTGATGCTGCTTCAACTTATTTCTTGGGAGATACAGCGTCGGTTACGATTCGCTCAGGTCATCCTCAAAATAATTTTAAGACCATGGACTCCTATTTAAAGGTTCAGCAAAAGCAGACCGATGGCAGTTGGAAAACGGTGCTAACAGAAAATGACGTGAGTACCGAGTTTCACTGGATTCGTGATACGGATGTTGATTGCTTAGCCTGTTCGTCTTCACGATTGGAATGGGTGATTGGAGATGAACTGCCAAGCGGCACTTATCGCTTAAAGCATAATGGTCATTGGAAAAATGGTTGGGATGGATCAATAAACAGTTACTCCGGCACCAGTAGAGACTTTTACGTTTATACCAACGTTACTAGTATTACAGGGGTTTCATTGTTAGGCGCTCATGGTAAGTATCTACGTGCCGCTGGAAATGGCGGTGGTGATGTTCGAGCCGACCGAACTTCTATTGGCAGTCATGAAACTTTTAGCCTGTTAGATTTAGATGAAGACAGCTGTTTGCAAAGTGGAGATACGGTTTCAATCCGAACGGGTAATAATCATTTTTTCAAGGGTGATAATATCGAAACTAGTTCAGTTTGGTCGTGGGACAGCTGGTCATTTAAGACCGTGGAATCAGGTGGCGGACTGGATGCCAGTGCCAGCGCTTTAGGGTCATGGGAGCGTTTTACACTTAGCAATCATTCAGATGGGTCTGGTTGTCTTGCCAATGGTGATACTATTTCACTTAAGAGCAGCCATAATCGCTACGCGGTAGCTGAGTCTAATGATGATGCTAACGCCAACAGGAAGTCAGTAGGCAGTTGGGAAAAATTTAAAGTGGTATTTTAAATTGACTCACGCCACAGGCGCTTAAATTTTGCGGTTAAACTGATGCAGCCTTTTTAGGCTGTTTCAGTTTTATTTTATTCTTATTTATACGGATAATCTATTTATTTGCGGGGATCTGAATCGATTGATCTTCTAAAATTTTAAATGGAATATGAAAGGTAAAATGCACGCCTTTCCCAACCTTAGTATTAAATTCTACCTTCCCCTTTAATAATTGAACCACTAGGTTAAATATCACCAGAGTGCCTAAACCGCTGCCGCCTGTATTACGTTTGGTGGTCACAAAGGGGTCAAATATGTTTTCAGCTATTTCTTTTTCAACTCCTCGGCCAGTATCGCTGTACTCTATCAACATTATATTGTCTTTAACGGAAGCCTGAATGTTAATTATTTTAGGCCCTTGCCAGCCTTCAAAACCATGAATGATTGAGTTTAATATTAGATTAGAAAATATTTGGACAAAGCTAATAGGGTAGCTATTAAGGATGATGTTTTTGTCACAATCAATATTGAGTAAGCAATGACAGTCTGTAATTTCATCATTAAGAGATTGCTTTATAATTTGTATATGTTCATGAAGGTTAAAGTGACTGAACCGTAAAGCTGGCTTGTTAACCGCCACTTGTTTGAAGTTATCAATCAGCTTTGCAGCACGATGCTGATTATGAAGTAGTAGGTCAAGAGATTCTTCCAAATTTGTAACACCATCCTCCAATACCGACTTAGTTAAGGTGTTTTCAGTTAGGCAGGTACGGATGTTTTTTACCTTTTCCTGCATAAAACTGATTGCTGTAATACTGGTTCCGATAGGTGTGTTTATTTCATGGGCGACGCCGGATACGAGGGTGCCCATGGCCGCCATCTTTTCAGCTTCCAATAATGACTTTTGTGTGTTTTTAAGTTGTTTAAATGCATCCTCTAATTTGCTATTACTGAGTTGTAAGTTCTTAGTACGCTGAGTGACTTTTTCTTCAAGTTGTAAATTCAGTTGTTTAATTTCACGCTCGACATTTTTAAGCGGGGTAATGTCGTAGCCAAACGCGATAAAACGACATGACGAACTGCCACCTAAAAAGGGAACAAAATTCCACAATAAAATACTTGATGAGTTCGATGAGTGGGGGAGTTCAATTTCTTTGTTTTCAGGTAAAGGTTGATTGGCTAAGCAAATTTTCATTTCTTGTCTCATGCCTTTCTCACAAAACACTTCAAGCCAGTTTTTCCCTTTAAGGATATCTTGCTGCGTATTGCAAAGTTTTACACCTGCTGGGTTGGTACTAATGATAGAAAGGTGTTGATCTAGGCAAATAACAACAGCGCTACTGGAATTAATGATAGTTTGTGAAAAGGCTTGTTCTTTAACTAACTGTTTAGATGCACTGAATTTTTCTTTAAATTGCAGCAGAATTTTTTCTCGCATTTTGTTGAACGCATTCACCATTTCGGTGAGCTCATCGTCAAGTTTTTGATTACCTCTTTGTAGTTGTAGAGGTGAGTCCAAACTATTTAGGTCTAGATTACGGGTATATTCCACTATGGTACGTATATGCCTGACCACCAGTTGGTAAATAATGAATAGAATGGCCAAGGAAACCATGAAGGTCTTAATGGTTTGGCTAACCAATATAATGGCGGCCTTTTCTAATAAGCGCCGATATACCTGATTTAACGATATGGCGATAAACAATTTACCGATGGTTTCCCCTTCATATACTAGGGGGAATTCCCTTTGTAAATCATAGTGTTCGCTTATTTCACCGCGGGCAATCAAGTGCGACTCTCGTTTCCCAATAATCTCCTTCACCTGAACATATTGCATGTTAGGGAGTTTCAATATGCCTTCTATTTGGGTTTGTATTTGATCATTATTGATATTCCACAGGCTGACGGCGATAGGGGGCAGATAGCTCACTTCTATTTGTTGGATACTCTTTTCAATTTGGGATACGTCCTTTTGGTAATCCCAAGCCAGTTGCAGCAAGGTGATTATCAAGGCAAAGCAGGTGCTGCACAGTAAAATGTACACTAACATGCGTTTGGATAGGCTATTTCCTTTAGAAGCTGACAAGCTTGCCCACAAAGGCTTCTTTAGGCCTTTTACCGTTGGGATCTTCCTTGGCTCATTATCGAGCGCCATGCACCCTTCCTTTCAGGAAAGCTAGTTATATTAATCTTAGTTCAGGAATGAGGATGCGTCCGACTATTGGCAGTTTTACGAAAAATTACCAGCCTCCTGCTGGTGTCTCGAGGCTAGGGATGAGTATTAATCGGCTGGAATGATGATTTCAGCTTGTTCATTTTTGGCATATGGCAGTTTAAATTTGAAGTACACGCCTTGGTCAGGATGCGTCTCAAAGGAAATTTCACCCTTAAGTAGCTGTACTATTAAATTAAAAACAATATGCGTGCCCAGACCACTTCCCCCTTGACCGCGTTTTGAAGTGACAAATGGGTCAAAAATTCGTTTGGCAATTTCTTCATCTACTCCGCGACCAGTGTCTTTATATTCAACCATTAAATGCTCATCTGCCAGTTGTACCTTGATATGAATAGTGCGTTCGCCATCCCAATGGTCGAAGCCATGGGCAATGGAATTAAGTATTAGGTTGGAGAAAATTTGGTTAAAGCTGCCTGGGTAACTATGAATACTCAGCTGTTTGTCACAATCTAATTTTATTTGACATTTGGCCAACTTTATGTCGTAGCTTAAAGAGGTAATGACACTTTCTATATTGCTTTGTAAATTAAAATTGTATTTAGCATGGGAAGATTGATCCACTGAAACCTGTTTGAAACTGCTAATGAGATCTGCTGCCCGTTGCTGATTACCCAGTATGAGTTCAGTAGATTCAGCTACATCTCTTAAAAATGCACTGAGATCGCTTTTATTTAATTCTCCCTTGTCTACCTTGTCCATAATATTGCTAGCTTTACGGTGTAAGAAGGAGGCAGCGGTGACACTAATGCCTATGGGGGTATTAATTTCATGGGCCACCCCAGCGACTAACCCCCCTAGAGAAGCCATTTTCTCGGCTTCTAATAATGAAGCTTGAGTGTTTTTGAGATTCTTAAAGGCCACTTTGAGCTGGTCATTACTGTTTTCCAATTTTTGAGTTCTCTCAATGACCTTTTCCTCTAATTCTGAATTTAGGGTTTTAATTTTCAATTCAATATTTTTTAGAGCACTAATATCGTAGCCAAATGCAATGAGTTTATAGAGGCTATTTATCTCGGTGAAAGGGACAAAACTCCACAGCAATGTGATCGTTAAATTGTTTGGGGATGTAAAACTGGTCTCTTGATTAGTTAAGGGTTTTAGGTCCTGAAGAAGAAATTTAATCTCTTGCCTTGATGCAAAATCACAATAAACCTCCAACCAGTTCTGACCCATTATTTTACTTTGTTCTATACCACTGAGTGCGGTTCCGGCCGGGTTAGAACTGATAATATTAAGGTTTTCATCAAGACAGGTGATGATGGCATTACTGGTGTTAATAACCGTAGTTGAAAAAGCTTGTTCCTTTATGAGTTGTTCTGTAGCCGTCATTTTTGCGTTAAATTCATTTTTAACCTTTTCTCGCATGTAGTTGAAGGTGGCCACCATTTCGGCAAGCTCATCATTGTTATATTTCTCCGCTCTATCCAGTTTGAGTGGTTCGTCCAGGTTATCCAAATCTAACTGACGGGTGTATTCCACGATGGTTTTGAGGTGGCGAATGACCAATAAATAAATAATGATCAAAATGGCCATAGATACCACCAAGGTTTTTATGCCCTGACTGGTTAAGATTAAAATGGCCTTTTCACCTATGCGCCGATACACCTGAGTCAAGGATACCGCCACAAACAATCGGCCTATGGTTTCTCCTTGGAAGGTTAAATCAAACTCCTTGTGAAGATCGTAGCGCTTGGATATCTGGCCACTGGCTACCATGGTCACTTCTTTATTTTCAATGAATTCATTAATTCTGACATATTGAATGTTGGGCAGCTTCATGATGCCTTCTATTTGAGTTTGTACTTGGGCTTCATCCAGTGCCCACAGACTGGCAGCAATAGGGCGCAGATAGCTGGCCTCAATCTGGTGAATATTTTGCTCAACTAAGGACACATCTTTTTGATAGTCCCATGCCAGCTGAAAAAGAGTGATTAGTAGGGCAAAGCTGGTGCTGCACAGCAAAATATAATAGAGCATGCGTTTGGATAGATTGTTTTTCTTGCGCTTTAAGGCCGAGTGCCAGCTTGGTCTTAATGTCCTTTTCGTGGGATGGCTTAGCCTTGTATGGTTCTTGCTGGCCATCGTTGTGCCTAAGTGGGATCTATACTAAGACTAGCTCAGGATTGCTCAATCCGTTTGCAGTTGAAACGTTATATAAAGGAAGTTTTTAAGCTCTAATAGTTATTAGAAGCGAACAACTAAGGCAGTTTTTCTTTATGCGGCTGCCAGCATTGGAATGCCTTAAAAGAATTGTCCTACTTTTACTCCCATTGAACAGAAAAGTAGATTAGAAGTTTGTATTTGAAATATAACGAGGTAAAGTTATGGCTGAAATTTATAGTTGCCTAACCCCCACTTTTTATAAATGGCCTTGATTTTTCCTGTCTTAATCAGAGTGTCCATGCGTTTATCGAATATTTCAATCAATGCCCGCGAGCGATCGGTATTGGCAAAAGCCACAAACAGTTTATTGCCCGCCTTTGCTACCTCCATTTGGAAATGACCATCAAGTTCAATCTGAGCCTCGGTGGCTGCTTGCCTGATGGTAGCTTCATAATCTAGGAAAACGTCGGCACGATTCAGTTTTAACATCACGATGGCTTGTCTAGGTTTGGCAATGACATGTTTGTTAAAACAGATACCTTGCAACAAGCTTTCTTCAAAACTATAGCCTCGTATCCAAACCAGCCTTTTATTTTTTAATGCATTTATCCCTTCAGTGTGCCAATTACTAATAGAGTCCTTCTTGAACAGTGCAATGATGGGGTCCTCTACACTAATATGCCATTTTGGAAAGATCAGGCCTTTATTGTGTTTTCCTCGTTGGTAATAACTGCCGACTAGAGCATCGGCTTGATTATTCTCAACGATTAATTCCGCCCGAGCCCAGGGCATCACACGAGTTTTTACTGTGATATTTTCGGCTTCAAATACAGCTCTAACAATTTCCCAGTAGGCGCCGCTGCCGTCTTTATGGGTATATCCCTGCCATTGTGCACTCACCACGTAAATGTGAGTGATGTCATCTGAATATACAGGTGTGGCCATAACAGGAAGGCCTAGAAGACAAAAGGGGAATATAAAACGGGCGATGTGAGAAGAAAAATTCATTTTTATCTCGGTTGTATGTCTTTTTTGTTTATTTTGAACCCTATTCTAAAGAGCTAATAAAAGGCTTATTTCACTAAAGTATATTAGACCAAATGCCAAAAGTTGGTAGTGGGAGGCTAGTGTTTCAACCTTACATTTATATTGTTCAAATATGAAACACTTCAACTATGGCGACATTAAAAATAATGAGTGTCGCTGGGGTCAATTCTAAAGGATGTGACTTATGCATTAATTACTTTAGTTGTCAGGGGCGATGAGTTAATTAATTTGTGTCTGCAGTCGATAACCTAGAATAAAAATAAAAGCATTATCGTTCATTGTGTCGGGTTTGCTGTGTAATCCATATTCTGTGTTGTCGAAAAATTAATGGTAGTCTTTTATTTTTGTCGTTTTTTAAAACCTTATTAAATAAATATATCAATTGGCTTGTGCATTGGTGGAATAGAAGGAATTAAATTATGAAAAAAGACGATACGCAATCCGAGACACAGGAGAGTGGCCTTCCATTGTCCCGACACAGGCGGGATTTTTTAACTCGATCTGGTCTGGTGGGTGCAGTGGCGGCGGTGAGTCCCATGTTATTAAGTTCATCAAAATCCCAGGCCTCTTTATTCTCATCCAATGATTTTATTAGTGAAGTTTTTAATGCCATTACCTTGGACACATTTGCAGGTGTGAGCGCTTCGGTGATTCCTGGTAACGATTGGCATTCAATATCACAACAACAATTTACGCTTAACAAGGGGGCTGTTGCCGCTAACACCCAGCAATACCTTCTGGAAAACTTAGATAATTATTTGCCCTGGCCGCAAGATATTGTCGCCCCAATTTTATCGGCCCTGGCTAGTACTTATTCGGAGGCTGCTGGCCCGGTTCCTTTTGCGCTGGCGCTGGCATTAAAACCTGTCGAAACACTTATTTTAAATAAGCTTGATAAGTACATGGATAAACTCATTGCCGGCGAAGAAACGGTACCACTGGCTCATGTGTTTTCTCTTATTTTAAATATTACCGCCACCATGGTGAATCCTCTGGCGTTAAGGGGTAGTCACCTTTCGCCATTTTCTCGTTTAAGTTTTTCAGAAAAAATGGAGGTGTTTAAACGTCTTGAAACTGGTGAGCCAGATATAAGTCAGCTAATTTCAATTAATTTAACCCCAGAGCGGGCCGCCGTGTTACCCAATTTAATGGCCACGTTTGCCCGAAACCTTATTCAGTTAACTGCCTTTGGTGCTATGTCTGAGTGGCATGCATTGGACGGGGCTACCCGTACACTTAATTTTCAGCCTGTCGGTTGGGAAAATTCAAACTATCTACCCGATGGCAATGTGGAAGGATGGGATGAATTTTTAGGTTATTACCAGGATAGGAGCAGCATCGATGCGTGATGTCATTATTATTGGCGCCGGTGGCGGTGGCCCTATTGTAGCCAAAGAATTAGCGGCGCAAGGTTTAGATGTTTTGTTATTAGAAGCGGGTGCACGCAATGACAAGCCCGAACAAGATTGGAAGCATTTTGAAAACGATGCCAACAATCCTCTATCGGGTTATTTGCGTTTTGGTCCCAGTGATCGCAGTAAACCAGCTTGGTATCGGGAGCTTCCCGAGCCTGCCATGATCAGTAACTTGTCTGGAGTAGGGGGGACCACTCAACATTATTTTGGTAATTCTCCAAGAGCAATGCCTGGCGCTTTTAAAGGCTATGAAGGCAGTGATGCCCAAGCTTATGACCGAGAATACGAATTCCCTTTTCCCTATGAAGAGTTGACCCCGTATTACCAGTGGGTA
This sequence comes from Bermanella sp., assembly GCA_036960565.1. Taxonomy (GTDB): domain Bacteria; phylum Pseudomonadota; class Gammaproteobacteria; order Pseudomonadales; family Oceanobacteraceae; genus Bermanella. The sequence continues at coordinate 43,413 of JBALXQ010000033.1, forward strand.
GAAGAAACCTTACCAGTGCAAACCGCGGCCATGGGCACCAATGAAAAACTGTTTTTTAGTGGCTGTGAAAATATCGGCATGTCGGTACAAACTACCAAAGATACTTTTAGCGACGGATTTCGGCCGCAACAAAATGCGGTATTGCAACCTGGTGGTAACGCTGGCTTAACCACAAACAAAGAGGCGTTAACGTATCCTTTGGCCACAGGTTGCACTTTTTGCGGTCACTGCCCACAAGGCTGTTATCAGCCGTTAAATGCGCCTCGTAATTTAAAGGCTCGCCGTTCTACCGATAACAGCTATGTGCCGATGGCCTTAACCGCCGACTTATGGGCAGATAATGGCAAGGCGGTTACTTTAATTGCGGATGCTTACGTGACTCAAATTCATAGCCGCCAAGTAAATGGAAAAACCACTGCCACCGGCGTTTCATGGCGGGACGTGAACACAGGCGAGGTGCTTACCGAAAATGCCAAGGTAGTGGTGATGGCCGGTGGTTGCATTGAAAACCCAAGGCTGTGGTTAAACAGTAACCTGCCCAATTCCCATGACTGGGTGGGGCGTGGCCTAACCGACCATGCATTCGATTTTGTTTGCGGTGTATTTCCGTTTGATACAGGTTCTTCAAAAGGAGTAGGCTCTTCTGCCCGAGCCGATTTTCCAGGTAAAGGCTGCATAGAACCTTCCAGTTTAGGTCCATCTGGTTTGGCCAATAACCTTACTATGAGTGACAGTGGCATTAGAGGTTTTTATGATAATGGTCGCGGTGTCTTTGGTGAATGGGATGGACCATCGGGTCGCCCTATAGGTAACGAATTAAAAACCTTCATGGAAGATGTAAACAAAACCATGGGCATGCTCATCATTACAGATGATGACGTAGAACTGGATAATCGAGTGGAGCCATCGAGTCTCATGAACGATGAAAATGGGGCCGTGCCTAAGATGACCATTCACAAACGTACTCGTTCGGCGCGGACTCTGGCTAACCGTGAATTCTTGGCCAATAAGGCGGCCAGTATTTTACGAGCGGCTGGCGCTACTACAGTCATTCGTGTAGATATTGTGCCGCTGTTGCTGCATCTGCAATCATCCATGCGCATGGGGGATAATCCGCAAAATTCGGTGATTAACGCCAGTGGTGAAGCTCATGAAGTATCGGGTTTGTATGTGGCCGACAATTCGGCATTGTCCAATGCACTAGGTGGGCCTAACCCAACACTTACCACTCAGGCCTTGGCGACACGCACCGCTGAAAAAATCATGGTGCAACATTTTTCTGGTAGTCCTTGGGTGAAAGAAGGAACACCTTTGTCTTCTATTGATGACAGAGTCACTGAAGCGGTAGTGGCAAGAGGGTTATGAAAAATCACTAAATTAAACGGTGAAATTAAAACGGTGAAACTAAAATAAATAAACTAGGGGAATTGAAAATAATTCCCCTAGTTTATTTCTCTTATTCAATTTATAAATCTTCGATTTTTTTGTTACTGCAAGCGGCGACTAAAACGGCTGCGATATTCGGTAGGCGTTAACCCTGTCATCTTACGAAACAGACGTCTAAAAGAGCTGGCATCTTCGTAGCCAACTAATGTCATTACCTGTTCCACATTGTACTGGCTTTCTTCTAGCATTTTTTGGGCACGTTCAATACGAATAGATTGTAAGTAACTATTAGGGGGAATGGACAGGGCATTATTAAAGCGGCGAATAAGAGTGCGTTTTGAAATGCTGAATGTTTCTGCCAAGCGTTCCACACTAAAAGGTTGAGCGTAGTGTTTTTCAAGATGAGCTTGGGCCTGAGACACCAGTTCATCTTTATGGGGCTTAGCCAGGCGCATGATGGAATACGAAAGTTGGCTGTCACGGCGGTAGTCCAGTACGAACGCCTTGGCGGTCTGAATGGCGCTATCAAAGCCCACGCTGCGCTCTATTATATGCAGTCCCAAATCAAACCAGGCTAATCCTCCGCCAGCACAATAAATATTTTCATCTCGGGTAATCATTTGCTCGGCTTTGAGTTTTACTTGTGGGTAGCGCTTCTCAAAATCGTCTTTAAAGCCCCAGTGGGTGGTGGCCACTTTTCCATCGAGAATACCTGCCTGCGCTAATAAGAAGTTACCGGTGCAGTTGCCCGCTATGGTCAAGCCTTGCTGGTGAACTCTTTGCAACAGGGCTATGAGCTCAGGGTTATGGGCCAATACCTGCTGTATGGGGCCGCCTATGGTGGGCACAATCACCACATCGGCATGCTGAATCTCATCAAAGCTTAAATGAGCTGCGAGCTTCAAGCCGTTGATGCATTCAATGTTTTGGCCGTTATGTGTCGCAATTAGGGTCTTAAAGACGGGCTGGGTGGGTTCGCCCTGAATACGGTTCCAGGTGACGCCAGCCATGGCAAATAGATCTACTACTCCGGTAATGGCCGAGGCTAAAGCTTGGTCGAAACCTAATACCACTACATTGATCATGAAGTACCACACATAAATTGTATTACGGCTGCATTTTCTGAGTAAGAGTGCCGTGGAGGCTCAAAACACCCACATTTCTTGTGGTGTGGCACTTTTGGCCCTATATGTGGCAATAATGACAATTCTAAGTAAAAGGTACAAGTTAGATACTGGATAAAAGTCATTCAGCAGGATTTTCCATGAGCTCTAAATTATTTGATCTAACCGGTAAAGTTGCCCTAGTCACTGGTGCGAGCCGCGGTATTGGCGAAAGCATCGCCAAGCTATTAGCACAACACGGTGCACACGTGATTGTATCCAGCCGTAAGGTCGAAGGCTGTCAGGTAGTGGTAGATGAGATACTAGCGGCGGGTTATAGCGCGCAGGCCATTCCTTGCCATATTGGCGACATGGATCAAATTGCCAACATATTTGAAGAAATTAAAACGCAACATGGCCGTTTGGACATTTTGGTAAACAACGCTGCCGCCAACCCATTCTTTGGGCACATTCTGGATACCGATTTATCTGCCTTTAAGAAAACCGTTGATGTAAATATTCAGGGTTATTTCTTCATGTGTGTAGAAGGCGGCAAGATGATGAAAGCCAACGGTGGCGGTAGCATCATTAACGTGGCCTCTGTAAATGGGATTATTCCTGGCTCTATGCAGGGCATTTACAGCATTACTAAAGCTTCTGTTATTTCCATGACCAAGGCCTTTGCCAAAGAATGTGCGCAAATGGGCATTCGTGTAAATGCGCTATTGCCAGGGGCTACCGATACTAAGTTCGCCGCTACATTAGTGAAGAACCCAGCAATCCTTAAGAAAGCGCTTGAGCACATCCCAATGAATCGCGTGGCAGAACCAGACGAAATGGCCGGTACCGTTTTGTACCTTGCCAGTGATGCATCTAGCTACACCACAGGCGCTGCCATTAATGTAGATGGCGGTTTCTTACTAGGCTAAAGCCTTGTAATTAATAAGCGTGTAAAAAGTCCAAATTTTTTACACGCTTATTTTTTATAATCTCTAATATAAACTCTTCAGCGATCTATCTTTAGTGTTACCTGCAAATAGCATTCTTAAATTTAATGACTTTAATAAAGCGATCTTAACTCGCTAATAATTTCAATTTCATCTTTTAAACAGGCCAAGTTCATGAGCGATAAACTATTAATAGATGTTGAAGACCACATATTAACCATTACCTTTAATCGCCCCGATAAATTAAATGCATTGGACCCAGAAAGTTATTTTTTATTGGCGCAAGCCCTGTATCGACTTCAGCATGATGATGACTTACGAGTAGCAGTGATACGTGCCAATGGTAAACATTTCACCGCAGGCTTAGAGCTAGATAAATGGGTGCCTATCTTTGCAAGCGGTGCGGCGCCGGAATTGCCGCCTGAGCACATAGATCCTTACGGAATAATGGGCGAGACGCTAACCAAGCCAGTGGTGATGGCGGTTCAAGGAATATGCTACACCTCGGGTCTTGAATTATTACTCAATACCGATATTCGTATCGCTACTGAGAATGCGCGCTTTGCTCAGCTAGAAGTGGCCCGGGGTATATATCCTTGTGGTGGAGGCACTGTGCGTTTACCCCAGGAAATTGGGTGGAGTAATGCGCAACGTTATTTGTTAACCGGTGATGAATTTAGCGCCCCGCAGGCACTTAACTGGGGCATGCTACAAGAAATAGTGGCATTTGATGATTTGCATAACCGAGCCCATGAAATTGCACTGAAAATTGCTAAGTGTGCGCCGCTTGGAGTGAGTGCGGCACTATCATCCTCGAAAACATCCCGTAAACACGGGCAAGATGTGGCCCTGAAAACTGTGTTTGAAGATATGCCTGATATCATGAACAGCAGTGATGCTAAAGAAGGGATTCGCTCTTTTATGGAAAGGCGAGAGGCTGTTTTTACAGGGAAGTAAAATAATTCATGGGCGTGTTATTTAATCAACCAGGGCGCAGGTGCCCGGTTGGTTGGATGCTCATTTATATAAAGGTAGATTTTTTATTTGGACAACGTGTTAACCCGCTAAACGCTTATTGAATTATTTCAATTCCCTTCCAAAAAGCCACACGATCCAATACTCCTTTTGCCTCTTCCTTTGGCTCTGAGTAAAACCAAGCAGCCGCTTCATTTGTTTCACCGGCTACCACCACATTGTAGTAACTGGCAGTGCCTTTCCAAGGACAGTAAGACGTGGTTTGAGTTTGATTAATTAAATTATGGTCGAGGCTATTAATGGGGAAATAATGATTACCCTCAATCAGTACGGTATTGTCTGAGTGGGCAATGACGCAGTCTTTCCAAATGGCTTTCATGTCGATTCCTTTCTTTCTTTTTATTACTCTAGGGCAGCTCTATATTTTCTGCACTTATCTTCTTAAAGCTAGTTCATTTTTATTTTTTTTCCAGAAAGAAAACGCTTAATTTTCCACGACTTAACCTACAAATCTAGATTTTCATGGAACTTGGCCATAGCTGGATGGTTGCAGCTGGTGGTCTTTTTATTGTAAATTTTGTTGAGTTAAATTTTCACGCTAGGCTTAACGTTAAATAGTCTATTGATTTTACAAGGCTCCATTATCTTGTGAGTGATTCAAAAGGAAGGGTTATGAAAGCATCTGATTTGTTGGTGAAATGTCTGGAAGTAGAGGGCATTGAATATATATTTGGCGTTCCCGGTGAAGAAAATGCTGACTTTATGATGTCTTTGCAAGATTCGGAAAAAATTACGTTTATTCTTACTCGCCACGAACAAGGTGCGGCTTTCATGGCGGAAATTTATGGGCGCCTTACTGGAAACCCAGCCGTGTGTTTGGGCACATTGGGGCCGGGCGCTACTAATTTGATTACGGGTGTGGCCAATTCCAATATGGATAGGGCACCCATGTTGGTGCTAACCGGCCAGGGTGCTTCCACTCGTTTACACAAGGAGTCCCATCAGGTGATGGACGTGGTGCGCATGTTTGAACCCGTGACCAAGTGGGCCACCACCATATTGCATCCGAATAATATTCCTGAAGTAGTGCGTAAAGCCGTGCGGGTGGCGCGCACAGAAAAACCCGGAGCGGTGCTTATTGAACTGCCAGAGGATATTGCCAAACTTCCCACCACTATCGCTCCCATTGAACCCAGGCGTTATCGCCGCCCGGTGGCCGATGACATGATTGTGGATCAAGTTTTTGAAACCATTAAAAATGCTAAAAACCCCATCATACTGGCGGGTAACGGCTGTATTCGTAAGCGGGCCAGTAAGCAGTTACGAAAATTTTGTGACAAAACTGGTATAGGGGTTATCAGTACTTTTATGGCTAAGGGCTGTGTGGATATGGATGCCGACTACTGCCTATATACCATTGGATTGGGTTCAAAAGATTATGTGGCTTGCGCCATTGATGCCGCCGATGTGGTGATTACGCTGGGTTACGACATGGTGGAGTACCATCCTAAGTTGTGGAATCATAATAATGATAAAACCATTATTCACGCAGATTTTTTACCTACCGAAATAGACATTCATTACCATCCCGAATTTGAAATAGTAGGGGACTTGGCTCACACCCTGTGGATGTTAAACGAGCGTTATGATATCCACGGTGGTTTGCCCTTTAACCTAAAACAGCAAGCGGCTACCCGCCGACAAATGCAACAAGAATTTAGTGAACACGATGACGATGATACTCATGGCCTAATTCGCCCGCAGAAAATATTGTCCGATGCCCGCAAGGTTATGAAGCCTGATGCTATTTTGCTCTCCGACGTGGGGGCACACAAGATGTGGATCGCGCGGCATTTTCAGTGTCATGAACCTAATACTTGTTTAATTCCCAATGGGTTTTGCTCCATGGGGTTTGCATTACCCGGTGCTATTGCCGCCAGTATGGTATTTCCTGGCAGGCAAGTGATGGCCATTTGCGGTGATGCGGGTTTCTTAATGAATGTTCAAGAAATGGAAACAGCCCGTCGTTTAAATAGCAATATTGTGGTGATGGTGTGGGAAGACAACGCCTATGGTTTAATTGCTTGGAAGCAGCAAAACGAATTTGGCAAACACACAGACTTATCTTTTGGTAATCCAGACTGGATGTTGTTAGCAAAAAGTTTTGGTTGGAGCGGCATGAAAATAGAAAATAGTGTGGATGGCATTGATAAACTACAAGAGGCATTTGATACCGCCGGACCCACGTTAGTGGTGATTCCCATAGACTACCGAGAAAATTCTAAGCTCACCGAAAAATTAGGGGAGATAGTTTGTCCTATTTAAAGTTGATGGCTTAAGATTTAAATAAAAAACGCCAGACAAGATTGCTTATCTGGCGTTTTAATTTTTACAGCTTACTTGAATTTAATACGGCTAAAAAATTTCCTTGGTCATGCCGCAATTAGAGCATAGCCGATTATCTAAAATATCTTCGAACCTAATCCCAGCAGCAATACACTCTTCAGGCCAGCTACTTTGAATGTACCGTAGTGAGGTTGGCTTGTGACACAGACTGAGTGGCAAAGGGACAAATTTGGGAGGTCTAAATCCCCGATTTTAATCGAACTTAGAGCTTTTGGCTTCAATGCGTAAAATGCAGTAATTAAAAATTTTATTTTTATAGCCCCAAGCAAGAAACTTGGCGGTGCCTCGGTATTTTAGCCAGGAATATTTATGGCGTACTTTTTGACTGTATTCTATTTGCTGGATGTATCCTTTAAGCCATTGGCCAAAGGGTAAAAAAACATCTTGGCTAATGTATCTTTGTTGGGTAATAACAAGACCCATATTAGATAAATGTTTCTGATAATGCTCCTGAGTCTGGAGGTTTTTATAAGGGATGTGGGAGAAATAGCAGATGCTTTTCAAGATTATTTTTTGCCAAAAAGACATGTTTTTCGTGGTTAATACTAGATCTGTAATGACTAAAGCCCCATTTTTTTCTAGGTGTTGTTTACATAAAGAAAAATAGTTTTGTTTGTCATTGAAGTGATAAATGCAATCAAGAGCGATGATTCGATTAAACGTTTCATCTAGTTTCTGCCAAGATCTCTCATGGCTGCAATCACCTACGTTTAACGAGCAAGTAATGTAGGGGCCTAGTTTTAACTTTTTAATTTTTTCTTGAGCATGTTGTGTTTGTGAAAATGAAAGGTTAATGCCAGAAAGGTGTTGTACCTGATACTCCTCAAGCCATAATAATAACTGATCGCCACAGCCAAAACCGGTATCCAGGACTTTGTGTGAAGCGTCTAGGGTTGCAATGTTGGCCAGTTCTCGGGCCAGCTGACCGCAGGCTTGGGGGTAGCTGGTAGAGGTAATTGATTGATCAGCCCTCTGACGGGATGAAGCCCAGTACCCTAGGTTGCCCCAGCTGCTGTTTATTTCCCCTGTGGTAGGCTCAATATTTAATTGAAGCTCGGCCAAATCATGAAATTCTTTATCCATGAATTAGTAAGCCAGAGCCGGATCAAAAGTAATCTCCTCTTCAGGGTCGACCTCTTCATGCCAGGGGATAATGCAATCCAGCTGTTTGGCAATTTTCACGGAAGATTCCACTGCCGCGTCCAGTAGCGGAATCTTATTGGCCATGTAGGAGCCACAAATTTTAATGGCACTGGTATGGTTGTGCTTTAGTAGTTCTGCAACAGACTGGCGGCTCTTCAATGTGACTAACGGACGGGTAAAATCAGCCTGGCTGATCACGCTACTTTGTTTTGGTGCTTTAAGGATATTCCAAGTTTGGTAAACCGAAGCTTGCCCCTTGTAGGTTGAAAAAGCCTTGGTTAAATCTACTGAGGTGGAAGGTCGTGGCGCCGTTTTATCAATAATGTAACTCACCGGGGCGGCCTTTTGGGCATCGTAAACCAACTCTGTGTCCGTATGCAGAACCATAGTGGATGACTGAATGGGGATGTCGCTTAGTAATGTAGATTGCACCGTAGAGGAATGGGCGCTTAAAATTTCTTGAGTCACGTTGGCCGGAGTGGCCATTACGACATAATCAAACGCGTGTTGATTTATTTTTTCAGTTTTAAGGTTTTTTGAGGTGAGCATAATACCCTGACCATTGGTGGCATTATCTAAGACACAAATAACCTTTTCATTACATAACACGTCATACCCTTGGGTTAACTTCGGGACAATGCCATCTACGCCTAGCTTGGCGCGTACAATTCCCTGGTTCATGACGCCACAGGTAAGGTACTCAACAATAAGATCACAGGGGTAATTTAATATGTCGTCATAATCACAAGTACAGGTAACCGCCAAAGCAGGCAATAATAATTGCTTAATAAATTTATCATTAAATTTTTTCTGTATTAAGTATTGACCAAAAGTAATGCAAGCTAGATTTTTTCGATTCTCTTTAAAATCGATATTCGCTTGTTTATAAAAACGAGAGTGAGCCAGAACCATGGACAGTCCAGATAGATTAAGGCTGTTTTTATGTAGAAAACTGAACTTTTTGTTGAATACCTTTTGGTTGCCGTACTGAAAAAATGGATTAGGTCGCTTGTTCTGGCCCTGATCGAAATTTTGATAAACAGAAGAATGGTCACTGCTTTCCATTTCTATGTCTAAGTGTTGATACAAAGCAAATAATTCGGGGTAATAGCCTTGGGTAAAAATTCGTAATGGAATATCAATGCGGGTACTCAGGCCATTACTATGATAGTCACGGGTATAAACTCCCATACCGGGGGTTTCGTGAGACTCAAATAAGGTTACCTGATATTTCTGCTTCAATAGCCAAGCGACACTCAATCCTGCTAACCCAGCTCCCACTACAGCGATACGTGGGGGTTCTGAGGAAGTGGTTTGGCGTGCAGAATCAATAGCAGACATAAAACACTCGAGGAGGAAATTGAAAATAAGGGCCACATCATAAGGAAATGACTAATTAAGAACAAACAAAAACTTTGGATTGCTATGTTCCATCTAACAAATATTTAATCCTCATTGAACTGGCATTAAATGCCCCCCCTTTGTCAGAAATTACCCTCGTAAAAGCGCATTTTATTGACCAATAAACTCGGTAGTCTTAGTCAGGCGGGTGTGGCGGCGCAACTGTGTATTTCCCCAAGACCCTCATTCGACCTTTGAGATGAGCTAACATGAATTATCGGCAAGTGCAGAAGAGTGAATTTAGGTGATCTGGGCGGTAACTACTTAAGAGAGCAGTCTCTGTCGGTGGAGATGTTTCCCATGTTATTGGGCTACAGCGATACCGCGAGCTTTAGATGAGATTTTAAGCGTTAGAATAAAATGACGCCTCGACAGTTTCGAGATGAACAGGCATAGAATTAAGGGCTAACAGCCTTGTTTAAATTGCACTTCTGATACTCTGCACTATCTTATTTATAGGCTCACTCAATGGATGCTTTACATATGAGGCCTATATCAATACTAACATCTATACCTTTATTACTTTTCGCTATTAATAGTACGGCTGATTTATTCAGCGACATTGAATTCATTACCGAAAATTATCCTCCCTACAATTATGAAGAAAATAATTTGGCGGCTGGAATCTCCGTTGAAATCCTGTTACAAGCCGCCCAAGAAGCGGGGCAGCCAATTTCCCGTGAGCATATACATGTACGACCTTGGGCCAGAGGTTATCGCCAGGCGCTTATTGGCCCCAAAGTGATGTTGTTTTCCATGGCTCGAACACCCGATCGGGAAGCAAATTTTCAATGGGTGGGGCCCATTATGAAAATTCGAATTGCGGCCATGGCCAAAAAAGAAAATGCCATTAATATTGGTACTGTAAGTGATTTTACTCGCTATGCCATTGGTACCGTGAGGGATGATGCCGGTGAACAAGTGCTTAAAAAATTAGATGTAAATAGTGAGCTTAATGCCTTTCAGGTATCGCCCACTCCCCAAGTCCTAGTGAAGAAGTTGAATTTAGGCCGTATTGAAATCATGGTGTTGGATGAAATAGTGGCTCATAAAGTAATAGAGGCTCAAGGGTTAAGCCCTAAAAATTTTGAAGTGGTATACATACTTAAATATACCGAATCGTATTTTGCATTTAGCAAAGATGTTTCTAGGCACCTGGTGCAAGCCTTACAAACGGGCTTGGATAAACTAAAAACAAAAAATGGCGGCAAGGATTATGAAAATTTAATTCACTCCCATTAAAGCAACGTTTCCCACCTTCTTGAATTTCCCCTCATAAACACTATCTTTTAATGACTCCAGTAATTATATAGGCGTATTTATGAGTCAATTCTTAAAGACCGTCAGTAACCTTTTATTAGGCTCTTTACTACTTTTCGCTATAAGTAGCCATGGGGCGGATTTAAGAGACATTGAATTCATCACCGAATCCTATCCACCTTATAACTATGAAGAAAATGGTGTGGTAAAAGGCATTACCGTGGAGATTTTATTGGAAGCCAGTAAAGAAGCAGGCCAAGTACTAAGCCGTAGCCAAATAAAGTTACGCCCTTGGGCGCGGGGTTACCGAAAAGCGTTAAATGGTCCTATGACCATGTTGTTTTCCATGTCCCGTACTAAAGAGCGCGAAAGTAAATTTCAGTGGGTTGGCCCCATATTAAAAAACAGGGTGGCGGTGCTGGCTAAAAAATCCAGTGCTATAAAAATAGGCAGCAGTGATGATTTGAAAAAATACAGCATAGGCGCGGTATTAGATGATGTAGGGGAACAAATGGTGAAGGCACTTGGAAGCAGCAGTAATGTGCAGACATCTGCAACGCCATCTGCTTTGGCTAAGAAGCTAAACTCAGGTCGGGTTCAACTCTGGGTGTATGATGAAACTGTCGCGCAAAGCGTTATTAAATCAGCCGGTTTGAAAGGAAGCGATTTTGAGGCCGTTTTTACCTTAAAAGAAACGGCTTCTTATTATGCTCTTAGCAAGGATGTTCCCAAACAGCTGGTGGATTTACTGCAAGCGGGCTTGGATAAGCTTAAGAAGCGGAATGGTGGTAAGGATTATGAAGCCTTGGTAAATGGAAATTAGCCTAGTAAACAACAAACGGAAAAGCTATTGATTAAGCGCCTTCGGGTGCTTTTTTTATTGGGCTGTGTTAATAGACTAACATAAAAATTAAGGCCTATAAAAACCCAATTCTCTTAAAGGTTAGTATATAAATTTAATAATGGATCATATTAAAAGGTTCATAGGCCAGCCTTATGCATTGTAATTATTGCTAGAAATACTACCTTTTAAGTACTTGCCGACCAAGGTCCTTCTTTATGAAATTAATACTGTTTCTAGTAGCAGCTGGATTATTATTTTTTAGCATAAACAGCCAAGCTGTCACTTTAAACGACATTGTATTTATCGTTGATGATTACCCTCCCTATAACTTTGAAGAAAATAATGTGGTAAAAGGCATTACTGTCGAGATATTACTGGAAACCAGTAAAGAAGCAGGTCAGCCATTAAAACGCAGTCAATTAAAATTACGCCCTTGGGCAAGAGGGTATCGACAAGCCTTAAGCGGCCCCATGGTGATGTTATTTGCCATGTCTCGCACTCAAGCTCGGGAAGATAAGTTTCAATGGGTGGGCCCGATTTTAAAACATAGAGTGGCGGTGCTGGCCAAAAAATCCAGTGATATAAAAATAGCCAGTAGCGACGATTTGAAAAGCTATAGCATTGGGGCAGTGCTAGATGATGTTGGTGAGCAATTGCTAAGAAAGCTAGGTAACAGCAGTAATGTGCAAACTTCGACCAAGCCTTTTTCTCTCGTTAAAAAATTAGATTATGGGCGAATTCAATTGTTGGTGCTTGACGAGATTGTCGCTAAAAGTGTGATGAGTTCAGCGGGGTTAAACGGTAATGATTTTGAGGTCATTTATACGCTTAAAGAAACCGCTTCATATTATGCCCTAAGCAAGGATGTTCCTAAGTCATTGGTAGAGCTATTGCAGGCGGCCTTGGATAGATTGAAGGTAAGGGACGGCGGCGCAGATTATGATGCCCTAGTTAATGGCCGTTAGCGTAATAAGAAACCTTTTATGTTGAATAATTAACGCCCTAGGATATTTTCCAGGCTTCTTTATTTCAGGTGCTGATATTTCCCCGCTATTCATAGTGAACTGAATAACGGATTTAATGAAACTTCCTGTGTAAATGTGTTAAATTCCCCAGCTCTGTGTGGCCTCCTACATTACGGCGTTTAATGAAATTCTTACATACCTCTGACTGGCACATTGGCCGTCAACTGCATAATCAATCCCTTTTGGAAGATCAAAAGCAGGTACTGCTTCAGCTAGTGGCCCATGCCCAGCAACAAGACGTGGATGCGGTGATCGTGGCCGGTGATATTTATGATCGCTCAGTGCCTCCCAGTGATGCGGTGGCTTTATTAAGCGAGGTATTAAATCAACTGGTCATGGAGCTAAATATTCCAGTGGTGATGATTGCTGGAAACCATGACGGTCATCAACGCTTAGCATTTGCTGCGCAACAAATGACATCCAGTGGCTTGCATATCATTGGGCCGTTAACAAAAGACGTGCAGAGCGTTTTGGTTAAAGGAAAAAATGATGCCGCCGTATTTTACGCCATACCCTATTGCGATCCCGCCACAGTAAGAGTCATACACAATTGTGATGCGAGCAGTCATCAGCAGGCCATGGAAGTATTGTTAAAGCAGGTTGAACAACATGACAGCAAAGGGCTCCCCAAGGTGGTGATTAGTCACTGCTTTATTGATGGTGCCTCAGAAAGTGACTCGGAGCGCCCGTTAAGCATAGGCGGCGCTGATCGAATTTCAGCAGATATATTTACGCCGTTTAATTATGTGGCCTTGGGGCACTTACATGGCCCTCAATTTAAAGGGGAGCAGCACGTGCGTTACAGCGGTTCTCTTTTAAAGTACTCCTTTAGCGAACAGCATCAAAAAAAGTCCGTCACCTTAGTGTCACTTGATGAAAACGGTCAAGCCAGTGTTGAGCTGTTACCCTTAACGCCGTTACGGGATGTGCGCATTGTGGAAGGCTTCTTAGAAGATTTAATAAGCCTTGGGGAAATAGATGCCCACAATGAAGACTATCTTTCAATAAGGTTACTGGATACTCATGCCATTCTGGATGCCATGGGGAAACTGCGTCGTGTGTATCCAAATGTGTTGCACCTAGAGCGCACCGGTTTAATGAATCAAGCACAAAACCCAGTCTTGCTTCGAGACCACGTTAAAAAAGCCGAACAAGACATGTTCAAAGACTTTTTTAATCAGGTATCGGGTGAAGACCTGAGCGATGGGCAATTATCGGTTTTGGAATCGCTCATTGAAAACTTACACAAAGAGGAAAGCTAGCCATGCGTCCATTAAAGTTAAGCATGTCAGCTTTTGGTCCTTTTGTGGGTACGGAAGTTATCGATTTCACCTGTCTTGGTGATAACCCTTTATTTTTATTAAATGGTCCCACAGGTGCCGGTAAAACCAGCATTTTAGATGCCATTTGTTTTGCGTTATATGGAAAGACCACAGGGGATGAGCGCGAAGGCGGGCAGATGCGCTGTGACATGAGCGATGATCAATTGCTTACCGAAGTGACCTTTGATTTTTCTTTGGCTAAAGATCAATATCAGATCCGCCGTGTGCCTGAGCAATCTAGAGTTAAAAAAAGTGGTGAAGGCTTTACCATTCAGAAACCAGAGGCACAGCTGTATAAAATAGAAACTGACGGTACGCAAACCATTCTGGTTTCCAGCAAGGTTTCAAATGCTAATGAGCACATAGAGCAATTGACCGGTTTGGATGCCGATCAATTTAGGCAGGTAATGGTATTGCCTCAGGGCAAGTTTCGCCAATTGCTCATGGCCGATTCAAAAGAGCGTGAGAAGATATTTAGCCAGTTATTTCAAACACATATTTACCGAAAGATTGAAGACAAGTTAAAGCAACAAGCATTGGGCATTAAAGCCAGTGTTAAAGAACATGAAAACCGCATTGAAGGGGTGTTACACAATGCGCAAGTTGACTCCATTAATTCATTGATTACCGAGTTAGAATCCTTAGACGCTCCCTATAAAAAAGCCCAATTAGATAAAATTAAAGCCCATGAGAACTTTGTTTTAGTAAGCCAGGTTTTTGAAAAAGGCCAATCGATATTGAAGAGTTTTGATGAGTTAAATAATCTAAAAGAAAATGAAGTTGAGTTGGTAGAAAGAAAGTCGGTTATCGTCCAACAGAAAGACCGTCTTTTAATGAGCGATAAAGCCTCTAAAGTATTACCTTTTCTTAACGCATTAAAAGAAAGGGATGTGCAGTTTACAAAGGCCAAGCAACAAACAAAACAGACCGAAGTTTCTGAAAGTGGATGTAAGGTAAAGCTGGAACATGCCGCCAAACAAAACCTGACACTCACCAGTCTCGACAACACGCTTTCAGAAGACTTGAATACGTTACAGCAGTATGTCGCGCTTAGGCCTCAAATTGAGCAATTGGCCAAGCTTAAGTTGGCGCTTGAAGCTCAAGAGCGAGAGGTGAAAACATCTTCTTTAAAAGAAGTTGAAATAATTAAAGAGCAAGAGGCATTAAGAACCCAGCAAGCAATAATGGAATCTCAAATTCCAGTATTGCAAAACCTAAGTGAACAGCAGCTGCCTGTTCAGCAGGCGCTAGCGCGTTTAGAAAATATATTAAGCATTTATAGTCAATGGCAAAATGCCACTGTGCAAGCCCAAGACACGGCCCAGTTATTATCCCAAGCGGCCCTTGATGGAAAAACTTTAAAAGAATCTTTTGATGCCTTAAGACTTAAAAGCCAAGAAACCCAAATGATTTGGCATCAAGGACAAGCTGCACTATTGGCTGGGCAGCTATCTCATGGCAGCCCTTGTTTAGTGTGTGGTAGTGCGCAACATCCTAATCCGGCTCAGTCTTTACAGGTCCTTCCCACTCAACAAGAAGTGCAGGCATTACAGCAACAGGAAAGCTACGCATATGGTTTGGTAGAAAAGGCTCGGGAATATTACAAAGGCCTTAGCCTGAAACATAAGGAACAAATAATAATTGGCGAGGAGCTTAAGGTGTCTTTAGGGGGGCAAGCTCTGTTGAGTTTAGAGGCTTTACAGTTACAGTTTAAAAATACACAGCAAGCACTTATTGAGGCAAGCCTTGCCCATAAAAAACTACAAAGTCTGCGTGATACTGTGCAAACGTCTCAGCAGCAACAGCAACAACTACATGAACAGTTACAGCGTCTGCAATCGCAGTTGTTGGTCATTAAACAAGAGTTAAGCAGCTTAGAAGGTCAGTTCCAGCAAACAAAAAACAGTATCCCAGGGCAATATCAAGACTTGCCAGTGTTGGATCTAGCCATTAAACAATTAGAAAATAAAATTCAAAAAAATAAGCAGGCCATTCAAGGGATTCATGAACAATTCAATCTTGCGCAGCAAAATTTAGCGGCAGCCAGTGCTCAATTGGTTAACACAAAGCAAAACCTTGAAAGCTACTTACAATACCAACAGCAAGCTCACACTCAGTTAAATGTGGCCCTTGAAGAGGCTGGGATTGAAAATGAATCTATATTGCTTGAGTCTATTTTACCTCTTGATCAGCTTGAGACCTTAAAAGAATCCATTACCCAGTTTGAGAAAAAATGCATTACGGTGAATGCTCAAATTTTGCAGTTATCGAAACAGTTACAAGACGTAGCGCCTCCAAATTTAGAAAACTTGCAAGAGCAAGTGGCTAAAGCCAAAACGCTACAACAGCAAACCGAAGAGGCGTTTTCACAACTTCATGGGCGCTTTAATTTACTCACGCACACTCAAAGCCAACTGCAAGAGGCGCAAAAGAAAGGACGAGACTTAGAAAAGGAATATGCCGTCGTCGGCACCTTGTCTGATGTGGCAAACGGTCATACTGGTAAGAAAATAAGTTTGCAGCGCTTTGTATTGAGTGTGTTATTGGATGATGTCTTAGTGTCGGCCAGTCAAAGATTGAATCTAATGAGTAAAGGGCGTTATCAACTGTTACGTAAAGAGGACCGAGCCAAAGGGAATAAGGCCTCGGGCCTAGAGCTTGAAGTAGAAGATGCCTACACCTCAAAAGTGCGTAGCGTGGCCACGCTAAGTGGTGGGGAGAGCTTTATGGCTGCCTTGTCCATGGCGCTTGGTGTCTCTGATGTGGTGCAGGCTTACTCAGGCGGCATTAAGTTAGATACTTTGTTTATTGATGAGGGCTTTGGCAGTTTGGATCAAGAGTCTTTAGATTTGGCCATTCGTACCTTAGTAGATTTACAAGCGTCTGGCCGCATGGTGGGAGTTATTTCTCATGTGTCAGAAATGAAGGAGCAAATTGGTACTCGTATCGATATCACCAAGACCTCCATGGGCAGTCATACAGCGATTGTCTTGCCCTAGAGGCTTAAACTTCTTGGTATGATGAGGGGCGAGGCGCGAATTGCCAGCGTTTTGGCGTATAAGATGAATTAATTATTAAGGGACTGTTGTTACTCTTCGGTTGTGTTCTCCTAAATAGGCTCGGTTTCATTTTAATCATGGACCGAGCCTTTTTGTATCTATGCAATATCTAGCGCGAGTATATGTGTATGAACGACGGCCTTTTATTTACTTTGGTGGTGCCGCTATCCATGTTTATCATGATGCTGGGGCTAGGCACTACACTTAATACCCAAGCATTAAATCTTGCCTTAAAAGATAAAAAACCCTTATTAATGGGCTTGTTTGCCCAGGTCATAATGTTACCGGTTTGTGCGGCTATTGTGGTTTGTTTGGTGGATATGCCTGGAGAATTTAAATTAGGTCTTATGTTGTTGTCCTGTTGCCCAGGAGGAACCACTTCTAATTTATTTTGTTATTTAGGAAAAGGGAATTTGGCCCTGTCTCTTACCCTTACTACTTTCTCAAGCTTAATGGTGGTGTTTACTATGCCATTCGTTTTGCAATTAAGTGCCGACCTTATTTTCAGTGAAGCAATGAAAATTGATATTCCTGAAATAGAAATACTAAAGCGTTTATTTTTCATGACTATCTTGCCCATTATTATCGGCATTTTAATTAGCCGCTATTTACCTAAAGTAGGCCAGCAAATTAGTTTGCGTACCGGACCATTTGGTCTGCTGTTTTTATTGTTTCTAGTAGGCTTTGTCGTAATTAATGAATGGCAGGGATTAATTCAATACGCCGCGAACCTAGGGGTAACTATTTTTGCCTTCAACTTGCTGGTGGTGTTTTCGGTATTCCTTTTACTTAAATTATCTCCCACCAATGCACAAGATCGCTTCACCATTTATATTGAAGCCTGTATTCAAAGTTCAGCTCTGGCTATGTTTATTGCATTAACCGTATTGGAAAATGGCAATATGGTCGCCATACCCGCCGGCATGTTCTCTCTTACTATGTATATTATTGGTGGTGGCATTACACTTGTACATAAGAGAAAGGGCAGAGGATTAGTGCTTCAGCAAGGTTTGATGGGTAAATCTGGCTAGGTGCATATGATTACAGCTAGAGTGCCGATTTTAATGCACTCTGGCGTAGAATGAATCACCGGATTATTTATGTTTGTTTAATTGACTCTAGGTACTCATTTTGGCGATTAACCTCTATGGGTAAACTCAATATGATTTGACTGTACTCATTAACTTGGCTCGTGATAAATATGTCTCCGTCTAATACACCGGTGACAATATTATGAACTATGTTCATCCCTAAGCCACTGCCAATACCATTTACGGAAGTGGAATAGAATGGTTCATAAATGTGTTTCTGTACTTCTTCAC
This sequence comes from Bermanella sp., assembly GCA_036960565.1. Taxonomy (GTDB): domain Bacteria; phylum Pseudomonadota; class Gammaproteobacteria; order Pseudomonadales; family Oceanobacteraceae; genus Bermanella. The sequence goes on from JBALXQ010000033.1 coordinate 61,606, forward strand.
TCATGCCGCAGCCATTATCCCTATAAGTGATTTTAACTCGTTCGCCTCCCTCTTTCGAAAGCTTAATAGTAATAAGTCCCTGCTCAATTTTATTAAAACCGTGAAGAATAGAGTTGTTAACTAAATGGGTTATGACCTGTGAAAGTAGGCCAGGATAGGAAATTATGGTGATTTTTTCACCGCAAATTTCAATTACATGGGGGCTTTTTTTCAGCTGAGGCTGCAAATTAGTCATTAATTTCTCTAGCAGTTCATTTAATTTAAATGAACGCTTTTGTTCGCTGGATTGGTCAACGGCTATACCCTTGAAATTATTAATAAGTTTACTGGCTCTATGGATATTCTTTTCAATAATGACGCTGCACTCAAGAAGATGGTTCGTCTCTTCTTCAAATGTAGTCTTGGTTAACTTATTGTCTAAAAAATTTGCTTGTAACTTTTTTGTGGCATCTCCTAGTGAGCTGCTTGCTGTGAGTACTATACCTAGGGGAGTATTTAATTCATGCGCAACACCAGCCACCAAACTGCCTAACGCGGCAAGTTTTTCAGCGTGAGCCAGTTGATAGGTGACCTTTTCAAGTTGATTATTTTGCGTTTCTATTTTCTGGAGCATGTCGTTAAATGCTGATGCATATTTAACAATTTCGAGACTGCCGATGACCTGCATTCTTTGGTTGATATCTCCACGGGTGACTTGGCTAACAACCTTGATGGCTTTTTCCATGGGGTTGACAATACGCCAATGTATTAATAACCAAAGCAGAATGGAGGCAATTAGAAAGATAGTGAGCATGGTTTTAAAACTAAAATTAAGTTGTGTGCTGATATCTTCATTCACTTGGTTTAATAAGGATATTTGCTGCTGGGCCACTAGGCGTCTTATTTTTTCAATTGTACTGGTGAGTATGGCCTCGTCTTTAGTGAATTGTTCAGCAATATCCGTAGCGGTACTGGTGGTTTCATAAAACTCCCTCAGCCCTTTTCGTTGTTTTTTGGCACTAACCTTAATATTTTTTTTAAGCTCTATTAGTAGATTTTGTATTGCTTCTGAGTTGCTTTTGTCCTTGATTAAGTCATGAACGGTGGTACGTAATAGCCTTTCATTGTGATAAAAACGGCTAAGATAGAGTTTATAATTACTGGTGGTGTGGCCAATCAGTAGAATGTTCTTCCAACTGGTAAGCTGCGCTTGATGAAACGTAGATAGATTGATGGTTTTTAATAATTTTTCATGGTTTAACGAGTGGTGGTATACACGGCTTGTAGAGTTGGATTCCATATCTTTAATAAATAGATAATGGCTAATGGTAAGGACACCAAAAAATAGCACTAAGATTATTATTATTTCATTTCTAATTCTCATGGCAACTGGTCTCTTTTGGGTATAAAAGGGATCTGTTGTTTAACCCTAAATGTGGCAATGAGGTTTTGGCCTTTATCGGAAAGTAACCAATTAACAAATTTATTGGCTAGCTTTGTTTGTATATTCTGCTTTAACGAGCGAACAATAATCGCCGAGTAAGGGTTTAATAGCTGACTGTCATTTTCATACACTATTTTAAGTTTTAGCTGGTCTCTTGTTGAAATCCAAGTACCCCTGTCGGTTAGAATATAACCCTGCTCAGTATTTGCCGCTTTTAATGTGGCAGCCATGCCCAAGCCAGTCTCTATATACCAAAGTTCTCCTACAGGATCTGTTTTAATGCTTTCCCATAAGGACTGCTCCTTTTTATGAGTGCCGGAGTTGTCTCCTCGAGAGAAAAAAAGCAGCTCATTTTTGGCAATACCTTGTAGGCTGGTAAGCAAGTCTTTACTGTTGATTAGATCCTTTGGACCCACTAATACAAAGTAATTAAACATGATGAATTCACGTCTGTTGCCATAACCTTCTAGCATATACCTCTCTTCGGCTGCAGGGGCGTGTACTAACAGCACATCAACTTTTCCCTGTCGGCCCATCTTCAAGGCCGCACCTGAGCCAACGACTGTGTAATCTACCTTTATTCCAGTTTGTTGGGTGAATTTGGGCAGTATATGGTTGAGCAAACCTGTGTTTGCTATAGAAGTGGCTGTTGATATTTTTAACGTCGCGGCTTCAGTATAAAAACTAAAAAGCATAATTAATATTGTGGTAAATGCTGTTCGCAGCAGGGAACTCATCACAACAAGATACGCCCTTAAATGGAGTACAAAAATGAAGACAAAAAACGGGTTATATTAAGATATAGTATCCACAAGCTCATAAATCAATGTATGAGAGGGCTATATGGAGAGTGAGGTTAGGCCTTGAATGTGTCGCCAGAGGCCAAATATTGGGTGTGCGATCTAGCGAATATAATTTACCTGGCGATAGGTACTTATTGGCAGTTCTCAAACTTCAGGAGCTCATTACACTAGGGAGTGCTTGCCTTTAATAATAGCTGCCTATAAGCCTTGGGTGTGGTCTTGAACCAAACTTTAAATGCCTTAAAAAATGCACTGGGTTCTTCAAATCCCAGTTGTTCGCTTAAGGCATCAATTGTGCAGTTATCTTGTTTTAAATAGTGTTGAGCCAATCGCTTTCGTACATTTGTTAGTAATTGGGTGAAGTGGTTATTTTCTTGCTTTAATTTTCGGTGTAGGGTTTGGCGGCTCATGTTTAGTTCTGCTGCCACAAAATAAACACTGATGTTTCCCTGACTTAGATTTTTCTCTATTAATTCAATTACAATATTTGAGAGTAAATGCGGCCCTGCCATTTCTTCTTCAATGTCTTGGGCTTGTTTAAGCAATAATGCCTTTAAATACGGGTTAGTATTTTTTAGTGGCAGTTGTAATAAATTAGCGGGAAATAATAAATAGTCTTGTTCTTGCGAAAACTTAATATTAGCGCCAAACATTTCCCGGTACTGAGCTAGGTGTTCCACCTGGCCATGTTGAAACCCGCATTCTATAGGAATGCATTTGTGGCCAGTTAAGTGCCGGCACCAGGTAAGGGCAATGCTTAAGCTGCGCTCTACAGCAAATTTGTGGCAATGCTGCGGATTGGAAAACTGGTATTGAATTTTAATTTGGCCGTCAGCTACCTGATACTCAATTCTTTCTCCTTCGCTCATAAGCGCACTTTTATCACGAAAAAGTTTAAGTGCATCTTCTAAATTATCTGATTGAGACACCAAATGAGCCAGTATGCCTTTGGCGCTGGGATGAAGATTTCGCCCTATGGTTAAGCCCAAATTAGAAGGAGGGTTTTTCGCCAGAGCACATTGCCATAGATCGTGAATCATAGTCACAGGGACGCGTTTTTCAACATCCATTAGATGATCACGCTGTAAATTCAGCCGCTGTAGGTCGTCGCCATTAATCAAGTTCTGGGACGTTAAACCATCAAATAGGTCCAGTACCAGTGCGGCTGACGCGGTGGGTTGTCTTGTTATTATCATTATTGTTTTATCTCAAGCTCACTGGATAATAACTTGAAAGTGAGACCATTTGCCACTTTTTTGTGACCAATGGCGATTAGGTTTTGTTTAGGCATGGCGCACAATGGCGTTCTCTAACAAAAATAAAACAAGAGCGCCCGAATATGAATCACGAAGATGTAATTTCTTGGCCACAGTTTTTGGCCAAGGTGCCCAGTCTAATTCAAGGGCTGCCTGGGCTGGTGAAAGGCTTAAAAGTTGGAAGTTCAAAAGACAAGACTCGTCCGGTGGGGCTGGGTTTGTGTGTTGAGGCGGCGCAGCAAAATAACCCAGATGGTTTGGCCATCATGGAAGGGGATGTGCAGTTAAGCTATACCCGCTTTAACCAATGGGCTAATCAAATGGCTCATTTTCTATTGTCCACGGGTCTTAATAAGGGCGATACCGTGGCCATTATGATTGAAAATCGGGCAGAGCTTCTGGTGGCCGTGACCGCCTGTGCCAAAATTGGTGTGGTCTCGGCACTGATCAATACCTCCCAACGTGGCAAGGTACTTACCCATAGTATTAATCTGGTATCCCCCAAAGCCGTTATTTTGGGAGAGGAATTATTGCAGGCCTATGAGGAGGTAAATGACAGCCTAGTGATTCCTCAAAACAAACGTTACTTTCTTGCCGATATGCATACTCTAATTGGATCTGGTGTTACTCCGGATGGCTGGAAAAATCTGGCTGAGTTAATTAAAAATCAAAGCGTAGATAACCTTAAAAATACCCAAGAAATTTACGTAGATGATGCGCTTTTTTATATTTATACCTCAGGCACAACGGGCTTGCCTAAGGCGGTGATATTTAATCATGGACGCTTCATGAAAGCTTATGGTGCCTTTGGATTTGGCGCGGTGAAGTTAAAGGCTATAGATCGTTTGTACGTGACCTTGCCTTTTTATCATGCCACTGCCATGGCCGTGTGCTGGGGCTCTGTGCTGGCAGGTAATGCCACGCTCATCATGCGGCGTAAATTTAGCGCCAGCCGTTTTTGGCAAGACGTACGCGAATATAAGGCTACCGCCTTTGGTTATGTGGGAGAGTTATGTCGCTACCTTATGGATCAACCGCAGAAATTAAATGATAATGAAAATGGGATTCGACTGATCATAGGTAATGGCTTGCGGGCCTCAATTTGGGGAGACTTTAAGCGCCGCTTTGACGTTAACACCGTGCTGGAGCTATATGCCTCAAGCGAAGGTAATATTGGTTTTACCAACTTTTTAAATTTTGATAATACAGTGGGTTTGTCACCTTTTCCTTATGCCATAGTGAAATACGATAAAGAAAAAGAAGCGCCAGTAACAGATGCAAAAGGCCGCCTTATAAAAGTGAAGAAGGGCGAGGCCGGATTATTAATTGGTAAGATAACCGATAAAACCCCTTTTCATGGTTATACCGATAAGCAGAAAACAGAAAAGAGTATTTTACGTAACGCCTTTAAAAAGGGAGATGCCTGGTTTGATACAGGTGACATGATGCGCCCCATGGGATTTCGACATGCCCAATTTGTAGATAGGTTAGGGGATACCTTCCGTTGGAAGGGGGAGAATGTCTCTACCACTGAAGTTGAGTTAATTGTAGATGGCATTGAAAAAATCAGTGAAAGCATTGTGTATGGAGTGGAAATTCCTAACACCAATGGTCGCGCCGGTATGGCGTCCATTCGCCTTGATTGTGAAGAGTCTGAATTTGATTTTAAATCCTTGTTGTCCTCATTAAAGTCGGCGCTTCCTCATTATGCCGTGCCAGTTTTTCTACGCATCAGCGCAGAAGTGGATACCACTGGTACCTTTAAACACAAGAAGGCACCGCTCAAAGAAAAGGGCTTTGACTTATCTAAGCAAGATAGCCCAGTTTATGTTTGGTTACCAAAAGCTCAGGAATATGTGCCCATGTGTAAAGAGATACAGGGGAAAATAGAAGCGGGCCACTATAATTATTAGTTAGTTTAAAAAGCCAGACTGAATACCATGAAGATATTCAGTCTGGCTTTTCGTTTAACTTTTCACCGTTAGATCTTTTTCCTGTCTTTTCATTTTATTTTTTGTTTCAGCTTTCTGTTTCGACTTTTCTTTAATATACGTTAAATACTGTGGGATGTAGGTATTGCCCATAAATCCATCTAGGTAGGATAAAAAGCCCGAGTAATTACCTTTAAAGCGAGCATGATGAAAATCGTGATAAACCGCACCGTGATAAAGCGGAATGAGTTTAACCGGATTATAAGGCAGATCGTAACCGCAATGACCATCGGCGGCTTCAAACTGGCGAATGATAATCCAGATCCACAGTACATATAAATGGGCGCCCAAAATTAATGGGGCCACCAACGCCAGTGAACCTGTGGCAAGAAATTCAAACCAATGGAAATAATTACCGTCTAGCGCGCAAGTGTTTTTAATTCTGTGATGAACACTGTGTACGTTTACCAATAACCATCGAGTGTGCATGGCTCGGTGTAACCAGTAATAAAGAAAGTCATCAAGAAAAATGAAAAATATCAATTGCGCAATGACAATGTACCAAGCTGGAAAATTGCCCGTATGAATGGTATTGAAAATTGTAAAAAGCGGCCAAACAAGCGTGAGTATGACTAGAAAAATACAACTGTTGATGGCGATGCGCGCAAGGTTGGCCAGAAAATATCGTTTAACCTGAAACACTTTATCTTGAATTTTATATTTCTGTAGTGATTTAGGGTCAATGTAGGCCAGCAGGGTCCAAGGTAGGGCAAAGAGTAAAAAAGTAGTGATACTAATCAGTAACGTATATACCCCCACTTGCCAATACATAGGATCTTGAAAGACCTGAACGTAAATCAAGGGTAAGAATTCTTGTAGTGAGACTAACAAGTCCTGCATTAGATAATACCTCGCTCAATTGGCTCAATACCCTGATAGGTTCAAGCCTTTTGTTATTATTGTTTTTCTTAATACCGCCTAATGAGTAATATTGATATGACAGAGGCGGCGAATATGTAAACCTTAAGGGATATTGACTAAGCATGCTTGCGCACACATGACACAGATATATTCACAGACGCCAAACCCCAGAGTATCGAGTGCCTATTACCAAACGCTGTTGGATTTTTTACGCCAATCGGTGGGTGATGAGGTGCTTCTGAAACAGCAGGTTGATCTTGTTTCACTGCCAACAGGCTCTTTGCCCATGGAGCGCTATCTCACTTTGGTGGATATCGCCAACGACAACTTGGCTAAGAGTTGGGGCATAGACTTGGGGCTCATGTTTCGCCCGGCTACCTATGGTTTATTGGGACTGTTGCCTTTGCACTGTGACAATTTGTTAGAGGCTTTGAATATGGTGCTTAAATTTGAAAGTCTGGTGCATGACCTAGGCACGTCTAGTGTTGGCCGGCGAAAACAGAACCTAGTATTTAATTGGCATGCGAATTTTTACAATAGCGCCCAAATGACGCCCGTGGCACACAGTGTGTTGTCGGGTATGCAACAATTCTCCAGTTGGCTAAGCGGCAGCCCCATTGTCTTTAGTCATTTAATTCTCCCTTGTGATTGCCAACACCCATGGCTTGATTCGTTAAATCTGAAATATGAAATTCAACCAGGGAAGCTTGAATTTCAAGTATCTATTGAGGCTTTAAAAAAACCCATTGCGCAGGCTGACGTTGAAATTAAACAGGCATTGTTAAACAGTGCGCAAATTATGATGTCAAAAAAGCAGCCTGAATTTATTAAAAAATTGTTGGCCTGGTTTGATAATCGCCTTACAGAGTGTGAGTGCACTTTGGAGCAAGCGGCAACCTTGCTGGATATATCTCCACGCACCTTGCAACGCCATCTGCAACAACAGGGATTAAATTATCAATTACTGTTATTGAACTTCCGAAAGAATAAAGCACTGAATTTATTAAGAAACACGAATAAAAGCATTTTGCAGGTGGCAGGAGAGCTTGGCTTTAAGGAGCAAAGCTCTTTTTCCAACGCTTTTAAAATTTGGTTTGGTCAAGCCCCCATGAGCTTCATTAAAGAAAATACTGTGGCCAGATAA
>JBALXQ010000034.1:0-68943 GCA_036960565.1 Bermanella sp.
ATTTTTGCGGAGCAAAAAAGTCGCCAACTAGCTCCAGCCAATGCTAACGGCGTTAAATTTTTCTGAGACGTATGAATAATATCGAACTTGTGACTTTTGCATCAATTATCTCAGTAGGCTTAATAAAGTCTTCTGACTATATACCTTGGTGTGACGATATAATCCTTACAGAGGACAATCCTCCTGAATTTATAATGGATATGTCTCTCCTGAAAGATGAGGATGCAGCAGCAAAACGACTAGTGTCCGAAGCATATGAAAACTTCTCTGAAAGTTACTCTTTGGTTGAAATTGGTTATTACGAAATTTGTGCAAGTTTCTTAATCTATCAATCAGGGGAAACAAATTGGGAAGAATTTTTGCGTTCAGCCATTCTTATAGCTGAACATGGCCCTTGCCAACTTGGAGGGTATGAATTAAATCAGCTCTTAGAGATTTACTTGGAAAATGGGGCAGGGCAATCTATAGCTGAAATACAAGTTAAGGATATGGGTTGTATTCTGAAAGAACAAATAGAGGAAATCAGGCTTTATCAAAGCATGATAGAAACAAGAGATTTAACAATCACAGGCAAGGCGACGCAAAAAAACGCGCGCTTGCTGTAAGCGTTAGGAAGCATATGAAAAATTACCTGTTACCGCTTCTTCTTATATTATTTGCTAGTAGCTCTTTTGCTTCTGATTGCTCAACTCCAAGTAAAGAGGTTATGGAGCTACTTACTCCCTTAATTCAAGCCCGAGTTGTAAATGGATCTGTTGAAACAAAAATCAATCAACTAAGAAGCAATAAGTCGGAGTTAGCTACAGAAGCCTTAGTTAGAGCTAAGAGTATTTATTGGGGCTCATGGCCTGGAACGCTGGTTGATTGCGAGATTGATACAAGAGCAATGGCCTCACTGCCGTTCTTAGAAAATCCAAGTTACTGCTTAGATGGAACAATGGTAGAACCTACAATTATAAGTGATGTTAGACCATTTGATCTAAATATTAGAAAAAAGCGGAAGGCAGACTGGATTCGTAATGGTGGAGTAGGCTCCTGTGAATTCGAATAAGCTTCCTAACAATAATATTAAATTCGCGCCCTACGGCCGCCCGACGCTTCGCGCGGTTTATATAGGGCGTTAAGCATCATGAATAAATTTGATCCAGTAATTAAATTGTTGAATGCCTTCATTTGTGATGGTGTGAATAGCACAAACCAGAGTAAGGCTATTGAGTCGGCTATTGAGTCGGCTATTGAGTCGGCTATTGATGATTTAGTTGATGAGCCAGATTCATTTGTAGATGGCTTCTTGGATGATCTATCTTTTTACAGCCCAGCGGGGGGAGATCATTTGTTGAATTATGAAGACGTCTTACCCAAGGCCAAGAGGGCTTTGAAGTATTTTGAGGCTATGTCAGTAAATGCTTAACAAGGCTATTAAAATTCATTCCGCTACGCTCCATTGGACGCGGCTAAAGCCGCGCCTTTTATAGCGGCGTTAGTTGCCAAATGAGTTGCCTATGAATATTGCTCAAATAGTAAGTGAATTGAAATTTATTGAGAGCTCTAGCCTAATCATGTGCAAAATTGAAAAGGCAGACCTTGAATCTAGAGTCGGCTGTATTGGTCAGTTACAAACGCACGTTCCTGGTGCAGTCCTTGGAGAAAGAGAACCTTACCTACGAGAAAAAAATGTTGGCGTGCTACGAGAGGAGTTAGCAACTTTTGGAAGTGAATTTCAAAATAATAGCTTCCTCCTTCAGTATGCTTTTGAAGTCGATGATAGAAACTATGAACTTAGATACTTTGAATTAAGTCACATAGAAGTTTCTGAAGGACAACCTATTTTGGTTTCTACTGGAGAAGAACTGCTTGAGCTTAGAGAACATCATGAAGAGCCTGAGCTTGAATGAAGCAACTAACAAGCGGCTGCACCGGACAAATTTCCGCTGTCACCTTTTGTGCAAAAACACGCACAGAAGCCGCCATCAAAAATTTGCTCGGTGAGCCGAGCGTTAGCATTACACGGAGTTTGGCACCTTGATTAGCTACATAGATGAAGCAGGAACGTTTGTATCTAAAGGTGCGTCTGAAAATTCATGGTGCACAGTTGCTTGTTATTCTCATCCTGAATTTGAAAAAAGAAAACTGACAGAGTTATTGAGGAAGTTAAAATTAGACGAAGGTTTTTCTCAGGACAATGAAGTTAAGCTCAAAAACATCTCTGAAAATGGATACATAAATTTCCTTAATAAACTTAGCCAGTTAAATGGCACTCTGTTTTGTACCGCTACAGATTCTAGTTTTAATTCCCTTGATAAAATTAACTCACACAAAGATGCTCATGTTGAGTCTATTCTTCGTGGTCAAAGTGAAATGAAATATGATGGCGGAAAAGAGGCCATGAAGATCTTGCATAAGCAGTTAAGCGGACTGCCAGAGCAACTATATGTACAATTTCACTGTCAAGCAGTCCTTCTTTCTTCATTTATTCAAAGAGGAATTGCATTTTATGTACAGAGGTATCCTAATTCACTAAAGAGCTTTCGTTGGCGATACGACGCCAAAGAACTGTTAAAAATTACTGATTTTGAAGATTCGTTTCAAAAGTTTGTTCCTGCTCTTTTGCAGGCATATTCAATTGACAATCCTACCGCAGCATTAGATTGGTGTGATTATTCGCCAATGAATAAATTTATTGGCACTATACCTGATTACTTAGCTGAAAAAGTACCTGAACTTGAAGGGAAAGAAGCCTTTGATATTCAAAAAATAGTTAGAGACGATATTCAATTTATCGATTCTAAATCTAGTTCTGGAGTCCAAGTAGCTGATTTACTTGCATCGGGTTTAAGGCGTCTTTTAAGGCTCGAATTTAATAATAATCAACTTGTAGCTGAAAGCTTTGGGAAACTATTATTACAAGAAAAACGTAATAAACCACCTATTTCACTAGTGGCATTTGATGGAGAATCTCAAATAGATGGGGATTTGGCAGAAATCATTAAAATCTTGATACACAACTGTCAGCGGGTTTTAAAGTAATGCTAACAAGTCATTCAAAAGGACAAAAAACAGTTGGTTTTTGCTCCTTCGTCGCTTATTTTAACCAACTATTTTTTGCCTCTTAATGAGGCGTTATATTTTTAGGGAAAAATTTTGAATCGGCTCAATTATAGTGCTATTTCACTAGGTTTAATCACAGTTTTAGTTTTGTCCATGACAATAGGCTGGTTCTCAGGAGCCATGGGTTTTAAGTCTTCTCAATTGACTATATTAACTCTAACGTGGTTTGTGACTGCATTAGGAGGATTTATTGCTGCTTACTATTCGAAATCCTTCAAATTCTATAATGCTATTGCTACAGCTGTAATTGGGGTAGTTCTATTTACGTTGCCGTTTATAGGGAAATACCCCACCTGGCTTATGAGTCTCGATATATTTATGTCATTTCCTTTTGCTTACCTAGGTGCACATGTGGAATCAAAATATAACAAATAAATTAATGAACGCCCTTCGGGCTGGACCGTCGCTACGCTTCGGCCCATTATTTAAGGCGTTAGTCGCACAATATGAATCTAGATCGGTATAAATTATCAGAAGACGAGCGAGCATTGTTGATCGAAATGACTGACTTTGGCGTACCTCTTTATGAACTTTTGAATGATGTGCGGTTGTCTCATCCTGAAAGCTCGAATAGTGAGCATCTTGAGATTGCCAAAAACATTCTTCTTAGTGTTGTGGGCAAAGGCTTAGTTGGCCTCTGTAAACTTACTCTTGAGAATACTAAAAATAAAGTATATGAAGTAAGCGATACTACATGCATGGCCATAGATCAGATTATGAAACACATTTCCCAGTCTACTAATTGGGAGCAAAGTACTGACGCAGTTGATAGCTCAATAACATATGAATTGGCACCAACTGAATTAGGCGAAAAGGCATTGGATGAAATATTCAATATTAAACAAAGCAACTAACAAGGCCAAGCACGGTCGCCCGCAAGCGGGCCGCCCGAAACCTTCCCCTATTTAGTAGACCCCATCCAATCCTGTAATCCCCCCTTTATTAACGTCAGTTAAAAGTAGAGGGTTGTTCAACTACAGCAATTGTCTTGGCGGTACGCCACCAATCGCTGAATGTGGTCGTTCATTATTGTAAGTCCATGGGCGTAAAAATAATTATTGATAGGAACGCTACCAAGATATTTCTGGGCCGGAAGGCACTATGCCCGTGGGATTAATATGTCGGTGCGAGATGTAGTAATGACGTTTCATATAATCGATATCAACGGTTTCTCTGAAAACCGGAATAGCCATAAAATCCAACATATATTGGTACAGATTTTTAAACTCTTGTATCGGCTTTTTGTTGGCTTTAAAGTGCACTTCATAAACGGCTTCAAAGCGTACCAGTGTAGGTAATAAAAATAAATCCGATAGAGTGATTGATTCATCGTGTAAATACTGTGATTTTCCTAAGCGGCTGTCGAGTTGCTCTAACGCATTAAATAGCACCTCACTGGCAGCATCATAAGAGGCCTGGTCTTTAGCAAAGCCAACATTATATACCTTGCGATTTACATTGTTGTGTAGCCAGCTATTGAGCTCAAGAATATCGTCCTTTATTTGGTTTGGTACCAACTCAACCTGATTTTTTGCTAGGGGTAACCAATTGGTTGCAAAATCCATCGCCAAAGATGCAGAATCATTACACACAATGGTATTTTCCTGCTTATCCCAAAGAACCGGAACCGTAGCTTTACCCGAATACGTTGGGCTCGCTTTTTGGTGAAGTGCAACAAACGACGTTGCGCCGTTCACGTTATCTGGATACTCAGCATCAAATAACCAACCGTCCTCGTAGCGTTCTGGGGCAACAGAAGACACAGAAATCGTATCCTGTAATCCCAAATAATTGATCACCAAGTAAGGGCGGTGAGCAAAAGGGCAAGCCAATGACATATACAGATGATAGCGGCCTGCTTTAGCTTTTTCCGGTGGCTGAAAACTATCCACGATAGATAGTTCGTATTCTTCTTTATCTGGATGCCATATGCCATTATCTAAAACTGCCATGAGATACTCCTGTTCGAATATTGTGTTTATGATAGCTAATATAACTAGGCCTATTAAACTGCTTAGTATGAATAGTTATTACTAGTGAATAGTTGTCATTTAAGCGGGTATATTTGATAAATTATAGACGATCTGTGTATTTCAGCAGGTGATTATTTTGAGTCGTTACAAGGTAACAGATCAATCGCACCAGCAAAAAATGCGCAGAAGATTTCTAATCTATCAATTTAGGTATATTCCCCGTTAAATCTATCCAAGGGTTCGTTCCTAAAAATTCAAATCCTTCTATACTCGGCTCTTCATAACGCATAATAAAGGTTTTAGGGCCATGAGCATAAGCAACCGCTAATCCCGATTTTGCGTTAAGAAAGCCACCGTGAGGAACTAAGCCTGGATAACTAATGCGCCAACCTGGTTCGCCTAAACTTATTTTATTTAAGCTTAGTTTTCCAACAACACCATCAGGCAATAAGAAAAACCAAGTCCATGGTCCACCAGACAGAATTGTTGCTAGTTCATCGATTCCATATCCATTGTCTGAGCTATTAATATGAAGTTTTCCGTACTTAACATTACTATAAGTTGTCATTTCAGGTGTTAAGGTCATAAGATCGTAAACCTTTGGGTAAGGAGAGCCACCTATTTCTGAAATAGAAATAAATCCACCCCTATGTACTTCTGGCTTTCGTCCAGCTTTATTAATTTCATCGAGTAATTGCCCCCTATGAAGGTTGAAAATTGCTAATAGCTTAAGACTTTCCTCTGTTGTAATTACTCTTGAATACGAAGCTTTTATAATGGGTAAGGCCGCTTCAGGTAATTGGAAAGAGCTAACGCGAACACCGATAGAGCGCAGGACTTTGTTTACATTATGAAGCCCTGTTGTCGCGGGGCTTTTATCACTGTATGACAATGTGACGTTATAGTTCGTTAACACTTGATTCGCAAAACCGTGTAAAGGTAATATCAAAAAAGTTACCGCAACTAAGATACCTATCCATTTCATCATGACCATATCTACCTTTCAATGAATAACCAAATCACAGAATTGTTGTAATTGTGAGCGTTTGAATTAAGAATTAGGCACTGCAATGTTGATATTTGCAGTACCTGGATCAATTCTAGATTACTTCAATAACTTAGGTGTTTTACCTGAAAGGTCTACCCAAGAATTTGTACCCAGTAACTCAGCCGATACAACACTAGGGTCTTCATAGCGCATAACGAAATTCTTAGGTCCATGTGCATAAGCAACGACTAAGCCATATTTTGAATCTAGGAAGCCACCATGTGGTACTAAGCCAGGGTAGCTAATGCGCCACGCTTGACCACCAATATCAACATGGCCTAAGGTTAATTTACCAATGACATTATTAGGAAGTACGAAGAACCAAGTCCAATGACCTCCAGATACAATGGTCATAACTTCATCAATGCCCATGCCGTTAACCGCGCTGTTCACATGCAGTTTGCCAAATTTCTCTTGGAGGTAAGTAACGACATCTTGTGACATTGCTTTCATATCATAGACTTTAGGATAGGGTGCTACGCCCACTTCTGAGGTGGATAAAAAACCGCCTCGGTGTGCCTCTGGTTTACGCCCAGATTTTTCAATTTGCTCTAATAATTGCCCTCTGTGTAACGAAAAAAGAGAAATTAGCTTTGTACTTTCTTCTGGCGTGATAGCTCTTGTTTTAGATGCTTCAAGAATTGGAGTAGCTGCTTTAGGTAATGGTAGGGTACTTACTCTAACGCCGGCCGTCATCAACGCAGCATTAACATCTTTTAACCCATTAGAAGCGGGTCTTCCATCACTATAAGACAAGGTAAGTTGTCCTTTAGTCGACGGTGTGTTCGCAAAGCTTTGCATTGTAGGTAGAATTATCAGAGCAGCAGTTAGTGCCAAATGGACTAATTTATTCATAACGTATGTCTCCTAAGGGTTGTTGTCACTGGTGATGACAATGGTTTACGAGTACAAGCTTAGGTTAGATATTGATAGAGAAAAACATGATATCAGTGAATTCACTGTTTACTTCGAGTGTTTAATTTGTGGGGGTGATAAGTTGAATGGCTGTATTGCTGGCTATTGAAAGGGTTGTTTGGCGGTAATTACCAGAGTGGTAGCTGTCCTTAACTAAAAAGTCTCTATATAAGGCATCTATATCGTAAGTAGGTTTACCTAAAGTAAACTATTAGTTTTCCAGTTTGATGTTTTTTTATGTGTTATATACCCCTAAGCTAAAACAAATTAAGGATAGGGAACTCTATACAATTGTTGATTGTGAAACTCATGCTAAGAAAAAACCTATAAGGGGTACTAGGGTTTTCCCCTCCAAATATTGCAATCACCAACCTTGCTCAGTTATGCGTTCAATAGTGGCTAAGGTTTCGCGGGTAAAAATTTCCCCATCCTTTGCAGCCACAACAAACAGAATACTATTGTCGCTTGAGTAGGTGCTCTTAATAAACTCTCGCGCCATGCGATTAGGGTTATCTTCGTCATAGAACACCTTGTAGCTGTTGTTCATATACAGCTTACTAACCCCATACCCTAAGGCGATCACCCCGAGCAGGCCAATCACACTTAAGAATATTCGGTACCTAACCAACCACACAGCAATACGATCATTCATAACAGTATCCATTTATAGCATCGCCACTTTCCTTAATCTACGCATAAGGAAAGTGGAATTATTAAGTTGTTGTTTAATTATTTTTACAGCTTTATTTCCTTACTACATTTATCTCACGTTAATAAAGCACTGCATCACAGCACAATTAATTTATAGTGATGGGATGCTAGATTCTTTAAATACACTTTATTCTGGTTAGTTAGTATCCTTATTAATTAATAGGCGTTATTGAAAAAATTGAAATAAGTATTAATTTTAGCGTGAATACCGTTTCTTAATATCCTTGTAAGTCAGGCCAAGCGATTTGAAAAATAGTGTTTAATTCCGTGTTTATCTTGTGGGTTGTCACAAGCCCATTACGCAATATTTTATTAAAACTATATATTGAAAATAGATGCTGATTCGTCCCCTTGTTGAAACGCAAGAATTTTTAAGGTGTATTAACAATAGAGGTTGCCCACCACCTTAACCGTGCTTAAACGGACAATCGTGGTGCAAATGATGTTTCGGTTTTACAATGGCTCATTATAACTAATATATTGTAAACTTAGAGGGACATCCAGTGCGCCAAGCGAAGCTGGCGTAAGATCAAGGAACTTAGAGGGACACCCATTATAAAATACCAAATAAACTTAAAATAATTTAATTGTTAAACATAAATTTAAACGAGTTTTAGATTGATATTTTTATAAATAAAGAAAAAATCGAAATAACCAACAGTTTAAAACTTGTTATTTCTGTTTTTTGCGCAGGGGTAAACACACAATTAAGTGCTTAGTGACTGCTTTGTGAATTTTTAAATATAAAGCCAGAAGTGCTTCGAAGTTTTTAATGCCGGGTCGTCGTTTTCGTTTAAGCAGTGCAATGGCGGCGTCCATATTACTGGGTTTCCCTACCAAATCTTTAAAACTGCTTTCAAACGTAGTAGTCATTTTAATCCAGCTTTTTCCGTCTATGCCTAAGCGCTTTAGAATGGCAGGTTGGTGCCTATCAATGTAGCCTCGTTTGTCTTCCCGTATGACTCTTCCTGTTAGCTCGACCAATTCTAAATAGTCGGTGAGTTTAAAGGGTAGGCCTTGAGGCATGTTATTTCTGGGGTGGCCTGCAAACGGCATGAGTTTTTTAGTTTGTTGATTTGGGTGGTTGGGGACGTGAGCGATTTTTGCATTTTCTGCACGTTGTTTAATGGAGGTGTGGTCTGATTTTCCAGGGGTTTTGGCCATCTTAGCGCGCACTGGGTTTAAATCTACGTAAGCTAAGCAGGCGGCCAATGCTTTTTCATCTAATAGGGCTTGCGATTTAAAACGGCCCTCCCAAAATCGGACTGTGCATCTGTCTTCATAATTGGCTTGTCGAGATATGGATTCGTTTAATCGGCCTATAAACCAACTAATGTCCATGAGGCGAAGCCGCCACTTTTCGACTATTTCAGTTAGTGTGCTAAGTTCGGCTTGAGTAAAATTAGGGTCGGTTAAGTAACGCTGGCTAAGGGCGTTGCCTTTATAAAGCGTGTGCTAGCGGTTTATGACCTCATCGAATGTCCAATTATCTGCGGTTGCTTTGTTTATGTGTAAAACCACGTGGTAGTGGTTAGACATAATGGCGTAGGCGGCAATGTCTATGGCGAATACTCCTGCTTGTTTCAGTAGGGCTTCTTTTAACCATGCTCGGCGGTGTTCGTGATTTTGTTCGGTTGTAAAATCAAAACCACATAAAAAGGCTTTGCGCACGCAGCGTGACACACAATGGTAATAGGGTGTGGCTTCTAAAAAAATTTGTTGATCTCTTGGTTTGGTCATATCGCTATCCTTGCAATATTCTAAATTTTTTTATCTTAACGTGATGAAATTTGAATGCCATACGAATTGAGTATGGAATAAATTAACGGGATTATTTAGCATGGGTGTCCCTGCAAATTGCCTTCTTTGCGCACGGCGAAAGACCTGACCCCTTATTCGTTCTTACGCAACCAACCCCCTTTCTGAAGAATACTCAACAAATAACTTTAACAGCGTAAAGTCGACTTATTTTAGCAAATGATGAAATTCTTCTATAGCCAGTTCAAAATCATATTCTTCAATAGCCGCTTCTATCTTGATCAAGATACTCCGATATGGCTCAATAGGTTTAGCATCTAATAAATCAGATATGATTTGAACAGCACCTGTATCATCATCCTGTAACAAATCTTCAAGCTCTTTTAATTTTACAGTATCGGGTGGTCTAAGTTCACTTTCTGTACCCTCAATAACTTTATCAGTTCGATTTGGCACTTCATCTAATACTGAAAGTCCTTCGATAACAGGGGCGAGCTGACTTTTAACACACTCAAGAAATACTTTAATTTCACTGTCCTCTAGAGTTTTATCACAGGCCTGCTCAAGATTAGCCGCAGCTTCCTGAAGTTCAGTTGCCCCCAGATTTCCGGCAACTCCTCGGAGGGTGTGAGCAACTCTTGTTGCAGCCGTTGCATCATCAGAGGCTTGGGCCTCAATAAATTGCTCAACAAAATCTGACTGACCTTTTCCAAACTTCTTAAGAAGCCGTCGGTAGAGTTTCTCGTTACCTTGGGTAATACTTAATCCAATGCTGGTATTGATGCCAACAAGTTGAGGAAATTCAGCCTTCCCTTGTGGCTCTTTATTAGCCACTATAACGTCAATCAATATATCTTCTGATTCAGTTCCCTCGTATTTGACCCACTTAGACAATGTGATGAACATAGCATCTACATCGATAGGTTTGGCAACGTGGTCATTCATACCAGCCTCAAGTACCTTTTCTTTATCAGAGACCATGGCATTGGCGGTCATCGCAATCACTGGCAACTCAGCATATTTATCCTGCTTACGAATCTCCCTAGTTGCCTCATAACCATCCATCACCGGCATCTGACAATCCATCAAAACACCATCAAATCTGGTGGTCTTAAGTATATCCAAAGCTTTTTGTCCATCATTAACAACTGTAATCTTAAGGCCTTCTGATTCAAGTAACTCTACAGCTAAATCTTGATTCATTTCATTGTCTTCAACTAATAATAGATGTGCTCCTCTTAGCTTTCTTTTTGCTTCAAGTGTTTCTTCATTCACGTGGACTTTGCGAGAACAAGTGGTGACAGCATGTCCCTGCGACTTAAGAATAGAGTCCAACAATGTGGATGCGGAAACAGGCTTTGTCAGTATGCTACAAAGGTCAACGTCAACAGATTGCTCTTTTGCTTCATCATACCCATAGGCAGTCAATAATATTATCTTTGGTGCACGTTCACCGAACTGCTCTTGAATAGCTCTTGTTGCATCAATACCATTCATACTCGGCATTTTCCAATCCATAAAAATTAAATCATAAGGATTATGGCCGATATCTTTGTTAACTTTGTCGATGGCTATTGCACCAGAGGTAGAAATTTCAACAGTGATATTTAAACTCTCCAACATCGAGACTAATATTTCCCGAGCTGAGGCATTGTCATCAACAACTAATGCACGGATGTTTTCAGGTGATTTCAAATCTTCGTGTCGTTGTTGCTGTTCTTCGGTTTGCAAAGGCAATCGAACAGTAAACTGAAATTTACTCCCCACTCCGGCTTTAGACTCGACCCAAATATCACCACCCATCATTTCAGTCAGTTTCTTAGAAATGGTTAACCCCAGTCCAGTACCTCCGTATTTACGAGATGTTGAGCTATCCGCTTGACTAAATGATTTAAATAACTTGGCTTGTTGTTCAAGCGTCATACCGATACCAGAGTCTTCAACACTAAAATGTAGCAAAACATCTGTTGGTGTACTTTCACGTGCACCAACTCTGACGATCACTTCACCATCCTCAGTGAACTTGACCGAGTTACTACCAAGGTTAAGCAGAATTTGTCCCAGTCTTAAAGGATCACCCATCAACGCATTAGGCACGTTTGGAGGGATATCAAATAAAAGTTCAATACCTCGCTCTTCAACTTTAAAACCCAAAATATTGGACAAGTTGTCAAAAACATCATCTAAATGAAATGGAACATTCTCTATGTCCATTTTCCCAGCTTCAATCTTCGAAAAATCTAGAATGTCATTGATGATTCCGAGCAAGTTCTCACCTGAACGATGTACTTTATCAATATAGTTGTGTTGTTTTTTATCTAAGTCTGTTTTTAAGGCAAGTGAAGACATGCCAATAATGGCATTCATTGGTGTACGTATTTCATGAGACATATTTGCTAAAAACTCACCTTTAGCTTGTGCTGCTGATTCAGCTATTTCTTTTGCTTCAGAAAGTTCACTTGAAACTTTATTGGACAAATTAACCAATGCACGCATAACGCGAGATTGCGACCCAATATAGTAATTTGTCACGTCATTCTTTGTTTCACTTTGTTTTTTCTGATCGTAAGCTTCATCGGTAATAGATTTTACGGAAATATTTTCACCTTCTGAAATGCCAACAACAGTCAAAGTACCATTCATCATTTCATAAGAATTACCGGTATCGTAGAACTCACCAAATGTGAAAAAACCAGCATTCGGAGCGATGTTAGCAAATTGTTTCAATTCTATCCCAACATCATCTCCTAGAAACCCGAGTCTTGCAGCGCATGAGTAAGAAAAAATGGCATCCCATTTCTTATCTGAGAATGCTTTTGCACTTAACTTAGTTCCATTAAGAATCATGTCGACGTTGCCATAAGAAAATCTAACTTTGTCACCCTCTTTTATGTTTCCAGCTAGAACGGCATAGCCATCTTCTGTCATATCAGTAAAAGCTCGTGCTACATGTTCACCATTAGGACCTAATTTTATTAGAGGGAATTCTGAGTTTGCTTGTGGTAAAAAGTCGCCGACCTCTTTACCCAAATATTTGGTATATATGTCTCTGACGGTAAGATCATCTATGGTCTTAAGAATATTCCCCTCAGCACTGGTTACAGTCATGGTTTTACCAATAGGTTGCCAGTTAAGAAAATAATCGTTTTGTACCAATACATCTCCATTTATACTGACCGCTACAGCACCACATTGAGATATTTCAGTATTATTAAAAATATAAGTTTGCTTGAAGGCGCCATCACCTGCTCGACCTCCAGCTATAACAATATCGGACATTTCAGGTCTAAGGTGCGTTAGGATATTTTCTCCATTTGTCCTCATACCATCACTAAACATAAGCATCAATTTAGTGTCAGAAGAGACACAACACTCGATTAAATCAGTTGCTATTTCTGATTCATTTTCACTAAAGCTGAAACCACCGATTAAGGTCGATTTTTCAAATAACGAAATCGAAAGAACTGGAATTAGAGGCACAAATTCACTTTCTAGAATACTACCAGCAGATGTCGCTCCAACAAGAACCGCTTTAGGCAGGCACTCCCGAACAGCCTCTTGCAGGCGCTTAATAACACCAAGATCAATGGATCCAGTAAACGCTTGAATCAAGACGTTCTCTGATTTTTCGAGATCTTCTGAATTAACTAATTTTCTTAAAGAGTCAATGGAGTCGAACTGTAGATTATATGTTTTCATTTTAGTGTAAGTGAAATAGTGTAATCAGTTTAGTCATTAAACTGGACGGAAATGGCCACATTATGGATGCAACAACACTGAGGCTTCACATAAGGCATCCAACAATCCATCTTGTCCAATAACGTTAAATAAAGTGAGGATGTTTACCTTTCACAAAATGAGATCTACAAAATTGTGTCATTTTTCTTCTACCATCAACTCTATCGTCCTTGTGGTATTTAATGTGGTTTATGTAGAACAGCACCACTAAGCTAGGACTATCGATATGCCACAAAAGCACTAACTAAACTTTAGCACAATTTTAATTTTTTTCTCCCTGCGTTAAGGGTCACAACGCGCATGGGGTCAGGTCTTTCTCCGTGCGCACATGGAAAGACCTGACCAGAATGGCACTGCATTAAGCCTAAAAACCACGTTATAGGGGTACTAGGGTTTTTCCCTCCAAATATTGCACCCCCCCTTGAACCCTTTATGTTATCTAGCCTGTAGGGCATGTCTACTTTCTATAGCTACCTAAAGACTGTATTTTAAGCCCCTTTTGAGGGCCGAACATGTCAAAGCGAATCAATATTCTGAATGACCCGGAAGTCCGGGATTTATACAGTGTTCCGTCATTTGCAGTCGAGCAAAAGCGCTTCTTTTTCATCCTTAATGACAATGAAAAGCAACAAATAAACCAGTTGAAAGAGCGTAAATACCGGTGTGCAGCTATTGCATTACTCGGTTACTTTAAAAGTAAACCAGTACAGTTGACGCCTTCTTTTACCAGTATATATGAGGATCTGAAGTATATTGCCAATAGCTATTATCCCGGTTTTAATGTCCCTCGATTCAGTATTAAGCCAGATCAAAGATCACGTCTATATAAAAAAGTGCTCGAACTTACTAGTTATTCACCATGGCGTGGACATATTCATGATCAGGAGCTTAACCAGTACTTACGAAAATGTGCACATAGTTGGCTGAATTCACGCTCTTTATTCGATACTGCAATTGAATATTTATCAAACCAAAAGATAGTGATTCCTGCCTACAGCACCCTGCAAAAGATCATCAGTAATGTTGTTAATGAAGAACAAAATCGCCTCATCGATCAAGTGAATCAGGCAACGTCTCAGGATTTAAAGCTTGCGATATCGAATATGGTGAACAGTGATGGAATTTTAACTCTACGCCAACTTCGCCAATCGGCCAAAAACTTCACAGGTACCGAGTTGGACAAAGAACTTGCAGTACATCGTCACCTCGAACCCTTGATGTCAGAAGTGAATGTCGTTCTGGATTTACTGGCTTTGTCACAAAAAAACCAGTTACACTTTACTGAGCGAGTGGACTATTACGGTGCCAAGCTCAAGCGACAGTCTGAAGTTAATCAACGGCTGTATTTGCTGTGCTATTTAAAATCTCGGTGGCAACAGGCACTAGAACGTATTACTGAAGGTTTTGTCTATCACGTCAAACAGGCCAAACAAAAAGCCAAAGCTTATGCTCAGGAGGTGGTCTATCAAGACTGGCAGAAAGCCGCTAAAAATGTCAGTAAAGCGGCTGAGGTTCTACATCTGTTCATTGACGATAGCGTTGATCAACAACAATCTTTTGGTGAGGTTAGAAAGCAAGCCCTGAAATTGCTTGCCGCACAAGAACTGGAATCCGTTTGCCTATTTATGAACGAACAGAAACGTTCTGTCGATGAGGCGATATGGCAATATTACGATCAGCGGAAAAGCTTTCGCACAGGTTTGCTGCGAAAGTTGTTTCTGTGTCTACGCTTTGCTGGGAGTGCACGTAGTTCTCGGTTGGCCTCAGTGCTAGGTCAAACTCGGCATGACTTCTTAACCAGTCGTACATTATCAATGGCAGCCATGGATGCGCAACTACCGTCGAAGAATCAACTACCGTTTCTGCTGAATGAGAGTGACGCGATTAAGTCAGATCGTTA
Source organism: Bermanella sp. (assembly GCA_036960565.1). Classification (GTDB taxonomy): domain Bacteria; phylum Pseudomonadota; class Gammaproteobacteria; order Pseudomonadales; family Oceanobacteraceae; genus Bermanella. The sequence goes on from JBALXQ010000034.1 coordinate 15,152, forward strand.
TGAATGGTATCTCTATCTACAGGTCCCAGGTCGTTTGAATGGCCAATTGACCTTGCCTGATGTCATTAAATACCGGGCCCTGGATGCGGACCTGGTCTGTCCCCAACGTTGGCGAAAGGAAAAGGACCAGCTGCTTAAACAAACCCAGCTACCCAAATTAACCACTGAACCGTATCAGTTAATTGAGCGGACGGCTTTGGAACTTGATAGCCGGTTAAATGCAGTCAGTGACTATCTTGAGCAGGCTGATAACCGCAATATCATCTTGCGTAATCCCAAGGGTAAATACCTCTGGCGCTTACCCAAGGCCAGTAAAGCGCACATGGTCAACAACCCGTTCTTCCAGCAGATGCCGACAACCGGTGTGGCAGACATGCTGCGTATAGTTGACCGTGATACAGGGTTCATTGACTGCTTTGAACACGTACTAGGTGCACAATTTAGGAGCCGAGCGCATGAATATGACCTACTGGCTATCCTGGTGGGTAATGCAACAAATCAGGGTATTTATGGCATTTCACAGATCTCTGATCGTACCTACAATCAGCTCAGTACCATCCAGGCGAATCATTTGCGGCTTGAAACCCTGAATGCTGCCAATGATTGCATCAATAACGCAACAGCCAAGCTGAAGATCTTCAAACACTACAATATTCAGGAGGATATAATTCACGCCAGTACTGACGGACAGAAGTTTGAAGCCCGTCGGGAAACCTTTAAAACACGTTATTCATCAAAATACTTCGGTACACAGAAAGGCGTATCAGCGATGAGCCTAATTGCCAATCATGCTGCCATTAATGCTCGAGTTATCGGATCTAATGAACATGAATCCCATTACATTTTCGACTTACTGATGAACAACAGCTCGGAGATTATCCCTGATGTACTTTCCACCGATACCCATGGGGTAAACCACGTGAACTTTGCCTTGTTGGATCTATTTGGTTACCAATTTGCACCGCGCTATGCCCGGGTAGGAAAAGTGATCAATGAGATGTTCGATATTACAGAAGACAAGCACCAACATGTTCAATTACGCTTGAAAAAGCCCATCAACACCAAACGTATCACGCAGCACTGGGACACAATCCAACGGATTGCGGTCTCTCTCAAAGAACGCAAAACCACCCAGGCAACACTGGTAAGAAAACTCTCAGGCTACAAAAAAAATCACCCATTACTGGAAGCACTTACCGAGTACAATCGTATGGTGAAGGCCAGTTATCTGTTGAGCTACATTGATGATGCCAGTCTGCGTAACTACGTTCAACGCGCGTTGAACCGAGGTGAAGCCTATCACCAGCTACGCCGGGCAATCAGCAATGTTAATGGGGATCAGTTCAGGGGGAGTTCTGATGAGGAAATATTACTCTGGAACGAATCTGCCCGCCTAACGACCAATGCAATTATCTACTTCAACTCATCCATACTTAGTCGCTTGCTCTCCAGCTTTGAACACCAGAAAGATGATGAAAAGATAACAATTGTAAAACAGGCTTCACCTGTAGCCTGGTACAACATCAACCTGAAAGGGACTTACCTCTTTGAATTGAGTGAAAAGCTACCGGATTTAGAGGAAATGATGCGGTCAATTGAGGGGTATTTACCTGCTCACGAAAAGTAGACATCCTCTACAGGGTAGATAACCTAACGGATTCAAGGGTGATTGCAATATTTGGAGGGGAAAACCCTAGTACCCCTATAAGTGTCATTTATTAAATTAGCTTAATACTTACTGGGAGTACTTATGATTTTTAATGCACACGGTGAATTAGGCATTAAGTGGAATGGAAATATGCTAATGGTCTATCCGACTGGTGAGATTAATCTAGAAGGCGTTAGACAATTTCATAAACTGGTCAACAAAGAAATAGAAAATGCAAAATATGAAACATTCTCACGAATTATTGAATACTCTGATAATGCCTGTTTGGCAACACTAGAAGCTTATGAAGAGTTTCAAGGCCACGTCATAGATAATTTAAATAGAGGGTGCTGCTATATTGGGATAGTTGGCGGAAATGCGGTAAGTCGCCACTACCTCAATAAAATTTTAGTTGATACGAATTGCCCTCATGATTTCTTTTCTACTTCAGTTTTAGCCATAAAGTATATGTCAGAAAATATCGCGGGAGTTATTGTTGAGAAAACCTAAATAAAATACGAATAGCCCATGATATAGAACCAACCTAAGTAAGCTATTTATTAAAATGTTCAACAAGAAAATCAATGAAAGTGCGAATCTTCTGTGATTGCTCTTTATGATAAGGATAGACCGCATAAAGCGAATGCTTCTCAGCTTTCCATTCAGGCAACAGGTTGATCAACTCTCCTGACTCGATTTCATTTTTAACGAAAACCTCTGGTATTAACATTATGCCTAGTCCCGCTAATGTTGCTTGTTTTAATGCGAGGCCATTATTAACAACATAAGAGCCGGGTGATAAATCAATCTCTTTAACCCTGTCATCATTACGAAAGACCCAGTGTCTAGGAGAGGAAGATAAACTATAAATAAGACAGTTATGATTACAAAGATCAGCGGGGCTTGCAATATTGTCTGTACGCTCCAGATAATCCGGCGAAGCACATAATAAACGATTTAGTTCAAATAGTTTTCTAAATTTAAGGCTTGAATTTTTTAACTCTCCACCACCGCGTATGGCTACGTCTACCCCGTGTTCGACTAAATCAATGTATTGATCAACCATCATAATTTCAACGGATATTTCTGGGTTTAAACGCATGAACTGACACACTGCGGGGTTTATTATCAAAACACCTAGGGACATAGGAATACTAATCTTAATAGCCCCTCTTAGACGGTTTGAGGATTCTATGATTGATAAATCTGCATGTGATAACTCATCTAAAATTGTGCAGACATGATCGTAATAAATCTTCCCGTTCTCTGTGATGTGCATTTTTCTTGTTGTTCGGTTGATCAGAGGTGCTTTTAGGTAGACTTCAAGTTCATTTATGTTTTTGCTAATTGCGGCCTTAGATAGCCCCATATCCTCAGCAGCTTCTTTAAAGCTTCCCAGCTCTATAACCCGTCTAAATACGGTAATAGCTCTCAATTTATCCACATAACCCTCCGGGTACGCCTCATTGTTTACTTCAAGTAGATAATGATATCACTGGTTTGATCTTTATCCACAACATTTTGAGCGCTATATTTAGATTTAATCCCGATAACTACTAAGCATAAACAATTAAATCATTATGCGTATTAAGGTGGCTACATGAAAAAGATAATCGCATTCTCTGACAACAGTCATAGCCAATATTAAGACCATGACAGAATTATTGCCTTGGTGGGGAGGTGATGTTACTGGCACGTACAGCCTTGCCTGTTACCAAGAAAAAATAGTCGATGGAAGTTTAATCAAGAAACATATAACGAATTTAACTTTATGGTTAGTGCGTTTGAAGCAGCATTCTAGACGTTGGTATTATCCTGTTGAATCTAGACATGATATTAAATTTGAAACTAATTTTGTAGGAAGTAACTATGAATCAGAAACCTATTAAACAGAAACTTAGAATTGACTTTTTTCATGATGTCATTTGTGGTTGGTGTTACGTTATTTCACCACGCCTAAGAGAACTTGCAAAAGAAATGGATTTAGATGTCCATCATCACGCCTTTGCACTATCGGCAACTAAAAGTGAAATGATCGAAAAATTTGGTTCAATGAAACAAGCGAAGGAAATTATTTTAGGGCATTGGGAACAGTGTGCGCTGGCTGATGACCAAAAGCGTGTCAATGTAGAAGGTATGCGTAAAAAAACATTCGAATACCCAACATCAAGCCTTGGTTTATTAGCCTGTAAAGCTGCACAAAAACAAGGTGGTCAACAGGAATACTGGGACTACTTTGATGCAGTGACGCATGCCCATATGAGTGAAAATCGTAATATAGCTGATATGGATGTTCTCGCAAGTATTGCCGTTGAAGTTGGATTAGATAGGCAGCGTTTTTTACAAGACTATGCATCTCCAGACAGAGAACAAGAAATTAAACACGATCGAAAGTTAGCTCGTAAATATGGAATTCAGTCAACACCATCAATGATAGTCAATGAACAATGGATTATATCAGGCGCGCTGCCATTAAATGAGTTGCGTAAGCGATTGAAACAAATACAGCAGGGATGACACTGCTTAATTTATTCATGAATATCTGAGAATAACGTATAAACTTAAAAAGCATCAAGCGGAGATGAAATTATGAAATGTTATGTGATTACAAACTATAGTATTGATCAAAACAAACTAGAGGGGTATGCAGATTATCCTCAAAAAGCCTCATCAATAACGACTCAATTTGGAGGACGATTACTCGTCGCTTCATTAAATAGCCAAGTCGTTGAAGGTGCTCCTGAGGATATAACCGTTGTCCTAGAATTTAACTCACGAGAACTGGCTGAAAGATGGTACTCATCAGCAGAATATACAGCCATTAAAAACATGCGCATAAATGCAACTAAGGCCGGATGGATGATATTAACTGATGAATTTACACCTCAGTAGGCAATCATCACTTGATCCTTAAAGGTAGGCGATAACGCAGGGCCTGATTTATGGTGTGTAATCCCCCCTTATTAACGTCAGTTAAAAATAGAGGGTCATTCAACTACAGCAACTGCCTCGGCGGTACGCCACCAATTGCTGAGTGTGGTCGTTCATTATTGTAAGTCCATTGCCATTGAGTTGCCAATAATTGGGCATGCTCAATGTCCTCAAAAATATTTAACTCTAACCATTCACGCCTTGCTGTGCCATTAAACCGCTCAACATAAGCATTCTGAGTGGGCTTACCAGGCTGAATATAAAGCAACGTAATTTTCTGATCAGTTGTCCAGTCAATCAGCTCCTGACTTATATATTCAGGTCCATTATCACAACGCAGCGCACTTGGCTTACCTCGCCATTCAATGATTTGTTCTAATGATCGAATGACCCGTTTTGTGGGCAATGAAAAATCCACATCAATGGCTAAACATTCGCGATTAAAATCATCAATCACGTTGAATGTGCGTAATGACCGACCATCTTTTAACGAATCACTCATAAAGTCCATAGACCAAACTTGATTGATAGTCGATGGCACGCTCAGCGCCTCTGGTTTGTCACGTTTAATGCGTTTTCTAGGCTTAATTCGTAGGTTTAACTCCAGCTCGCGATAGATGCGATAAACACGTTTGTGATTCCATTTAAAGCCCTTGGTATTGCGTAAAAACAGAAAACACAAGCCAAAGCCCCAGCGCTTATGTGCCGTTGTAAGCCTCAACAACCAGTCGGCAATCTCTGCATTTTCATCAGATAGTTTGGCTTGATAGGCGTAGCAAGTGGCGCTGATCGACAGCGTATTACAGGCCATGCGCACACTGATGCCATATTCAGATTGAACTTGTTTAGCCAGTTCTCGCCGAGGAGCTGGCTTTACAACTTTTTTTCGATAATCTCCTTGGCAATCTCTGCAATAAGTTTTTCTTCCAAGTACATTTTCTTCAATCGGCGATTTTCATCCTCTAACTCTTTCATACGCTTCATGAGTGAAGCATCCATACCACCGAATTTTGCGCGCCACTTATAGAAGCTGGCCGAGCTCATGCCGTGTTCGCGGCATAGATCTGGGACCGCTACGCCTGCTTCGTTTTGCTTGAGAATCGCCATGATTTGGCTGTCGGTATATCGTGATGTTTTCATAAAGAATTCCTTTGGTTCAGTGTACGAGGATCCTCTACTTTTGACTTATATTAATTTTCGGGGGGATTACAATCCCAGCTAGATCAATCGTATACTTGAAAGACATAGCGGTATATTAGATAACTAATAATGCTATAAAAGTGGTACACAAAAAGACGTGCGCCGGACAGCATTTCCAGCTACAGCTTATGTCTTGCGTTATGTGCTATTCCTATTTCTTAACAATGGAGAGGTTTAAACGTGATTATTCGTGAAGCAAATCCAGAAGATATTCCCGCTTTACTCGACCTAGAGCAGTCGGTAATTGAAGCCGAAAAACCGTTCAATTCATCAATTAAGGCAGAGAAAACTCACTACTACGATTTAGATAATCTAATAGCCAGTAAAGACTCCTATCTTGTCGTCGTAGAGGATTCGAGTGATATTGTTGCTACCGGGTATGTGCAAATCCGAGAATCAAAAACGGCCCTTAAACATGATACACATTCATATTTGGGGTTTATGTTTGTATCCCCAGAGCATAGAGGTAAGGCCATAAATCAGAAGGTTATGAGCCACCTTATTGAATGGAGCAAGAGTAGAGGTATTACTGACCTATACTTGGATGTGTATAGTCAAAATGAGTCGGCTATAAAAGCCTATGAGAAGGCTGGCTTTGAGCCATCTCTTATGGAAATGAAGCTAGGTATATAGCCCGCGCTCATGACAAGGCCCCTCTCGGCTGCGTGAATGGCGTTATTGGTCGGTATTATTGTCCAGTCAGTTGTAAAAGCTTACGGTTGAGGAAGGTTTCTACCTTACTAGGATGTTACTGGTCTTAGGGAGGCTAAAATTGGAGGTTCAGTCTAATGTCATTATCCAAATTCCGAACAAAAGAAGGTTTACCCCGTTCATCCGAAAGGCAAAGTCAGGTATGGATTGAGCACTCACCAGCTTGTACAAAAATAGTGGATCTCGACTTTAATTTGCAGTTTATGAGTGCCGCTGGTATTGGATCTCTTGGCATGGCTGATGTTACTGAGTATTACGGAAAGCCTTATCCTTTTGATTTTTACCCGAAGTCTTTTTGTGACGAAATGTCTAAAAATTTAAGAAAGGCACTGGATACAAACGAAGTCATAGAGCAAGAGGCCGCTGTAGTCGATACCGATGGAAATGAAGTATGGTTTCATTCAACCATTTCTCCCGTCAGTGAAAGTGGCGATAAAATTGATTACCTCATGGTTGTATCACTTGATACAACTAAACAGAATGTCGCGAGAAAGGAGCTGGAGCACTACAAGTTAAATCTTGAGAAACTGGTTTATGAGCGCACCTTGGAGCTTGAGAAAGCAAAAAAGGAAGCGCTAGAAGCCAACGCCAGTAAATCAACTTTTCTAGCGAATATGAGTCATGAAATACGTACCCCGTTGAATGCCATTATTGGCTTTTCTGAGTTGTTGGCAAAGCCAAGTTTAAATATAACAGAGGATGATGCTCAAAGTTTTCAACTAACAGTGCATGAAAACGCTCAGCAATTATTAGCCTTGCTCAATAATATTTTAGACCTTTCAAAAGTAGAGTCTGGTGTTGAAGAGGTTAATGCTGTCGTTTTTGAGTTAGCCGATTTATCACAGGGATTAGAAGGGTTTCACCAAGCCAATGCCCAAAAAAATAACTTATGCCTTTCGTTAACCTTAGCTAGGAATTTACCTGAATTTATCGAGTCTGACCGAACTAAAATTATTCAGGTGCTAAACAACCTGTTAAGTAATGCCATAAAATTTACCGCAGACTCTCATGAAAACATTGCTGCTGGTAAGGGGGTAAATGTAAAAAATAAGCAAGGCTATGTTAATTTGTCGGTTGCCGCTAACAAGGGTGAAATATTTTTCACGGTGAGTGATAGCGGTAAGGCAATAAATGAAAATGAGAAAAAGCATATATTCGAACCTTTCATACAAAGTAAGTTTAATACCAATAAAAAAATAAAAGGAACGGGATTAGGGTTAACTTTATCTCGACATATCTCTAATCTGTTGGGTGGGGCGTTAACCCTTGAGACTAACGTTCAAGGTGTTGGCACTGAACGGGTATGGGGTAATTGTTTCTGTTTATCGATTCCTTTTAAAGAAGTCATCGTGAAGCAGGCAAAGGCACATGTTAATTTACCTGCCACCTTTTCAGCCAAAAGCTTAGTCATTTGTGTTGATGATATTGAAATTAACAATGTCCTGATAAAAATGCTTTTATTGCGTTTTGGGGTGTCAGCTGAATTGGTAGATAGTGGAGAGAAGGCCATTGAATTAACAGATATGTTGTGTCAGGCGGGGACACCGCCCGACTTAGTACTGATGGATTTACGCATGCCTGGAATAGACGGCATTGAAACCACTAAGAGAATTTTAGCTAATGAACACTGTAAAAATGTACCAGTAGTGATGTTATCTGCTGATGTGATTTCGGAACAGATTAAATGTGCAAAAGACAGTGGTGCAGTTGATTATTTAACTAAACCTATTGAAATTAGTGAATTAAATAGAGTATTGGCTAAATACTTACGCCCTGCATAACACCGCTAAGTTTGATGTGTGTTTAGTATGAAATATACTTGCGACGGTATTAAAAAAATCTGTATAGATAGCGTTATTACTAAAATAAAATATAAGAAGGTATGTAGTTAGATTATTTATTATTTTGGGTGTTATTAGAGATAATATGCTTGTAAAGCCTTTTTTTATAGCTACACCGCCTTTCGTTTTCTTATCGATATGTTGAATGTAAATAGTTAATGTCACTCTCTGCAGTCAAACACGACTAACTTAACTCCCACCAATGTCTGTTCTGTACAAAACTCTATGTGTAATCGTTCTAATATTTAATTGATTCGGTTTAAATATCAATATTTATAGGTACGTTATTTACCTTGATTTTAGTCGGTCGAATTAAGGCATTAGGTGTCTCAAATCAAATATATCGACTATCGTCTAATGATAATAGGGGGCTAAGATGAAGGATGAAGACAAAACCAAAGAGCAGTTAATAGAGGAATTGAGAGTATCCAATGGTCGATTTCTTAAAGCACAGCGAATTGGAAAAACCGGATTTATGGAGTTGGATGTAAAGACCGGTAATATGTATTGGTCAGATGAGGTTTATAATCTTTACGGGGTCGATATTAATGTTGAGGCGACAATTGATTTAACTACTAGCCTTATTCATCCTGATGATGCCGAAAGGGTTCATAAAAGTCTCGCGCTAGCGATTAAGGGCGGTCAACCCCATGAGCTTGATCATCGTATGGTTCGCCAGATTGACGACGATACCGTATGGGTTCATGCACAAACTGAAATAGTGTGTGGCGCTAATGGGGAACCAGAATTTATTCTTGGTTCAATCGTGGATATTACCGAGCGTAAACAATCTGAAAGTAATTTATTCAAGACAGCTGTATCCAAAAAATATTTAGATAATATCATCACGTCCATGGCTGACTCTCTCATTGTTGTTAATCCTAATGCCACCATCAGTAGTGTTAATCGGGCCACTCTTGAATTATTAGGTTATGAAGAACTTGAAGTTATTGGAAAACCAATAGAGATGATATTTGATGAAGGGCAAGGGGTATTTGATGGGGTGGGGATTACCAGCTTTATTAAGAATGAGTCGATAAAAAATTCAGAAGAGCATTATTTAGCTAAAGATGGTCGGAAAATACCGGTTCAATTTTCTGCCTCAGTGATGCAGGATGTAGAAGGGAATATAGAGGGGATTGTTTGTGTCGCTTCAGATAGAACCGAACGAAAACAAGCAGAACAGGAAATAATACTCAATAAGTTAATTCTAGATAATTTGAGTGAAGGCGTTGCCATGACTCGACTTAGTGACGGCATTATTATTTACACTAATCCAAGATTCGAAAAGATATTTGGCTATGAGCCTTTAGAAATGCTGGGTATTCCCATTAGTGAAATAAATGCCCCAACTGAAAAAGCTCCTGAAGATATTCATGCCGAGATAAACTTATCGATAGAGAAAAAAGGGCATTGGTTCGGCGAGGTTTATTGCACGAAAAAAGATGGTTCGTATTTTTGGACTGAGGCAAAACTGTCTATTTTTAATCACTCAACCCATGGTGCTGTTGCCATTGGGTTTCAGCAGGATATCTCAGAACGTAAATTGATAGAGGAAAAACTTCGTCAATCTCAAAAGATGGAGGCCATTGGAACGTTATCAGGCGGAATTGCTCATGAATTCAATAATATCCTAGGTGGCATGATGGGGTATTCTGAACTATTGATGGAAAAACTTCCCAAAAATAGTGAAGAAAGAAACTATATAGAACGCGTTTATAGTTCAGGTGAGAGAGCAAGCGATCTAGTTAAACAGATACTCACATTCGGCCGAAAAGATTCATCAAAACAAAGTATGCAAAGAATGTCACTTGTCATTCAAGATGCCTTGAAAATGATTCGAGTTACGTTGCCTGCAACGATCGAGGTTAGAGCCGATATAGATCCTGACTGTCGTCCGGTTATGATTAATACTACTCAAATTCATCAAATTATCATAAATATTTGTAACAATGCTGCGCATTCTATGGAGGAAAAAGGGGGCATTTTGTCTATTTCTTTAAAGAACACCCAAAAATACTCTAATCAGTCTCTTCCTTCTGTTGATAAAGAAAATTACTTGTTACTCACCATTAGTGATACTGGTAGTGGTATTTCCCCGGATGTTAAAGAAAGGATTTTTGAACCTTTTTTTACAACTAAGGATGTGGGTAAAGGCACTGGTTTAGGACTTTCTGTTGTACACGGAATTGTAGAGCAGCATCAAGGAAAAATATTGGTTGAAAGTGAAATAGGGAAGGGCAGTACCTTTTCGGTTTTTTTCCCCATAGCTGTGGGGGAAGTTCAGGACATAGAGATTCAGGGATCTCACTCTCTGGAGGGGGCAGGCCATATTTTGGTGGTTGACGATGAACCTAATTTAGTCGATTTTTATAATATAGGATTGCAAAAAAATGGATTTAGTACGACTGTTTATCATAACAGTCTGCAAGCATTAGAAGCGTTTAGGAAAAGTCCGTACGGGTTCGATGTTGTTTTTACGGATCAAACCATGCCGGGTTTGACTGGCATAGAGTTGAGCAAAGAATTGCTTAGTATTAGGGCGGATATCCCCATTATTTTAGCCACAGGCTATAGTCAGACCATTTCTAAAGAGGGGGCGTTGTCCCAAGGAATTAAAGCTTATTTACAAAAACCCATTAAACTCAAGGAACTAATTCCTACTATTCAGAGATTTAATATTAAAGCAAAAATATGACAAGGTGTGCATTCTAATGATGGATATTGATGCAGCTCACTGTGCATTGTTTTAGGTGGTTCTTTATTTTTGATTTTAAAATACACCTTTTTATCTGTGCCCGATTGTTATTTCTCTTTGTCAGATGGAAGTTATACGGGGCCTGGTTAGACCCGTTAACTTTTGTGAAGAGCGCTTTAATTTAAGCGCTCAATGGCGGGTATTTTCCAGCTACCATCATAAAAACTATCTCCCAAACTGTATATTCTTAACATGAGGGTAAATTGATCCTTAGGTGCGGGCAGCCAATTCAACTCATTTTGTGTGGGTGGGCTGTGCTGAATAATAATATCCAGTGAACCATCATCGTTGTAACTAAGTGCATCACGGTCTCCCAATAGGTAACGGTTAATGCTGGTTTCCACCAGAAAGCCGTCCATGTCATACATGGTTAAAGACCAGAAGGCTTTGGCTGGGGGTGTTTGCCCCTTAGGGAAGTGGACCTTGTATTGATGGCTACCGGTTAGTGTCTCTTGATTTTTATCTATACTGGCGCTGGCGTATGCCGCCTCACTGATGGGCAGGGCACCCAAGCCGGCCATGGCGACTCCTGCGCGTACTTTATAGTTTGTGCCCGCTTGGCCAATAGTATCGCGCCACATCATCCAGCCATTTTCTTTTGGGCTGGCGCTTTGAGTGTCTATGGCTTCATGTAATTTGTTATTGGCAATTTTAACGGCTTGGCCCATAAGAAATGCCTTTAATGGGTTCATGGTATTCATATCAAATGCATTACCTGGCACAACACCTAATTGCTCTAAGTTTTCTAGCGCTGTTTTGTCTTGCTGGCTAGCGGGTTGCTGAGCCATTAACTGGCTTAAAGTATTAAAAAATTCATGGGCCGATAGGGCATCAATTTCTGCCTTAGGGTTGGCTTGGTTTTGTGACCTAACAAGCTTATGAATGGTTGTGCTGGCGTTGGCTTTTTTTAACGACCAAAGGCTGGTTGGGGTTATGGCAATTTTGTTTTGAAATAGCGCGACATTTTTAATGTCGTCTTTTCCATTGGTCTGTACGCGGCCAATCATCCACACCATATTAGTAGGGGATTGAATCTTTTTAACATCTTGTGGTAGCTCTCCCTGCCAGTCAGGGCCAACCAACGCAAAGTGGCCAGCCTCGTTACCTGTGGTATTGGTGCCAATGGTGGCAAATACATTGGTCCAGGCATCCATAAACGGCAATACATAATAACGATCGGACGCTGGGGTACTGATGACCATGGGCTCCTTGCTAAGGTCAAACCAGGCAATGCTGTAAAGGGTATCGTCGTTGGGGCGTACCACGTGGCGAAAGGTATGATCTGGAAATACACGCATATGAGACAGGTTATTGGCCCCAATGCCGGGTTCTGTTTCACCTAACATTGCTTGCCTTGTTAATTCCATAAGCACCAAGGGGTAGCCAAATACATACGCTTGCGCCCCTTGTTTGATGACTTTTGCGCTATACAGCGCGGTTAATACTATGGCAACGGTAATGGATAAAGTCAGTAACCTTGGTTTAGTGATGGTGGGCATAGAGTAGGCCTTTATTGTTATTTTAAATATGCCAAAAGGACATAGGATTTCATTGTATTGACATAAATTGTGTCATAACAATGAAAGCCTTGCTACTTTTATTTTGTTGTCAGGTTACTGGGGTATGTTGTAGTAATTGATACACGGGAGATAGATATCTTATAGCGCACTAGCAGGTGGCTTGGGTTACCCATGTTTCCAGTACAGCACATTTGTTCATATAACTAGTCGATCAATAAATGAATGCTTTTAGAATGTCAGTTCATATACGGGCAAATATCGCGTTAATGAATATTATTTTGGGTGATTTATTGTCTGCTTCATTTATTTGAAATGAGCGCAAAATGAATGCTGTATTTGATCGCCAGCATGGCTGGAATACCGAGCATTGGTCTATGCTCAAATAAACCCCTTAGCGACAATATGAAATGAAAATACGTCTTATATGTATATTCTCTATCTTACTTTTATTGTGCAGCTGTCTTGATTTAAGCGAGTCTGACGAAGCTAAAATTCAAGAGGGGTTATCTGAATTACTGCTTAAATTGCGGGCGGCTAATTTAGTTGAGGAAGTAGATCCTGATCTATTACCTCAAAACTGCGCTAATTTCTATTTGCCCATTGGTGGCAGTAAGGCTGGATCTTGCATTACGCCCATGAGCGTTAGCGGCAATGTTGTGAGTGTTAATTTAACGGGAAACTATTTTGGTGGTGGTATACGGCTGTTGGGTGGCGGCAGCGGTTTTGGGCAGGATTTTATCATTGAAGGCAGTGCTTTTAATATGGAAAACCCAGAAGCACTTGGCGGGGAAGACAATGCACAAGATACGGCCTTTAGTGAATTAAATAGCAGAATCGAAACTAAGTTTAATTACCTCGATATAAAATTTGCGATACCTCGAGCTGATGGTAATGCCTTTTGGACGTTCAAATATGTTTTTGTAGATAACCCTTTTACCGATACACCAACCTATACAACAGGAAACGTTGACGGCGAGTTCGCGGCAACAGGTGAGACGGTGGCAGATTGCATAGAGGATGAATACCCAGATGCCGTGCAAGATGCCATTGATCACAATACCAATTTATTAGGTGGGGTGACCAATGCCAAAGCTGGCGATATTTTAATATGTCGCAAGGTTTCCTCAATATTAGATTGTGGGAACAATGATTTTGAATGGTTAAATATTTCAAGTAATGAATTTAGCGCTACTCGCCCAGCGGATGCCGACGTTTATAAGTTTGATTCTTTGGCTAATCATAAAGTGACCTGTGAAGCGCAAGAGCAAGGATACAATTTAGACTTGGGCGGCTTTGATGTGGTGGCAGACTTATATACCGATGTAATGTTTAGTGCCGAAGTTGATAGGGATTCAAAAATATACGAATTTCAGCAAAGTGGATTAGATGGTAGTTATCAGTCGGGCAATGAAATTAGTATGTTAATTGATTTTGACGTGCGTAAAAGTTTATTCATTTATTCTGAAGGTGATGATTTTAGTTTAGGGGCAACACCTGATTACAACGATATTGAAAGTAGCAGCGATGGTGAGTTGGCAAAAGCGATATGGTTTAAGCCTGTAATGGTGTGGCAAAATTCAGATTGTACGCCTTGGGCACCTGGAAATTGCCAAACCGTTAATGGCTCACAAGTGCGCTCGGGCATTAAGGCCAATATAAACGTGACGCTTAAAGGTGAAACTGAGCATCCTGTGTTTGTGTGTGAAAACAGTGCTGAGGATACGTCTAGCTGTTTAGGGCATGAATAATGCCCTAGTTTTATAACTTGTTTTGGGCCTATCGGCTATGGCACTTTGTCGGAAAATTCTGGGCGAGTAGGGCTTTCGTTGGCGCGATCCAGAGTGCCCACATCCAGTACAGGTTTGATCAGATTATATTATGAATACATTGCCATAGGAGCACGTTTAGTGATTGCTACTTGGTGTTGAGTCCATCAGATACAGGTTTCTCTAGAATTAACCAAAAGGAGGCACTGACCACAGTGGAATAATAATATGACATTTTTTACTCTCATTAAGCTGGGAATATTGTTATTAAGAAATAGAGCCAGAAAATATAAGGCAATTAAAAAGGTAATGATAAAAAATCTTCTATTATTGGTTTTATTCGGATTGGTAGTTGTCCCAGTGAAAAGCAAGGAGCTGGTGGTTGTTTTTACCGAGTTTCATCCTGTGTGGATTGGAAAAAAAACGGATTCAATAACAGGTGTAGAAGCGGAATTTATGAAGGAATTTGCAAGACGGTTAGGTTTTTCGGTTTCTTTAATTACCCGACCCTGGAAACGATCTTTATTGATGATGAGGAGTGGAGGTGCCGATGTTATGCCTGCCTTGCTGAAAAAGGAAGATCGAGAGGATTATTTGCACTATTTAAATACACCATATTTGACTCGTAACGATAAGTGCTTTTATGTTAAAAAAGGGAATTCTAGTCTGATTGAAAATTACGAAGACCTTTATGGAATTAAGGTTGGGATAATGGGAGGAGGTAGTTATTTTTCAAGGTTTGACAAGGATGCCAAGATTAAAAAAGTATTGGTAACCCATGATGACCAGCTCATGAGAATGTTACCTTTAGGAAGAATTGATACGGTGGTTGGCACTTGCAATATTATGCAATATCAAATCAGCACTCAAAAACTTCACAATGAAATAGAAGAGGCGCTTTACCGGTATAGCGAACCTAATGCAGTTTTCATTACAGTTTCTAAGAAGTCAAAATTTGTGAATCAATTATCTCGGTTTAATGACGTGATGAATAAAATGGTCGAGGAGAACGTTTACGACAAAATATACAATGAGTTTTTTAGGGAATTAGAAAGCTCTGGAGAATAGAAGTGGTGTAGGAAAATTCGATTTAGAGTTAAGAAGAAATAAAGGTGCCTGCGAGAAAAATTTAATCCCGCAGGCACCTTTATTTTCAGTGAAAAAGACCTTATTGATACGTGCCGCGTATAGGGTAATTATTCTCAGGGTTTCTGATCCATTCAAGCCCTCCTGCCAGTTGTTCTAAATCAGGACGTGCAAAAGGAACATTCGATATATCTATTACTTGAACTTGGCCATTTTCATTAATCACATAAATGCCTGGTTCGGCGAAAGGTTGGTCAGTTTCTTGTGATGAAATTGGCTGTGAAATATAAAGTCCAAGGGATTGCATTTGCTCGATAGACAGGTCATAAGCCACCGGAAAACTTAGACCCATTTCAGCGATATGAGCGTCAGCTTTGGTTTCTCCGTCGGCGGATACCGCTACGATATCAACCCCTATTTTATAAAAATTTTCTTTTAACTGATCTAGCTGTGTTAGATATTGAGTGCACAAGGGGCAGTGTTTCCCCCGATACACAACTACCAACTGCCAGTCGTAGCCGTGCAAAGGCTGACCGAGAGTTAACTCGCCACCGCCTACCTTAGGCAGGGTAATGTTAGGGAATGCATCGCCAGCAGTAAATTTTCTATTTTTCATCTAGATATACCTCGGTTAAATTATGTTAGAGATTGATCGTGTTGGGCAAAAAGCTAAACCCAAATTGATGACACGTAGGTTAACAATATCGAAAATGGAATAAAATATGGTTTTGTTGCATACTATCTATTCCATATATGAATAGATTTTGGTGGGCGACATGGATCAGCTTGATGCGATGAGAATTTTTACTCGGCTGGTACAGACTGGTAGTTTTTCTGAGGTGGCCCGAGAAACGGGTATTAGTCAATCCAGTGTCAGTAAGCGTTTGGCGTCGCTGGAAGCTAAGTTAGGCACTCGTTTGCTAGCACGAACAAGCCGTAAGCTCCGTCTAACGGAAGTCGGTAGTGATTATTACGAGCGCTGCTTACAAATCCTCATTGAAGTAGATGAGTCCGAGGCCTCGGTAAGTTCAATGACCCGAAATCCCAAGGGGGTGTTACGAATTACGGCACCGGTTTCTTTTGGGCAGCGTCATATCACACCTAGACTGCCGGATTTTTTGTTGGCTTATCCCAATATAAAGTTGGATATAATTCTCACTAATCGTCAAATAGACCTTGTAGGCGAAGGTATTGATGTTGCCATTCGCATTGGCTCACTGGCCGATTCAAATTTAGTGGCAAGGCACTTGGGCGATAGCCCGCGTATGTTGGTGGCTTCAAAATCTTATTTGGATAAACACGGCAGGCCCAACCATCCTGATGACCTAAAACATCATAACTGCCTTGTTTATTCAAGGCTTAGCACGGGGAATATATGGCATTTTAGGAATGATAAAAAGGAGATAACGGTTCAGGTAGAGGGCTCTGTTCAGGCCAACGACGGTGATGCTGTTAGGGAAATGGCCATGGCGGGTGTTGGGATAATAATACTGCCCAAATGGATGAGTGAGCCGTATATTCAAAATGGACAGTTAGAAACCATCTTGACTGAATACACTCCGAACGGTTTTCCGATTCAGGCTGTGTATCAGCACAATCGTTACACGCCTTCTAAAGTTAGAATCTTTGTCGACTTTATGCAAAAAGCTTTTGCAACTGAGCCCCTACTGCAAGACTGATCCTTTTAGCCTCTGAGTGATGTTGGGGTAATTAAGGGTGCTCGAATACCGGTCTATTTTAACTAGGGTATTTCAGGGTGTGATATTAGAAATTGGCCTCTATCGGACTCACTTTTTAGTAAGCCCAATTAGAGAATTTGAAGGTCATGAAAAGAGGGGAGATAATGACTAAGGCCGCTGTTTTCAAACTAAAAATATTAGCTTCATTATTGGTTCACGGTCCTACCGACTATGGCATCTTATCGGAAAACTCTGGGCGAGTAGGGCTTTCGTTGGCGCGATCCAGAGTGCCCACATCCAGTACGGGTGCCGCATCAATATGCTGAGCATCCATCATTTGTGCGACTCTTTGTAGGGATGAAATAATGGAGGTTTGTTCCCATTCATGCAAATCACTGAACTGGCGAACAAAGGATTCCTGTAGCGGAGTAGGTGCATTCTTGATGGCTTTTACGCCATCCTCGGTTAGCTGCACATAAACTTTACGCTTATCTGACTGGCTACGTTCACGCTGGACCATGGTTTTCTTTTCAAGTCGATCAACAATAGATGTGACCGTGGCCTGACTAAGGTTCACTTTCCCTGCTAACTCACCCACCGGCAACTCGCCAAAATCACGCAGACTTTGCAGTACCAATAATTGCGGTGCGGTAAGGCCCACGGTTTTACTGAGGTATTTGGAGTGGAGGTCCGTGGCACGAATAACCCGTCTCAGGGCTATCAGTACATCATCAGTGCGATCCATGAGAAGTCTCGATATGGTCATGTTAATTGAAGCTGTAAGCTTGGCATTGTATCACACCGATTCTGTGGGGCGCAGACCCGTATCCTTGATGAATTAGCAGGTTCTGGCACATTTCAACTCTAAATTTCACCTATTACCTGAAGTAACTGCTCATAATATGTTCAGGGTTGGTGTTTGAATATTGCATAGTGTACTATGCAAACGTATTCATCGTACACTATATAAAAAACTTGTTAGAAATGACCTGGGTGATTGATTCTTATGCTCAAATCAACCTTTTCTTGGCATTTATAAGATTATTTATAAAAAATTATACTTAGTAAACATAATATATATTTTGAGAGAGTAATGGAAAACACCGAAAAATGTATTGATGTCGAATTAAATCAAGAAGCAACCGATATCTGCATTCGTACACCTGATATTAAAGATGGGATGGCTGTTAACCAATTAATCGCCAACTGTCCGCCGCTGGATACCAACTCTGCCTACTGTAATTTCCTGCAGTGCCTTCACTTTGCCGATACCAGTGCACTTGCTGAAAAAGATGGCCGCGTCATTGCTTTTGTCTCTGGCTACCGTGTGCCGAGTAATCCCGAAACCCTATTTATTTGGCAGGTGGCCGTGGGTGAAGAAGCCCGAGGGCATGGTCTGGCGCAGCGCCTTTTACACCATATTGTTTCGCGCTCTGCGCAATCAGATATTCGCTATATCCATACGACTATATCCCCAGGTAATGAAGCCTCCTGGGCAGTTTTTAAACGTCTGGCCGAGCAACTTCAAGCCAAGAGCGAACGCACTTTACTGCTGAGTCGCGAAGAACACTTTAATGGCGAGCACGACGATGAAATGCTGCTGGCTATCGGCCCGCTACCATCACCTGCTACGCCTAACGCACGCTAATACTAATATTTATTAGTGCATCATTAGGGTTAGCCCTTGACGCACTTATTTAATTGATTCACTTGGAGAATCATTATGAAAATTTTTGATGAAATAGAATCAGAAGTACAAAGTTACGCTCGAGCATTTCCACGAGTTTTTAATCGTGCAAAGGGTGCTGAAATGTTTGATAGCGATGGCAATCGTTATTTAGATTTTCTCGCCGGTGCTGGCACGCTTAACTACGGTCACAATAATCCATTATTTAAAAAAGCGTTAATTGATTACATTGAGGCCGACGGCATTACTCACGGCTTGGATATGCACACCAAAGCGAAAGGGGAGTTTCTACAAACCTTTAACGAGAAAATACTCAAGCCACGAAAACTTGAATACATGGTGCAGTTCACGGGACCTACCGGAACCAACGCTGTTGAAGCGGCATTAAAAATTGCACGTAATGTAACAGGCCGCGGCAATATCGTAAGTTTTACCAATGGTTTTCACGGTGTGACTTTAGGTTCTTTGGCAGCCACCGGTAACGCTCACCATCGCGGCGCAGCTGGCGTAACCTTGGGTGGTGTTAGTCGTATGCCATTTGACGGCTACCTTGGTGACGGCATTGATACTACGATTTACCTTGATAAAGTATTAAGCGATTCGTCCAGCGGCATCGATCTTCCGGCTGCGGTAATTGTAGAAACCGTACAGGGCGAGGGCGGCATTAATGTGGCCAGCGTTGATTGGTTGCGTAATTTGCAAGATGTGTGTCGTCGACACAAAATCTTGCTTATTGTTGATGACATTCAAGCGGGTTGCGGTCGTACTGGGACTTACTTTAGTTTTGAAAAATCAGGCATACAACCTGACATTGTTACTCTATCAAAATCTTTAGGGGGTTACGGTTTACCCTTCGCAGTAGTGCTCATGAAGCCTGAGTTAGATCAATGGAAGCCGGGTGAGCATAACGGTACTTTCCGTGGCAACAACCTTGCTTTTGTTACAGCTAAGGAAGCCATTGATCATTACTGGTCTGATTCAGCGTTTCAGGAAGAGATCCTGGAAAAAGGCAGGTACATCGGTAGTCGTTTGGATGACATGGCGAAAAAACATGGCGAAGGTAATTTCTCGACTCGCGGCCGAGGCATGTTTCGCGGTATCAACTGCGTATCGGGTGAACTAGCTGACAAGATTACACGCAAGGCTTTCCAAAAAGGCTTAATAATTGAAACCAGCGGTGCTGAAGATCACATCGTTAAGATTTTCTGCCCACTGATCATCACTGAAGCGTTACTTAAAGAGGGTATGGATATCCTAGAGCAGAGCGTGGCTGAAATCTGCGGACAAATAGATGAGATTCCAGAAGAGCACGACTTTTTTTCTGATGCCAGTTAAGCACATAAATTAATTTGTGTGACGGGGCAGGTGTCTGCCCCGTGAGTATGTATAGATGGTTTTAAAAACATTAAGTTTTAGGAAGTAACTCATGATTGTTCGTCAGTTAAGCGAAGCTGAAAATTCCGATCGTAAAGTGGTTAGTAAGGGTTGGGATTCAACTCGTTTATTGTTAGAAAACGATAATATGGGCTTTTCGTTTCATATCACGACTATTTTCAAAGATGCTGAATTGCCTATGCATTATCAGAATCACTTAGAATCGGTGTTTTGTGTCTCGGGTGAGGGCAGTATTGAAGATATAGCAACGGGTGAAGTTTATCCCATTACTCCTGGCACAATTTATGTTTTGGATAAAAATGATAAGCACATTTTGCGTGCTACCCAAGAAATGAAAATGGCTTGTGTATTTAATCCGCCGCTTCATGGTAAAGAAGTACATAACGCCGAAGGCGCTTATGAGCTTGAAGCAGAAGTGATTACCGATTAAGTTTAAGCTTACGCTTTACTAACTTATTTCTAAAGGCGAGTAACACTCGCCTTTTTTAGGCATGATGTTTATACCAAATTTTTATACAACCTTTTTATGCGATCAGATAAGAGCCCATAGATTATGATAATTAGTTTTAGTTTGTTTCTTTCGCTGTTTGTGGCGGTGGGTTTAAGCTCATTCTTTTTCAGTCAGAAAAACAAACGAGATTATTATTTAGCCAGTGGCCAGGTTCAACCTTTCTTAGTGGGCTTATCTGCAGTGGCCACCAATAACAGTGGATATATGTTTGTGGGCCTAATGGGCTATGTCTATGCGGTGGGCTTGCAATCAATCTGGTTGATGGTGGGTTGGATTGCTGGAGATTTTATCGCCTCGTCTTTTGTTCATCACCGATTGAAAGCTGCCACATTACGTAGCGGTGAAGTTAGCTACGCTGGTGTATTAGGTAATTGGTATGGTCGAAAAAGCGAGGGAAGCGCGTCTGGTGATGGGGCTCAACCAAACTTACAAAGAATCATTGGTTTATTGTCACTAGTTTTCTTGCTTGCTTATGCTGCGGCGCAATTGGTGGCTGGTGCAAAGGCGTTGCAAGTATTGTTGGATGCCCCTGCTTGGGCTGGCGCAGTTATGGGGGCGATTCTAGTGGCCCTTTACTGCTTTGTTGGCGGTATACGCGCGTCGATCTGGACCGATGCCGCTCAATCGATGGTGATGATTTGTGCCATGGCCATACTGTTTTGGGTTGCCTTAAATGGTATGGGTGGCGTAGAAGCTTCTATCGCACAGATGGCTCAAATTGATGGTTTTCTTGATTGGTTTCCCAGTGAATTATTATTGCCTGGAGCTGCTGGTGCCATTTTATTTGTGCTGGGTTGGATGTTTGCTGGCTTCTCGGTTATTGGGCAGCCACATGTGATGGTGCGTTTTATGACGCTCAATTCGGATGACAACTCTGCCTCACAAAGTCGATTTTCAAATATGGCCCGCGCGCGGTTTTGGTATTACCTGTGGTTTATTTTATTCTGGAGCACAGCCACCGCGGTTGGCATGTTGTCACGCTTGTATTTAACGGATGCAGGCAGTTTTGACAGTGAGTTGGCATTGCCAACACTGGCGCAACAGTTGTTATCCCCTTACTTAGTAGGTTTGATTTTAGCGGGATTATTTGCTGCCACTTTATCTACCGCCGATTCATTGGTACTGGGTTGTTCGGCTGCAATCAGTCACGATATTCTGCCACACAAGATTAATAATACTCAGAGCACCGTCTTAATAAAATTAACCACCGTTGCTGTGACTGGTTTAGCGTTGCTGTGGGCATTGGTGAATAGCGCCAGTGTATTCGATTTAGTGATACTGGCTTGGTCTGGCCTTGGCAGCGCATTTGGCCCTTTGCTCTTAGTGCTTTGTTTTGGTGGGCGGCCCACGCAAAATACTTCAATACTCATGGTGCTTTCTGGTATTGCCGTAGCGCTACTGTGGCGCTACTGCGATTTACATAACTTGGTCTACGAGGGTGTGCCGGGAATGTTGATGGGGTTCATTGTGTATGGATTACAGAAGCTGGTGAACAGCAAAGGTTAAAACCCCTTTGCCAATCGAGACGCTCAGGGTGGTTTGGGGTGCTCTCTATCTAATTGTGGTCCGCTTAATGTCAACTATGTGTTCTGTGGCGGGCTGTCTTTTAAAAATAACACGGAAGTTGCCGCCGGTTAATCCAGTAAATCTATACCTAGGCAGTCAAGTAGTCTAACCGCTTCAAAACGGCTAAAAATAGCCCCTTTAATATCGTTGTTAAATACATCTATGTCGTAATTACTGGCGTCTTCAAAATTCACTTTAGTCAGGCTGGTGCCATTAAATAAGCTAAGGGAAAAGTCACTGTCACTAAAATCGGCCTGGTTAAAACTACCATCACGAAAATCCACTTCATGGGCTTTACACTCTTTAATGGTTATCTCTTGTAGGGCTAGACCAAAAAAAGAAGAGTAGCTGATAGCGCAGTTTTTGAAATTCAATGCGGCAAACGAGGCTATGCTGGGCCAAGTAGCTTTGGTCCAGTCAATGCCCAATACTTTGGAGTTATCAAAATTCACGTTTAAAAACCGGCAGTGGTCCACTTTCAGGCTGCTTAAGTTGCAATGATTGAAGCTGCAATCAATAAATTTACACTTGTTAAAGGCGGCATCGCTGAAGTCGCACTTACTGAAGGTGCAGTCTTCAAACTCTTTGTCCTGAAGCTCTCCGTAAGATAGGTCTATGTCTGTGAAGTGTTGGGACAAGTATAAATCTGTCTCTGGGTTTAATTCCATTTTCTGCCTAAATCCTAGTGTTGTAACTTAGTGAGGGTAGGGTCTATTTGGGTGGACCTTAATGCTATATGCAGCTTAGATAGGGTTTTCTATAGGCTGTGTTGCTTAAGAGGATGGAGTTTAGCGTATTTTATTAACCGTGTTTCGTTTTCAGGCTTGTAGTGGGGGATTCAAGAGGCGCTTGAAGTGGTTTTACGCTTATCGATGGTGTCACCAATTGGGCTTTAGTTTATTCGAGTTTTAGCAAGTCGGGGCATTGAATTTGAAGAGGAGGTCCTTATTTTAGCTAAAATTAAGCATGGGTCTGGCTTTAGGGGTGTCTATACTGATGTTTAATGGCTAATGCGTGTCAGGTCCGGCTTATTCGGTGGCGGATGAATGGCAGATCCGCTAAGCTGCACGCCCGCCAAAAGGCGGACCGCAAAAACAGCCCCACAAGAGAGATTCTATGCGCCTTACAGTTTTAGATTTAACGGTTTACACCGTAAATCTTGCAAGGTTTCACAAAGCCATCTCCCTTCACGATAGAGAGATTTTATGAGCTTTGACACCCTGGGTTTATCTGTAGAAATCCTAAATGCCGTCACCAAACAAGGTTATACCAAACCTTCTCCCATTCAAGAGCAGGCAATTCCTGCTGTTTTGGCTGGTAAAGATGTAATGGCTGCCGCCCAAACCGGTACCGGCAAAACTGCTGGCTTTACCTTACCGATATTGCAAATTCTATCCAAGGGTCAGCCGGCTCAAAACAATCAGGCCAGGGCGTTAATATTGACCCCAACCCGTGAATTGGCAGCTCAAGTTGCCGATAACGTCGCTAAGTACAGTGAAAATTTACCGCTTAAGAGCGCTGTCGTATTTGGTGGTGTAAAGATTAATCCGCAAATGATGAAACTGCGCAACGGTGTTGATGTACTGGTGGCTACACCTGGTCGTTTGATGGATCTTTACAACCAAAGGGCTGTAAATTTTAAGCACTTAGAAGTATTAGTATTGGATGAAGCTGATCGCATGCTGGATATGGGCTTTATTCACGATATTAAAAAAATACTGGCGCTACTGCCTAAGCAACGTCAAAACCTTTTGTTTTCAGCTACGTTTTCAGATGAAATTCGCCGACTTGCCAAAACCATGGTGAATAACCCGGTTGAGATATCGGTTGCGGCACCAAATAGTACAGCAACCCGAGTTGAGCAGTTTATTTACCCAGTGGATAAAAAACAAAAACCTAACTTGTTAACCCAATTGATTGAAGATAACGATTGGCAACAGGTTCTGGTCTTTAGCCGCACTAAGCATGGTGCCAATAAGCTAACCAAATTTTTAGAAGGGCATAATATTCCCGCTGCTGCTATTCACGGTAATAAAAGCCAGGGTGCGCGTACCCGTGCTTTGGCCGATTTTAAAGCCGGTAGTGTGCGTGTGCTAGTGGCCACTGATATTGCCGCTCGTGGCATAGACATTGACCAATTACCTCAGGTGGTGAATTTCGATTTGCCTAATGTTGCCGAAGACTATGTGCATCGTATTGGTCGTACCGGGCGCGCGGGCGCTTCAGGGCAGGCGGTTTCTTTGGTTAGCCATGATGAATTTAAAGAGCTTAGCGCCATTGAACGTTTAATTGGTCGGGTTTTAGATCGCGAATACATAGTGGGCTTTGAGCCGGTAAATCAGTTGCCAGAATCCCGTTTGGATACTCGTCCAATTAAAGCGAATAAGCCTAAGAGATCTAACAATAACCCAGGTCACCAAGATGGTCAGCGCTCCGGCGAAAACCACCGTGGTCATAAACCTGCGGGCAAGAACAAGAAACACATTGCTGGGGCGTCGGGTTCTGATAACAAGCGACCAGCGAATAGAAAACCTAAAGCCGCTAACTCAGGTAATGGCCAAAGCCAGGCCAAAAACGGACCGTCACGCAGAACCGTGAGTGGTTCAAGTGATGCGGGCAGCGGTAAGAAGTCCAGCATTATGATGTAGCGATGTTGATCGCTGAATGCCTCAGGTAGAGACATTCGGCGATTAAGCCAGATAGCAGCATGATTAAATGGATTTTTCTTTGTTGTCTATACTTGATAAAATATTAGACCATCGGCTATTACATGATTTTTTAATCTGTCGCTGACAGGAAAAAACCACAGGTGTGTGGTTTTAAAATTGAGTGGTCGAAGTTGGAATGTATTTAGATAATTTTCAGGTAAAAGTTAACGCACAGGTGCCAATTATATTTTTGGTGGTCTTGCTTCCTATTGCCTTTTTTAACAGCTCGCTTTTCCATTCTTTAGTTGAAGGTTTTGCCATTATTGTGGCAATACTGACTTTTGTGGTGGCCTTTAATACTTACCCGTTTTCACAGTCTCATTTCTTAATGTTTATTGGTTGTGGCTATTTTTGGGTGGGAATATTGGACTTCTGTCACGCCACCACGTTTTCAAATCACGAGATTCTCCCCTCTGCCAACGAAGGCACCACCATACAATTTTGGATGGCGGCTCGGCTATTAGAGGCCTTTATTTTGCTGGGTTTCACCAGCTTTATGAATGTCAGGATTCGAACCCCTTTTCTTTTTTGGGGTTTAGGCTGCATTTTCTTTTTGGTCTCACTGTTAATTTTAATGGGGTGGGCACCTTCTTTATACGATGATTCCAACGGATTAACGACCACTAAGATTATTGGCGAATACCTAGTAGTGGCCATTCTAATCTTGGCTGGTAAGCGGGTTTGGGATCGGCGCCAAGAGTTTAATGCTTCTGTTTATCGACTCTTAATGATTTCTATTGGCCTGACTATGGCCGCTGAAATGGCTTTTACTTTGTATACCAGTCTTTCCGGTATCACCATTATTGTGGGGCACATTTTTAAACTAATGTCTTACTGGGCCATTTATGTGGCTCTGGTAGAAAGCACGCTTACTCAACCGTTTAAGTCTTTAACCCTAAGTTCCGATACCTTTAATGCCTTACCTGACGCCATTGTGGCAGTGAGCCGGGAAGGGGAGATATTGCATGCCAATCAGTCAGCCAGAGATGCTTCTAATGGCATTGAAGAGACTTTGGGCTTGCAAGTGCATGACGTGTTCCATTCCAAGCAATTTTCAGCTCACGACTGCCCCATTTGCCGCTCTATCTACCAAAAAGATCCCATTCATTACCAGGAAATTTCTTTAGACGATAAGTGGTATGCCATTACTCTTACCCCTATTAATTATCAGGGGCAAGATAGCGTAGTGCTGCATGTGTGTCGGGATATTACCCTGCATAAGGAAACCACTTCGCAATACCATACAGCCAATCGTTTATACACGGTGCTGCGTTTAACCAATAAAGCCATCATTAGTAGTCGTACCAAGGAGGAATTACTAGATTCTATTTGTCATATTGCGGTTAAACACGGTGGCTTTTCAATGGCTTGGATTGGCATGATTGAAGGCAATGATGTGGTGCCGGTGAGTTCTGCTGGGGACTCTAATCACTACCTAACCGGTATTAATGTGCGTGTTGATAATTCGGAATACGCCCGTGGTCCAGTGGGGGTATGTGGTAAAACGGGTGAAGTAGCCTTTGTCAATAATATGGAATTGGACAGTACATTTGCACCTTGGCGCCGAGCAGCTTTAGCGTGTGGCTTTCATTCTTTAGCGGTGATTCCTGTTATTCAAGACGGAAAAACCATTGGCGTGTTTGCCATTTACTCAAGTGAAGTAGATGCCTTTGATACTCAAATTCTTGAGCTGTTGTCTAGCTTAAGTGACGACATCAACAGTGTCGTTAGTTACATACAGGCTGAAGAGAAGCGAAAAATTGCTGAAGCCAAACTTAAGCAATTGCACCTTGCTATTGAGCAAAGTAAAAGTGCCATTGCTATCTCTGATATTAGGGGCAAGATCGAATACATAAATCCGTATTATTCCCACCTAACGGGCTACCTTGAAAGCGAAGTACTGTCGCAGAACATAGATAGGTTTTCGCGGGCATTGGTGGCGGAACAAGAAGTATTACAGCAATGTTGGCGCCAAGTGCTAGATGGGCATGATTGGAATGGAGAGGTCATGTGCTTGAAGAAAGACGGTGAGCCTTATTGGGCGCTGTTTTCGGTCTCGCCTATTTTTTCTGGCAGTGTGATTACTCATATCATTTGGACTTCTAAAGATAATACCGAGCTTCACGAAGCCCATGAAACCATTAGTCAGTTAGCCTATTACGATGCCTTAACCGGTTTGCCCAACCGCAGGCTTTATCATGATCGTTTTCAACTGGCTATTAGCGCTGCGAAGTGTCATCGAACAAGACTGGCCTTGTTGTTCTTGGACTTAGATAACTTCAAAGGTATTAATGATTCGTGGGGTCATGAATTTGGTGATCAGTTGCTAAAACATGTGGCCATTATCTTGAATGATAGCGTTCGAGAGCTGGATACCGTGGCACGTTTAGGCGGGGATGAATTTTGCATTATCATTAACGATGTTGAAGATAACGCTGACATCATTCACATTGCCGATAATATTCTCACTGCGTTGAATAAGCAGGCGGAAATCAAAGGTCGAGATATAAATATTACCACCAGTATCGGTATTAGTTTGTATCCTGATGATGGCGTAGAGGCGACTGATTTAATTAAATGTGCCGACATGGCCATGTATCATGCCAAGGAAAAGGGTAAAAATAATTTCCAGTTCTTCGAAGAATTCTTGAATGTGAATGCGCAAAAACGTTTGGAGTTTGAGCGTAAAATTAAAGATGCTCATAACCATGATGAATTTCAAATGTATTATCAGCCTCAATTCGACATGGTCAGTGGTGAGCTTATTGGGGTGGAGGCATTAATTCGTTGGCTAGACGATGGGCGAGTGGTTTTGCCCAGTGAATTTATTCCTATTTCGGAAGAGTCTTCATTAATTAATGATTTGGGACGATGGGTGGTTAATCGGGCTTGTCATGAATTTAAGGGGCTGCTGGACGATGGTTTTCCTGAGGTTAAGCTCGCCATTAATATTTCAGCCAATCAATTTCAGCAGGCGGATGAACTGCTGGAGACAATAGAAAAGGCTCTGCAATCCTCTGGTTTGCCTGGCCATTTAATGCAGTTAGAGCTAACTGAGAGTGCCTTAATTGATGATGTTAAGGAGGCGATTGCTATCATTGAAGTCTTAAAGGCAAAAGACATTACGTTTGCTATAGACGATTTTGGCACAGGTTATTCTTCGTTAAGTTATTTAAAAGTATTTCCAGTAGATTTGATAAAAATAGATCAAAGCTTTGTTCATGATATTGAGAATGACGCAAATAATCGCACAATAATTAGTGCTATTACGGTGATGGCTCATGAGTTGGGGTTTAAGGTTTTGGCTGAAGGGGTGGAAACGCAACAACAGTTGGATCAGCTTCAGCAGTACAAGTGTGATTATGTTCAGGGTTATCACTATGCAGCGCCCATGGCTGCTACAGATTTGTTAACGCTATATAAGCCAGCTCATTGAATACAAAAAATAGTGGGCTGGTTTATATTAACTATATGATTAATTAGAAATAATAATTTTTTTCTGCCGCTCTATTACGCTTTACGTATCGTCTTAACCCATACCCTTTGTTTTTCTTAATGAGTAATAACTCTTCTAGGCGCTTTTGAGCTTTAAAGGTATTCATGGCTTCAAGGGCGTAGCCTGGCTCTGCTTCACTGGCAATCTTCATGTGCTGTATCGCTTGATCCAGTTTCTTCTTTCCATACATATATAGTAAGGCTTGTGCATATTCTATATGGACAGTTGGTAAGTTTTTATCCTGTGTTAGGGCTTTAAAGTAATATTTCTCAATGCTTTCATCGTTGGCACCAAATGCTAAGCGCCCCATTAGCTTGCCTAGTTTACGGACAATGCCCGCATCGATGGAGCCTCGTGCGGCCAGCACAAATATGTTGTTGGGTTCATCGGCGTTTAGTTCGGCTAGGGTCAGGAGCATCTTATTTAAATAGTCGCGAGCTACCACCACGGGCATGGAAAGTTCTTCGCTGAGTCTGGCCATGGAAAAGAAGGCAAAAAAGCGGGTCATGCTGTCGTATCGGGTAAGGCTGGAGGATAACTGATGGCGGTTAAGCACGTCTTCCCATAAAGCGTGGCGTTTATCATCATTAGTTTCCAGTCTGGAGGCATAAGTGGCTTGAGCGTAAAAGGCAACGCAATGGCCAATGGGTCCTAGGCTGTATCCAAGTTGGGTGGCTTTTTGAAAATTCCCTTCAAAGAAGGCAATCCAGGCCAGTTGCAGGGTGCTGGCTACCTGATTTATAGATTGATATTGGGGGATGGATGCCTTTAGCTTGGGGTTTTTAGCCAGTAGTTGTGCGATAAATCTGGCATCGGGAAAAGGGTAATGGGTTGCTCGGTGTAGGTGCTGCCAGTTTTGTTTTAAGCTGGCAGGGGTTTGCAGGAAGCTCTTTTTTTCAAATGGAAAGGCCCGCCAATTACTCTGGTAAATTAATTGGCTATCTCCCTTGTCCTGGCTTAGGCAGAGTGGCGCCAGCATTGAGAGCGTCAAAACCCAGAGGGTTGCTTTCATCATTATTAGAATCCTTCCCTTGCCTGTTAAATGCCTTCCAGACTATTTAAATAGTGGCTTTAGGGCATTGGCATAGAAAAAGAACGTGGCTGTCATTTCGGTAAACTTTTGTATTAATGTTGGCTAGTTTTTATTTGACTCAAATTAAAAGCTCGAGCCTGGTTGTTGTAGAAACTCAATTTCATCCGAGGTAGAAATGCGCCCTAATATGGCATTGCGGTGAGGGTAGCGCCCAAATCTATCTATAATTTTTTTATGTCTTAATTCAAAATTGTAATTGTCTTGAGTTTTGAATAATACGGCAGCTACAGTATGGATTACCTTGGATTCACTGTGCATGAAGGGCATGTATAGAAAGCTGCGCATACTGTCATTAAGGGAGTGATCGGCTTTAACAGAGATGGCTTCTTGAGCTAATACTAGAGCAAGGGTGTCACTGGCAAACGAGTTTGGGGTGTCGCGATAAATATTACGTGAAAACTGATCCAATACAATGACCTCTGCTAGCCTTCCTTCTGGAGTACTGCGCCAGGAATAAAGTTCGCCTTTGTTGGCTTTATTGTGGGTATTTAAAAAACGGTCTTTAATTTCTTGGTCAAATTTAGGGTCTTTTTTCCACCATTGAGCTGGCTTTATTTCGTCAAACCAAAATGATAATACCTCTTGCTGCATGGTAATTTCCTTTTGTAAAAGCTTAGCTGTTTTAGTGTAGGGAAGGGTATTGAGTATAGAGGCGGTGGTGGTGTTTATCCAAAACCCTAAATGATAAGCCTTAGGGTTTTGTTTTGGAGTGCCCTTTTTTTGGTTAGGCGTAATCGTATTCGCCGCCGGCTGCAAGTGCTTTTTGATAGGCTGGGCGGGCTTGGAATTTTTTCACAAAAGAAGTGATGTTCGGATAGCTTGCTGCGCCTTCTCGGGCGACTAATGCTTCAAGCGGAAAGCTCATTTGAAAATCGGCGCCACTGATATTTTCGCCACAAAACCAATCATTTTTAGAAAGGTGATTTTCAATGAAGTCTAGATTGGTTTTTATGTTAGGCCCAGCATAGGAGTTAATTACTTTGTTGGCGATCCCTTTTGCAATAGGTTTAATAAAGAAAGGCATAGGGCTATTTTTAACTTTATCAAATATGAGTTTAATTAACAGCTGAGGCATTAGGGAACCTTCAGCATAATGCATCCAGTAGGTATATTGCCTATGTTGTTCGGTGCCTAAGGCGGGGTAAAACTCTTTACCATGGGTTTGCATTAGGTATTCAATGATGGCGCCGGACTCTGCCATGGTGGCATCCCCTTCGGTGATCACGGGAGATTTACCCAGAGCGTGAATGTTTTTAAGTTCCTTTGGGGCCAGAACAGTCACCTTATCGCGCTCATAAAAAGTGATTTGATAAGGGAGTTCAAGTTCTTCCAATAGCCATAGAATGCGCTGAGATCGGGAGTTATTTAAGTGATGCAGGGTAATCATGACTTGGCCTTAATGCTGTCTTAATATTGGATTGGGCAAAATTTAAATGTAGACGACCTATTTATAGCAGGGCGCAGTTTAAAATTCATTTGCAATTTCTTACTTAAAAACCGCCTGATTATCATGACTAATATGTATCTATTAGCCCTATTTATATCACTGTTTTTTTAGGGTTTTTAAATTGTATGTGTTGAGTAGATTACCCAATAGCATCAAGCTGGAACCAATCAATAATGAAGAATTAAATTCTTCTGAATAAAGCATTACTCCTAAAATAGCGATTAGCGGTAGCCTTAAGAAGTCGAGGGTGACGACGATGCTAGCTTCATTGTAATGCATGGCTTTTGTGATGCAGTAATGCGCGGTTAAGGCTGTCACCCCCACTAATGATAACCAGCACCATTGCCATAAATTGGGCAGGTACCAGTTATTGAATGTGAAAATCCCTGCAATAGGGAGTTGTATGGCGCACATGTAAAAAAGAATGGTGAGAGGGTGTTCGCTACTGGATAAGGATTTTGTGCTGATATGAGCCATTGCATAACAAAGGGCGGCTCCTAGCACCACCATAGATATAATGTTGAATATTTCGCTGCCCGGGGAGACGATTATGTAGACCCCGGCTAATCCTAATAATATCGCTGTGCATTTTTTAATGGTGATTTTTTCTTTAAGCATCCAGGCGGCAATTAGCAAGGTCCATAAGGGCGTCGTGAACTCCAATGCAAAGACTTGTGCGAGAGGTAGTAACCCTAAACCTAAAAACCAGCCGTATTGTCCGCCAAAGTGAAATGTATTTCTCAGTAGGTGCTGTTTGAGGCGTTTAGTGGTGAATAATGACGCTTGGGTATTGGCAATTATAAGGCTGATAACGACAAGCCCAATGAGGCTTCTGAAGAATAATATTTGAAAAGTATCTATATCGGCACTGAGCTCGCGACCGGCGATGGCCATAAAACAAAAGGAGGCCAGAGTTCCCGTCATCCAATACACGCTTTTCACAGGCAGCTCTCCAACAAGGTCGGGGCATGATAATAAAAGTGCGTTGGCTTGGCTAAGTATTAATTGGTTAAGTTAGTATCTTTAGGTGTTACTCGTTCTCGCGAAGAAGGATTAGGTTGATGTTGTTTTCCTCATCTATTTCTACAGTCACCGTCATTGGGCTGCAGCATAATTCGCAATCTTGGCTGTAGCTTTGTTCGGCGAAGGTGCGGTCAATTAATAAGGTCATGGGTTGTGAGCAATAAGGGCAGGGTGCGGTGACGTCTTCTAATATATTCATTTAAATCATACGGGTTGGATTTATGAGTAACTATAGGAGAATAAACTGGAAAGGCTAGTGTAGGGCTTTGCTTGAGTGGCGGTGGATGAAAGTAACAGGCATAAAAAAAGGGTAAAATCTTAATGATTTTTACCCTTTTTTCTCTTCTCTTAGTGCTTAACTCGCTTTTGAAAGCCAGTTAATATGATTTGCAATTTAAATTGCAAATCAAGGCAACTATAGAGGAGTGATGTCTTCAGCTTGAGGACCTTTCTGACCTTGAGTAACAGTAAACTGTACTTTTTGGCCTTCAGTCAAAGTTTTGAAGCCAGTACCAGTGATGGCACGGAAGTGAGCGAAAACGTCAGGGCCGTTTTCTTGCTCGATGAAACCGAAACCTTTAGCTTCGTTGAACCACTTAACTGTACCAGTAGTAGTAGACATAATATTGTCCTATCTTAAAAAGAGTAATGGGGTGCCTAATAAAAGGCGATTTACGCTGGAAGTTCCGTTATTACTTATCTAAAACAGGACGAAGAATTATTAACATAAAACGCCGTAATGGTGTGCATAAATATAAGGTCGTACTTTCAAGCTGCGGGGATTATAAGCTGATGCTGAGTATAGTCAATGATAATTCTAATTTATTGCTGTTTTTAAGGCTGATTATCGATTTTTTAGGGGCAATAAGAGCCAAAAAAGGCGAAGGAAAAGTTAGCCTTAATACAGGGGGGGAGGCCAGTATTTCCGCGGAAAAATAGTGTCTTAGTAGGCTAGGTATAGGGGAGGCTGAACGAAAAATATAGAAACATAATGGGGGAGAAAGCTGCTAAAAATAGCAGCTTTCTAGAGTAATCAGGCTACGGCTGCGACAGGAACAGGTGCGAAGCGAGATTCAAGGTAACTAATGATATCTTTTGATTCATACATCCAACGAACCTCACCTTTTTCTTCTATGCGCAGGCAAGGCACTTTTAGCTTGCCGCCACCTTCCATGAGTTCATCGCGGCTTTTATCGCTGCGCTTGGCATCATGAGTTTGAATATCTAACGAATTGCGTTTCATGGAGCGACGTACTTTCACACAAAATGGGCAGGCCTTATATTGGTAAAGAGCCAAATCAGAAGTTTGTTGGTTTATTTTTGCCTGTACACCGGCGTCACGCTTAATGCCGCGAGGGGTGAATACCCAGTCAAAGAATAAAATTAGGACAGCTAATATTGCTCGTATAATCGGCATGGAAACTCCAAAAAGGCTAAAAATTGGCTGTATTATACCTGTAAGGCGAGTATTGGCCAAATATCAAACGGTTATTTCTGTGGGCTGCCCCTGTAAGGGACATGTGGTGGGCGAGTGTGATTATCAGTAATTACATAAAACTTAAAAAAGGCGCTAGCTATAAGCGTTACCACCGGAGAACGATTGTGCAATTTTTCCATTTTGGAAACTTACCTGTGAGCTGGCTAGGGTGCTATTAGTCGTATTAATTAACCAGTTATTGGCGGCTTCTTCACTGGCACCGCCTTCAATTTTCTGCTGCCATTGTTGGTGTAGCTGATACAGCTTTTGCAGTGTGCCGTAGGTTTCTGTTTTCACAAAACCCTGTTGAAGGTCGGGGTTTTCCTTGAAAAGCGCCTCTATTTTTTCTTTATCAGGGTGCTCATTGCTCACCTTCACTTCACCTTCACCGGTTATGTTTAATTTAATAGGGATACTGGTGTCCACGCCGGCCTTAGCGAGCTCATCGCTAAATAATTGCTCGAAGGCAATTACGTCTGCCTTAGTGGGAAGGCTTAATGGTGCCATTTCTAAAAGGCTTTGATTTTCATTTTCTGTTTGCTTATTTTCTTCATTCGCTTTTAACGTTTGATCCGATGCGTAACGTTCGCGCACAGACTCTTCAAATTTTTCGGTTATTTGTTGGGCTTTTGAATTATCACCTAATACATCTTCACTTAATGAAACGGTAACTGACGGGGTAGGGGCGGCAAGTGGTGGCCGTTTTTGCGGCGCAGGGCTGCCTTCAATTTCGGTTATAGGGGCGCTGTGTATTCGGGTTATGCCACCGGTCATGGCGGTGAGCGCGTTGTTATTCATAGTCTGCTGGTAACCTGTCTATATAGAATTGTGGTGCTCTAAAGGCCACCCATCTATTTAAGCATTTAATGGTTATACAAATTGCAGGTATCAGGCCAGTTAACCTGAATGGAGTTGGGAGGTGATTGTTATATCAAAGGAGTTCTCGATATTTATGCAAAAGCCAATAAAAAAGCCTGAGCATTTTAAACAATGTCCAGGCTGATGGAACGCCCAATTACTATTTTTTAAGCTTACGCGGTGGCGTATCGATTACGATATGCCTTGGTTAATTTCTTTAAGCGCATTTGATCAGATATTAGCGAGAAAATGGGGGATGAATTTATTTTGGGTTGCTTACCATTGCCCATACGTTGTAACTGGCGTTTGGTAATGGCCATGGTGGCCACGCCAGCGATGGTTTTATTTTTCCAGTTAACGCTGGGCAGTACCGCTTGAGTTTGAGGCGATTTTTTCCACAAGTTAGGTAAGGCGGGACTGAAAGCCAAAGCTCTGCCAATACCTGCCATATCTACGCCTTGATCAATTACCTGCTGGGCAACGGCTAAACGGGTGATACCGCCGGTGGTCATAATAGGCATAGTGGCTTGCTTCGCAATTTCCTTGGCAAAGCTTAAGAAATACGCCTCACGAGCAAGGGTGCGACCATCGGCAGTATTGCCTTGCATGGCTGGGCTTTCATAGCTACCGCCCGACAGTTCCACTAAATCCACCTGTAATTCGCCCAGCTGCTTAACAACTTGCAGAGCATCATCGGTATCGAAGCCGCCGCGCTGAAAATCTGCCGAATTAAGTTTCACACTAATGGCGGTGTCTTTAGGAACGGCCGCCTGTACTGCTTTCACTACGTCATAAAGCAAGCGTGCCCGGTTTTCTAATGAGCCTCCCCATTGATCTTTACGTTGATTGCTTAAAGGAGATAAAAATTGCGATAGCAGGTAACCATGAGCGGCGTGAATTTGAATGCCGTTAAAGCCCGCTTCAACTGCTCTTGAGGCGGTAATGGCAAAGCGCTGAATGAGTTCCTGAATTTCATTTTCTCTCATGGCTCTGGGCTGGCCAAACATCTTACTGTGTTTGCCTAAATCCAGTGCCACATCAGACGGCGATAATACTGCGCCGCCCATAGCTGCATACACTTGGCGCCCAGGATGGTTGATTTGCATCCACATGTGGGTAGCGTTTTTCTGGCCGGCTTTGGCCCACTGTTTAAAAGGCGCCAAGGGGGTGTCGGCTTCTAAAGCAATGCCGCCTGGGCCGGTCATGGCGCGATGATCCACCATAACATTCCCTGTTATTAATAAGCCGGTGCCGCCATTGGCCCATGTTTCATATAAACGAAAAATACCATCACCAGGCAAGTGCCCGGTAACGGCCATATTTTCTTCCATGGCGGCCTTTGCAAGACGATTGGGTAATTCAATGCCATTAGGCAGGGTGAGCGGGGAAAAGACAGACTGGCCCATGTGGAAATTACCTCAATAAATTAATTTAGATTAGGAAACGCAAAAAGTATAAGCTTAAAGTTAACTTTAAGGTCAAGTAAAAGTTGAGGCAGAGGTGTTTATGCTTATTGGAGAGCTGGCAAAACAAACGGGCATAGCCGCCCACACCATTCGCTTTTATGAGTCTAGGGGCTTGTTACCCAAGCCAAAGCGGGGAGGAAACGGTTATCGCAGTTATGACGATGAAAGTGTACAGGTATTGTCGCGTATTCAGTGCGCACAACGGCTTGGATTTAGTCTCGATGACATGATATCTCTAATGGGCGAGCAATCAGCCGGAGAAGGGTTGGACCATGACAAGCTTTTGAGTCAACTGGATGTGCGCCTAGAGGAAGTGGATGTTCTATTGCAAAGGCTGTTGTTACAAAAAGAAGAGATAATAGAGTTTAGAAAAAGGCTTGAAGCCAGTTGGGAATTAGGACTCTGTATGCAACCAGATGAGTTGGGGTTGTTGCATAAGGACTCAGCGAATTGAGCTTAAATATACTAGCCCGCTTTGCCAACGCGACCTGGTCAGTGATTAAAGCGCTGAGCGTCTAATGCGCCCAGGAGTTTCACCAAAAAACTGCTTAAAGGCCTTACTGAAAGCCGCTTCGGATGAATAGCCCGCGGCTTGCGCAATGTAAATCATGGCTTGTTCTCCCGATTGCAATTCTCCTTTGGCTTTTTGCATACGCCAGTTAGTAAGGTACGTTTTAGGAGGCATGCCTACTAGGCTTGAGAATTTGTCAGTAAACGCTGTACGGGACATCGCTAAGTGCTCGCCAAGCCGTTCGACACTCCAAAATGCGCTGGTTTCATCGTGAATTAAATTTAGAGCCTTGCCAATTTGCGCATCCCCTAGGGCGGCTAAATACACTTGTTGGCCGGGATTGTGTTGCATGAAGTGCC
The DNA here is from genome assembly GCA_036960565.1 of Bermanella sp. Taxonomy (GTDB): domain Bacteria; phylum Pseudomonadota; class Gammaproteobacteria; order Pseudomonadales; family Oceanobacteraceae; genus Bermanella. Next base: position 51,889 of record JBALXQ010000034.1, read on the forward strand.
GCATGAGCTGAATAAATAATACCTCAGTGAGACGGTCTACCATCACGGTGGCACCAGGCTCTTGTACTCTGGCCTCCATAGACAAGGTTTCAATTAGCGCTTTCAACCATTTAGAGTCATTTGTCTGGGCGGCCTTAATATGTATGAAGCAGGGAAGGTCGCGAATAAAGGGGTGGTTAACGGAAGTGTCGTAGCTAAAAGCACCGCACATTAGGGTGTTGTTAATGGGGCCGGTCCCATCACTGTTTGAAACCATTCTAAATGGATTGTCTCCCTGCAATACCTTTTCGACCACTTCATTACCTGGCAGTGTGGGGCCATCTTTGAGGTCGCTAATACTGTGAGCGCCGCCACTGGGAAAGGCCACAATGTCACCTTGTTGCAAATGAATAGACTCTTTAGCTGGGGCAACTCGCAACCAGCACTCGCCACTTACCACAACATGAAATAAACCATCCTCGCCCTTCACCACGTCCATGCCCCAGGGGGAGCTGAAGTCGGCGCAGAAATAGGTGTTGGTCGTTAAACGAATGGTTTTAAGTACATCTGCTAGGGCATCCATGGGCATCTCGTATTGCAGTAAGGGGGCTGAATATTATTTGGCTGTTCTTATGAAAGAGCAGATTGAGCAAAATGACAATTTATTAGTGGATTTTATCATATTTTGTTCAGTAGGGAGCTGGATAATGGGCTTCATTAAATACGAACCCAAATAAATGGAGAAAAATATGAGCAACTCAAACAACGTGCAAGGACTTGCCCTATACCACTACCGAGCTTGCCCATTCTGTGCTCGTACTCGTCAGGTATTGGACAAACTTAACTTGAATGTGGAGCAGCGTGATATTTTGATCGAGCCTAAATACCGCAATGAATTGCGCCAGCAAGGGGGCAGTCAGCAGGTGCCGTGTCTGCGAATTGAAAAAGATAACGGCAAGGTGCAATGGCTATACGAATCGGCCGACATTATTCGTTACTTTAATACCATTAAAAATCAAAGCAGCGTGAACGCTTAAATTCGGCGATGTTTGTGCATATCTAACAGTATTGATTAAGGAAAGGGCATGATTCAAAAACAAGTGGATGTGGCCATTATTGGTTCGGGTACCGCCGGCATGGCGGCCTACCGTGCTGCCAAAGCACACACAGATAGCATTGTTCTAATTGAGGGCGGTGAATACGGCACAACCTGCGCCCGTGTGGGTTGTATGCCCAGCAAGTTATTAATTGCCGCTGCCGATGCGGCTTATCATGCTCAACACACCGAAGCATTTGGTGTGAGTGTAGAGGGCGTTAAAATTGATGGTAAGGCGGTGATGAAACGAGTGCGTAATGAGCGAGATCGTTTTGTGGGCTTTGTACTGGAATCGGTAGAGGGTTTTGATGAGCGGCACAGGCTACGCGGCTACGCTAAATTCAAAGACGATCATACTTTACTGGTGGATGATCACACTGAAATTCACGCCAAGCGTATTGTAATAGCAACCGGTTCTCGCCCTTTTTATCCGGATATGTTTTTTGAGGCGGGTGATCGTTTGTTGGTAAACGATGACCTATTTGAATTACAAGACCTGCCTGAATCGGTGGCCGTGTTTGGCCCTGGGGTAATTGGTCTGGAGCTGGGTCAGGCATTAAGCCGCTTAGGAGTAAAAGTTAAAGTATTTGGTCGCAGTGGGTCAGTGGCCACCTTGCAAGACAGCGAAATAAACGAATACGCTAACAAAATATTCAATAAAGAATTTTATTTAAATACCCATGTGAAATTGCAAAATGTGCGTAAAAAAGGCGGTGGTGTTGAAATAGAATACCTAGAAAAAGACGGACAAAGCGTTACTGAATCTTTTTCTTATTTATTGGCCGCTACAGGACGACGGGCCAATACTGACAAGTTGGCCTTGGAGAATACAACGTTAACTTTAGACTCTAAAGGTGTACCGGTATTTGATCATCACACTATGCAAACCAGTCAGTCACACATATTTATCGCGGGGGACGCCAATAATGAAATTCCGTTATTGCATGAAGCCGCAGACGAAGGAAAAATTGCCGGTAGCAATGCAGGGTTGTTTCCAGATGTAAGGGCTGGGTTAAGGCGCACGCCTCTGGGCGTGGTATTTACCGAGCCGCAAATTGCCAATATTGGTTTGTCTCCTCGAGAGGTAGAAGCCAAATATAAAGATCGATATGCGGTGGGTCAGGTGAGTTTCGAGGGCCAAGGTCGCAGCCGAGTTATGTTAAAAAATCAGGGCATGCTTAAGGTGTATGGTGAGCAGGGTACAGGATTGTTGCTGGGGGCTGAAATGTTTGGGCCTGCTGCCGAGCACATAGGGCATTTGTTGTCATGGGCCATTCAGCAACGTCAAACCGTGGCGCAAATTCTGGAAATGCCTTTCTATCACCCCGTGATTGAAGAGGGGGTTCGTACTGCACTGAGAGATTTAAATGCTAAGCTACATATAGGTCCGGTGGTGGAGAAAAATAGTATGGATTGTGGTCCAGGAGCCTAATTATGCTTTGTAAACAGTTGATCATTAGGGCATTGATGGTGTCGTTTGTTGTGGGCTCCATACTGTTAATTATTAACCAGTATGATGCCTTGTTTGGCGGAAATGAGTTGCGCATTGTGCCTGCCGTGCTTACCTATTGTGTACCTTTTATGGTGTTCATTGCCGGAAAAGTATCCGGTGGCAGGGAAAAAAGCTGACTCTTATTACTGATATCCCTAACCCCCATGAAGGCTGCTTCTTGGGGGTTTTGTTTTAAGAGGCCCATTGAAATGTGCTAAGCTGGCGGCAAGTTAGCGGTTTGCTTAAATGCCTAAATTAATGGGAATCTTGTGTGTCTATTTTCAGCAGTATTGATGAAGATGTTATTTGCATTGCGCGAAATAATAGCGAGCATGGCTTATCAAGTTTTGCCTCTTTTGCATTTGAGCTAGAAGGGCTGGTATGGCCCAGCGTGGAGCATTATTTTCAAAGCATGAAGTTTCCTGCTAGTGAGTATCAAGAGTTAATTCGTCAGGCGCCTTCAGCTAAAAAGGCCCAGAAACTGGGACGAAGCCGCCTTAATAAAATCCGCAAAGATTGGGCGCAGGTACGAGTTGTGATCATGACTCGGGCCGTGTATACCCAATGCCGTACTCATTCACAACTCAGTGATGCATTGTTAAAGACGCAAGAAAAAACCTTGGTAGATAATACCCAGTATGATTATTTTTGGGGTTGTGGCCGTGACCGTCGCGGTGAAAATGCCTATGGAAAGGTTTTAATGAGTGTGCGTGACAAGTTACGCGAGGAGCAGCAGGCTTGAGTTAAAGAACATTAAGGTAGCTGCTTTATCGGAACACTCTATTAAGAGTGTTCGCTGTCTATTTCCGTTTGTAATTTTTCTATTTCATCCAAAACCCGAATGAATTTTTCACCAAATTGCGTCACCTGGTATTCCACTCTGGGTGGTACTTCCGGGTAACTGACCTTTTCTAAAATACCAAAATCAGTATTCTTTTTTAAACAACTATTTAATACCTTAGTGGTGAGTCCTTCAACATTTCGCACCATCTCACCAGGGCGATTTATTTCACTGGCCAACAACTGATATACGGTTAACGACCATTTGCAGCCGTAAATGGTCTCCACCATCCGCGCCGAATCTTCCGGTGCCGATTTTCTTGAAATTATTTTGCCCTGATTATTCATCATTACTTACCAAAAAGTACCTACCTAACCATTTTGTGCTTACTTTTCAGTAGCCCCTCGTTACCGCAAGATTACCACACACAAACACAACGAAGGGTTATAAAAATGAAATTCACTAAACCAGGTATTGCACTAATCGTCGGCGGCAGCAGTGGTATGGGATTGGCAACAGCCGAGCTTTTACTGGCTCAGAATATTGAAGTGGTGATTGTAGGCAACAACCAAAGCAAGTTAAACGATGCGGTGGCGGGTCTTAAAAAACTGGGCAAGGCATCTGGCCTACAGGCTAACTTATATAATGAGGAGAGCCTGCAGAAAATTTTGGATTTCACTGCCCAGGCCGATACCCACATTAGCTATTTGGTAAATGCTGCTGGTTACTTTAACCCTAAGCCATTTGTAGAGCATACCCAGGATGACTATGAAATTTACATGGGCCTAAATAAAGCCACGTTTATCATCAGTCAGGCGGTAGTGGCAAATATGTCTAAAAACGGTGGCGGCAGCATCGTGAATATTGGTTCCATGTGGGGCAAGCAGGCCATTAAGGCCACGCCATCTTCTGCCTACTCCATGGCAAAAGCAGGTCTTCATGCTTTAACACAACACATGGCAATGGAATTGGCCGAATCGAATATACGAGTGAATGCGGTGTCTCCAGCTGTGGTGAAGACACCAATATACGAAGCCTTTATTGATCCGAATGAGGTAGATGAGGCCCTTGAAGGCTTTAACGACTTCCATCCTATTGGTCGTGTCGGTTTAGCTATCGACGTGGCCAACAGTATTGCCTTTTTGTTGTCAGATGATACCGCTTGGGTGACCGGCGCTATCTGGGATGTGGATGGTGGCATTATGGCGGGTCGTAATTAATCCTGGATAAAGTAGTGCTAAAACAGCGCTAAAAAACGTTAAAATAAGCAATGCCCGCTATCTTGGTTGGCATTGCATTGAGCCGTGTGATTAAGGGCTCAACAGCAAAGCAGAGGCTATAAGATGTTAAATATGAATTTCAGCGAGCGCTTGGTTATGCAAACCGCAGACATGACTTGGCAGCCAAGCCCTGCTGCTGGTGTATTGCGTAAACCGTTAGAGCGTTCGGCCCCTGAAACCGGCCATGTGAGCAGTATTGTGCGCTATGAGCCGGGTTCGAGCTTTAGTGAACATCAACATCCTATGGGCGAAGAAATAATTGTGCTGGATGGTGTGTTTTCCGATGAAACCGGCGATTTTGGCAAGGGCAGTTATCTGCGTAACCCTCCGGGCAGTGCTCATACCCCATTTAGTCAATCTGGTTGTGACATTTTTGTGAAACTTAACCAGTTTCATGAAAGCGATCAAAAGCAGGTGCGTATTGATACGCAGAATACCGATTGGTTACAAGGAATGGGCGGCTTACAGGTGATGCCCTTACATGAGTTTGAAGGCGAGCATGTGGCGTTGGTTAAGTGGCCAGTAGGAGAGAAGTTTCAGCCTCATCGCCATTTTGGAGGCGAAGAAATTTTGGTGTTGTCTGGTGTATTTCAAGATGAACATGGCCAGTATCCTAAGCATACATGGATACGTAGTCCGCACATGAGCGAACACTTTCCATTTGTAGAAGAGGAGACGGTCATTATGGTGAAGACAGGACATTTACCTATTTAGCTTTTTAAGGCTGCAAGTGGTCGGGCAGATTATATACAGGACAAGGAGAGCTATCGCCGTTTTAAGCCTCAATAGTAGTCCTTTACGCAATTGTCGATCGCGCCAAAATAAAACACTAGATAACCGTCAAAAATTAGCTGCTGCTTAGGCCCTATAATATTTAGGTTACCTTAATACACAGCCAATGATGAGCAACTTTTATGAGTGAGTACAAATAAATAAATAATTCTATTAATTTATTTGTACCTTGCTTCTAATCCAGTCAATTAAACTATTCACTGCGCTTTAATTATCGATTTAGGTTAGATCAGGATTGGGTCTGAGACATATCTGTTGGCCAATAGGCATTGATCAAGATTGCCTATATCTAGGAGCTTGTCAGCGGTTGCCGTTTTGTTCTACTGTTAGGCTTTTAATATGGTTAGACAGCATTGCCTTATGAGTTCAGATATTAGAGAAAAATTGCTGGAGGTTTCTGCCAATCTTTTCTTAGAAAAAGATTTTCATTCTGTCAGTGTTCGCGAATTGGCTCAGGAAGCCAATACCACCAGCGCCATGATCAGTTATTATTTTTCTAGCAAACATGGTTTGTTTGAAGAAATGATTAAGCACGAATACGGCAAAATTTTAGCGGTGTTAGATGAAATAATGTTTCAGCAGGAGTTACTCAACTTTACCGATATCATCAGCCACGTTATGCAGGTATATGGAAATAATCCTAATATGCCTAAATTTATTATTAAAACCCTGTTATATCGCCAGGGCCCCGGCAGTCAATTTATGTAGGAGACCTTCGAAAAAGAGCGTCAAGTGGTGGGAGCTTGGGTGGATAGGGTTATAAAGGAGGGGAAGGTTGATCGTGATGTTAATGCCGAAGTAGTGCGCATTGCCTTCTTATGCCTAACATTATTGCCTAGCATGATGCTAGACAATTTAAAGGCATCTTATGGCGAGCAGGGCCTTGAGGAATTTAAGCAGGAATTTGCACAATTTGCCGGAGGCATGCTCAACTATGGGCTTAAACCCAAATCAAAAACGCTAAAAAATAAACCTTAAAAAATGCAGTGAATCGTTTGGGGAATAGCTTTTCTCAAACAGTATCACCACCAGTTTGCCGCCACTTGTATGGGCGTTGGGTTACCTTGTTCTGATACCCAAAATACCAATGCCTGTTTGGGAGACGTAAACTGTGAGGCGTCGGGTATATTAAGCTCTGAATTAAATGTCCCCTTGTCTAGGTTAAGTTCGCCGCGATTGTAAGCCAGTACCACAAAATCATGGGGTAATTTTTTACCTGAGTTCTCACCTCTTTGTACTTGGGTAATTTGATCAAAACCCAATACAGCCACATGCACTTGTAAGTGAGCTGGTAAGTCGATTACCGGGTTAAACTGTATCCTTGCTAGGTTTGTATTGCCTTTATCTTCATCGCCCAATTCAGCCGATAATACGCCTACTGCTTTATAAGGTTTGACTGGCACAGAGCGCCCCCTGAACCAACCATTCCAGCCCATGCCCGAATACACAAAACCAGGTGTGGCCACAGTGGTGCTGAGTTTTAAGGCTTTATAGTCTCTTTGTCTTTGCGTGAAAACTGCGGTTGCGAAGGGGTCTTTCCAACCTAGGTAATCCCAATAATCCACATGAAAATTCATGGGCACCAGTTGCTTCCAGAGGCGCTCATCTTGTTTGAAATTGGACATCCAGCGTTCAGCGGGTGGGCAACTGCTGCAGCCCTGAGAAGTGTACACCTCCAGCATATTTACCTGTACCAGAGGGCTGGAGATGGTTTGGCCCCAGCTGTTGTTCGTTATTATTGCTAAAAATAAAAATAGCTTGGTAATGCTTAAAAAATTGAGTCTTCTGGAAGAGTTATTTTTGAAAGGGTTAATGATGCCCATGATTTCGTTCCTGTTTATTGTGTCTACAGTATAGAAAAAACAGGTTTAGAAGTTATCACAAAAGCATCACGTTTTAATTACAATTTAGTTTTGTGAACTTATATTTTTATGAGGGTGAGGCTGGGTGATCTTGAGTAGAATCTCATCATAGCGACCAGAGACTTTTAGTCTTTTTAAACCGCGATCAAAGCGCTCAATAAGTTTTTGGGCATCAGGGATGTTTTTGGAGAACAGCATGTAATAATCTCTCTCTTCCAAAACCTTGGGGTGATGCGTAAATAAGCTAGCTTCAGTGGGAGGCAATAGCATGTTGATCTGGTGATAGCCCACAAAATAAGAAGAGGGGTAAATATCCAGCCGGCCTCTTAATAATTTTTGATAATTAAAATCTTCCTTGCTGACGTAATCCAATTTAAGACCGTTATCTTCTAATATTTTTCCGGTGGCATAACCTAAAGTAGCGCCAATTCTTAATCCTTCAAGATCACTAAATCTCTCCCATTTGAAGGGCTTGGACTTTAAGTGAAATAAAACAGTTTGCTCAGTTAACAAAGGCTCTTTACTGTAATAAAACGTTTCCTCGCGCTCCGCAGACTTTGTCCAGGGAAAAGTAGCTTGGTACTCACCTTTCTCCACATATTTGTAACTTCGTATCCATGGAAAATATTTAAACTCCACATCTATATTTTCAAGCTTAAAGGCCTCTCGCACCAATTCTTCGCTGACATTAGCATTGTCTGCGCGCCCAGAAGTGAAGGGCTCCCAGTCACCAATAGCCAGCCTTACCTTTTCGCTAGCGTGCACCGATAGCGCAGCAAACATGATAAACAAAGGCATTAAAATAAGTCTGATCAAGATAATTCCATCTGGACGATAGCGGGTGAAGGAGCATTTATCATAACGTATCTCTGCTTGAGAGTCTGATTAAACATCCCAGTACGGAATATGATCACCAAATGATTCAATGGCGAAATCTAGGAACACCCGTACCTTTTCTGGCATGTATTGGCGTTCTATAAAAACAGCATGAATGTCTTTATGGGGCATCTGGTAAGTTTCAAACAAGTTTAAGAGTTTACCTGATTTTATATGAGCTCCTGCTATAAAAGTAGGCAGGCGTGCTATTCCACAACCTTTTATTAGCGCTTCCAATATGGCTTCACTGTTATTGGCTTGGTAATTTCCTGAGACTTCAACGGTGCTGGTTTTTCCATGTTGATTAAAACTCCACTGGTTGGCATTTTTTGAATAACTGTATAACAAGCAGTTGTGTTGCGTTAATGCCTCAGGGGTTTCTGGGTGCCCGTGCTGGTCGATGTAATCTGGGGTGGCACATACCACGGAATGCCCTGGAGCTAATTTACGAGCAATGAGACTGGAGTCGGACAAGTCACCTGAAAGAATGGCCACATCGAAGCCCTCGGCCACTAGATCTACAGTTTTATCATCTAATACCAGGTCCACTGATATTTTTGGGAAGCGTTGTAAGAAATCTGGAATTAACGGCGCCACATGGAGATGTCCAAAAGACATGGGTGCATGAATACGCAACTTGCCCTGTGGCTCTCCTTGTAGTTGGAATACCGCATCTTGAGCATCGCGCGCGGCGTTTAAGGCCTTAATGGCGTGAACATAATACTGCTCGCCAGCTTCGGTGAGGCTGATTTTTCGAGTGGTGCGATGCAGCAGTTTAGCTCCCAGCTGCTGCTCTAGCAGGGTAATTCGCTTGCTGACCGCCGATTTTGTGATACCTAAATACTCTGCAGCAGCTGAGAATCCCTTGTTTTCTATGACCGCTACAAAAATGGGTATGACGCCAATGCCGTCCATTTACCTTCCTTTGTGTAGTTAATATCAACAGTAAGTGTCCTATTGGGTGGATTATAAGTCAATTGGAAACGAGATAAGCTGGCTTTACATTATCAGTCACCTCAATAGGGACAGGAGTTATTGTGAATCAGACGTTACTAAACAGAACCATTACAGCGAATCACACTCAGCAAAGGGCTTCAAAGAGCCTTGAACCTATATTGATGTTATTGGCTATAGGGTTGGCGGCCAGTTCTTTTCCTGTAGCCAAATACATTACTCATGCTATGCCTGCTACCGCGATGATGAGTGTGCGCTTCTTACTAGCAGCTTTGCTATTTGCCCCTTTTGTATTTACCAAGAATAGGTTTTGTGTACCCGAACCGAAACGTCTTTTGGGGTATCTGTTATTAAGTGTGCCCCTAGTGGTTTTTTTTGTGTGCATGTTTGAAAGCCTGCGTTACACCAGTGTTTTAAATACAGGAGCTTTATATACCTGTGTTCCTGCGGTTACGGCTGTATATGCGTTTTTTATTAACAAAGAATTTACTGGCCGTTTAAGGGTAGGTGGTTTGCTCATGGGCACACTCGGCGCGTTATGGATTGTTTTTAAGGGCGACCTAAATTTATTTCTGAGCATGAGTCTTAACCGCGGCGATGGTTTGTTTTTTATCGGCTGTTTGTTGATGGGGTTTTATAACCCTCTGGTAAAACGACTGTATCAAGGAGAGCCCATGGAAATAATGACTTTCTGGGTACTGTTTTGCGGGGGCGTAATTTTATTTTTATTTTCATTTAATGATCTGGCAAATATTCATTGGTTGCAAATGGAGATGGGTGTTTATGGCGGAATAATCTATTTGTCATTCTTTTCTACTCTGGTAACTTTTTTCATCATGCAATATTGCACCGTTAAAGTGGGTGCTACTCGAGTGGCTTCTTATGGTTTTCTTACCCCTGTCTTTGTTATTTTTCTAAGTGTCTTTTTAGGGCTAGATCAATTTGAATGGATCTTGATGCCGGGTGTTTTCCTAGTGTTAGTGGCCATGTTTATTATGCAAAAAGAAATTATTTGAAATAAGTTTTAGTAATTTAACTTTCACCCCAATACCTATCAGGAGAAAAATCATGGTTCGCTTTGAACATGCCAGTTTATTTGTAAAATCGTTATATGAATGTGTTGATAATAAAAATCTACACGTTCTAGCTGAAAAACTTGATGAAGATGTATATTTTAAATTTTCCAATTTTGAAGCTGTCACAGGAAGGGATGCAGTATTGGAGTCGAATGAGGGTTTCTTCTCAAGTATTAAAAATATGCGACATGAAATACGCAATGTATGGTCGCAGGGTGATGACGTTATATGTAACGGTAAGGTGCACTATACTCGTCTTAATGACAGTTTACATACCGCTGAATTTGCCACGGTATTAACGGTGAAGAATAACAAGATAACGAATTACCTTATCTATGCCGATGTATCTTTACTGTAAGCTCATTTTAACGATATGACCTTGTTAAGGGATCTCTTTACTATTTGTGCTAGCCCATCAGGCTGGCACAAAATATCCGTAACCCGTTGTGCAGTTAGCAGATTGAGTGAGTGGTTATTCTAAAGGGATACCATAAATGGGCTGCAGATAGGTAGCTATCAGTGGGTGGTTTGCTCATTATAATTTTTTATTAATAATTTAAACTTATTCCTTCACAAAAATTCAACCTACTCTTTTACAGTTTGTTTCTTTTTCGCTAAGGTCAATCACTCTAATTTGCCCATATTTATCTCATGGGCATTTAAGGGGTTGGTGAATCTAATAATAAAGACTGACCTTTACTTCGAAATAATACCTTTGCAAGGAAGCTTGTATGAAAAAAAGAATCTCAATGGTTGCAGCCACTGGCCTAGTGGGTCTGTTGGTGGGCTGTGGCTCTTTATATCAGGATGATAGTCCTCCTGCTGAATTAAAGATAACGCCCGAGGTGGGGGTCGTTCCCGAGCGAGTAGAACTGGAACAGGCGTGGAGCAACAAAACACGAATGGACTTTTGGTTCACTAGTCAAGGTTCTCAAATTTTACCTTATAGCTGGTTTACTTGGTTGGAACTGGCAGACAGTGATAAATATTTCCGCAGTGTTGAGCACATGGAGTCGTTGCGTTATCTACCCATGAAAGCTTCGCCCCGTAATCCGGCTGGCTTGCCAATTGGGTTCGCATTAAACCAAGCTAAAAAACAAGACGAGGCCTGGGTGGGTTTAACTTGTTCTGCTTGTCATACCAATCAAATAGATTACAAGGGTAAAAAAATACTGGTGGAAGGCGCGCCGACACTAGGGAATTTTGTCTTGTTTTATAGTGAGCTAGTGGATGCGCTAAATGCCACGAATAAAGACGAAGCAAAATTTGATCGCTTTGCCCGTAAAGTGTTAGCCAAAGATTACGATGAAAACAGTGCTGATGCGTTGCACACACAGTTAACGCAGTTGGCACTTCAAGCGACGGAGCGTCGTAACGTTAACGAATTACCCAGTGACTATCCTAGTGATTTTACCAGTTATGGCCGTCTAGATGCTTTTGGTAATATTCAAAATGCAGGCACTGCATTTGCCTTACATGATTTAAAAAATAGCAACACACCCACCGCGCCGGTTTCCTATCCATTCTTATGGGGTACTCACCAATCAGATGTGGTGCAGTGGAATGCATCGGCACCTAACACGCCAGTCGTTGGGCCATTGGTGCGCAACATGGGAGAAGTGGTAGGCGTTTTTGGCAGCTTAAGTATTGAAGAAGCTTCCTGGTGGCAGCGCATAATAGGCATTAAGAACACTTATTCTTCTACGGTTGATATGAAGGGTTTGGGTAAACTTGAGTCCTGGGTAAAAGAACTGCGTTCACCTGCATGGCCACAACAACACTTGCCAAGTATTAATACCGATAAAGCCGCCGCGGGTGCTCAGCTTTACCAGAGTGAGTGTTCAGGTTGTCATGAAGTTATTTCTCGTAGTGATGAAGGTAAAAACTATAAAGCTGTGAAGACGCCTATTACCGATGTAGGTACCGATCCCGCTACCGCTTGGAATGCCGATTTTCATATGGCCGACACTCTATTATTGGAAGGTACTAAGTCAAAAATTGTGGCCGGCGACAAATTTGAAAAAACTGCCGCTGCCATCAGTATCTCTGTAAATGGGGTAGTAGGGCTGGTATTAAAAGATCCCATTAAAGCTTTGGAGGCGGGTTTAATTCCACTTAAAGCTGGAAAAGATCAGGGCAGTGTTACAGCGACTTCAGATAACACTGAAAAATCTTTGGAAGATTATGTTGCGCAAAATGTCAGTGAGCGAGAAAATATCCGTAAAAATAAAACGCTTAAACCTCGATCACGTGCTCGCTCAATGAATAAGAGTAATGAAGACTATGCAGGGTTAGTTTATAAGGCCCGTCCTCTGAATGGCATCTGGGCTACAGCGCCATTTTTACATAATGGTTCTGTGCCTAGCCTCTGGGAATTATTGCAAAAACCTGGAAAACGCATCACTCAATTCTGGGTAGGGGATCGTGAGTTTGACCCAGTAAATGTGGGCTTTAATACTAAAAAAGGGTTATCTGAATTTAATGTGCTGGGAGAAGGTGGGCATATTCAAAAAGGTAATTCAAATCAGGGCCATGTATATGGCACGCTTTTGAGTGATAATCAAAAATGGAAACTGATTGAATATATGAAAACGCTTTAATTAACCGTTATTGTTTCAAGTTAAAACCCCGCAAGCATAGCTTGCGGGGTTTTTTAGTGCCGAATTAAAAGGCTAATGGTTCTAGGCGTATATATTGAATGGTCGTTACCGCTGGTGCACTTCATATAACACCGACAGCCAACGTAAATCTTCAGGCCCTAATTGTGCTTTTTGATGCAACTTAGAGTTTCCATAGGCTTCCTTGTACACGTGACAGATACCAATTTCGGTGAGGTCTCTCCAACGTTGATGGTCTAGCTCACTAATGCTGCCATCTCCAAGATTTGGGCCCAATAGAGGGTCGTGTTGCTCTTCATTGGTCGCGAGAGCCAACTCAAGTTCTTGCAATATGGGGTTGATTACCTTAAGAGTGCTTGCTTCTTTAAATTGCTTTTCTATACTGCATTGGGCCTCCTTCAACGATTTTTCAAGCTGATGTTCTTTTAGTTTTTTAGCCCCCGGTTTAAGTGCAAACTGGTTTACTAGGCTACCCATTCCAGGCGTAAGCGCTTTTGCCGCAAGACCAATACCGGCCATCGGGTTTACTAAGGCGGTGAGCCCACCCACAAGCAACATGCCCATAGTCAGCTTTTTATCTAAAGCATCGATGTGATTAGCTAGGGTTTCTAGGCTATTTGGATTGTCCATGTTTTGTTGATGAACAATGTCCATGGCACTTTGTTGCATGTAATGTTTTAACATGTATTCACCATGCTCATTGGCAAAATGAAATACACGGCGCTTGGGTAATTGATTGATTTCCGGTACGCCATCCGGCAAGCAGCGCATGGTATGCAAGGCAAATTGGTATTCGCTTAAGATATATGGAATGACAAAATAGTGTTTTTCATCGTATTGAATTTTTTGTTCTTGCTTAGATTGCTCAACGGAAGCAAATATAGGCAAGCCATCAAATTTATCTTTAACCAAAGAATAGCTTGAGGTAAGCCCATCAAAAGCTTTGTCGGCGCTATTTTGAAACGTCTCCAGTCCTTTTTTCAAAAGATCTTTCACTTATATCGTCCTTTATATTCGTTTGTTAGTCACATCTATTAAGTTATTTTGATATATCGGATTGCTTAATAAAGACCAATCTCTACTAAAGTCAATTGTACCAGAGAGTTTAACTAGTTTATGCCCATAAAGACCTTGCTAAAAGGAGCGGCTATTGAGCTTTAGTTTAATTGCTAAATGTTGAGTGGTCATAATGATTTATGTTTACATCAATACGTAGGCTTTATATACGTTAATGCGAGCGCTTATACGGTAAAGAAATTTCGGAGTGATTATGACTTTGATCTTGCACTGAAAGGGCGATTAAATATGAAGAAAAAAAGCTGTACTTGCAGGAAGAGCGGGTCACCCAATCCATACTAAACAAGCCAGCTAAAGGCTTTCGGCTTTCACTTAGATATTAATGATCCAAATAAAAGCCACAAAAAAGACAAGTTACACCATTGTTTTTCAGGCAGCTTTTTTCACCCGTTGCCAAATAAAGTCTACCGAAACCGGTTTAAAGGGAGCCTTACCAAACTCTTCTTTGCAGATTTCATATATGGCAGTGTTAACAGGGGTTTTCACTTTATACTGTTTGGCGAGTGCTAAAACATAACCATTAATGCTTTCAAGTTCGGAGCAGCCACCGCCATTAATAATAATGTCCTGAGCCATGCTCGATACTACCAATTTTTTAAGGTTTTTAAGGTAGGGTTTACGGGTAATAAAACCCGGTAATACACCAGCAGCCCAAATTAATAGCCAGCCTGGCATTCCGCCTAGTTTACTTTCTTTATAGCCGGCCGCCTTCATTACCTTTATGCCTTCATAGGTCATGCTGGTCAGTAGTTTTTGAAAATCACGACTCTTTGATTGATCATTTTCGTGAAGTGCCACCAATGTTGTAAGAGAGTTCGTTAGATTAATGACAATCTTTGAATGAGCGGCATCCGCTAATTTTTTATAAGCCTGAGTTTCAACGCCCTGGTTAAAGTCGCGTACCACAGCGTGTAACTCATCATCTGTTATGCCGCCATTGTGGCCTAAAGCAAAGGGGCCTTTTTTTTGATAACCGACCACCCCAAATCCATCGACCCAGGCATTAAAGCAGACCACACCATAAATAAGTTTATTAAAATATCTGGGTAAAATTTGTTGGTTTTCTACGCCATTTTGCAAGGCGACTATGGGTACGTCTTTGCCATATTGCTTGGTTAATAGTTCACTCACACGGGTTAAACTGTAGTTCTTTATGCATAGTACAATCACATCTGGTGCAGGAGCTTCAGCTAGGTTTGAGTAGGCTTTAATCTTAGATTTATAGCGTTTGCTAGGCTCATCCCCAGGGTAGATATCCAAGCCAAATTGATTAATATGGTCACTGACTTCTTTTTTATCAAATATTGAAACATTAACATCACTGTCGTTTAGCCAGGACGCCACGGTTGTGCCAATGGCGCCAGCACCAAATACTAGGTAATTTTTTTTATGTGTCATATTCATGCCTTTGTGTGAGCCAGGTCAAAGCAGGCGTTCATGGAATTGGTGTGGCGAAATTGAAAAGCCGTACCTTCTATTTTTAGTGCTCGTAATTTGTCGCCCATTGGGCCCGAGCCTATTTTTAATGTAGCAGTGTCTTCAACTGCTGACTTTTTAAGTAGGGTGCCCATATTCTTAGTGAGGTTAAAGCTGCCCCTAAATGCAGTGGCGCTGGTGAGTCGATCACCTTGTAAAACAGAATACAGATTAGATTTAACATCAAACACCTGAGCGGAGCCCTGCATGGGTATATTTAGTTCAATGTAAGGTGCATCGCCATTGGCAGATGCTGTGACATTGGCCGTTTGGTTTTCATGTTTTACATTAATGGTTTCGACATCTTTAGGGAGTCCCCATATCTTACGACCACGAATGCGGTTTTCTAAAGAGGTAACCGGCATATGAAAAACGTAATAACCAAATTTCTTTAGTTTGTCCCCCATTAACATAGTCAGCACAGGCAGGTTCATGCCACCATCACTCATAACCGGGATGGTCATGGCTATTTCATTGTATGGCGCTACGTTCATGACATTGCGATACTCATAGCATGAAAAAATCACTAATGAGCGGCCCTTAGTCATTTTAACTGGCTCCATACTAGGGTCAGGCATCATGGCTTTGGCGGCAGCATAGTCGCAATGGAAGATGGCTATGGAACAGCTTGCATCCGCATAAAAGGTGGGGAACTGATAATTTTTTTCAATCTCGTCGGTGAGTTTTAAAGGTTCATGGCGAGGTCTTAACTTAAACTGTTGGAAAAAGGCATCATTAAACTTCCCTTCGTTAGGTATTAATTGCTCATTTATCTGTAAATTAGTATCCATGGGAACCTTTAATATTAAGAATATTTAATGTCTATCTCATTGTGCGCTTGCGAGTGAAAATAAAAATAGTAAAAATAGCCTATGGTTTTTATGGCGTTTACAAAATTGAACAACTCTCAATTTTATGGCTGTATGGGAAATAAAATAAATGAATGAATTGGATGCTTGTATTGCGCGCCTGTATCGTTTGGCAGCGCTGGCAACTAAAGATTATCGACGCCGCGCGTTGACTGAGTTAGCTCAAATCATTGATTTTGATGGTGCCTTGTGGGGTACAGGGCACCTAGATTCAGAAGGATTTCACAGTGTTGATGTACTAGGGGTAGACGAAAGCTACCCTGAAGCGCTGGCACAATTTAAGTTAATTAATCCATTTTACGATGCCCTAAAGGCAAATCCGGCGACCACGGTGGACATGTCTAAGGTAATGGATGATGACGCTTTTTATGGTAGCCAAGTTTATCTTGAGTTTTTTTCACAGTACTCGGTCGAGAGGGTGATGGGAGTATTATTGCCCGATGAGAATACGGGCATCATGAGTTTGGTAAGTTTGTACCGATTTGACCGTGAAAAACGGTTTAGTCAAGAGGATAGGGCGGTGTTGCCGCGTATGGTTTATCACCTAGTTCAGGCTGCTTCCCATGGTTATTTTTTACATTTAAAGCAGAAAAAAGATACGCTAAATAAGGCAGCGCTGGCTTTGTGTGATCGTCATGGGCTTTTTTTTGAAGTGCAGCCTAGGTTTATCGAATTATTAACGCAGCATTATTCAAACGATTCCCTCGGACGTTTGCCCTTTAGCTTATTGGATAACCAAACCAGCCAAGCCAAGGGTAATTTGCAAATAGAAAAAGAAGCGCTGGGAGATCTAGTATGTGTGTCTTTATGGGAAACCAGCCCGTTGG
>JBALXQ010000035.1:0-66919 GCA_036960565.1 Bermanella sp.
CTCACTTTCATGGGTTTTCCATGAAAGTGAAGGGTCTGCAGCCAGCGAATTCAAAGAATGAGCAAGGATTACAAAGAGCAGAACTCGATTAAATATCAGCCGAATCACGTATAAACACCCATTCCTTAGATTTAGAAAGATCAGCATTATAACGATAGCCTGCCATGTTAAACTGCTTGATATCCTCGACATTTTTAATTCTGTTTTTAATTACATAAGCCGCCATGAGCCCTCTGGCTTTTTTTGCATAAAAACTGATGATTTTGTATTGACCATTTTTTTCATCTTTAAAAACTGGCGTAATAATCTCAGCGGCTAATGTTTTTTTATTAACGGCCTTAAAATATTCATTAGAAGCTAGGTTTAGCAATATATCTTTCGGCTTTAGCTCCTCATTTAACTTCGCAGTAATACTATCCCCCCAGAATTCATAAAGGTTTTTACCGCGAAGATTAGAATATTTCGTTCCCATCTCTAAACGATAGGCTTGCATTAAATCCAAAGGTTTTAATAGACCATATAGACCTGAAAGCATTCGAAAATGTTTTTGGGCAAATTTCATGTCATTTTTATTGAATGAGTAGGCATCTAACCCAGTGTAAACATCTCCCTTAAAGGCATAAATAGCCGGTCGCGCATTTTCAACAGTAAAAGGTGTCTGCCAATGTTGAAAGCGTGTCACATTTAAGTGGGCAAGTTTATCGCTTAGCCCCATAAGTTCAGACACATCTGCTGGACTTAGGCTTTTTAGCTGATCGATTAGCTCCTGTGCGTCTTCCAACATTTCGGGATTAGTGAACTCTTTAATCGGCAAGGGGCTTTCAAAATCAAGAGTTTTTGCGGGTGACACCAGCATTAACATGTTTTTTATCCTGGGTAATTCTTGAGCAATTAGGCTTAATCTTCGCTCTGAAAGGTTTTAAATTAGTGCTTATATTAGGCGTTTGTGTGACGTCATTAAAGCGAAAATTCATATTTAACATTTTTGTATTTATTTTTCCGAGTTTCATCCGAATTGGCGCTTTATTACTTTAATAAATTAAGACGATGCAGAGACGACTAAAATATTTATTGGCACCTTACTTAAAAAGTTCTTTAATGCGTAGCCATGCTTTCCCCTGATACTGGAGTGCTCATTGGATCTATACTTATTAGCATTTTTAACGCTGTTAACCAGCACATTTGCAGCCATTATGGGACAAGGTGGCGGCCTTATATTAATGGGTATTTTAGCCGGCTCAGTTCCGGCTAATACGCTAATCGCCATCCATGGCGTTATACAGGCCAGTAGCAATGGCAGCCGTGCTTACTTGGCTAAAAAAGATATTAACTGGACTATTATATTGCCTGTATCTGCTGGCATTGTACTGGGTGCAGCATTAATGCTGCCATTCATCCAACTATTTAATTGGCAGTGGATGCAAGGGATTATTGCACTTTACATACTTTGGCTCACTTGGGGCCACTTTCTTCCAAGACCCGACTTTAAAGCATTAAAAATTAAAAACCGACACCCTTTTCTTAAGCTTGGGTTTTTGCAAGGAAGCCTCGGGATGGCGCTGGGTGCCACCGGCCCTTTGGGAAATGCCTTATTATTAAAAAAAGGCCTAGGCAAAGAAGCCATCATTGCCAGTAACGCTTTTATTATGCTGGCTAGCCATTTGGTTAAAATTGTATTTTTCAGCTTATTAGGTGTCCAACTCATTACTCATGCCAAATTAATTATCACCTTAAGCCTTGCTGCCATAGCAGGCTCATACATTGGCAGCTTCTTCCGTCATTCTCTGCCTGAAAAGATATTCTTTCCTTTATTTAAGATTTTGTTAACTCTGCTAGCCCTTCGCATGCTGGTATTAGCAATCGCCTAGCCACTCATTTTTACTTCTTGCTAATTGATCAGCCGAGACGTTAAGCTTCCCTCAAATTAGATAACGGTATAAATATGAACACTAGCCTGTTAATCGAATCATTTGATCAAATTGTCAAAGGCTCCCAACTGCTTTGTAAAAGTTTGCACAGCCAGAAAAATAGCCTTTGGCTGCCTTTGTCTGAGGCAGATATAGCCCAAAATCTCACGCCTTTACAAAAAGCCACTAATTATTATCAGGATTATTGGTATCAGAATGGTCAGGATGGCCGCGAAACCAGGAGTTGTTTCGGGTTAATCGCAGCAAATGAAGAGCAATTAAAACAGGCTATAATTATTAATCAATACAAAGAAACCTTTAAAGAGCAGGTTAAACAATTGCAAAACCAACAGAAAAAACACTGGAACGAGCTCAAAGGGCAACTTGCTAAACGTCATAGTCAGCTCAGAGACAGTCTGCACTTTTCAGGACTAACTCGCTTGCATCTCAAGCAAACTTGGAGGCACATTCCAGTCATTGAACGCAGCCCCAGTCGAGTTGGATTTAACTGGTACCACTCTGGGCGTAGTATTCAAAAATACACCGTTGAACAAGCTCAACAAGCACTGCTAAATCTAGATACCAGCAGTGATCATATTCAAACTCAATTAAATTTATTAAGTAAGCTTCCAGGTCATACACCTTTGGCCAAAGTTCAAAATCTAGCCCCTACTATGCGGGCCAATTTATTCTATGACGACAATGCACTACCTGCACGTCTAGCCATGAATGTTTCTCTGCCTATATTATTTAAAGCATCACCTGATCAAAAAATGCCGTCTCACAATGAGCCCGATATGGAGGCCCCTATGGAACGTAAACGAGCGATACGCAGTGACCGAAAAATTGAAGATGAACCTTTTCTACCCAGTATTCGTGTTCATCGTTACAACACTCTTTAAACATGAGAAGACGCTAACACCTTTTTAGGAGTCATTTATTTATGGAGACATATGGGCACAGAGGCGCCAAGGGTGTTGTCATGGAAAATAGCTTACTGGGTTTTACGCTTGCTGCCAGTCAAGGGGTTGATCGATTCGAGCTGGATATACGTCTAAGCTCAGACAACCAACTTATGGTCGTGCATGATGAGAAACTATTGCGGCTTGCCAATAGCCCTTTGGCGGTAAGTAAAAGCAAAGCTCAATTACTCTCCCAAACACACCTTAAAGGAATAGATCAAGGCATCCCTACCCTTGAAGAAGTAGTGTCTGCTTGCCCTAATGTTTTGCACTGGCAGTTTGAAATTAAAACCCAAAGTTCCAACCCAAAATTTATTCGCCCAATGAAACGCCTAATCGATAAATTTTCTCTTCACGAAAAGGTGGTCATTACCAGTAAGCATGTAGGTATGTTGAGGGTATTTCAGCGCATTCTACCCAATATTCCCAGAGGCTATGTTCAGGAGTGGCCAATACCGAGTGGGATTCGAACCGCCCAAAAACTCAACTGTAAACTTCTTGCTTTAAACATAAAGCTTGCAAGTAAAAGACGTATCAAAAAAGCCCAGAGTTTGGGGTTATGTGTCTGCGTCTGGACGGTCAATTCAAGAGACGACTTGGAAAAATTAAGGGCCAATGGAGCAGACAGCATTATCAGCGATTACCCACAGATGGCCAGAGAACATTTATCAAATAGCAGATAATATAAGGTGAGAGCTACATCAACCTCAATTATTTTAACGCTCTGAAAAAGCATAAATTCTAAACTTTAAACTGCTTAACCAATCCAGCTAATTCATTTGATAACATCAATAAATTTTCACTGGCATCTACCGTCTGCTGCACAGCTTGAGTAGCTGAGATACAACCTTCATTTATATTCACTACATTGCGGTTTATTTCTTCGGCAACAGCCGATTGCTCCTCGGCCGAAGTAGCAATTTGAATATTAAGCTCATTAATTTCGCTCATTTTGCCATCGATCACCTCTAGCGCCTCTCCTGCTTTTTCTGCCTGAGCAGCAGCAGATTGAGCACCTTCATTACCTTTACCCATTAATTCAACGGCTTGGTGGCTGCCACTTTGTAAATTTTGAATCATTTTATCAATCTCTTCCGTGGATTGTTGAGTGCGCTGTGCCAGACTTCGAACCTCATCGGCCACTACTGCAAATCCCCTGCCCGACTCTCCTGCCCTAGCCGCTTCAATGGCAGCATTCAAAGCCAATAAATTGGTCTGCTCGGAAATCCCTCGAATCACATCTACCACTGACCCAATGGCACTACTGTCATTTTCCACTCTAGCAATCACTTCATTTGCTTCATTGATCATCCCCGACAAACTCAAGGTTTGAGCCACAGAGGCATCCACCACTTTACGACCATCAATAACCGCTGTTTTCGCCCCTGCTGTAGAATCAGTAGCTTGTTGAGTATGACTGGCCACCTCTTGCACCGTAGAAGCCATTTCATTAATAGCGGTCGCAACCTGATCTGTTGCACCTTGCTGAGAAACCACACTGCCCTTAGTTTTTTGCATTAAAGACACCATATTGGAGATGGCGCTATCCAAATTTAAACAAGCTTGATTCACCTGAGTGACAATTTCGCTGAATTGTTTAATCATTTCGTTAAAGGCCATGCCCGTTACGCCAATTTCATCAAGGGAGCGCACCTCGAAACGGCCGGTAAGATCCGAAGTTTTCTGGATAGTCTCAACAGTATTGCGTAAACGCTCAATAGGCCCACACACCTCCCGTCGCATGATAAAAGTATAAAGTCCGCTTAACAGTACAAATACAATCAAAACCACTAAAACCACTTGATGCAATGTAGCGTTATCACTCACCACCACATTGGCCGCTTGCTTCACCTGCTCTGCCGAACGTGTTACTTCCAGACCGGCAGCGCTTACCTGCTGGTTAATTTCCGCAAATTTCAGTTCACTATTTTTTTCCAAGCCAACAATGAGCTCATCTATCTGGGCGGTTAATACTCTCCCTTTAGCTACCAAAGTATTACCCTGCACCCGGTTTTCATCTACATAGACATCCACGGCTACCAGCATCAACTCATATAGCTGCTCACTTTTATTCTTTATGTCTTGAGCTGTGGCGTCGTCCACTTGTGCCAGCTTTTCTAACAGTTCATTTAGATGCTCAAGAGATTGCGCTGCGGAATCTTCGGCCTCATTTAGCCAGCTAAGGGAAAGATCTAATAACCACGCACGCATATCGCGAAATTCCTTACTAATTTCATTGGCTAGGGCAATTTTATTCAATTCAAGTTGCTGAGCCTGCATCAGAGCTTTTTGTTTATTAATAACCTCTACCTGGCTTTCCACATACCCTTGCTGCTCCAGACTAATGTTAGAAGTCTTGCCAATAGAAATTAAAATAATAATGAAGGCTACTGCCACCAAGCCTGAAAAAGCCAGGCTTCCTGCCAGTAATTTTGTAGATATTTTAATTCGCTTAAACATAGGTGACTCCAAGAACAAAACCCAGCGGAAAGCCCAAGGGCAATACCTCTCCTAAGTATAGTTATAAGAATACACCTGTCCAAATGGCGCATTACATCGATTAGTTCAATACCCTAAACATATGAGTTCTAACAGCCTTTAACTTGCTAGGACATTGCACCTCACGCTAACCTGCTATTTAAACCCTGCTTAAGAGATCTAAATGAAGACGTCCTTGAACTTTTTATCCTCCCTAATTGGTAATATCTACAAGCCGTGCCTAATTGCTTTTTATACCCTTTTGATAACGGCTTGCACCGGTAATATGCCAAATAATTTAGGCGTCAATAACCATCTACTTCAATCCTGCCCCAATTCTCCTAATTGCGTATCCAGCTTTGAAATTGATGATGTACACAGCATTGATCCTATATTGTTTAGTGATGATAAAAATTTGATAGAAAAAGAGTTACTGAGCTTGATTAAACAGCACTCAAATATGCATTTGGTTCAACACACAGGCAGGTATATTTATGCGCAATTCACATCCGATATAATGGGATTTGTAGACGATATGGAATTTTTGGTTGAGGATAAAAAGGTACAGGTGAGGTCAGCTTCTCGATTGGGATACAGTGACCTTGGAGCGAATCGAACACACATTGAAGTCATTCGGAAAAATTTAAAATAACCTAATTAAGCTAAATTCTGCCCTACCCTTCACAAAAATTGAGGCAAGTTCAGAGCAACTCCCCTCAATTCAATTTGCTCTTCTTTAGTTAAAGATAGCGACCTAGTCACAATGATCTACAGACAAAACCAGCCATCCAAAGGGAAGAAGATACAGCCTAAGCTAACCGCCACCCTAACCATTTCAACCATTGATTAGCATCATCTTACAGAGCTCATGCTGAGGCATTATTTTTGAATAAAAACTCTATTCTAGAGCTTGCACAAATTAATTGCCCTCAATACTGTTTAAGCAACTTAGCCGCTAAACATAAGGGCTAGTGCGGTACGCTACACAGATTCTCACCAATCCAGCAAATCATTTTTTGCTAACCACTAACAAGGACAGACGCAACAACCCAGAGTGAATATTCGCTAAGTTAGTAGGGTAAGTTCGTCAAAAATTCAAAGGTAATCCACCCATGACTGTACTGTTACCAAGCTTGCCCCAAAATGATTGGTTTCCCACTTCACGAAGCAATGCTTTGGAAGATGAAAGAGAAACCTATCAGATTGTTTACGACATACTGCCAACACTGGCCATGAATAAAAAACTGCCGTTAGCGCATGTTCCCAAGGCCCCTTGGATTGCTACCGTTATCGATACGCTATTTAACCAGCAACGCAATGCCGTTCAAGTAAGAGATAATACTGATCTAAATACAGCCGAAATTGATCTAGAAACCGCACTGTCCGATATTTATAACAACATAGGCACTGTTGAATTTATTGATACGATTAAAGCCATCCTAGCGTTATTAGAAACTGCACGGCCAGTGGGTCGCCCCAGAAATTTTGAAGACTTTGAACTGATATTTCAATCCTTCGAATTGCCTGAATATTACAACCTTTATGATGATGACGACCATTTTGCTGAGCTTCGTGTCGCCGGTCTTAATCCCATGACGATAAAGCAAGTTAGCAACCTAGAAAGCCGTTTCCCGGTTACTGATGCCATCTTTACCGCAACGGCTAGTTTTACTAATGACAGCTTGGCAGCAGCCAGCAGCGAAGGCCGCTTATTCCTAGCCGATTTTGAAATGTTAAGCATTATGGAACCCGGTGCATTACCGACACAGCCCAAATATGTTTATGCACCAATGGCTTTGTTTGCCTTACCCAAAAACGGCACTAAGTTAAAACCCATTGCCATACAATGTAATCAGGACAACAGCACTAATCCTATCTTCACGCCCAACGATGGCTGGACCTGGAAAATCGCCAAGGCAGCGGTGCAAGTAGCCGATACCAACCACCACGAATTGTATTCGCACCTAGGCACAACTCACCTAGTGCAAGAAGCCATTGCACTGGGCACGTACCGACAGCTGTCTTATCGCCACCCGCTCTACATTTTATTAGCCCCGCATTTTGAAGGTACCTTTTTCATTAACTGGTTAGCCACCGAGATTTTATTACCCGAAGGCACACCTGTCCCCGTTTTGTTATCTGGGACTACCGAGTCCCTTCATGCACAAGCGGTAATGGCCAGAACCAACCATTCCTTCAGAGATTCATTTCCACCTGTGAATTTGGCCAATCGCGGCGTATTGGATTTACCCTACTTCCCTTACCGAGATGATGCATTAGTACTTTGGGGGGCGATTCATGATTGGGTGGAAGAATATTTAGCACTGTATTACAGCAGCAATAGTGATGTGATGAACGACACTGAATTACAGGCTTGGTCTGAAGAAATAGGCAGCCAATCTGGCGGCCGCTTACAAGGTTTTGGCGATGAAACGGGAACTGGCATTAGTTCATTAACGCTACTCATTGACACCGTCACCATGGCTATTTTTAACGGCAGCGTTCAACACGCGGCAGTGAACTTCCCGCAAAAGACACAGATGGCCTTTGCCCCCATGTACCCTATGGCCGGTTATGTACCTGCACCAACGGATACTAGCCACACTGAAGATGATTTCCTTAATTTCTTTCCACCCATGGAAAATGCCATGCAGGGTGCAGAAACGCTGGATCTTTTAGGCTCTATTTATCACACCCAATTGGGAGAATATAACTTTGGCCACTTTGGTGACCTTAGCGTGGTAATCCCCCTGTCTAATTTCAAGGACGCTTTAGCCACCATTGAAAACGACATCAACACCCGGAATGAAAGCTTTGAAAAACCTTACAAGGTTCTTCTACCTTCAGCGATACCACAAAGCACTAACATTTAACCATTACCCGTAATGAGAGAAGATTTATTCAACTAGCCTTCTCACACAGCAATACAAACATTGCCTATAAAAGGAAAGCATTATGAGCATTACGCTTAATCGTAGAAAGTTTATGACCACCTCTTTGGCGGTATCGGCGGGCACTGCAGCCACCATGAGCCCAGCATTTGCTTTGAACGCCATCAAAGGCGGACCCAGTGATCACGCCATTGTAACCATACTTAAGCAGCGTTTACCTAAGCTCACTCTGGATGAAACCAGTTTACAGGCTTATGTGAACAACGTGATGCAGCGCTTAGGCGCTTGCCAAAATAAAGAAGGAATGGCCTTTGCGGGTATTTTCAAAAAGCAGCCCAGTCCGCTTCAATTTGAACATTTTTTTGTGCAGGATTTCATTGCTAACAGTGATGTTTTCAGCGCCGTACCACTTGGTGGTTTAGTGACGTTTAGTCCAAAACCTTCCTAAAATAACAAATTCCATATAAATAAAAAGAGAGGTTCACCTCTCTTTTTATTTCCTATATTCCGGTATTCATAATTTCCAAACTATAAAAATTAGAACATATCAGAGAATGGATTTTGCTGAGGTAGAGGTATCTCATTTTTATAACCAGGCATAGCAATCGCTTTATCTGATAGCTTGATTTCAGATTCATCAATCATTTTCTCGCCAAAACGATATATAACATTTAAGTCACCCTTACTGGCTTGTTCATCATAGGCATTGGCTTTGTTTCGAGTTATTTCACGTTTCTTTTCATAGTCACTCATCACTTCCTGACCATAACGTTTTGTGAGCATTTCCTGAACCACTTGAGGTGATAAAACGGTGGCAGTGGCGTTGTTGCCACCAAAACCTTTTGAATTTAAAAAGGCCACATCCCAAGCACCTGCCTCTTCTTTTCTATCCTGTAAAGGGATATCCAGTCTCTGTTGATGAACGTCTTTAGCCACGCTATCAATGGTTTTAATTCCCGGCAAGATGCCATGTTTAAACACACCTAGACTTGCCATTAACTGATCAGCGCTAGCGGGAGCTAATGAATGACCCACATAAGATTTAATTGCCGTGACGGGCCATTTTTCGATATCAAAAGCCTTGGCAACGGAATCGAATATTACCGATTCTGTCACTCGATTAGCCGGTGTACTGGAGCCATGGGCCTGAACAAAACTACGCTTTTGAACCGCCTCATCTCCTAACATGGCTCGAGCTGCCGCGACTGCCTTAGCCATAGTTATATAGTTACCCGCCCCAGGAGAAGAGATGGACTTCTTAATACCATCGGCATTCACAAATACATCTGTGGCAGCGCCATGAATATCAGCTCCCAACTCAATGGCTAACTTGTCATCCATCAACACTGCATACTGAGTTGATTCGGCAATGGTAAAGCCACAGTTTTCGCCAAATGGACGACTGGTTTTGCGGAAATCAGGTACTTCAACCCCATCCAGCTTCTTTAACCCTTCCACACTGGCCAAAGCACTCATAGTGGCATAACCATCAATTATTTCAGGCGTCAGCGGCGCTTCACTATTACCCACCACCACCACACGACGGCGACCGCTGGCTATGTCTTCAATACCCGCACGTAGATTGTATAAGAAACTGGCGCACGCCCCAGTGATGGCCCCTGTAGAACCCAGGCTGCCCAACACATAAGCATTAACAAAGTCTGCAGGCATGGAGTTAAGCCCCAGTGGGCATTGTTTGGTGGTCACACGCCCGCCTTTTAATCGAGATTGGAGCATACCTCCTAAGCCCTGTTCATCAAGCTGGCTCATAGCATTACTGGAATACACAGCCACCTCATCAGGTTGCACCGAATCCATTATAGTTTGCCAATCTATACCAATAGAATGAATCGCATCTGACGCACCAAGAATAGCCATTTGCAAGGCGCGGGGATGAAAGCGCGATTTATAGTGCTTGGCCGGATCGAAACCGGACGGCAATTGGCCGGCAGATTTCACAGTGATTTCACGATAACTATCCATTTTCACGTTTAGCTCACCCGTAATGGTGACCTCAACTTGTTTTGGGTCTATCTCAGTGACCAACCAGTTTTTTGGTACAGGCACAGGCAATTCTTTTTTACTTAAAGTAAATGATTGGCCCTCGGAGCTCGATGATTTTAGCGTCACGTCTTTCTGCCAATGTAGAGCATCCACATCAAAGTATTGATTTTCAATACGGCGAACCAAAGAACGATCTAAAATTTGGCTTGCAAGGTTTTCATCAATTCCACTCAGCGAGTAGACACGATCATTTTCATCTAGGTATTGGCCCGATTCGAAACGTAACATGCCCATCAAAATAGCCAAATCAGCCAGCGTTTCTCGGCGCTCTTGTACTGCTAGGCTTTCTATCACCATTCTTTGATAGCCATGGTGAAATGAGCTGCGCCCCGCAGAATTATAACCGCCAAATCCCACAATAACTGGCAAGCAAGCCATACTGATACCCCTTAAACATAATTTTTCATTCTGACTTCCAACGAGTGCTCTCTTTGAAAAATCAGTCAATACAAACAGTTTAAGGATGAATCTAATTTTCAGCCTTGGCATTTTAGCCATTATTTAGGCCATACTAGCCAAGGGCATTATTAGTGCTAATATTGGCTATATAAATGCCCCTGAAGGCCATATAGTGACTACTTATTAGGCATTAAGGCCATATTTAAAGGCATTTTGGCCACAATTTTTAAAGAGCGTAGAACATGCGAAACATCACCTTTTTCTTTTGCAATCAAATGCTGGCCACCAGTGCCTCACTGCCCCTTGAAATGCTGAAAGCCGGTGAAAGTGCAGCTCAAGTTGAAAACAGAAACGCTCCAAATTTAAATATTAAAAGCGTCGGACTAAATACCAATAAAGTCACAACAGGTGCAGGGTTTGATATTACGCCAGACGCTTGCATTGAAGATGTCATGCAAACCGATATCATCTTTTTACCCGCACTTTGGCGTAATCCCAAAGCTGCTCTTAGAAAAAACAAACGCCTGTTAAATTGGTTACTTCATCATCACAATCAAGGCGCTATTATTTGTAGTGTGGGAACAGGGGTTTGTTTTCTGGCTGAAGCCGGATTATTAGATAACAAACCCGCCACCACGCACTGGTATTATTTCGATCGATTCCAACGGGATTACCCTAAGGTGCAATTAAAGCGACAGTATTTTATCGTACAAGCGGGTAATTTATACAGCGCAGCCAGCGTTAATTCACTGGCCGACCTTACGGTTTATTTAATTCAAAAAATTTATAACAAATTAGCCGCTATGCATGTGGAACGACACTTCTCACACGAAATTAGAAAGTCTTACAAAAGCACCAGCTACATAGATGGCAAGAGCCATCATCCCGATGAAGACATTATGCAAACTCAAGTTTGGCTCCAAGACAATTTCAGTAAGAACATTGTATTAAGTGAAGTGGCCGAGCTATTTAAAATGAGTGTACGAAGTTTCAATCGACGCTTTAAAGACGCAACCGGCTCCACCCCTCTTCATTATTTGCAACAGATACGTATAGAGACGGCCAAAGAATTATTAAAAACCAGTAACTTATCAATCCATGAAATTTCTGAGCAGGTGGGTTATCAAGATCTAGCACATTTCAATAAATTATTTAAACGATTATTAAACACCTCCCCTAACCAATATAGAGCGATGGTAAGAGCAAAATTATTTAGCCTAGAGTAGAAAACGTTTGAAATAGCACACAGGAATTAAAGCGGAGTTCTATCTATATTTAAATTCCACTGAAAGCTGTTTTTGTAGGCAGTTAAAAATGGTATCAAACTGAAAAGGTTTAGATATCACGTCATGAAAACCTGAATCCAGATAGCGCTTAACATCCTCTTCTTTAATAAATGCTGAGACCGCAACACACTTGGGTTTATCAACCATTTTAACAATATAATTTAGCGCCTCTAATCCGGTCATGATGGGCATCTGAATATCAAGAAAGATAATATCGATCGAATTATTTTTTAACTGCCTCAATGCTTCAATACCGTTGCTGGCCTCGTATACCTGAATCCCTATTCCCTCGAGCAAACCTAACAAAAGCACACGGCTTGTCTTTTCATCATCCACCACCAAGGCTCTAATATTTTGCCCTTCAACTAGATGACTCACCACCTTCTTAGGCTTTTTGTCACTTTCGTTGGTATTTTCTAGCGGCAGATCAAAACTAAAGCAGGCCCCATCATTTAACTTGGATTTTACTTTAATTTCTGACCCCATTAACTGAGCATGCTTTTGAGAAATAGACAACCCCAACCCTGTGCCTCCATGTTTTATTCCCGCTCCTTTTTGCACAAAAGGCTCGAATACCTCAGTCATTTCTACGTCGCTCATCCCCATACCACTATCACTAACTTCAAAATGGTAATCACCTTGGGCAAGTTTAATAACTTTCAGTTCCACAAACCCAGTCTCGGTAAATTTAATAGAATTGGAAATTAAGTTCACTAATATTTGCCGTACTCTTTGCACATCCATATGCACTAAGGTGGTTTTTTCCAAATCATTATTCACTCTCCACTGTAACCCTTTGTCTTTACACCTTATTGCGTACATATAGCTAATATCTTCTATTAGCTTATATAAAAAGACTGATTGTTTGTTTAGCTTTACCAAGCCGGATTCAATCTTGGACATATCCAAGACATCATCAATAAGTTCCAGCAGATGGTTACCACTTTCAAGGATGTGCTGAACATATTCCTCCTGTCCTTCAGTTAATGGCTCTGCTGCATCTATCTGCAACAATTGACTAAAGCCAAGAATAGCGTTCATGGGGGTGCGTATTTCGTGACTCATACTGGCTAAAAATTCACTTTTTGCCTGGGAGTGTTTATAAGCTTCGTCACTGGCTGCTTTTAATTCTTGAGTACGTATTTCAACTTGTTTTTCTAGCTCACAAATATTGCTCTGTCCAGCCAATAGGTGCTGTAAGGTTTTCGAATATATTTTTAAGGTTCTCTCGTGCCAAGCATCAAAAAAATCGCTTTCAATATGAAAAGCCACCAGCAAACCTGATATCACCCCGTGCGAACACAGACTCGCGCACATCATGCTGCAGTGACGGCCCTCGATATTAAAAATAATATCTTCAGTAGGAAGTGGCTTCCCTTTTAACTTCGCAAATAGTCTCTCTATACTTTCCGTCTCTTCAGAAATGAAACCCGGTAATAAATCTTGGCCCTGGGTAATGCCAAACTCTTCGTCTACTGACACTTTTGCTTCTAATTTGGCTTGACCAAACTCTTCACTAAAAAAAGCACAGTATTCAAACTTTTCGTCACGCACAAGAATAAGCAAAGCCTCGCCAATTAGCTCAAGCTGAGACGAACCATTCAAGCCATGCTCCACCAATAAGGTAATGGCATTTAGCGAGCTGTGTAATCCCGCTCGCATTTCATCATCCAACTCAACTGTTTTGTTTTGTTTATTCATGGCTAATTAAAAACTCAGCAAGTAGGCTTACAGATTGCTCTATTTCATCAAAACTCTTTTGCCATAACTGCAACTGCGTCAATTCAACATCAAACAAGCTGGCAAAAGTTTCCGACTCAGGAAAGTTTGATTTTTCATTCGCTTTTGGGTGATCTCCTTGCTGAAGGTAGCGCACTACAAAACCCACGGTACGCACAACCTCCCAATGATCACCTTTATAGTCTGGGTCAAGATAGTGCTGTAGCGTTATCGCAGTCTCCACTGGTAGATCCCACCGCTTTGCTATCCAACTACCTGCATCACAGGAGTTGATACCCAATACTTTACGCTCATGCTCTAATCGCTCCTGATTACCAAGTTTTATCAAATCAGGCAGTAACTTGTTCATTTCTTTAGGAAAGTGATGCACCAATAGAAGTTGCCCCATACTGTGCAGCAAACCCGCTAAATAGACTTTATTCACATCTATCGTACTGACTTTTTTGGCCAGCAACGCAGCTGACTGCGCCACCGACTGAGCACGACACCAGTAACCTTGTAATGAAAACACAGGGCAAGGTTTGGTATTAAACTTAGGGCCCAGCAACATACTCATGACCAGGCTGCGCACGGTCTTTAAACCCAGAACCTTTATCATGGCTTCTTCAACAGTATGTACAGGGTTTGGTGCAGAAAAAAATGATGAGTTGGCAATACTAATGACACGGGCAGTAATGCCTGGCTCGGCCTGAATGGCTTGAGCAAGTGACGGTATATCAACCTCTTCATCTTTAACCAGCTCAAGCAATTGATCACTGGCGGCGGACGCAGGCGGAATATTTAACGTTTTCAATATGGCGCTACGGCGTTTTCGCGCGTCGCTAACGTCCATTTAAGCTCCAATTACTAGACTAAACCCTATTGTAAACCTTAGTTCAGTACCGGCATTGGGCAAGCCGACTCGAGTGAATAGGCGGCACAATCGTTCTATAATGGAGTTTTAATTTTTTAAAGGAACGGCGCCAGAAAAGCTGGCGCCTGTAGTGATATTTTACGTTGTTTCTGTCGTCGTATTAGACACGGAACCGGCCAACATTTGATTAACCGCTTGTGCAAACTCAGTGCCGGCATCTTCCTGTAGAAAATGACCACCATTTAATTTCAAGTGGGGCATTCCTTTGGTCCCTGGCACCATTTTGTGAAATAGCTTATCAAATCCGCGGGTAACAGGATCACCATTACTAAATGTGGTTAGAAATGGCTTCTCCCATCTCTTCAGTATTTCCCATGCAGCCCTATTCGCCGGGCTGGCTGGATTATTGCCGTCTGTCGGGACTAACCTCGGAAAGGCTCTGGCACCTGCTTTATAAGCAGCACTTGGAAAAGGCGCATCATAGGCACGGCGCTCATCTTTGCTAAAGGATTTAAAGCTACCTCCTTCAATTATTCGAGCAATAGGAAACCAAGGGCTATAACGGGAAAAGTTCTGCCAAATCTTGAACACCTTGGGCATTTCTCCCTCATCCCCTGTAGGTAACATACCATTGCCCAGCACTATGGCCGCGAAGCGAGATTCATTTTCTGCAGCCAAACGTAATCCGATAAGCGACCCCCAATCCTGACACACCAAGGTAATATCAGTGAGGTTCAACTTTTCAATAAACGCCTTCATCCAATCCATGTGAGTTTGATAAGAATAATCTTCTATTTCAGTGGGCTTGTCTGATTTTCCAAAACCAATTAGGTCAGGGGCAATCACTCGGTGTCCTGCAGCAGCACACACTGGAATCATGTAACGATACAAATAAGACCAACTAGGCTCCCCATGCATCATCAAGACAACCTTGCCATCTTTAGGGCCTTCATCAACGTAATGCATGCGTAAGCCATCAATTTCCACATAATTGGGCTCGAAGGGATAATTGGGAAGACGTTTAAAACGCTCTTCTGGAGTACGTAGATGTTTCATAATTATTATTCTCAGCTTCGGTTAAATCAGAAAATGTGGCGTTTCTAAATTTAGAATATAGTAGAAAAGATAGAGATTACCGTTAGCTGAGGGCAAGCACCACCGACCAGCCTGCAAAAGAAAATTCCATAAGACTACCTAATTACTATAAACAGTAACTATTAATGAAATTGATACTAGTCTATTAATACCTATCCTTAGCAGCATTAATTTTAGTTATAATGCCTATATTCAGCGACGGCCAACATTCTCAAAAAACCCTGATATAATCGCGCCATGCAGTACGCCAACCAGAGTTAACATAGCACTGGCCGGCAAATAACTTCGGAGCCAAGTCCATTATGTCAAATAGCCAAATCCCAGCTTTCCTTCAAGATTCCGCCCAATTACTAACCCAGGAAGGCTTTAAAACCAGTAATACTTGGTATCACGGTACCGCATCTGGCCTAGTCGATTCCATTAGTAAAAACGGCCTAAAATCCTCAGGGGATGCTGAATCTAACAAGAAAACCAAGGGTGCAATGATCGCTATTGGAAGCACATACAATGAACATAAGGACCCTATATTTTTAACCCAAAGTAGGGAACTAGCCTATTTCTGGGCGCAAAGTCGTAGCCAATCTCGTAACACTTTATTTGCACAAGATGAAGCGCCAGTAGTTTTAGCGATTACTCTACCTGAAGAGCTAAATACAAACGTTAAAACAGATGTAGGTGGTGCGGCTATGATCATGAGCGGAGTCGGCGAGTTTATGGACACCATTAAAGCTATCTACGAAGGCAATAACTTAACAGCTCCTGAAGTGGATCCTATTAAAGCCGACAGAATGGATTACCTTAATTTGCTAGGCCTAGGTTACTGCAAACAAAATATTCCAGCTGAATTTATTAAAGAGCTAAAGGACTAATTTCCTCTTTAACCCTGACTACCCATGAACATAATATTTATGATTCTTAAATGTATCAGGGTTAAAATTTGAGTAGGCGGCCTGACGCATTACGGTTGCCATCACTTTATAGGTGTCAGCCCAAGCTCCTTTTAGTTCTTTAGTAAAACCATCGCCAAGCCCTTGTGATAACGCAAACAACAATGCATTTCCAACCGGAGTGTAATCTTCTACCTTTACGCCATATTCCACATGCTTTACCGCCATTTTTTGCAAAACCGGCACTAGCGCATCTAGGTCATTTAAGCTGCTCACTGCTAGCTTCAATGCGGCCATTAACTTTCTACCTTGAGACTTGATATCACTTCTAAATAAAGGTTTAAGAGATGGGTCATACTCAAACAACTTTTTATAGAATATATCGGCAGCCACTTCGCTAATGGGCTCCACTTTTTTAAAACTCTCAATTACTAACTGCTTTTGCCTTTGGGTAATGGCCATGCCCTAGCCTCATCTATTTACTTTATATAAAGCATAGAAGGGTCAGGGCCATTGGCAAATTTGGCTAAAAATGAGTAATTCCTCGAATTTTAGAAAACACAATTAACAACGTAAATGGCCACATCAATTAACTACTGCCTGCGCCTCTTATTTGCTGTGCTTTTACCATAGGCTCTGTCTTTAGCTCGACGTTTTTGAGCTCCCCGACTGTTTTTTGAAGATTTTGGAGTCTCTCGGGTCAAGTCTGGCTCAAACCCTGGAAACCATTGCTGCGCCAATCTTTCGTTAAGCACAGCCTCTACTTCTTCTAGTAAGTAGTTTTCTTCTGGAGCCAATAGGGATATGGCCAAACCTGAAGATCCTGCTCTACCGGTTCGACCTATGCGATGAATATAATCTTCAGCTATGTAAGGCAATTCATAATTAATGACGTATTTTAGCTGCTCAATATCCAAGCCTCTGGCAGCGACATCCGTGGCGACCAATACTCTAACCTTTCCATCTTTGAACTCTTGCAAGGCTTTTTCTCGATTACCCTGTGACTTATCACCATGAATGGCGAGTGTCTTGAGGCCGTCTTTGCACATTTCTTTCGCTAGAACATCGGCACCCTGCTTGGTTCGAATAAAAACAAGTACCTGCTTCCAATTTTTAGAACCAATTAGATAAGACACCAATTCACGCTTGCGGTCAGCGTCTACGTTATAAACCACCTGCTCTACTTCTGAAGCTGCGGTATTACGTGCATCCACTTCAATCAGCTTTGGCTCGCGCAGAAGAGTTTTACTCAGTTCAAAGATAGCATCATCAAATGTTGCTGAAAATAATAGCGTCTGGCGCTCTTTCGGCACTCGCTTCAAAATACGATTTATATCGGTAATAAAGCCCATATCAAGCATTCGATCTGCTTCATCAAACACAAGGGTTTGTAAATGCCCAAGCTCCAGCACGCCTTTTGAAATTAAATCTAAAAGCCGGCCAGGCGTTGCAATCAAAATATCCCCGCCTTTTTCCAACATTTTTATCTGTGGCACCAAGCTCACGCCACCATAGGCCAAAGCAATGTTCACAGAGCTGGTAACCGCATATTTTTCAAAGCTGTTGTAGACCTGCTGACACAGCTCTCGAGTGGGGGTTAGAACCAATGCACGAACATTGGCTTTTCTATTACCCATAGAATTAGGAAGCGGCGAGCCAGACAGCATATGCAAAATAGGCAACGCAAACGCGGCTGTTTTACCCGTCCCCGTTTGAGCCCCCGCCATTATATCTTGATGGTTCAAAATAACCGGAATGGCTTCTGTTTGTATGGGAGTTGGAGATTGATAACCAGCCTGCTGCGCGGCTGATACGAGATGGGGGTGCAAACCTAACGAAGAAAATCCCATGACTTACCACTACTAATATAAATTTGTGAAGTGTAGCAGAATTAATTTGGCTTCTTTAGTAATCCTTTAAAGCTCGAGCATTAAAATGGGAGGATTATATTACTCGCCCACATTGGCGCTATTTCGAAGACGCTCCGTTATACCGCTTATCGATGGACATAAAAAAGGCAGATTACTCTGCCTTTTTTATTGTCTTTTAATCTTTGTTACTTCGATTAAAAGATTCGGTTTAGACCATTTAGCGCGGCTATTCGATAAGCCTCGGCCATAGTTGGGTAGTTAAACGTATTATTAACAAAATAGTTAACGTTATTGCCTCCACCCTTTTGCTTCATAATAGCCTGGCCAATGTGAATAATCTCTGCCGCTTGGTCTCCAAAACAATGTAGCCCCAGTATTTCAAAAGTTTCACGGTGAAAGAGTATCTTCAACATACCCACGCTTTCACCTGTAATTTGCGCTCGCGCTATACTTTTGAAAAAAGCCTGGCCCACTTCATAAGGTACTTTTTCATTGGTAAGTTCCCGCTCCGTCTTACCCACCGAGCTGATTTCCGGAATGGTGTAAATACCGGTAGGCACATCAGTTACGAACCAATAATCGTCATCACCCGCTAAATGAGCAGCTGCTGAACGTCCTTGGTCATAGGCTGCACTGGCAAGACTAGGCCAGCCCACGACATCCCCAACAGCATATACATGCTCTGCAGCGGTTTTGTAATTTTCATCTACTTCAACCTGACCACGACTATTCGGCTTAACGCCCACGTGCTCTAGTCCTAAGCCCTTAGTATTACCACTACGACCAGCTGCCCACAAAATGGCATCTGCTTTAATTTTCTTACCGGATTGAAAATTCATGGTAACGCTATTTTCTTCGGTTTCAACGGAATCAAATAATTCATTGTGACGAATTAATACACCGTTATTACGTAGGTGATAACTCAAAGCATCACTGATTTCGTCATCCAAGAATGGTAATAAACGCTCACCCGGGTTGATCAAATCAACTTTCACACCTAGGCCACTAAAAATAGACGCGTACTCAGAGCCAATTACACCGGCACCATAGATCACAATATTTCGAGGAGTGTGTTCCAGCTTTAGAATAGTGTCGGAGTCGTAAATTCGCTCGTGATTAAAGTCTACACCTGGAGGCCTAAATGGGCTTGAACCAGTTGCCACGACGATTTGGTCGGCATGTAGGCGCGTACTAGATTCAGGACCATCGGTAATTTCAATGGTGTGAGAATCAATAAACTGCCCTTGACCATGATAAAGGTGAACACGATTACGACTGTAAAATTCAGTTCGCAATTTCACCTGCTTGGCGATTACCCGCTCAGCAGTTTTTAAAACGCGAGGGAAACTAAACCAACGAGGCTCGCCTATGTCACGGAACATAGGATTGGTATTATACGAAATAATTTGCTTTACAGAGTGGCGCAAAGCCTTGGAAGGGATTGTCCCCCAATGGGTGCAGTTACCCCCGACAGTGCTGGCTTTTTCCACCACCGCTACTTTTTTTCCTTTCTTGGCTGCATTCATAGCAGCCCCTTCACCGGACGGTCCGGTTCCTAGCACAATCACATCATAGTGATAATCGGCCATGTATTTTAACTCCTTATACCCTGTTCAAACACAACCTAGCTTGCATCAAAGCCAAGGCTGCTATTTTTGTTATTCTTGGATTTTTCAACTTCTGTATCGCAGATATCTTTATCGCCACCACATACGTCGCAGGCAGATTCCATGCCCACTGCACTCATGCCACCACAAGAGCCTGTAATAGGTTTTCGGCCAATAATAAGACCAACTGCCATTAGCAGTATGAAAACAACCATAAAAGAAAAGACAATTAATAACATTTCCATGAATATACCTCGTTTATGGATTAAGCCAACTTTCAAAAGCTGGTGAAAGATGTTCAGTAAAACCCTGTTCGTCTCGCACAATTAGATAGGCTTTAATACCTTGCTGTGCTGAAAATTCTTTGGCCTTTTGCTCGCCCATAACAAGCATAGCAGTGGCCAGCGCATCAGCTCGGGCGCAGCTTGTATCGATAATCGTCACTGAGGCTAGTTTATGTCGTACCGGTCGAGCGGTAAACGGATCAATACTGTGACTAAAGCGCTCGCCATTTTCTTCAAAGTAATTGCGATAATCACCCGATGTGGCCATGGCCACATCTTTTAAACTTAATATTTTTTGTACTCGGCGTTCATTAAAATCTGGTGCTTCCACGGCGACTTTCCAAGGTAGCCCAACAGCTTTATTACCTTTAACTCGAATTTCTCCACCTATTTCAACTAGATAAGCCTCAAGCCCAAGAGCATCTAGTAGGCCGGCCACCTCATCAACTGCAAACCCTTTGGCAATCGCAGAAAGATCTAGATATCGATCATCGGTTTTACTTAGCGTTTGTCCTTTAAGTTCAATCGCACTCAAGCCAGTGGCTGCTTGTGCTTTTTCAACCTGCTCCTTAGTTGGAGCAAGCTGCGTCACTTTATCGGGACCAAAACCCCAAAGGTTCACTAAGGGTCCAACAGAGATATCGAAATAGCCTTGGGATAGAGAATGTATTTGTAAGGATAAGTTCAATACAGCCGCAAACTCTGGACTAATCCCTTGCGTATAGGGCGCCTTGGCTTGATTAAACTGACTTAATTCGCTTGTTTTTTGATAGGTAGACATCTGGGCGTTGATATTTAAAAGCAACACATCGACTTTTTTCTTGGTGTCTTGGGGTTGAACATTATTCTGCTCGGGCCACATGACTGAATAAGCCGTGCCCATGGTGTAGCCTTGAATTTTACTCATTTCTGAAACAGAAGGTGCACAAGCACAAAGTAAAAAGTAGGCACATGTTAAAAGCAATTTGTAGATCACGCTTACACCTAACAGACATACAGCAGTTTTGAGGCGCGCAGTATACCTAACTTAGATTCAGCTCTCTATTAAAAGGGGATATTAGGGGAATAATCACTGATTTATAGAGCTTATTTTGCTGTTTCGCCTTGAAACCAGTTGCCATATGTAGGAATTAAATACAGAGAGATATCGCTGGGGCTAGCATCCACCCCAACTATTAAAGCGGCCACTTTCTAGCCGGGCAAAAGTAGTTTATTTAGCCGCTGCTCACCGCTGATGGTCAACTGCCAATAATTACGAATTCCACCGCTACCGCTGTCCACATTTTCTATAACTCCAGCACTCTTCAGATAGGCCTTCAATCTCTGAAATTCAATTTCATTACAACGCACATCCGCTAACGCGTGAGCATCAGGAATGGAAGACATGAACTGCCCACGATAACTGTCTGCCACCAAATTTTCTAACGCGCCACGCATGCGATCTTCGGTAACTGGCGACGTCATCATAGAGCCGATATTTAAAAAGGAGATATTCCAGGACAACAAGATCTTGCTTGTCACCTCATGGCAATTACCATGAGCAAACACCTTGCCCGTGAAGCGCAATGGATAACTATCTTGCTCAAAAAAGGAATCTGAAGCCATCTCTCTTAACCTAGATTCCGGCGCACTCAAATTGTGACTCGAGGACAGATTTAACTGGGGCTTTAGGTGATCTCGCAATACTTGGCGACCAATCAGCAGCAAGTCTTCACGATTATTCCAATATTTGAAAATCCCTGACATCATCAAACGATGTAAAGATTTAAGCCTTTGTACTGACTGCGAAGATAATGACTTCAACTCGGCATTTTTTAAGATGGCCACAACCGGCTTACGCTTGCTTTTGGCATAGACAGCCTCGCGATGTATATAGCTCTCGCCAGTATCAGATATGGCGCCGTAACTATCACCCACAAGAAGTACATAAACTTCACATTCATCTATTAAGGATCGCACCAAAGGCCAATCATACTCCCCTGCTCCTTGCATATAATAGCTTTGCACTGGCAAACCGCCTAACTGCATCACCACCCTGTTCAATGTATACAGGGCTTCTCCGGTATCATTCGGATCAGCACTTATATACACCAGAGATCTACTTTTCTCTTCCATTCCCTTTTTAAATTCTCCATCGAATGTGCATTGTTAGACTTAACCAAAGGATTATAGGTTAAATCAAAGCCATTAATTTAATCAAATACAACAACAGGCTGATACTTATCGCTGAGAACAGCGTGCTCAACACAATTATATTAGAGGCCAGCTGGGAATTGCCACCCATCGCCCTCACCATGACAAAACTGGCAGTAGCCGTTGGACTAGCGAACATAAGCAATATACAGCCAAACTCAACCCCTCTAAATCCCATAAAATAAGCAGGAGGCACTACTAACAGAGGCACTATAATTAATTTTGCAAAAACCGTCCAAGCCGACAGCAGACTACTGCTTTTAAGTTCCCGCATACTAAGCGAGCCACCAATAGAAATCAAAGCCAATGGCAGTGTCATTGCCGCCAAATAGGATCCAGCATCATACAGAACAACTGGGATTTTTAAATCTATTTGACCCACTATAAAGCCCAGAGCGATGGCAATAATGAGCGGGTTTTTAGCAACATCCTTAAGGGTCTTTGTGACAGGTACAGCTTGCTGGCCATGTTGACTGTAATTGAGAGCAAAAACCGACAAAATATTATAAACAGGGGTAACGACGGCTAGTATAACAGCACCTACCGCCAATCCTTCTTGATCAAAGCCTTTGGCACACAAGGCAAGTCCAATTATTCCTAAATTGCTCCTAAAGGCCCCCTGCACCACCACCCCTCTATCAGAGCCATTCACACAAAATCCAGATAACCGCCAAAACAAACCAAAACACACCACTGCAGAGGCAATGCAAAACAACACCAACGGCAACTGAGCCAGAATACTCACCTTATTCTCTACAATTGAAAGGAAGATCAAAATAGGTAAACACACCTTAAAAACCAGTGTCGATGCCCCGTTTACAAACGAGTCATCGATATCTCGCCTAAATTTAAGATAAAAACCTAAAAAGATAATTATGAAGACAGGCACAGTAACTGCCAGACAATATTCAAGGGCAAGCCAATATTCCACCAAGGCATCTCTATGTTACAAAAACCGCCAATATAGCACTTTTGGGCCTCCACCTATCTGGTTAAAATACAAACAATGGCTTTTGGCGTGGGCTATGGTAGAATCCTGCCGCTAAGAAAAGGTAGAAAAGTATGTCGCGCAGCAAAAAGTCACGTTCCCTAAAACGCAATCATGCTGGTGTTAAAACCGGTACAAAAGAGCGTACTAAGCTTGAAAGAAAGCAAAGCAAAGCCAAAAGCAAGCTGGCTAACCCGCGAGCGGTAACCCGTCAACGCTCGGTTTATCAGCAGTTCCTGGACACCAATAACTTGGTCGAAGGCCAGCACGCTGCCTCAAAGGCACCTGAGAGCCCAGCTGTTAAGCCTATCTATAAAGATATTCAATCTAAAGTGAGCAGCTTTAAACATAAGCCTAAGCCTTCTATTCAGAAGAAAATAGAAGCCCCGATCGCCACAGAAGATCAGAAAGTCGATCTTTGGGATCAACTGGAAACCCCTCAGAATAACGATATTTTTTAAGTATGCAGCAAGACATGCTCGATTGTGCAACAGGGCAATACGCCTTGCTGCGCCCAGGTGCAAACCCAAGACAGTCATTACGAGCTTGGGATGCCGCCGATGAATACCTAATATCCCTTATTCATGAATCATTTAGCCATCAACCACTCACCTTGTTCAACGATCAATTTGGCGCTCTCGCGATCGCCCTTGAACCACAAGTAAAGACATGGATAAATGACTCATTCTGCGCCAAATCAGCACTGCAGATAAATCAGCAACAAAACGAACAAACATCACTCATCACCCAAGCATCACCACTAGACAACTGGCCACAACAACCCTCACTAGGTGTAATGAAGCTTCCTAAGAATCTAAGCTACTTACACCACTTGCTTGAAGGTTGCGCTAAATCAAACATAAGCAAAGTACTCATTGCAGGCATGATGAAACACCTGCCTAAAAACATCCTTGGGTACCTACAAAAATTTGGCGGCGTAAAGCGACACCCCTTTAAAAAGAAGGCAACAATTTACGAATTGGACATAAAACAGATCACACCCAGCCTTTACCCCAAAAGTAATCAATTAGCAGGCATGGATTTAGTGAGTCACGCCAATGTATTTGGCAGAGACAAGTTAGATCCCGGTGCACAGTTCTTCATAGAGAATATTAAGTCATTGCCACTAGCTCATCATGTGGCCGATCTTTGCTGTGGATCAGGCATACTTGGCCTAAAGTACATGCAACACCACCTAGTAGCCGAGAACAGCATTAAAATGGAATTCTTTGATGAATCATTTATGGCGGTGAAAAGCGCTGAACTATCTTGGGCAAAAAACAATTTAAATGGGGAAGCGAGTTTCCATTGGAATGACGGACTGGACCAAGAAAATAATCAGAAATACGACCTAATTTTATGCAATCCACCATTCCATGAAGAACACACTGTAGGCGATCACATCTCCAAGCGCCTTTTTAAAGATGCTAAGCAACAGCTTAAAAGCAGCGGTAAATTAATTGTCGTGGGAAATCGCCACCTGGGTTACCACGTCAGCCTTAAAACCTATTTCAAAAATGTTAAACAAATAGCTGCCAATGGAAAATTCATTTTATTAAGCGCCCATGCTTGATTACCGAATTCCTGCACAGTTAAAAACAGCAGAGATTGAGGTAAAACGCAGCCGTTTCTTAGCCTTTGCCAAGCACACGAAAGGCAGCGTTGAAGCCAAAGCCTTTATTCAAAAAATGAAAAATGAATACCCAG
The DNA here is from genome assembly GCA_036960565.1 of Bermanella sp. Lineage (GTDB taxonomy): Bacteria > Pseudomonadota > Gammaproteobacteria > Pseudomonadales > Oceanobacteraceae > Bermanella. The sequence goes on from JBALXQ010000035.1 coordinate 25,213, forward strand.
ATGCAAGACATCATTGCCATGCTTTCATAGCGGGATCTCCAACTGATAGCAACCTATATGGCTTCAGCGACGATGGAGAACCCAGTGGCACAGCAGGAATGCCCATATTTACCCATTTGAAGTACAGCGATCTAGGTGAAATAGCGCTTGTGGTAGTGCGTTATTTTGGCGGCACCAAACTGGGCACTGGCGGACTTGCTAAAGCTTATGGGGATGCGGCCAGAGAAGTATTGCTAGACATTAAGACGAACCAGCATATCAGTACAGAAGAGCAGGTATTAGAGTTATCGTTTGCGCAGGAGGCTCACGTAAGAAAACTAATTGAAGCCGTAAATGGTAAGGTTATAAACGTTGAATACAATCAAACCGTTAAATTAACAGCCCAGATCCCTATTTCTCAGGGGTTTGAACCTCCCTACTCCGTACAACGACTCCCAAAATCCACTATATAACGCGCTATATGTCGGTAACCATCCTGCATCATATTAATGAAATACATATTAATTTCGAATTCTTGTTGCGAGACACGACGAATACTTTGTATTTGGGCTGAAGTTTCCAACTGAACCACCTCTCCATTTGAAAATCCCAATTCTATGCTCAACAGTAATGTTTGAAATTTCGCCCGCCCTTCACCAGTTTCACTGTTATGCAGCAAGGCAATATTGTCCGTAAAACAATTTGCACTAATACCCCTGGGAGATATTTGGCGCCCCTTTAGCTTAACCACACTAATGCCATCCTCAGACACGGCATCCACATGCAAGCTCTGCTCTACAACTGTACTTTTTGAAGCTTTCATAATTTCTGACTACACTAAACAAAAATCAAGTTAACTACAGTAATAACCTATATTGGCTATTTTTCAATCAATATCTTAGTTTTTTAGCAAAAATGCAACATAGTTGGCATACTTTTTACATAGATTAACATGACCCCTGAACGCCGTTACGTCACAGGCTGTTAAATCCATCATACCTCCAACCCGACTATTGAATAAATACTTTCAAATCGATAGATAGTAGCCGTGCTACATACCACTAAAATAACAACAGAAAAGACTTAAGTAACAACAACACCTCCCCCCCAAATTTTCATTCCCATACAACAAAATCCTAAAACAAAAAAAGGCCCATAAAACAAAGTTTTATGGGCCTTTTTTATTGGATAAATCAGTTAGCCAAAGTCATCCAGCATAATATTTTCTGGCTCAACACCCAGATCCAACAGCATATTAGTCACTGCCTGGTTCATAATTGGAGGTCCACACATGTAGAACTCACAATCTTCCGGTGCAGAATGCTTACTCAAGTATTCCTCAAGAAGAACATTATGAATAAAACCTGTCATGCCTTCCCAATTATCTTCTGGCTGAGGATCTGACATAGCAACATTCCAGCTAAAGTTATCAAACTCAGCTGCTAGCGCATCGTATTCATCTTGGTAGAAAAGCTCTCGCAAAGAACGAGCGCCGTACCAAAAGCTAATCTTACGAGACGATTTAAGACGCTTAAGCTGATCAAAGATATGAGAACGCATAGGCGCCATACCAGCACCACCACCGATGAACACCATTTCAGCATCGGTATCTTTGGCAAAGAACTCACCAAATGGACCGTATACCGTCACCTTATCGCCTGGCTTCATATTAAATACATACGAAGACATGATACCTGGGTTAATACCCTCGGTACGTGGTGGTGGAGTTGCAATACGGATATTAAACTTAACCACACCCTGCTCTTCTGGATAGTTAGCCATAGAATAAGCACGAATGACGGTTTCTTTGTTCACAGCTTTAAGGTCAAAGAACTTAAAGTGTTTCCAGTCACCGCGATACTCTTCTTCAATATCAAAACTAGAGAAGTCAATTTCGTATGGAGGGCATTCAAGCTGCACATAACCACCGGCACGGAAATCAACACTTTCCCCTTCCGGCAATTTAAGCGTCAGCTCTTTAATAAAGGTAGCTACGTTAGGGTTAGACTCAACGGTACATTCCCATTTCTTAACACCAAAGACTTCATCTTCAACTTCAATTTTCATGTCTTGCTTTACTGGCACCTGACACGACAAACGCCAGCCGTCGCGACCATCACGCTTAGTGAAGTGAGACTCTTCTGTTGGCAGCATGGAACCGCCACCTTCAAAGACCTGACACTTACACTGAGCACAAGTACCACCACCACCACAGGCAGAAGACAAGAAAACACCATTATTGGCTAGAGTTTGAAGCAATTTATCACCCGCCGCAGCGGTAATGGTCTTTTCTGGATCACCGTTAATTTCTATCGTTACCGCACCACTGCTAACCAGTTGTGCTCGAGCACTTAAAATCAGTGCCACTAGAGCCAAAACCATGCCGGTAAACATGATTACGCCTAGTATAATTTCTGTATATTCAGCCATTTTTGTTGCCGTCCTTATAGAGATACGCCGGAGAATGACATAAAGCCAAGAGACATTAGGCCAACCGTCATAAAGGTGATTCCCAGTCCCTGAAGGCCCTTAGGCACATCACTATATTTAAGTTTTTCACGAATACCTGCTAGTGCAGTAATGGCTAATGCCCAACCGACACCCGCACCAATACCATATACAACAGATTCGCCAAACTGATAATCACGCTCCACCATAAACAAGGAAGCACCCATAATGGCGCAGTTCACAGTGATCAAAGGAAGGAAAACACCCAGAGCGTTATACAAAGCCGGTACATATTTATCCAGTACCATTTCAAGGATCTGCACCATAGCAGCGATGACACCAATGTAGCTAAGCAAACCAAGGAAGCTTAAATCAACACTAGGGTAACCCGCCCAAGACAACGCACCTTCTTTTAGCAAATAGATATAAATAAGGTTGTTCACAGGAACGGTGATGGCTTGCACCACTACCACTGCAATGCCTAGACCTATAGCCGTTTGAATTTTCTTTGATATGGCCAAAAATGTGCACATACCCAAGAAAAACGCCAACGCCATATTTTCAATAAATACAGCTTTCACAAACAGAGATATATAATGTTCCATTAGTGAGCTCCTGACGTTTCAGTGTTTGGCGAGATAACGAAGTCCGCTTTCTCAACCTGTTCAGGCATATAGGTACGCAAGGCCCAAATAAACAACCCGATAATGAAGAACGCACTAGGTGGCAACAACAACAAACCGTTACTGTAATACCAGCCACCATTAGTTACCAATGGCAAGATTTCAAAACCGAACAACGCGCCAGACCCTAACAATTCACGAAAAACTGCAACAAAGATCAATACAACGCTATAACCTAAACCATTACCTATACCATCCAAAAAACTCAACACTGGTGGATTCTTCATGGCGAATGCTTCAGCACGGCCCATTACGATACAGTTGGTAATGATCAGACCAACAAACACCGAAAGCTGTTTACTAACATCATAAGCGTAAGCTTTCAGAAACTGATCCACCACGATTACCAAAGAGGCGATAATGGTCATCTGAACAATGATTCGAATGTTACCAGGGATCTGATTACGAATTAGCGCAATACAAAAACTGGAGCAAGCCGTTACTAGGGTAAGGGCAACACACATAACCAAGGTTACATTTAAGCTTGTAGTTACCGCTAGCGCGGAACACACGCCCAAAATTTGTACAGCGATTGGATTATTGGTCAGCAGAGGCTGAGTTAATACTTCTTTTATAGATGACATATTAAACTCCCTGCCCTTTTAACGTTGCCAAGTAACCAGCAAAGCCTTGCTCACCCAACCAAAAACGCATTAGGTTTTCGACACCATTACTGGTTAGGGTTGCGCCAGACAAACCATCAACCTGATTCATTTCTTTTGCATTACCCGAAATCACCTTACCTTTCACCACATCAATGGCTACAGAACCTGATGTATCGTGAATTTTTTTACCATTCCACTGAGACTTCCAAGAAGGGTTATCAACCTCTCCTCCTAGCCCAGGCGTTTCACCATGAGAATAAAAACCTAAACCAGCAATTGTTTCAGCGTCACTCTGTAAAGCAACAAAGCCATACAAGGTAGACCAAAGACCATAGCCATGTACCGGTAAAATAATACGATCTACAACACCGTCTTTTTCCACTAGGAAAACGGCTGCGTATTTTTCTAAACGCTTAATGCTCGCTATATCTTTTTTACCAGGTAAAGACTCGCTGAACTTATCGTCTTTCGATAAACGACGCTGATCAAAAGTCTCTACTGGATACCCTGCTAATTTCAGCTCTGCAAGCTCAGTTGAAGTAGCATAATTACCTGATTCAAGATTAACGATACGAGTCGTTACCTGCTTGAACTGCTCCTCAATAGTCTTGCCAGCTTGCAACAAGCCCGCTGCCGCTAAGATATTTTTACGCTTATCTTCTAATTTGTTTTGGATTTGCAGTGGCTTCAAAGAAACCGCCGCGCCCGCTACGATGATGGAGCACACTAGGCACAACAACAACGCAACCATTATGGTTCTTTGAATGCTATCGTTATTAGCCGACATTACGAGCCATCCTCCGCTTAATATTTGCTTGAACTACAAAGTGATCGATTAGTGGTGCAAATAAGTTTGCAAACAAAACCGCCAACATCATGCCTTCAGGGAACGCTGGGTTAATTACTCGAATCAACACCACCATCACACCAATCAAAGCACCGAAGAAATACTTACCCATATTGGTCATGGAAGCAGACACAGGGTCGGTTGCCATGAAAACCATACCGAAGGCAAAGCCACCGACTACAAGGTGCCAATACCAAGGCATCGCAAACATCGCATTAGTATCGGAGCCAATTAGGTTAAATAGGAAAGATAGGCTCACCATACCGATCATTACGCCGGCAACGATACGCCATGAAGCAATGCCCATAAACATCATGACCAAGCCACCTAACAAAATAGCAATTGTGCTGGTTTCACCAATTGAACCTTGAATGGTTCCGGCAAACGCATCAAACCAAGTCACCGATTCCATAATGGCTTCAACACCACCGATAGCGGCTAGACCAAGAGGCGTTGCCCCAGAGAAACCGTCTACTGCAGTCCAGACTGCATCACCTGAAATTTGTGCTGGGTAAGCGAAGAACAAAAATGCACGACCTGTTAAAGCAGGGTTTAGGAAGTTTTTACCAGTACCGCCAAAGATCTCTTTACCAATCACTACACCAAAGCTAATACCAAGGGCCACTTGCCACAAAGGAATATTAGGAGGGCAAATTAATGCAAACAGGATAGAGGTAACAAAGAAACCTTCGTTCACTTCATGGCCACGTACAGAGGCAAACAACACTTCCCAGATACCACCAACAATAAATGTCACAGCATATATAGGCAGGAAGTATGCAGCACCAAATATGAGGTTATCCCAAATACTGGTTGCATCATGACCTGCAAACATAGCGATTAACGCACCACGCCAGCCTTCAACATCCGCTACACCCATAGTCTCCAGTGCAGTGTTAGCTTGAAAACCAATATTCCACATACCAAAGAACATGGCAGGAAAAGCACACAACCACACAGTGATCATAATGCGTTTTAGATCGATACCGTCGCGCACGTGTGCACTATTATTGGTAACCGATGGAGGAGAATATAAGCCTGTATCAATAGCTTCATAAAGAGGGTAAAGTTTTTCGAACTTCCCGCCTTTAGTGAAGTGAGGCTCTAAACTTTCGATATATGATTTTAAGCCCATGATTATGCCTCTTTCTCAATGCGTTCTAGATTATTACGCAAAATCGGGCCGTACTCATATTTGCCAGGGCAAACGTAGGTACATAAAGCCAAATCTTCTTCATCTAGTTCCAACACCCCAAGATTGATCGCAATATCCATGTCTTCAACTATGATTGCTCGCAGTAGCTGAGTAGGAAGAATATCAAGAGGCATAATTTTTTCGTATCCACCTAATGGCACCATGGCGCGTTCGCTGCCGTTAGTGCTAGAAGTGAAATTGAACAATTTGTTAGGCATTAACTTGGATAAGTAAATACGCATCACGGAGTGACGTTCGATACCCGGAGAGAAATAGTGTAAAAGCTCACGCTCGCGACCTTCCTCAATAACGGAGACCTGACTAGCGTAACGACCTAAATAGGCACTTGTACCAGTACTGGTGCGGCCACCTAGAACAGATCCTGAAATAACGCGATTTTCACCAGACTTCAGTTCATTTTTGGTTAGCTCTTCAAGGCTCGCACCTATTTGAGTCGAAACCAAACGTGGTTTATTTACCTGAGGGCCAGCAATAGCAATAACACGCTCACTGGAAATCTTACCGGTGGTAAACAATTTCCCAAACGCGATCACGTCCTGATACCCAACATGCCATACCGTTTTATTAGCACTTACAGGATCTAGAAAGTGAATCTGCGTACCTACTAAGCCCGCAGGGTGCGGTCCAGTAACATCAACAGATTGAGCCCCATTTACAGGAATATCAGAATTAGGTGCTCGACTTACAAAAACTTTATTGGATAAACATCCTAATACTGCCAAGCCATTGGCAAAGTCATCTTTGTTTTGCCCAATAACCACAGCAGGGTCAGCTGCCAAAGGTTGAGTATCAATAGCCGATACAAATATAGAACTGGGCTTTGAGCCAGGAGCTGGCACTTTTGAATATGGACGAGTACGAATAGCGGTCCACATACCCGACTTAATCAACTGTTCCTGTACTTTATCTGATGATAAACCAGATAAATCAGACTTAGAAAAAGCAGTAAAACTTTCTTCTTCAGAGCCATCCAAGTCAATAACAATGGACTCAAATACACGGCGAGCGCCGCGATTTATTTCCTTTACTATACCACTGGCGGGCGAAGTATAAATTACGCCCTCAGTTTTTTTGTCAGTAAAGAGCGCCTGCCCTTTTTTGACCCTATCTCCCACCTGTACCAACATAGTGGGTTTCATACCATTAAAGTCCGATCCAACCAATGCTATCCGGGAAACCTCATTACCTTTAGTAATGCTTTGCTCAGGTTTACCGGCTATTGGCAGATCAAGACCCTTTTTGATTTTGATCATATGCTTGCCTAATCACAGTTCAAAAAAATCTTAACGCTTGCGTAAAAATACGTGACGTTTTTGCTTATTTTTCAGACGGTTACAAGAACTATAACCGCCAGTTTAAAATCTGGGCGACAGTATAGACATACCTTTCATTACTGGCTAGCTATAACTAGCCAGCTACCTATAACTACTCAAGAATTAGTATAGACATAGAACCAAGCATCGGTTGCTTTTTAACCACATACGAAAAAGAACCACTATCTGAAACCCATTGCATTTAAATGCCTAAATATTCATTTACATCAGACACAAAAAAGCCGCTGTAAAAGCGGCTTTTAAATTCTTACTTTTCAACCCAAGGATAGGTTGGGTAGTAAACGCCGCACAATTGCTGCGCAATACGAACCACCTGACAGCTATATCCGTATTCGTTATCGTACCAAACATAAACGTTTACACGATTACCACTTACGATAGTCGCTTCACCATCTACGATACCAGCACAACGGTTACCAACAAAATCACTAGAAACCACTTCAGGACTGCGTACAAAATCAATTTGCTTTTGCAAAGAAGAATGCAAAGACATATCACGTAAATAAGTATTTAACGCTTCTTTTTCTACGCCTTTTTTCAAGGTTAGAGAAAGAATTGCCATTGAAACATTAGGCGTCGGAACACGAATCGCATTACCGGTTAACTTGCCTTCCATCTCAGGTAAAGCCTTCGCTACTGCTTTGGCCGCACCCGTTTCGGTAATAACCATATTCAATGCCGCAGCACGACCACGACGATCACCTGAATGATAGTTATCAATTAAGTTTTGATCGTTAGTATAAGAGTGAACTGTTTCTACGTGACCTACGTCAACTCCATACTCATCGTTCAGCGCTTTAAGAACTGGCGTAATGGCATTAGTAGTACAAGATGCAGCTGACAAAATAGTATCGGTATCAAGAATATCTTTATTGTTAACCCCGTATACGATGTTCTTAATGTCACCCTTACCAGGTGCTGTTAACAATACCTTGGCAATACCCTTACATTGAGCATGCTGATTAAGACCATCTTCATCACGCCATACGCCAGTATTATCAATCAACAAGGCATCTTTAATACCGTATTCAGTGTAATCAATTTCGCTTGGGTTACTGGCGTAAATGATTTTAATGTAAGTGCCGTTGGCAATTAACGCATTATTTTCTTCATCAACCTGTATGGTGCCCTTGAATGAGCCGTGAATAGAATCACGACGTAACAAGCTTGCACGCTTAACCAGGTCATTACCTTTTGCCTTACGCACAACAATGGCACGCAAGCGCATACCTTGGCCGCCACCGGCTTTTTCGATCATGATACGGGCCAACAAACGACCAATACGACCAAAGCCGTAAAGAACAACGTCTTTACCTTCTTCGCCAGCAGGACCTTGTTTATCAACTTCTTTAAGCTGGTCAGTTACAAATTCAGTTAGGGAAGCACCATTGCCTTCTTTACGAAATTTAACGGCCATTTTACCAATATCAATATGGCAAGCAGACAGATTAAGTTCAGCCAATACATTCAATACAGGGAGAGTATCTAAAACAGAAAGCCCTTCGCTCTCTACTTGGCGAACGAAACGGTGTGCCTTTAAAATTTCAATCACCGAACGGTTAATAATGGCTCGGCCATATACTGACAGTACAACGTTGTTTTTACGGTAAAGGTTACCGATAACAGGGACCATGGATTCGGCGGTTTCTTCACGCGCCTTCCAATTATTCAAGCTAACTTCATGAACGTCTTGACTCACGGGTCACATCCTCAAACACTAGAGCTGGAAAATTGGGCGATATTATGCCCCTTAAACCCCTAAATCTCAACGCCGACATTTCAAAAACCGCTCTTAACACCCTGCAAGGCTTTGAGTACACTAACGCCCTTGGATTCGACAATCGATTTAACTACTAATAAATAGGCAGATCATGGCCGCAAGCGCAGTAACCCCTAAAAAAGCCGGAGATATCCAGCTTTGGGGGCAAATAGAGGGATCTCACCTGGCCCACAGCATTGCCCAGGCTGCCCAGGAATTTAACGGTCTAACACTCGTGGTGGCCAACTCTAGTAGCCATAGTTTACGTTTGAGTGAAGAAATCAGCTATTTCTTCGAGGGCAAAGTATCTACTTTGCCCGACTGGGAAACGCTTCCTTATGACTATTTCTCTCCTCACCAAGACATTATCTCCGAGCGCCTAAGTACATTAGTGAAATTACCTCAGGCGAAAAACAGCATTTTGGTCATCCCTGCTCTGGCTTTGCAGCTTAGATTGCCACCACTGGATTACATATTGGGCCACAGCTTTAGCATCAAAATTGGCCAGACCTTGGATTTAGATCAGCTCAAACAAAACCTCATATCTTCTGGCTACCAGAGTGTCGACAGTGTTTTTGAACACGGTGAATTTTGTGTACGCGGTGCCATATTGGACGTTTACCCAATGGGCTCAAACCAGCCATTTCGCCTAGAGCTATTTGATGATGAAGTAGAGACCATTCGCTGGTTTAACCCTGAAAATCAGCGCTCCACCGAAAATGTCGATAGCATTGAACTACTTCCAGCCAAAGAAGTACCACTTGATAAAACAGGCATTCGCTGTTTCAAATCTCGCTGGTTCGATTTTTTTGATAGCGACCCCAAGTTATCGCCACTGTATACAGATGTAACCAAACAAATTGCCCCAGGAGGCATTGAGTACTATCTCCCTTTATTTTTTGAAGAAACAGCTACCCTATTCGATTATTTACCCAAGCAATGCCAAATTATTTTTGATGAAAAATTAGAAGCCAGCCTTCAGCACAATTGGTCTGATATTGAATCGCGATATGAGGATCGCCGTCATGATTTGCGCCAACCAGTTCTGCCACCAAAAGAACTTTATTTAAATGACAATGAAAGCTTTTCTAAGTTTAAGACCTATCCTCGTATTCGAGTACACAGCACAACCTTGGAAGAACAAGCTGGACGCTATAATTTCCAGCAGCCCCAGCTACCTAATTTGCAAATCGAACACAAGCACGAAAACCCTTTGGCCAAACTCGAGGATTTTTTACTGGAAAGCGCTTACCCAGTGGTCTTTTGCGCCGAAAGTGCAGGCCGGCGCGAAGCCTTACTTGAATTATTAGAGCGCATTGGCGTTACACCGCAAATAATAGATCAATGGCAAGATTTAAATGACACAGAGTTTGAATACGCCATCACCACAGCACCACTTGAAAACAGTTTTTTCAATACCCAGACAGACAGCTGGATCATCAGTGAAAACTCCCTATTTGGCGAACGCATTCGCCAACAAAGAAGACAAAAACAGGAAAAAGATCAAAGCGAAAATGTTATTCGAAATCTCACCGAACTCACTCCCGGTGCGGCGGTGGTGCATATCGATCATGGCGTGGGACGCTACCGAGGCATGCAAACCATTGAAATTGACAAAGAGACCACTGAGTTTGTCATGCTCGAATACGCAGATGAAGCCAAGCTTTACGTGCCAGTCTCATCACTTCACTTGATCAGCCGCTACAGCGCCAGCGATACCGACACAGCACCACTACACAGATTAGGCACTGAAAAATGGTCCACACAAAGACGCAAAGCTCTGGAGAAAATCCGCGATACTGCGGCCGAACTACTTGAGGTTTACGCTAAACGGGAAGCGAAACCAGGTTTTGGTTTTAACTTTCCAAGAGACGATTACGAAATATTCGCCTCAGATTTTCCCTTTGAAGAAACCGTCGATCAAAAAACCAGTATCAACGCCGTTATTAGCGACATGATGAAAAAACGCCCCATGGACCGCTTGGTCTGTGGCGATGTTGGCTTTGGTAAAACCGAGGTAGCTCTTCGTGCAGCCTTCATAGCCGTTCAAAATGGCAAACAGGTGGCTGTATTGGTGCCCACCACGCTATTGGCTCAGCAGCATTATGAAACTTTTCGCGATCGCTTTGCAGATTGGCCCATTAAAATAGAAAGTCTTTCACGCTTTAAAACCGGTCAAGCCAAGAATAAATCCCTACAAGCCTTGGAAGATGGAAGCGCTGACATTGTCATTGGCACCCACAAATTATTACAGCCCGACGTAAAATATAATGATTTGGGTTTGTTAATTATCGACGAAGAACACCGCTTCGGAGTTCAGCAAAAAGAACGCGTAAAAGCTTTGCGGGCCGATGTCGATATTTTAACAATGACCGCCACGCCAATCCCAAGAACCTTAAATATGGCCATGTCTGGAGTACGGGACTTATCCATTATCGCCACACCGCCGGCTAGGCGCCTAGCAGTTAAGACATTCATTAAGTTACGAGATGAACACCTCATCAAGGAAGCCGTACTACGTGAAATCTTACGTGGCGGACAGGTATATTTTTTACACAATGAAGTAAAGACAATCGAAAAAACAGCGGAAGATTTGGCCAAGCTAATTCCAGATGCTCGCATCGGTGTTGCCCACGGCCAGATGTCAGAGCGTCAGCTGGAATCTGTCATGAGCGACTTCTATCACAAGCGCTTTAACGTACTGATGTGCACCACTATCATTGAAACCGGCATAGACGTACCCAACGCCAACACTATTATTATAGAGCGAGCCGACAAATTTGGTTTAGCCCAGCTACACCAATTGAGAGGCCGCGTGGGCCGAAGCCACCATCAGGCCTATGCGTATTTACTGACTCCGGTTGAAAAGAAAGTGAGCAAGGATGCCGAAAAACGTCTAGATGCCATCAGCAACGCGCAAGATTTAGGAGCAGGTTTCATGCTCGCCACCCATGACTTAGAAATACGTGGCGCAGGTGAACTACTTGGAGAAGAGCAAAGCGGACAAATTCAAAATATGGGCTTTAGTCTTTACATGGATTTACTTGACCGCGCAGTTGAGGCCATTAAAGAAGGCAAGGAACTCAACATAGATTCGCCTCTGAGCGACAATGCAGAGATCAACCTAAGAATTCCAGCCCTCATCCCAGAAGACTATCTTCCCGACGTACACAACCGACTGATCCTTTATAAAAGAATTGCCAACGCTAAAAACAAAGGTGAGCTTAGAGACTTACAAGTTGAAATGATCGACCGCTTTGGTTTATTAACCAACCAGGTTAAATATCTGTTTCGCGTCACCGAACTTAAATTTCAACTTAATCAGCTCGGCATTGTTAAACTGGATGCCGGTGACAGCCTAGGTCGCATGGAATTTGGCTCTCAAACTCAAATAGACCCCTACACCATGGTACGCTTAGTACAAACCAAGCCTGCAAGTTACAAACTAGATGGAGCCAATGCGTTCAAGTTTATTTTTGACATGCCTGACGCTGAAAGCCGCTTTAAAACCATCGACGATGTTTTAACCCTATTATCCGGACCCGCAAAATAATGAAATTCAACCTCGCCCTTCTATCTTTTATTGTTTTGCTAAGTACTAGCATTCAAGCAGAGGAAAGTCCGAAAAAAGCACGCTGGTATCAGGTTAATTTAACTTTTTTTCAGCAGAAACCAGACCTCAGTCTTGATGAAGCGTTTAGCTTTAGTGAATTAAAACTGAATATGGCCGATGCCATTCATCTTCACCAGGATAATACTTTCAGAATAGCCAGCTCCGGCATGAATGCCGCTATGGCATTGCATCATGAAAATGCCAATGGCAAAGCCTTTAATGAAGAAAGCATCAGCTTAGACTGGGAACAATATTTAGAAAAATTGGATCCGGTTACCCAACCCATTCTTTACAACGCACAATGGACCATGCCTGTTTACGACAAACCCAATAGCCTACCAATATATTTTGAAAGCTCAGTTCAGAAACTGGGTCAACCACAATTAAAAGGGGTTATTGAGCTACATGTATCCCGCTACCTACATAGCAAAATCAATCTGCAGTACATTCCTGAGATTGCTCGACACTTAGGCGAAACCATAAGCCTTCAGCAAAAACGTAGGATGCGCAGCAAGGAAATACACTACATGGACCATCCATTTATAGCAGCGCTCATTCGTATATTACCGGCAGAGCACCCACTGGATTCACTAGAACAACAAGACTCAGAGGAAATAATTGAGTCGGCGTTAAATACTAGATTGTAAATTTTCAATCAAACAACGTCTCCATCCAACTTAACAGATGGAGACAGGCTCAAGTCATCCCAGCAAATACGCTGCTATTATTCTTTGAACTTTACTCATACCGTTATCAATTGCTGCACGTATTTGATCCATGGTAATAACACCTTCACTTTTACCAGCTGCTTTGTTAACCACCAGCGACAAACACGCATAGGGAATATTCAACTCTCGCGCTAAAACCGCCTCCGGCATACCAGTCATTCCCACTAGGTCACAACCATCTCTTTGCATACGAGAAATCTCAGCAATACTTTCTAATCTTGGTCCTTGAGTTGCTCCGTACACACCTTTCATTTCTACCGATTCATTTATTTTTTGTGCAGCCATATGCAAAGCCTCACACAATTTAACATCATAAGGATGACTAAAGTCCACGTGATCAAGTGATTTATAAACCCCATCAAAAAATGTATCTTCACGGCCATGGGTGTAATCAATTATCTGGTCGGGAATGCAAATAACTTCAGCACCCATAGCATCAGTAATTCCTCCAACTGCATTAACGGCAATAATTTGGGTAACCCCTACTTGCTGTAAAGCCAACAAATTTGCTCGGTAATTAATTTTATTGGGCGGAAAGGTATGTGGATGACCATGTCGCGCTAAAAATACAATCTCCTGACCATTCAAATTTGCAAAAACCAGCGGAGCACTGGGCGCTCCCAGAGGGGTATCAATTAATTCTTCTCGCTCAATTTCCAAACCGGGATATTGGGTTAAACCTGTACCACCTACTATGGCAATTAGGGATTTTTCACTCATAAATTACTCTTTAAAAAAAGATCGATACCTCACCACTTTTAAAAAAAGCATGAGGTTAAACTCGCATTAACGGGGACTAACAACACCAGGCGGCAAGGAAGGCTCAAGAAAAACGCTCTGACTCGGAAAGGCTATTTCAGCATCGTGTTCAAGAATAATACGGCCTATATCCAACAATATATCTTGTTTAATTCTGTGAAAGGTCTGCCAGTGGGTAGTATGGGTAAAGCAATATATAAAAAACTCCAAAGATGAATCCGCAAAGCTATTGAAGTTCACCATAAGAGTTTGAGAGGAGTCTATATCCTCGTGGCCTTTTAACATCGCTTCTATGCTTTTACATATTTCAGGTACTTGAGAAAAATCGGAATAGCGCACCCCAATGGTTTCATAAATACGCCGATGACTCATGCGCTGAGGGTTTTCAATGCTCACCTGAGCAAACACAGAGTTAGGGACATATAAAGGACGTTTATCAAATGTTCTAATTCGCGTCATACGCCAACCAATATGCTCTACCGTCCCTTCTACTTGTTGGTCAGGGCTTCGAATCCAGTCACCCACCTTAAATGGCTTATCAAGAAAAATCATAAGCCCACCAAAAAAATTGGCCAGCAAATCCTTAGCGGCAAATGCCACCGCTGCACCCCCAACCCCACCGAAGGCAATAACACCACTTATGGAAATGCCTAAGGTTTGAAACACCACCAGACAAGCTAAAATAACCACCATTAAACGCAACAATTTAAAAATAATGGCAATTGTGGTTTTATCAGATTTAGTTTCTACATGACCTTTTAATATCTGATTTTCCCTTATGCGTATTAGCCTCATAACAAACCAAGCAAACAACCCCGCAAAAGGCAGCCCCAGCGTTTTAAAGGACAAAGGCAAAACCGCCAGATTAAATTGTTTTTCAATTACATGGAAAGTTGCCATCAAGGTAAAGAGTAAAATCCCGTAATTCAGTGGTTTTTCAAGAGCTCCCACCACCGCATCATCAAATAAAATTTTTGTTACTCCGGCTTTTACTTTCAGACCGGCCACCAGCTTTAGAGCTAGCGCATAGGCCATTAATCCGATTACAAAAACACTCAGGGCTTTAACCCACCACACTTGCAGTATTTCAAAACCGTAAGTCATACCGCCAACTCTAAATCGGTTAATAATTGCTTGGCTTTTAGGTATTTTTCTTGCTGTAAAACATTTCCCACAGGAGCCTGGGGCTGATATACAGCCAACGACACCGGCTCGATATTCTCACGCGCCATGCCAGCCAAAATTTCTTGAGAAGCTTCATTTGAGTTACATGCCAACAACACATCACAGCCAGCTTGCATAGCCGCCTGAGCTCGCTGCCAATAACTTCCTTTTACCGCAGCTCCCGCCATGCTCAAGTCATCGCTCACAATTCGCCCAGTAAAACCCATCTTTTCTTTTAACACTGTTTGCAACCAAACACGGGAGAAGCCAGCAGGTTCAACGTCTACTTTTTCATAAACCACATGGGCTGGCATCATCCAATCAATTAATGGCATTAACTTTTGAAAAGGAGACATATCTTTTCTCTCAATTTCATGTAATTCACGATCATCTATTGGACAAGCAACATGACTGTCTAAATTTACCCAGCCATGCCCAGGAAAATGCTTACCTACCACGGCAAAATCCATCTCCTTAAGACCCAACATAAATTGCTTGGCAAGAATTGAAATGACATCGGTATCGCCTGAAAAAGCACGATCTCCTATCACCTCATTACGGTTATAGTTTGCATCTAGAACAGGCGCATAGGTAAGGTGAATACCTGCATCTAATAGCTCAGCTGCCAAAACCACTGCACTGGCAAAGGCCGCATTATTAGCCTGTTCAGTATCTTCTTTAAATAACTTACCTATTTTTCCCATGGCGGGAACACGTGTAAAGCCATCTCGAAAACGCTGCACTCGCCCCCCTTCATGATCCACTGTAATGAGGAGGTTTGAATTGATGCGGGAAATCTCACTCACCAATAACTTTAACTGATCAATATTTACGAAGTGCCGCGAAAATAAAATAATGCCTGATAAAAACGGATTGCAAAGCATATGCCTTTCTTGTTCCGTTAATTCAGGTCCTTGAATGTCGGTAATAAATGCAGCTTTCACTTAAACCTCAATATATACAGGGCATAATTTAGGTACCCAGTTAAAAATTTCTAGTATGTCGGCATTGCGCATGCGTATACAGCCATGACTTTTGGGTACGTCCATGGGCTCACTATCTGGAGTACCATGAATGTAAATGTAGCGTGCCATCGAATCCACCTGCCCCAAACGGTTGATACCCACTTCAGTACCACATAACCACAGTATTCTTGACAGTATCCAATCTCTTTTAGGGAATTGCGCAGCCAATTGTGAAGAGTAAACCTCTCCCGTGGCGCGACGACCGATAAATACCGAATTAATTTTGGTACCCTGGCCAATTTTAGCCCGAATATAATGCTGCCCTATCGGTGTTTGCCCAGACCCCTGTTGCTGACCCACACCATTAAGAGCCGAGGAAATTGAATAACTCTTCAGCTGGGTTCCGTCTTCCACTGTGCTTAATAACTGCTTTGATAGGTTTATGTGCAAAGTACGCACGAAGATTCCTTAATACTAACCGCGGTTCAAGCGGCTACTGTGCACCAATACGGCAATTAAGAAAAGACTATGAGGAGTATTAGCTCTGCCACCAACCTCAATCAATAAAGAATGGCAGCAGAGAATAATTAGAATTGGTATTTAAAGCGGGAAACTTACTTTTTAGCGCGAATACCCGCTGCCAAGAAGGGCTGTAAAAGTTCAAGCACATCTTCTTCTGTGCACTGGACCTCAAACTCATCTTGCTGAATAGCGCGTAAATGCTCCATATTAGACAAAGTAAAAGCGGCTGACCCCAGCATAAAGTGAAAACGCCAGAATCGCTCCTGAGGCAATAACTCAGGCGTAGCCTTATTGAAAAAGACCATCAAACGCTCGTAGTCTGCTTTGAATTCATTTTGTAAATATTTACGCAGGTGGCCCTGGCCCTGATTATAAGCTAACCCTAGCAAACGCATAAAAATAGCAAGGCGGCGCCTATCGCCGCCACTTACCCCAGATATGGCTCGAGCAAAATACCCCAAGATCTCTTCAATTGATAAAAGCCCATCGGGCTTTACCTTTTCATAGTGATCCAGGCTACTGGCAATCCTTTTATAAAATGGAGACAAATAGCGAGAGAACACCGCTTGGATAAGGGCTTTTTTAGAACCAAAATGATAGTTCACCGCAGCTAGGTTCACACCTGCTTTAGTGGTAATGCTGCGCAGAGAGGTTTCAGAGAAGCCATGCTCGGCAAAGAGCTCTTCGGCGGCATCTAGAATTCGGGTTACGGTATCGCTATGGGCCATGACAACTACTTAAAAAATCAAACATCTGTTTCAAACATACGTTTAACTCATTTTTTTGTCAAGATATAAGGGTTTCAAGCCCCCAAACCATGGGTATTGAGGGCTTTTACTAGATGATGTTAAAGATAGTAGGAAAAAGTGAGTTTGACTAAGTCTTCATCACGAAATGCATATTGAGGATCATCCGATGAAGCGGCAAACACACGAGCCTCTACCTCAACCGATAGTCCGTCAAACAAGCGGGTATTACCTTCAATACTCAAACTGTAGTCTTCGTACTCATAGTCATAAACAACACCAACTAACAATTCGGAATCGGCCTCGTCGTTGGCCACCCAGCGGTTAGCCAATAAAACATCATGTTCAAAAGCACCAACGCTTGCATCATCTTGACGAGAATCATAGATATGCTCAGCTACCCAGCCAAGATCCATACGAGAATTAAAGATGCCCACTTGCGTGTATTCAAAACCAGCGGCAGTGGCAAAATAATCCTCTTCTTTCGCTAACTGAGTTCCCAAAGGACTAATAAACAGCGGAAAATCGATGCCAGAATTTGCGAGTGAGTTTTCTAACATGCCATCTCTATAAACACCCTCAAACTTCCAAGCCCACCCTTCATTAAGGTACTGCAACTCCCCCCCTAGCTGAGTAATTTGAGAGTAGTAAGGCACTAATTCATTCCGAGTAGAGTCGTACCCTATGGCTGCATCACGACTAGTACCATGAAAAACTGACACTGCGTATTCCAAATCCTCCCAGTAATGAGACCATCTCGCCGCCACATCCACATGCTTTTCTTCAGCGGATGATTCATAAATAGCATCTGCATAATCAAGCCCAGCACTTAAGCGCGCATCTTTACCAGCAAAGGTACGTTCACGAAAATACGGCAATACGAATAAATCCAAATTCCCCCACTCACGCTCCAACAATACTTGCACCATGGGTTGACCCAGCTTTTCTTCACCATCCAGACTTTCAACACCGTCTGTTTGGTTCACGATGTCCACTAAGTGTGCCGATTCCGTTACGCCCCAGAAAACCTTGCCAACGCCTACTTTTAGCTCGTATTCGTCGGCTACTTTATTCCAAATCAGCTCACGAATATCACCGTGACTGCGCTCTTCATCCATTTCGTCGTAACGATAAAAAGGTATGAAAGAAATAGATTGGTCGCCATCGTCCCAGCTATCAAATACTTCTAACTCAAGCGCCAGCGAATTATTGATCCTATTATCATTTGATGACGATGTTTCGGTTGCAGCACCATCGTTAAAATACCCACTCACTTCATAATCAAGCTGAGTATCAATTGAGATTTCAGCCTGAGCCGTCACGGCAGACAAAAAGGCCAAACCAAATAATACGGGTTTCTTAATCATTAATTTCGCTACGCTCTTCATTATTACCTAGCTCGCTTCAAACTGTTTTTAGTAAATTCTTTCTTCTTTAAGCCTACTTGAAAGCTGTAGTCATCATAAATAAGGCGAGTTGATTTGCCCGTTTGATGGTTAACCATCTCACTCACTGCAGGACGCCAAAACCTACCAAGGTATTGCTTAAAATCTTTATTTAGCAAAGTCTTGAGTAAGCTTTTTTTACGATCGTAATATTCTACTTTCAAGGCACGATATTCCGCCTTGTCTATCCACGAAACCTGCTTAGTGTAACCTGAATACTTATCGGTTGGGGTACGTTCAATAACGAAACAGTCCATCCCATTCAAGGTTTCATCTCGTAAGTATTTATAGGTGTACTTTTCCACTTCTTGTGAACTGATATCTTCAAATGCAAACTCACTACCTACAAAAGGCCCTGATTTATTGCGACTTGAAATCTTTTTTACACGCTTAAGGGCAGGTAAAAACAACCATTGATCATCAGATTTTTCCTTATGGGTAAACGTTAACATGGCTACCCCTTTCTGATCTTTAGGGGTATCAAAAATCATCAACGATTTGTCACCGCCCTCTCCAACTCCCTCTAAACCTTTAACACGCATATCACGAGCAGATTCACGGCCCTTTTTGTCGATTAAAACCATTTTAAGATTTACTTTGGAGTCTTCATAACCCTCTCCACGCTTATCACCTTCAATTGCAATGGCCAAACCCTGCTCTTGCGGGGTTAACGCAAGACTTCCTGCACTTACTGCAACCAATAAAGCAGCGGTCATTATTTTTTTAATCATGCTTATTTCCTTGTTAATAACACTTTGAATAATTTAAAAAGACTATTGTGCTGCCGTTTTATTTTGACCGACTTCCAATGGCACACCTTTTTCAACTTTTTCTGACGCAGACGAGACATCATCTTTATCCTTATCAAGCCATAACAGCAGTGGTGGTAAGAAGAAGAAATCAACCAATAAAGCCAATGCAATGGTTAAGGCACTCATCAACCCCATCTCTGCATTTAATGCAAAAGGAGACAAGGTTAAAACCATAAAACCAGCACACAAAACCATAGTGGTTGAAGAAAGGGCCACGCCTACTGTATTGAACGCATATTCAATGGCCGCTTTTGAATCCAGGTTCATCTCACGCTTGGCTCGTACATACTTGCTTAAAAAGTGAATAGTGTCGTCAACTACAATACCCAGAGTGACACCCATCACCACAGAAAGACTCAAACCCACTTGCCCGTCAAATATGGCCCATAATCCAAACCCCATACCGGTGGGCACCAGATTCGGCACTAAACTAATAAGCCCCAGTCGAACCGATTTTATCGCCAGCATAATAATGAAGGAAATTAGTATTAACGCTGCCACTAGGCCACCAATCATGCTCTTAATATTTCGCTCGGTAATATGAGCAAACATAACATTAGTACTGGCGCCTTCAGTTAGCATGTGCGCGGGAGCATTGTCTGTTAGCCACTGCACCGCGCGACCATCCAAACCGATTATTTCAGCGGAGCTAATTTTGTTTAACTGCACCATCATACGTGTGGCCGACTTATCACTGTTAACCTGATTAGTAATATCCAAACCATATGGCAACGACAATTCGTAAAGCAAAATATATTGTGCCGCTAATTCTCGGCTATCTGGAATGCGATAGAACTCTTCATTATCGCTGTTCATATTTTTATTTAAGCGCTTCATCACGTCACTGAAACTATTAACATGGCGAACCTCTGGCTGAGCACGTAAAAACTCTGCAAAAGCATCGATAGTCGCCAGGTATTCTGGATCAGCTACGTTCATTTCTCCGCCGCCACTTAAAGAGTAATTCATACTCATAATGCCGGTTAAGGTCTCTGCAATTTTTTCACTATCCGATCTAAACTTAATACTCCAATCAAAATATTCTATGGTGTTGTCATCAAGCTTATTCAAAGGAATTAACGCCAATAGGAAGATAATAAGTACCGACATCACCACCAATAAACGAGTACGTTGATTAATGACAAAATTCGAAATCCATTTCATTTTAGTGCTTTCAGAGAATGCACCAGACACTTTCTTAGACGGTAGCAACATCATAATGGCAGGCAAATACAGCATGGCAAAAACAAATGCCGCCAACACACCAATACATACAATATTACCTAGATCATGAAACGGAGGAGAGTCGGAAAAATTCAGCGTTAAAAACCCAATGGCCGTTGTTAAACTGGTTAACATGACAGGCTGAAAGTTAATTCGAATACTTTCCACCATGGCGTTTTGTTTATGCAGGCCTCTGCCAATAGCCTGGTAATAACTCATTAAGATATGAATACAATCGGCAATTGCCAAAGTCATAATCATTACAGGCGCTGCTAAAGTCGTGGGTGTTACCGACACCCCAGGCCAGCCATACAGACCCATCGCACAAACACCAGAGAAGACAACAATGCTAAAAGTAGCCAGCGTCCCCCACAAACCTTTCAATGATATAAACAACAAAACCAGAATCACCAGAATCATGACGGGGTACAGTTTTTTAACGTCTTGCTCGCTCGCCTCAGGAAACGCGCTATTGGTCATCACCACACCGGTTAAGTAAAAACCTATATCAGGGTTCGCCTTTTCATGCTTGGCAAGCATCTCACGCACATAACCAACCACTTCAGGCACTTCTTTCGCTGAATCAATGCCCGGTAGATTAATAGTTAAATTTAATCCAGTTGCCTGACCATCAAAGGCTATTAAATTACCGGCTAAAACAGGGTCCTTTAATGCCACCTGCTTGCCCAAGTTAATTTCATCTAAGCTTAATAACTGAGCATCTTCAAATAGATCACTCACCATTAGGTCATCGTCTTCAGAGCGAGTGAATTGGAAATTGCTAATGGAATCCACGCGACGACTGTAAGGCACAAGCCAGGCTTCGTTTGTTAATTCCTCAACTAAATTAAGCACTCTTGGTGTAAACACCTGACCGTCTTCTGGCACGATAGCAATGAGGATATTGTCGACCTTATTATATTGATCTTGCAAATCTTCAAAGGCCTGCAAGTGCGGATTATCATGGCTAAAATAAGCCCGATAGTCGGCATTCAACTTAATATTTTTGGCTCCATAACCACTTGCTACCACAAACACCACTGTCGCTAACAATACGCTCCAGGGATGCCGAACTAAAAACCACGTGAGGCGCTCTAGCATTTTATTTCCTTTTTATTATTCACAATTTGTTTGAAAAATTTGTTGAGCCTGTATTCTTAATTGCGCCCAGTCATGACAAGCCTCATCTTCAGGGACACCCAGACCATCTAAATAGATATGCAGGCTTCTAAAGAAGTATTGCACTGGGTCGGCAAACCCTAAATCCTGCATATTCCAACCTTTGGCTAAAATATCTTGAACACCCCATTGCATAGACCACCAACCGAATGCGGCATCCATCACTTTGTTACTATCAAAACCAGTTCCCTGTGAAAACAGGGTCAAAATTCTTTTTATAATAATGTCTTCATTTTTCTTAAACTCATCAAGAAGGGTCTGCGAAACCTTTTCTTGAAATTCCGGTGTATTCAGGTTTGATACGAGGTTGGCTATCTCAGGCTGAGCCTGGCCATTAATAAAATAAGCAGCACTCACCAAGACCACCTTATGACGCACAGATTTCGCATGTTGCAAAGCCAGATCGATCATGGAGATAAGACTTTCTCCGCAGCTAATCGCCAACTTAGCCACGATGTCTTCTTTGCAGCCATAATGCTGGTAAATGGTGCCTTTTGAATAATCAGTCTGATCTGCAATTGCCTGCATACTGAGTCCTGCCATCCCCTGCTCAACTAGCAGCCGCTTAGCAACTGACAAAATCAGCTCGTCTCGGCTTTGCCTCTCTTTTAATTTTCTATCTTTAGATGTGCCTAACATAATTTCCAGCAGTGACTTACTTAGTAATTTGACGCACCGTCATTTTCTGACGCGGCGTCAAATGTAGTGCAATACCCATTAAAGGTCAATCACCCACCCCTTTACATACATACAGCACTGTATATAATTACAAACTGTATATAAAACCAGATAAAGTTAGGGCGCCATCAAATGATTAAACTTACCGCTCGCCAACAGCAAGTTCTCGATATCATCAAGCAATCTATAAATGAGACTGGCTTTCCCCCTACCCGTGCAGAAATAGCCAAACAACTGGGATTTCGCAGCCCCAATGCTGCAGAAGAACATTTAAAGGCCTTGGCCCGTAAAGGCGCCATAGAAATGGTACCGGGCGCTAGCCGAGGCATCCGTATTGTAGAAAATGATGAAGGGCTACCACTAATAGGTAGAGTGGCTGCCGGTGAGCCTATATTGGCTCAGGAGCATATTGAGAAATACCTAGACCTTCCTAGGGAGCTGTTTAGCCCTAGCGCAGACTATTTACTGGAAGTTCATGGCGACAGCATGAAAGAAGTAGGCATCATGGATGGTGACCTCATTGCTGTTCATAAAACGACAGAAGCGCGCAATGGTCAGATTATTGTTGCCCGAGTAGGCGAAGAGGTAACTGTAAAGCGCCTCCAGCAAGATAAGAACATTGTAAAGTTAATGCCAGAAAACAAAGATTTTGAACCTATTGTCATTAACCTACAAGAAGAACAACTTGAAGTAGAAGGGCTGTATGTTGGCGTGATTAGACAAAACATCCACTAAATTTGGCTTAGTTCAATGAAACGCCTAATAACATGCTCATAAACGCAAAAACGCGACCCTAGGTCGCGTTTTTCAATATAACACTAAGTAATATCTAAACTAGTGGATCACACGCTCTTCAAAATCAGCAATGGCAGAAACATCTTCCACCTGAACCCCACTCAATTCACCTACTTTGCGAACACCGGCTTCGATCATGGCACGAGCAATATCCAAGTGCTGTTGAGGAAAGCTCTCTTTTGCATCGCCAGAAAATGAAATACGAACCAAAGGCTCACCCTCACCGTCACTGCGCTTAAGCGCAATATCACCATCAGATAATTCTACAATTTCAAATACAGCTGCCATAAAAAACTACTCTTGATATAACTGATGATACGTAAAAAGGGGCCGAATTGTAGCACCGCCGATTCCATAGCTCCATCGCTAAAAATGCTCTAGCTAGTATTCCTGGTAGTGTTCACGCATACGCTGAATGCTTTTTTCTAGCTCAATCAACCAGTTACGAAACAATCCTGCGTAATCAGACTGGGAAAAAATTAATCCACCTGATACAGCCCCACTCTCAAGGCCAGCTTGCAAAACGCGTTGATATTGCACAACAATAGAACCAAGCCAAGAATTTGTATCCGCATGCAGCAAACTTAGTTCGATTAGCTCGCTAGGTAAACCATTACGTCCAAATAGCTCATCCAACCCCAAAAATGGGGCTAGCGCATACTGAGCTACCAATTCACCCGAAAAACTCGTCACCGCATTGTAAAGGTGGAAAAGTGCCGACTCTTCCAGTTGGCGCTTTTTCTGACTATCTGTCTCCTGCTCTGCCTGATCAAGACATAAGCGAGAGAAGTATAAAACCTGATTGGTACGACTGACCTTACTCATATTCAAAAATTAATGCGTAGACCGAAATGCCCAGCATTGGCAATTTCAATCTCTTGATCTTCATCGGTGGCTTCAAAGAATCGATATCCTAAATACACCACAGCCGTTGGTAAAAGCTTGTATTCCACTCTTGCCCCTAAATCGACTAATTTATCAGTACTATTAAAAGACAAAACACTGGGCGCATAATAAGCATGCCCCGCAAAACCCAATCCTGCTAACTCTGGCGGCGTATAACGAATGAATCCACCTATGGCCAAAGCACCACTATCAGCTTCATCAGTAAAGTAACCAAAAACTTTTCCACCCACTCCAATACGAATAGGGCTATTTTGAGACCTAACATCTACCGCATTTAAACCAAACGACACTAGATCGCCATCCGTTTCATGATGCAATACACCTGTTGAAATATGCAACGGGCTTCCCATTCGCGTCGCATCATATTCAAGTGCAGCAGTACTATTATTAACACTTAAGTCCAAAGAACCACCGGCAAAGACTTGTGCAGAAACAAACAAACAAGCAGGAGCCAATAAACGCAGCAACTTCATGAATCACCCAATAATCAATTAATTTTTAATTTTATAATCGGCAATGATACGCCAAGGACAGGCTATCGCCTAGAGGTAGGAAAAGAATAACCCTTGCCAGGAAGGCAAGGATTATAAAAAGCATTAGCCTTCTAAAAGACCAAGAACCAATTTATTAATACGATCCACATAACCTGCAGGATCCTCCAACTGACTTCCCTCTGCTAATTGAGCCTGTTCGAAAATCAATTCAACCATATCGGCGAATCTAGTTTCATCGCTTTGCTGGTCCATTTTCATAATAAGTGGGTGAGCCATATTCACTTCAAGAATACGCTTCGATTCAGGCAGAGCCTGACCAGCAGCTTCAAGCATGCGACGCATCTGCATTCCCATGTCTTCCTTGCCTACCACTAAACAAGCAGCAGAATCGGTTAGACGACTAGAGGCGCGCACATCTTCAACTTTATCGCTCAGCGCTGACTTAATACGACCAACCAAGTCGGCATTTTGCTTATCGGCTTCCTCACTGTCTTTTTTATCAGCTTCATCACCAAGGTCTAACTCTCCTTTAGTAACGTCCTCAAAAGTCTTCCCTTTGAATTCACTTAAGTGACTTACCATCCACTCATCAACACGATCAGTAAGAAGTAATACTTCAACACCTTTTTTACGGAACACTTCTAAGTGCGGGCTGCGTGAAGCAGTAAGGTAATTTTCAGCGGTTAGGAAATAAATCTTATCCTGCTTTTCATCACAACGCTCTATATAAGCATCCAAAGAAGCTGTTTGTTTATCATCTTCAGCCTGTGTTGATGAGAAGCGGAATAACTCAGCAATTTTTTCTTTGTTAGTAATGTCATCAGCCGGGCCTTCTTTAAGAACCTGACCAAACCCCGTCCAAAACTCTTGATAAGCTGCTTCGTCTTTTCTTGAAAGCTTTTTAAGCATATCTAAAATGCGCTTGGTTAAAGCACTGCGCATGGACGTAATGCTCTTATTACCCTGCAGAAGTTCACGGCTAACATTTAGCGGTAAATCGTTACTATCTACTACACCTTTGATAAAACGAAGGTAAGGAGGCAGAAACTGCTCAGCGTCATCCATAATAAATACGCGCTGTACATACAATTTCACACCACGACTGCCTTCACGATTCCACAAATCAAATGGAGGACGCTTTGGTACATACAATAGACTGGTGTAATCGAGCTTACCCTCTACTTTATTGTGGGACCAAGTTAGAGAATCTTCATAGTCATGAGATACGTGCTTATAAAACTCTTGATATTCCTCGTCTTCAATATCCGTTTTACCACGAGTCCATAGAGCTTTAGCACTGTTAACAGCTTCCCACTGAGGTTCTTGTGGTTCGCTTTTCTCTTCACCTTCTTCTTGCTCAGACGGTGCTTTATCTTCAAGCATTTCTACAGGTACAGAAATGTGATCCGCATATTTCTTAACCAGAGTACGCAAACGTGAACCATTAGCAAATTCGTCCTCATCTGCTTTCAGATGCATAACGATTTCGGTACCACGACTTTGCTTTTCCACAGTCTCAATAGTGAACTCGCCTTCACCGGCTGACGTCCAACGTACCGCTTCAGTTTCTGCATCATTGGCACGACGTGTAGTCACCACCACTTCTTTGGCAACAATAAAAGAACTATAAAAACCCACACCGAACTGACCAATTAAATTGGCGTCTTTCTTTTCTTCCCCAGACATCTCTTTAACAAATTGAGCGGTACCCGATTTAGCAATGGTTCCTAGGTTTTCAACCACTTCATCACGGCTCATACCAATGCCATTATCACTTATAGTGACGGTATTGGCTTTTTCATCAAATTCAATTTGAATCTTTAATTCGCCGTCGCCTTTTAACAGATCAGCTTGATTTAGAGACTCGAAACGTAGTTTATCGCAGGCGTCGCTGGCGTTTGAAATTAACTCACGAAGAAAGATTTCTTTATTGCTATACAACGAATGAATCATCAAATGAAGCATTTGCTTTACTTCAGTTTGAAAGCCTAACGTTTCTTTTTGTTCTGTTGTCATGAAGACCCCTCAAGGAACTTTCTATATATGAGTACTTACTGTGAGGTCTTAGATAAGGATGGAAGCGCTTAAATTCAAGGCCTAATTGAAAATTTCCCCCTCAGAGCTATCAATTAACGGATAAAAAAGCCTATTGGGCCAACAAGAAGTGTGCCCGCGCTGTAGCCACAGCCTCTTCTCGACGCGTTTGCCAAGCATTGATAATAACATTGGCCACTCGACTCCCCTGCCTAATCACCTGACATTCGGCAAAGGTATCGCGACCGCCTTTAACCGCCCGAAGGTAATCTAGAGAGAAATCCACTATTTTGGGCATAGTAGGTGTGTCCAAAAACATCAATAAGTGCATGGCAGCCGACATCTCCATAAAACCACCTACAACCCCACCGTGCACAGCTGGCAATATAGGGTTACCAATATTATTCAAATTGTCTGGTAACTTAAAAATGACGTCTTGGCCAAATTTTTGAAAATCCATGCCGATCAATTGGGCGTAAGGAATAGCTTCCAATACGTTATGATAGTCACCATTGGCGTTCGACTGCTTTAGTATCTCTTCAAAAGTGGACATATTATTCCCCTCCCTCACCTGAAATTGCATTGTGAAATTCGGGCGGAGACATATGACTGCCGATTCTCATAAAGGTAGCCACGCAGTTGGCCACGGGCTCATCAATATTCCCCTGGTGAACAATACAGCGTGTAAACACTACGTTTCGACTCACCCGATAGGCCTCTGCGAAAGCAAATATAGATCTATTTGGCTCCGCTGCCCGAACATAATCAACTCGCAGGTCTAATGTTGGGCAAAGCTCCAACTTGGGTAACGCGTTAATAACCATGGTGCCACTGGCTGTATCCATCAATGTGGTTAACACGCCGCCATGAATTACGCCGGTAGAGGGATTACCCACATGGCTCTTATTATAGGGCAGCTCAAGTGTAAGAGACTTTTCGCTAGCCTCTACTACTTTCATGCCAAGTACCTGACAGTGCTTAAGCACAGCAACAAAACGGGTCGCTCTACCCAAATAGGGGTTTTCTTCACTCATGTTACGTCTCACTAAATCATCAACTATCTATTTCTCAGAATAGACAATTTTCAGAGTTCTGAATCAGGACGCTGTTATACATCAAAATGCGCCACCACCCAACGAACACACAAAAATACTAGTTTTTAACTTCAATATTGAGTGAAATTACCAATTCTCTAACCATTCGAATTGGAAGTGCCATTTATTCGTCTAAATTACGGGTAAAAAAAAGCCCTCATAAGAGGGCTTTCTGGCTTGGTATTATTAACTACCAGCCCGTTTTTTCTTTTAAAGCTTCACCGATATCAGCCAATGAACGCACTGTGGTTACCCCTGCATCTTGCAAAGCTGCAAATTTTTCATCTGCTGTGCCCTTACCGCCAGAGATAATCGCCCCAGCGTGACCCATACGCTTACCAGCAGGCGCAGTTACACCTGCAATGTAAGATACAACTGGCTTGGTTACATTGTCTTTAATGTAAGCAGCCGCCTCTTCTTCAGCAGTACCACCAATTTCACCAATCATCACTATAGCTTCTGTAGCTGGATCTTCCTGGAACAACTTCAATATATCAATGAAGCTAGAGCCTGGAATCGGATCCCCTCCTATTCCAACACAAGTAGATTGACCAAATCCAAAATCAGTCGTTTGCTTTACTGCTTCGTAAGTCAATGTCCCAGAGCGAGACACAATACCCACCTTACCCGGCAAGTGAATATGACCAGGCATTATGCCAATTTTACTTTCACCAGGCGTAATCACACCCGGGCAATTAGGGCCAATGAGCGTCACACCTAATTCATCACACTTCACTTTGCACTCAAGCATATCCAAAGTTGGTATACCTTCGGTAATACACACAACCAATTTAACGCCAGAGTGTGCTGCTTCTAGAATGGAATCCTTGCAGAAAGGAGCTGGCACATAAATAACAGAAGCATCAGCTCCTGTTACTGCTACTGCTTCATTCATCGTATTAAATACAGGGAGACCAAGATGAGTTGTACCACCCTTGCCTGGGGTTACACCACCCACCATATTGGTTCCGTACTCAATAGCTTGTTCGCTATGAAATGTACCCTGGCTACCTGTAAATCCCTGACACAACACCTTGGTTTTTTTATTAATTAATACACTCATAATTAGTTCCCCGCCGCTTTAACAACTTGCTGAGCTGCATCGGTTAAACTAGTCGCCGCGATAATATCTAGGCCAGACTCTTTTAGTTTCTGAGAACCAAGCTCTGCATTATTACCTTCTAACCGCACAACTACCGGGACCTTGACACCCACTTCCTGAACCGCGCCAATAATACCTTCGGCGATCATATCGCAACGAACAATGCCCCCAAAAATATTCACCAATACAGCTTTCACATTATCATCCGACAATATGATTTTGAACGCCTCGGCAACTCGCTCTTTTGTGGCACCGCCACCAACATCCAAGAAATTGGCTGGATCGCCACCATGAATTTTCACAATATCCATGGTACCCATGGCTAAACCCGCACCATTTACCATACAACCAATATTTCCATCCAAGGCAACGTAATTAAGCTCCCACTTTGCAGCTTCCGCTTCGCGTGCATCTTCCTGAGAGGCATCTTGCATGGCCATTAATTCTGGCTGACGATAAAGAGCATTACTATCAATACCCAGCTTGGCATCAAGACAATGCAGATTTCCTTCTGATGTTACGACCAAAGGATTAATCTCTAAAAGGGCTAAATCTTTATCAACAAATAATTTTGCAAGACCCAAAAATATTTTTACAAACTGCTTAATTTGATCGCCTTTGAGCCCTAACTTAAACGCAAGGTCACGCCCTTGGTATGGCAAAGCACCTGTCGTTGGGTCAATAATGGCTTTTAAGATTTTGTCTGGCGTTTCTTCTGCCACTTTTTCAATTTCAACACCACCTTCAGTGGAGGCCATAAAAACCACTTTACGAGTAGAGCGATCCACTACCGCACCAAGATACAGCTCTTGATCAATGTCCGTGAGATCCTCAACCAAAATTTTGCTTACTGGTTGTCCTTTTTCATCTGTTTGATAAGTTACTAGATTGTTACCCAGCCACTTCTTAGAAAACTCTTTAATCTCCTGGGTACTATTAACTAGTTTTACCCCACCCGCCTTACCGCGACCGCCAGCATGAACCTGAGCTTTAACAACCCACTTACTACCGCCAAGTTTTTCAGCGGCAGCCACCGCTTCCTCAGGAGTATCGCAGGCGATCCCCTTAGAAACCGGCAAACCATATTCAGCAAATAACTGTTTGCCCTGATATTCATGTAAATTCATTAGCACCTCGAGATAGTTACCCTTGGATAAAATGGTGCACACGCATTACGCCTGCGTACCAAGCTGTTAAATGTTATATCAAAAACAAAACACAAAAGACACTCTGGCAGAAAAAAGCAATAGGTAGCACATTACCCATCATTAGGTAAAAGGCGACAGAATAAAATTTAGATTAAGAAAGAGTTTTTAAAAGGAAAAATAAGGGGTTTCAAAGTATTGTAATCATAAATAAAAAAGGAAGGACAACCGACTGCCAGGGCGACAGACGGCTGCTTATAGAAAACTACTTAACGACGCTTTCTATTTGCTTTGTGAATTGCATTTCCATTCACACCTAAAGCAGCTTCATGGACTGTTTCAGATAAGCTTGGGTGCGCAAACACCATCATGCCAAGATCTTCAGCGCTTGAACCAAATTCCATCGCAATAACTACTTGCTGAACCAGGTCACCAGCACTTGGCCCAATAACACTTGCACCCAATATACGGTCTGTTTCTGCATCAGCGATAATTTTCACAAACCCAGCAGTATCGTTTGCTGCCATTGCACGACCAGACGCCGCAAATGGGAAGGTACCCACATTATACTTCTCACCAGCTGCTTTTAATTCATCTTCGTTTTTACCTACAAAGGCTATTTCTGGATGAGTATAAATAACAGAGGGAATAACATCGTAGTTCATCTGGGCTTTATGGCCCGCAATACGCTCTGCAACCATTACGCCTTCTTCTGAAGATTTATGCGCTAACATAGGTCCACGCACAACATCACCAATGGCATAAATACCAGGAGCATCAGTGGAACACTTATCATTAACAAAGATAAAGCCACGCTCATCTAAATTAACACCGCTGTCACCCGCCAGTAAATTTTGCGTGTAAGGTCTACGACCTACAGCAACAATTAATTTATCAAATGTTGCTGTTTTTTCACCTTCAGAATCGATATAACTAACAATCACTTCTTTGCCTTTTACTTCTGTCGCGGTTAAGCGCGCACCCAGTAAAATTTCCATGCCTTGTTTTTTAAGTTGTTTAGAGGCTTCTTTTGCCACTTGCTGATCTACTAAACTTAAAAACTTATCTTGAGCTTCAATCACTGTTACCTGCGAGCCCAGGCGATTCCAAACTGTACCCAGCTCCAAACCAATAACACCCGCACCAATAACACCTAAACGCTTAGGTGCTTCTGTAAACTCCAAGGCACCGGTAGAATCTACAATTAGACCTTCCGTTAACGGCGCAGGCGGGATTTCAATTGGAACAGACCCAGTTGCAAGAATAATGTTTTCAGCTTCCAAGGTTTCTGTTTTACCAGCATGATTAGTAAACTCTACTTTTTTACCCGCTAGTAGCTTACCTACGCCTTCCAATGGAGTTACTCCATTGGCTTTGAACAATCCAGCTACACCAGAGGTTAGCCCCTTAACAATTTGTTCTTTACGAGCCTGCATACCCGACACATCAAGGCTAATATCTGTAACGGTAATACCATGAACACCAAAATGATCTTTAGCTTCTTCATATTTATGCGTGCTATCAAGCAAGGCCTTTGACGGAATACAACCCACGTTTAAGCAAGTTCCACCGAATACGCCCTTACCTTCTTTATTCAACCACTTATCAATACAGGCAGTCTTTAGGCCTAGCTGTGCTGCACGAATCGCTGCAACATAACCACCAGGCCCACCACCAATTACAATCACATCAAACTTATCTGCCATGAGATGTTCCTTTGTTTCTAATTACTTAGGTAGCACTAATGGGCACACCCAAAATAAAAAATTGCCTAGGCATATTTATACCTAGACATTAGACCTAGCGAGCAGCTTGCTATTAAATATCCAATAAAATACGGGTTGGATCTTCCAGCAGCTCTTTAATGGTTACTAAAAACTGTACAGCTTCTTTGCCGTCAATCATACGATGATCATATGACACAGCTAGATACATCATTGGACGAATTTCCACCTGACCATTTACAGCCATTGGTCGATCTTGAATTTTATGCATACCCAAGATAGCCGTTTGTGGCGGATTCAGAATAGGAGTGGACATAAGCGAACCAAAGGTACCACCATTGGTGATAGTAAAAGTACCGCCCTGCATTTCTTCAATGCCTAGCTTACCATCTCGCGCTTTTCCGGCGTACTCTACAATACCTTTTTCTATGTCGGCAAGGCCCATCGCATCCACATCGCGCAAAACAGGAACCACAAGCCCTTTTTCTGTAGAAACAGCGACACCAATATCCTGGTAGCCGTGATAAACCATGTCACTACCATCAATAGAAGCGTTAACAGCTGGGAATCGCTTAAGCGCCTCAGCAGCAGCCTTTACGAAGAAAGACATAAAGCCCATGCGAGCCCCATCATGCTTTTTCTCAAACATGGCTTTATAAGTTTTGCGAAGCTCCATGATGGCCGTCATATCCACTTCATTATAAGTGGTTAACATCGCCGCTGTTTGCTGCGCAGAAACTAGACGCTTTGCAATAGTTGCACGCAAACGAGTCATAGGAACACGCTTTTCAATGCGCTCGCCCTGTGCAAATGCTGGCGTAGCGGTTGACGACGCAGCAAATACTGGGGTTAGCTTTGCAACACCCGCGTTCTGAGTCACAGCAACTGACTCACTAACAGATGATTTCACATGCTTGAGCACATCTTCTTTAGTAATACGGCCATCTTTACCTGTAGGCACCACATCAGCCAAATTCACTGATTTTTCTTCAGCGACTTTACGTGCTGCAGGGTTAACCTTTAAATCTTCTTTGTTATCAGAGGCTGTCACTTCAGCAGCCTCTTGTGCTGCCGGAGCTTGCCCCTTTGCACCTGCCTCAAAAATAGCGATGACTTCGGTACTTAAAATGGTTTCCCCTTCGGCTTTTAATATCTCTTTAATCACACCATCCGACTGAGCTACGACTTCCAAGACAACCTTATCAGTCTCAATATCGACCAACAATTCATCACGACTAACGGCTTCCCCTGGCTGTTTGTGCCAAGTAGCGATGGTTCCATCAGCTACTGACTCAGGGAAAACTGGGGCTTTAACTTCAATACTCATAATATTCTTTCCTAATGCCTAGTGACAAAGGGCCTAAAGGCCCAATGCATCTACAATCAACTGCTCTTGCTGCTTTAAATGCAACGCCATATAACCTGCTGCAGGAGAAGCCGAAGCTTCACGACCAGCATAATCCAGGTACAAATTAGGATTATGACGATGCACCACTCTGCGCATATGGTGCTGAGAACTATACCAAGCTCCCTGATTCATGGGCTCTTCTTGACACCAAAACGTCTCTTTCAGATTTATGAAAGGAGAAATAGCGGCAAAGAACTCTTCTTCAGGGAAAGGATATATCTGCTCCAATCTAACGATCGCAACATTTTTCATCTCTTTACTGCGACGGCGATCTATTAGGTCGTAATAAACCTTACCACTACAAAGCACCAGTCGAGTCACATCCTTTGGATTGACATCCTCAACTTCAGGAATAACCGTTTGGAAAGAGCCATTAGCCAACTCTTCCAAAGTGCTTATAGCTTCCTTATGACGTAACAAGCTTTTCGGAGACATGATAACCAAAGGCTTACGCAACGGCCTAATTACCTGCCTACGTAGCAGATGGAATATCTGTGCGGGCGTTGAAGGAACACACACCTGCATATTATGCTCTGCACACAACTGCAAGTAACGCTCAAGGCGCGCCGAGCTATGCTCAGGTCCTTGACCCTCGTAGCCATGTGGCAACAGCATAGTCAAAGCACACAATCGATCCCACTTATGCTCACCACTGGATATAAATTGATCCATCACCACTTGGGCACCGTTGGCAAAATCACCAAACTGGGCTTCCCAAATAACCAGCATCTCTGGAGTCGTCGTAGAATAGCCATACTCAAAACCCAAAACAGCCTCTTCAGACAATAAGGAGTCATGTAAAGTATAGGTCGGCTGGTCGTCACTCAAATTTTGAAGTGAGCAATAAGACTCGCCATCCTTCTGATTATGCAATACTGCATGACGATGAGAGAAAGTACCGCGACCCACATCCTGCCCTGTTAAACGAATTGGATGACCTTCATCAAGCAAGGTCGCATACGCCATGGTTTCTGCAAAGCCCCAATTAATTGGCAATGCACCAGCTGACATCTTACGGCGATCTTCCAAAATCTTATTTACTTGGCGCTGAACAACAAACCCTTCAGGCACCTCTTGCATTTGAATAGCAAGCTCTTGCAACCTCTTAAGATCACATGAGGTATCACCTTCTGTTGTCCATTCATGACCAAGGTATGGGCGCCAATCAACAAACATTTCTTTGTTTGGCTCTGTCACCAAACTTTTCACAACATGCTTCCCTTCTTCAAGAGTGTTGCGATAATCTTCTTCCATCTTCTTAATATTTTCGCTTGCCACTACTCCCTGCCCCAACAATGCATCTGCATAAAGAGTACGAGTAGTTTTCAAACTTTTTATTACTTTGTACATGAGTGGCTGAGTAGCCGATGGCTCATCTGCTTCATTATGTCCACGACGACGATAACAAACCAAATCGATAACCACATCTCGCTTAAACTCATTACGATAATCAACGGCCAGCTGAGTAACAAATAACACAGCCTCAGGGTCATCCGCATTTACATGCAAAATTGGCGCTTGAACAATTTTCGCAACGTCGGTGCAATACTCAGTCGAGCGAACATCTTCACGTTTATTAGTTGTAAAGCCTACTTGGTTATTCACCACCAAGTGGATAGTACCGCCAGTTTTATAGCCGCGAGTTTGCGACATCTGGAAGGTTTCCATGACCACACCCTGACCTGCAAAGGCTGAATCCCCATGGATAATAACAGGAACGACTGTATGCCCTTCTTTGTCACCACGACGATCCTGGCGAGCTCTCACAGAGCCTTCCACTACCGGAGATACGATTTCCAAATGGCTTGGGTTAAATGCCAAAGCCAAATGCACTTCGCCACCAGGCGTTAATACGTTTGATGAAAAACCTTGATGATACTTAACATCGCCAGAGCTGTTGTACTGGGCTTTTCCGTCAAACTCATCAAACAGATCCGAGGGAGATTTGCCCAAGGTATTAATCAACAAATTTAAGCGACCACGGTGGGCCATCCCAATAACTATTTCTTTAGCGCCATATGTACCTGAACGCTGAATAAGTTCATCCATCAAAGGAATAAGAGTTTCGCCCCCCTCCAAACCAAATCGCTTAACACCTGGGTATTTTGACCCCAAATATTTTTCAAGACCCTCAGCAGCGGTTAAACGCTCAAGTAAATGCTTTTTGGCTTCATCACTGTATTCGGGTTTAGCTCGAACGCTTTCTATTCTCTGTTGAAACCAGCGTTTTTCAGCGGTATCAACTATGTGCATATACTCAGCCCCTACATTTCTGCAGTAGGTTGATTTCAATGCTTCGTAAATTTCCCCTAAACTCGCCTCTTCTTTACCAATAAACAAAGAGCCTGTCTGGAAAATACTGTCCATATCTGATTCTGACAGTTCGTGAAAGCGTAAATCTAAATCAGGAACCTGCTCTCGCTCCATAATTCCCAATGGATCAAGCGTGGCATGCTGGTGACCACGAAAGCGAAAAGCGTTAATTAATTGAAAAACACGCAACTGCTTTTGATCATAACCACTGGACACCTGACTTTGTGTTGTGGAAGCATTTCTACGTTGGTTTTTAGAGATAAGTAAAAATTGTTCGCGGATAGGGGTGTGCGGAATATCGTGTAAATCTCCCCCCTCTGTGCGAGGTAAGGCACTGAAATAACTCCTCCACTGCTCTGATACTGAGTTAGGGTCAGTTAAATATAATTCGTACAATTCTTCTATGTAAGCCGCATTGCCCCCTGCCAACTGGGACGTGCTCCATAGTTGCTCCATCGAGCTTTCGTGCATGACAAAACCACCTTAAATATGTCTAGGAATACTGATTTCGAAACTTCCCTGCCGTGGATGCAGATGACCGGGTGAGGTCTAAAGTTTTTCAAACAATACGGGGGTTTCCCGCTTTCCAATGTATGTACTATCTTCAAGCCTAGCAAATATGATGCTAGTAAGCCTATCTTTCTATATCTGGACACACCATATGTCTGGCACGCCTGTTTCACAAACGCTTAAACATTCCAGCCATACCGCAACTGGGAATTAACTTGCCATCCAGGCTCTGTTTAAGAATTTTTAGATCACACCCTAATTTATATTTTACGCATTGGTGAAAACCAAGTGCCCTCCAATCTCCTGGAGCTATATTTAGGGGCTCAATATCAACATTTAAAGTAAAAATGCTTATTCATTGAGCACACAAAATAAAAGGGGCTAGAAGCCCCTTTTATTTTAAACGTTACGCGATAACAACATGTTGCGAATATGCCCGATTGCTCGAGTTGGGTTTAACCCTTTAGGGCAAACACTTACGCAGTTCATGATACCACGACAACGGAATACACTGAACGGATCATCAAGCTCCGCTAGACGCTCTTGAGTTGACTCATCACGACTATCAGCCAAGAAACGATAGGCTTGCAACAATGCTGCAGGGCCTAGGAACTTATCCGGATTCCACCAGAATGAAGGACAAGAAGTTGAACAACATGCACAAAGAATACACTCATACAGACCATCTAACTTTTCACGCTCTTCAGGAGACTGCAGTCTTTCAATCGCAGGCACAGGTGTATCATTCTGAAGAAACGGCTTAACCTTTTCATACTGCTTATAGAATAAGCTCATATCAATAACGATATCACGAATTACCGGCAAACCAGGTAATGGACGCAATACTAACTTATTGCCTTTTACGCATTCCGATAAAGGCGTCACACAAGCAAGGCCATTTTTACCGTTAATGTTAAGACCATCTGAGCCACACACACCTTCACGGCATGAACGACGATATGCCAATGAAGGATCTTGCTCTTTAATCAGTGCCAATACATCCAGCACCATAAGATCTTTTCCCTTAGGAATTTCAATCTCATAATCCTGCATGAAAGGCGCAGAGTCTGTTTCTGGATTGTAACGATATACGCTAACTAACATAATCTCTCTCCCCCACTCTAGTATTTACGAATCATTGGTGGGAATGCATCCATTGTTTTTGGCGCAAAATTCACTGCACGCTTACCAACAGTTTGAGTTTGCGGGAAGTACACTGAGTGACACAACCAGTTCTCATCATCACGCTCTGTAAAATCATTACGAGCATGAGCACCGCGCGATTCTTTACGCTCTTCAGCTGCAATCGCTGTAGCAAAGGCGACCTCGAAAAGGTTATCAAGCTCAAGCGCTTCAATACGCGCAGTATTGTAAGCTGATGATTTGTCTGACAGGTAAGTATTCTTCACTCGCTCGCCAATTTCCTTCAGCATGGCAAGACCCGTCTTCATGGCTTCGCCATCGCGGAATACACCAAAATACAATTGCATGCATTTTTGAAGATCAGCACGAACTTGAGCCACTGGCTCACCATCTGTACTGTTATTCAAACGATTTAAACGAGCCATGGCACGTTCAATATCTTCGTCACGAGGCGCAATTGAATCAAAGCCTTCGCGGAAGCTCTTTTCAATTTGTAAACCAGCAGCGCGACCAAATACCACAAGGTCAAGCAGTGAGTTACCACCTAAACGGTTTGCACCGTGTACAGATACACAAGCCGCTTCGCCGCAAGCGTAAAGACCGTCGATAACAACATCCTTACCATCAACGTCAACATTAAGTGCTTGACCGCCGATATTTGTTGGAACACCACCCATCATATAGTGACAAGTAGGTACAACAGGAATAGGTTCTTTAACTGGATCTGCGTGAGCAAAAGTACGAGACAATTCAAGAATACCAGGCAGTTTTGCGTTAAGCGTTTCTTCACCTAGGTGATCCAACTTAAGCATTACGTGATCACCATCAGGACCACAACCGCGACCTTCAAGAATCTCAAGAACCATTGAACGAGCTACAACATCACGCCCGGCAAGGTCTTTTGCATTTGGCGCATAACGCTCCATGAAACGCTCGCCGTCTTTATTGATCAGGTAACCACCTTCACCACGACAACCTTCAGTTACCAATACCCCAGCACCAGCAATACCGGTTGGGTGGAACTGCCACATTTCCATATCTTGTGCTGGAACACCGGCACGCAAAGACATGCCCATACCATCACCAGTACAGATTAATGCGTTTGTAGTAGATTGATAAATTCGACCTGCACCGCCCGTCGCTAAAACAGTAGCCTTTGCTTTAATGTAAACGGTTTCGCCCGTTTCAATGCAAATAGCAATTGTGCCGGCAATTTGATCATTTTCATTTTTAACTAGATCAACTGCGTACCATTCATTTAAGAAGGTAGTTCCGCCTTTCAAGTTACCCTGATAAAGCGCGTGCAAAAGTGCGTGACCCGTTCGGTCAGCAGCAGCGCAAGTTCGAGCAGCCTGACCACCCCTACCAAAATCTTTTGACTGACCACCGAATGGACGCTGATAAATACGCCCTTCTTCTGTACGAGAAAATGGAAGACCCATATGGTCTAATTCAAATACAGCCTGCGGGCCAACTTGACACATATACTCAATTGCATCCTGGTCGCCAATGTAATCCGATCCCTTTACGGTATCGTACATGTGCCAGCGCCAATCATCGTTCGGATCGTTAGAAGCAATCGCACAAGTAATACCGCCTTGTGCCGATACTGTGTGAGAACGAGTTGGGAACACTTTTGTTACACAAGCGGTTTTAATACCAGCTTCTGTTAATTGCAATGCAGCACGCATGCCTGCACCGCCACCACCGATAACGATGGCGTCATAAACCATAGTGCGAATACTAGTTGCCATTTCTTATAGACCCCAGATAATGTCGATGCCCCAGACCAAGAAAACAAACATGGCTAAAAAGCATGCTGCTTGGAATGCAAAACGAAGGACGGCAGGTTTAAGGTAATCCGTTGAGATAATCCACATGCCAATCCAAGCATGAGCAACAACAGAAATAAGCGCCAACAAAGTAAATATGCGAACGCCCGTGCACTCAAAAAACTCTTTCCACTGAGCGTATTCCATGCCTGGCGTAGCCAAGATGTAACCCACAATGAAAACTGTATAAAGTGCCATGACAACGGCAGAAAAGCGTTGAATCAACCAGTCAGATAAACCACTGCGGCTGAAGTTAGTAATACTTACGCCCATACCCAAACCCCTGCTAAAACAATCAGTACGCCAGAAATAATTATTGTAAAGGCGGCAGCGATAACACCACTTTCTTTATCTTCACCAATTCCCAGGTCCATTAATAAATGTTTAATACCTGCTACAAAATGATATGCCAATGCAGATAACAAACCCCAAGTGATGAAACTACCAAATCCAGAAGTCATTGAATTCTTAATACTGGCAAAACCTTCAGCCGACTCTAACGAGCTACTTAAAGCACACAGTAAAAAAATAACGCCTACAAATAAAATAACACCGGCAACACGATGCACGATGGAAGTTAATGCAGGAAGCGGAAAACTGAACTTAGTTAAATCTAAGTTTACGGGTCTTTTTTGATTCACGGTTGTTACACTCTCTCTCACGCTCCAAAATGAAGCGAGCTTATGTGGGCAAGCCCATTAACTGTGCGATTCATTCAATAAAACCACACACTTCCGGTCTTTTTACATGCCTTCGCAAACGCGGCGAATTATAGACACAAGGAATATGAAATTCAAACCACGAACTTAGCTTTACATCAACAAACATCAGCATTTCATAGAACCACACAAATAATAGCTCAAACTTTAAGCAAAACACTTAAACCTGACCGAACGGTCAAATTCCAGTAATTGACAATCGCTATTTTGGCTCTATAGTTGGCCGTCTTTGCAACGGTCCAGAGTCTTATCTGACTCACAAAATTAAAAGGATTCTATCCGAATCCTAGTATTAAAATAGCCGACAGGAGGCCATTAATGGCTGACAAAAAAGCGTATTTAACAATCGATGGTTCAGATGAAAGTTTAGAACTTCCTATTT
Source organism: Bermanella sp. (assembly GCA_036960565.1). Taxonomy (GTDB): domain Bacteria; phylum Pseudomonadota; class Gammaproteobacteria; order Pseudomonadales; family Oceanobacteraceae; genus Bermanella. The sequence continues at coordinate 65,520 of JBALXQ010000035.1, forward strand.
ACGAAGGTACCATCGGCCCAGATGTTATCGATGTCCGTAGCCTTACCGCTCAAGGTAAATTTACCTACGACCCAGGCTTCGTATCAACTGCAGCATGTGATTCAAAAATCACATATATAGATGGAGCTAAAGGTGTTTTATTACACCGCGGCTATCCTATTGAGCAACTAGCAGATAAATCTGATTTCCTAGAAACCTCATACCTACTATTACATGGCGAACTACCAACAAAAGAACAAAAAGAAGAATTTGTTAGCACTATCGGCAGCCATACTATGGTTAACGAACAGCTAGCAAGCTTCTTTAAAGGCTTTCGTCGTGACGCTCACCCAATGGCGGTAATGTGCGGAGTTGTAGGCGCACTATCTGCGTTTTACCACGACTCTTTAGACATCACCAATGCTAAGCACCGCGAAATCGCTGCGCATCGCCTAATTGCTAAAATGCCTACATTGGCTGCCATGGTTTATAAATATAACATTGGCCAGCCATTCATGTATCCACGCAATGACTTAAGCTACTCTGAAAACTTTCTTCACATGATGTTCAATACACCATGCGAACAGAAGCCGATTAGCCCAATTCTTGCCAACGCCATGGACAAAGTATTTTTGCTACACGCAGATCACGAGCAAAACGCTTCAACATCTACAGTGCGCATGGCTGGATCTACTGGCGCCAACCCATTTGCTTGTATTGCGGCAGGTATCGCTGCACTTTGGGGACCTGCTCATGGCGGTGCCAATGAAGCGGTTCTTAAAATGCTTGCGGAAATCGGCGATGAGTCTCGCATTGACGAGTTCATGGAAAAAGCTAAAGACAAGAGCGACCCTTTCCGCCTTATGGGCTTTGGACATCGTGTTTACAAGAGCTACGACCCTCGCGCCGTAGTAATGAAAAAATGCTGTGACGAAGTATTATTAGAGCTTGGCCTGCAAGATGACCCAATGCTCAAGATGGCGATGAAACTTGAAAAAATCGCTCTTGAAGACGAATACTTCAAAGCTCGCGGTCTATATCCAAACGTAGACTTCTACTCAGGCATCATCCTAAAAGCCATTGGCATCCCAACAGAGTTATTTACTGTTATTTTTGCCACCGGCCGTACACCAGGCTGGATCGCCCATTGGAATGAAATGATTGGCGGCGACTATCGCATCGCACGCCCTCGTCAGCTTTACACTGGCCATGCAAAGCGTGACTACCCAGGCTAACATTTGGTAGCTAGCTAAAGTTTAATTAGCCAGCAAAAAAAGCCACCCTGCAATCGCAGCGTGGCTTTTTTTATACCCTAAATTTCACAGCACCCATAAATCAGAAACCCACCTAAAGAATCCACCCAAATAATCTATCTAAGGAATCTATCTAAGGAATCTATCTAAGGAATCTATCTAAGGAAT
>JBALXQ010000002.1:0-194429 GCA_036960565.1 Bermanella sp.
CCCGACGAGCTACCAGACTGCTCCATCCCGCGTCTGAGGCTGCGCATATTACGTACGCACTGTCTTAGTGTCAAAGCTTATTTAAGTTTAATATTGTTTGGTTAATTAACAGGCAAATTAATCATGCTGCGGTAGCTTGTGCGTGCTTCGTTTGCATATTTAGGAATTCATTTTCCTAGGGTTTTTGACTTCAATATATTTAGTTCAAGAGTAGGTGGAGAGGGTAACTCTGGGAATTTAGCTTGCACAGCTTCAGTCACCCATTGAGGATAAATCCGATACATTAGTTTAGTGGTGACACTAAGAGGATAGGTGGCTTCTATTGGGAGGTCATATACCTCATCGCGATGGCCATTGGCCGGAATTCGAGTGTCTTTAAGCAGCTTCTCATAACGCCAGAATATTAGGCCTACTGGTTTGCCCTCTTTATCGCCAAATTCCTTCAAAAACATGCGGGAGTTTGGCTCTACATTGCCTTGCTCATCTTGCCGTCCGCTTTCAAAGATAACCTTACCCTGAGCATCGCGCACACTAACTTGTAACCAAAGCTGACGGAAATCAGCCACACCTGTGGGTAGGGCATGCCCTGCACCAATATTGTTAACGCGAACTGTGAGTTGGTTATTGTTAATAGATTGCTCTAGCTTGGCTGAGGTTTTTAATAAATCTATGCTCATGTTTTCAAGCTTTTTATTTCGTAAACCCAGTAAAAAATGATTGGCGCCACTAAATTGATGGGTGACCACATTACCTTTTACTTTCCCGCCGTCAGTGGAGGTTCCTGGTAAATCTTCACCAATTCTCTTGTTGTCACCATGCATATGGCAATCGATACAGCCTAGGTGTTCCTCTGGTTTGTCTGGATTATTATAAGAAGACTCTTCCCACTCGCCCCAAGTGTCTACAATCATAGCGCCTAAGCCAGGAGAGAATTCATTGTGGCAACTTTTGCAATACAGTTCGTCTTTGTAAAAAGGTTGTAAGTAGGATTCCTTATGGGTTTTGGGCCGAGCGTTAATTTGGCTTTCCCCTAAATAATTTAAAATATCGTTGCTGCTATTTTCAAAGATGTAACGCTCACGGTCACTAAGATTTACCGTCAGGGCGACATTGCCACCGACATCTTCCATTTTAGTAATACGATGACAAAACAAACAGCCTGTGCCTTCTTTAGGGCCATGCTTATCTAGCTTTAACTCTTTCTTAAGTGAGGCTCCTTGTTGCTCAAGCATGTGGCTGGTGCGCCCATTAAAAGGTAGGCCAGTTAATACCCGCTCGGGGTTATGGCAACCTGAGCACCAACTACGAAAAGCTTCTCCTTCGGTAGCAGCAGCTATGTCTTCAAGAACGCTAAAGTACGGGTTAGAAGGGCCCATTAACCTGTGGTTGGAATCGCTCCATTGCTCAAACATTTCTGAATGGCAACTCTCGCAGGCTGCTGAATTGATCCACTCTTCGCTGTGAACCGTACGGCGGGAGCCATCTTCTAGTTTTAACCAGCTAGACGATAAAGGCATGTTGTAAGGGGCTGTCACGTATTGATGCAGGTTGCCCATCATTTTTAGTACTTCTGGCTCTGCGTCTTTTGCATCAAACGATAATGCGCCATCTCGGTTATCAAAGCCCATGCCGCCTTGGGTATCTTGAATGATGCGCAGGTAATCTTTTAAAGTATCCCCGGCTATCATCTTGTTGAGTCGGCCATGACCTAACACTGCATTTTCATACTTGTTTTCATGGCGTCCCTCTACTAGATATTGATTGGTGAAATTAAAACCGTCTAGATGGCAGCTGTTGCAGCTCATCCAGAAGTCACCGGTCATGGGGTTTTTGGTTGTGTCTTCAGTGTTGCCTGAATTAAATAAGGTGGTGCCCTGGCGCAGGCTTTTATTTAACGGGTCAATGGCAACCGTTTTATAAAGAGAGGGAGTTGCAATTTTTACTCTGGCAAATGAGGAGCTGCCACCTGAATTAAGCAATACCACATCTTGGCTCATGGCATTTTGCACATAAATTTTTTCCCCCATGAGTAATAGGCCCTTTGGGTTGTCGCCCGGTAAATGGCGCAAAATTTGACTGGCCTTGGCGCCACCCTGAGAAAGCTTTCCTTTGCGGCGTTTGCTGCGTTTTCTTTTTCCTTTGCTTGAGCGGGAGCGATCAAACACTAAAATATCTTCACTGCCAGCAAGGGTGATATAGACTTTTTTACCGTCCTTGGAGAATTCCGCATCGTGGGGATTGGATACTATGCGAGTGCGGTTGTGGTTATCAACAATATTAATTTGTTTAAATAGCTGTTTTCGTAATTCAATTTTCTCGGCCTCTTCTCCTTTTATTAACGAGATAACTGACACGGCAGGAAATATGGTGGATTGAAATTGAAAAGGGTGGTCAAAATTCCATAATACATGAGGAAGCCAAGCTTCTTTGCCGTCAGGGGAGATGGCAATATCATCCAGTAAGCGCGGCTGCCCTTGTGAAACAAATTCATCCTGATTTTGTGTGGCTTGTAGGGTTATGGTTTTAAGTAGGTTGGGTTGGTTTTTGTTTACATCCCATATGGATACTTGGCCTGTCATTGCGTGAGTTATTAATAAGCGGCCGTCATCTGTTAAGGCTAATCCTCGTGGGGTTTCAATAGTGTCTATTGAGTAAACTATTTCCGCTTTTTCAGTTAAGCCTAACAATTTTCCTGATTCAAATAACGTGGCCCAGTATATTTTATTTTTCGGGTCATAAATGACTGAAAAGGGACGTCCTGAAGTGTTAATTCGGTGCTGCACTTTTAGTGTGTCGGCATCTAGCCAGATTAAATCACCGCTTAAATAGTCGCTCACCAATAGCTGGTTTTCGGTTCCGTTTAACGCTAGGCGACGCAGGTCCTTGCCTATAGATTTTTCCAGTCTCTGTTGTGGATTTTGAGGGTTTGCCCAAGTGACGCTGCCACCATCAAAATTAGCGCTGTAAATTTTATCACTTTTTGTTGCATGAATAATGGAGCTACTACTGATAGCAGCCTGAGCAATATTGGTAGATAAAAAAACAAAAAATAACGCTGAAATAAATTGATTAATAAGTAGATTGATTTTTTTTGACATATTTTTCTCGTACCAAACGTTAAATATTGTTTAACGCTTTATTTAAACGTTTTATTTTTAATTAGGGACCAAATGGGTGTTAATACCGACCAGCGCGCGGCGTGACGGATTAGTATTGGGGTGATAATGAATGCGCTAACCAGATGAGATAGATAGGCAATATAGCCCATGTCATTACCTCTATTGCCCACTATAAATAAAAACACTCCTGATATAGCGCAGGCTAAAAGCAGGTAATCTAAAAAATAGCCGGTAATGATCAGTAATTTTTTTTGAGAGTTTTTAAGCAGTCTTCGGTGACTAAGCCAAAAAGGCAAAACTGCCGCAGGAAATAAGGTAAGGCTGCTGAGTACGTGAATAATAAGTACAACACGTTCAAGTTGCCAAGGCAGGGTAAATTGATTCCATAACAAAAAACCTGTGACAAACATAAAGTACAACGACCATTCAGCCGCTTTATTGCGATAGGCTTGACGCTGCCACCACAGGCTGACATTCGCGGTAAGCGACATGGGCTGTGATGGTGTGATTGCCTGCGCGTCCATGAATGACGATACCTATAAATGGTTAATGATATTACGTGTCATTACGATTAACTGTATTGTGGCAGAGTTAATCGCGTGGGTCATGACATTGATCAATTAGGCGGCGGGTTGTCTGATCACGATATCAAGTAAATGTAGCAGGCGAACATTTAGTATTGGCTTGCTACATATTAGATATGATCGTCTAGATTTTTTTACTCACCACTACCTTGGCGGCCATGACATTGGCCCGGCCAAACTTACCACCGGCCCGATTGATTTTGGCTACACCGTCACTGTCGCTGTCGTTATTTTTTTGCCCTTTTAAAAAGTATTCACCTGTATCGGCTAGTGCTTCAGATAATTGCAAACCCTGATTTATGGTTGGGCCGTTAATAACAGTACGAAACCAAGTGGCGTGACGATTCACCAGTGCCGCCAATTCAAGTTCGGGAGTATTTTCAGACTCATTATTTTTAAGGTGCAGCATGGTCTCGCGTAAGGCGGAAACCACAGCGGCTGCGGTCCATGGGCTGTATTCACCTTGGCCGTTAATGGCCCAAGTACCTAGGTCTTTTGAAAAATAGTGTTGTTCTATGCTTACATATAAGTTGCGAGCGGCATCGCGGAAATGGGTTTGGCCGGTGGCAATAAAGGCAGCGCTTAATCCTCTGATGCTAGCAAACTGGGCGTCTAGAGATTGGCCTTTATCGAGCTTTGAGATGCTGCCAGATTGAGCTAATAAGGCGCCGTCGCTTACCAAGCCATTTTTAGTGATGAGGTTATTAACAATAAAGTTAGCTTGTGACTTAATTAAAGTGAGTGCTCGTTTGCCTTGCGCTGTTTTAAGATTCACCTCACCGCCGCTGGCAGAAGCGTAACCCACTGGTAGGGCGTCCTGTGCTCGCTGGAAAATACTCAGTGCCACAATAGAGTAGGCGGCATCGTAAGTGGTTACGTGTTGGCTCTTTTTGCCGCTCGTGGAGTATGTATCTACTAGGGTGTTGGCTTGTTTATTAAGGTGCAGGGCATCAATGTTTTTAAACATCATGTTGGATAAATTACTGGCCAAAGAGAAAGCATCTTGGCTGGCTATATTATTGTTGGCGTTTATATCTGCATTTACCTTGGGTGAAGCCTTGAAAGGCTGGCCATCGAATACGGCTTTAAATGCTGGGTTTTGCCCAGTGTTTGCAATGCGTTGGTCGCTATAGGCAAAGTATTCGCTTAGTGGCCAAAGAAGCATCCAGCTATCACGCAGGGTGGAGTCTGAATTTTGCACCTTTAATTGGCCAATGGCATTAACGCCATTTTGTTTTTTCTCGGTAACTTTAATAGCATGGGGGAACCAAATTGGATTTTTATTTGCGTTGTATTGCGGAGTAATGTTGGCGCCTAAGGATTTGCCATCAAAAGCCAATTGATCTTGCAGATACAGCATTTTATCGACGGAGAGCTCGGTTAAAATAACGCCGTTCATACCATCGGCAGAAGATACGCCCAAAGCAAGTTTGCCATCTCGGTCCATCTTGCTGGAGTTGGCTTCTACTTCTTCGTCACTTTTAATAACATGCATGCCCTCTAGAAAATCCTGTGACCACATGACTTCTTTTAACAGTATTCCACCAATTGCCGCAGGTTCAATGACGAGTTCACGCTGTTTCTTATTCCACGCCAGGGTTTTGTAATCGTGCTGATAAGCTGGGATTTGTGCTGTTGCAGTGACAACGTCACCTTGATTGTTTGCTACTTCTATTTCCTCTGTCGCGATGATGTGTATATCAACCTGCCCATTAAACTCTGGTGATGCACTGCGATAAGGAAGCGAGATAGGGTAGATGTTTTTTGCGATATTAGTGCTTGGAAAGCCAACTGATTTTGCCAGGGAATCCATGCGCTTCTGCAGGCTTTTAAGGTTACCACCACGATTTATATTTTGCGGACCATTTACTAAATGAGGGCCTAGCTGCGATTGGTAATTAAGCGCGTACATGGCTTCTTCTGAATATTCGTAACTCTCTATGCCTGCTACATAGTCGAACTGGGTGGGCTCATCTAGAAAATTTGGGTCGAGCATATCAAGGTCCAGCCCAAGGCTTTCGGCCAGGGGTTCTCCCGATAATTCGAGTTCAGTATAAGCTAGCATATTGGCTGCGGTGTAGAAGGTGTGATCACTTACTTCGCTGCTAACATTGTTTTGGGCCATTGCGTGTGTTGCGAATAGCGAGACAACCAGCACGCCAATAGGCAAGGTGGCTGTTTTTTTAATGGCGTATGCCAGCTTGGCATTGCACGCTGCGTGGCTTTTTAGAAAAGACATATGTGTACCAGGAGTCAATATGTTTAATAGGGTAAATGATATCATCTGTTATTTGATAATGCTTCTTATTAATGTGTTTGCATATTTAGCCGAATATAAAGGCTTAAAACTCTACCGAAGCCTGAATGATAATATTGTTATTGCTGTTATTGGTGCCGCCATGGGCTTTATTGAAGTCTTGATCGTGCCAAAGTTCCATGGCAACGGGAGTGTTTTAAAAAATGAGGGTGCTGTGACAGCTGCGAAAATTAAAGCCTTCTTCATGGCGAGCCCTAAAATGTGTTGCTATATCAAAAGTTAATGAGAATAATTTTAATTAATAATTCCGTGTTAACCACAAATAGAATGGTAGATGTGTATGGCTCTTGACCTGGGTCAAACGGCTGAGAGTCGATGTAAAAGATAGGGTTTTAGCAATACCTAATAATGGGAAGAAAAGGCAGGGGAAAGCCATAGAGGCCGGACTTTATAAAAATGAATTGGGAGGTCTTTTGGTCTTTAGTGAATCAACGACTTTGTTCTTGTCAGTTTGATGGGTTTCAGGCATAAAAAAGCCTGGTTTCGTTAAAAACTAAGTTTTTTAAGTTTTGGTTGCGGTAGCCCGTAGATTGTTGAAAGTGAACCAACAGCTTTGCTCTTTCTACTAAATAAATCCTAGACATAAAAAAAGCCAATTTTTTTCAATGTTGGCTTTTTAAAATTCTGGTTGCGGGAGCCCTAGTTATGGAGGGCAAACCAACGACTTTGTTCTTGGCGAATTTCAGGCATAAAAAAAGCCTAGTTTCGTTAAAAACTAAGCTTTTTGAATTCTGGTTGCGGGAGCCGGATTTGAACCAACGACCTTCGGGTTATGAGCCCGACGAGCTACCAGACTGCTCCATCCCGCGTCTGAGCTGCGCATACTACGTAGGTAGTCAGTCTGCGTCAAACCTTTTTTCATATAAGCGGTTTATTAAAGCCAATCGAACCAAATCCCCCTTCCTAGCGATAGGAAGAGGGGGGGGGGGGTAATGTATTACTTGGCATGATCCAGCGCGGCGCTAAAGCGAGAGCTGTATTCACTGTAATGAGAACCGGTGGCACGCAAAGCAAACCAATTTAATTTTAGATCCTGAAGCTGCTGTTGAGCGTTAGGTTGTTTTTTGCCCATGTTTTGCTGCAGGCGTTTAACCTGCATGGCCATTCTGGCTGCTTGGTCACTGGCTGGGCTTTCCACTTCTAAGCTAATTTCCAGCTCTAGGCAAAGATTTAGGTAATCCTCTTCTTTGTGGTCCTGAGTATCGCTTAAACGTTTTTGAAACACCTCTAACACGCCTTTAGGTAGCTGGGTTTGCTGTAACTGATTCTCAAGACCTTCCTTATCTTCCTGTGGATTCAGTTCCCAATGGGCCATTTTCTCACTGATTTCGATAGCGGTTACCCACAGTGCTTGTTTGGTTTGCTGAGAAAGTTGCAGTTGGTTTTGCTTAACTTGCTCTTCAACCTTGTTTAGCTCTTGAATTTTTTGTTCATGGTAGCCATGTGGCAAATCCAATTCCGACAAGGAGATTTTAAGTGTCTGCAGTACGATGAGACTTTCAGTATCATTTGCTGCCATTAATGTAGCGGCTTTTTCCATTAATAGTTTTGCCTTATTTTTTTCATTAATCACTTGCTGCTTATGGGCTTCATTCTGTTCGCTGCGGCGATTAAATAAAGCATCACATTGCTCACGGAAGGTTTTCCATAAACCGTGTTCCTGACGGCCGGCGCTGGCAATACTTTTCCATTTTTGCTGAAGATTTTTACAGGCCTCAATGGCGCTTTGTAAATCTTCTTGTTCATATAGTTCTTTAGCTTTATCTACCAATAATTGTTTTTGTTCGGCATTTTCCTGGTAATAATGACTAATTTTATCTTGGATAAGTTTAGTGGCTTGATGAAAGCGACTTTGCAAGGTTTTATGTGCACTGTTTTCAACTGGACTGTATTTTTTATACTCGATATTTACCTGGTTCATTAAGCTTTGAACTGTTTTCCAGTCAGCATTTTCCCAATCGTTTTGTTCATGAAATATTTCAATCTGCTTACAAATTTCTTCTTTTTGTTCTTTATTGTACTGCTTAATTTTGGTTAGATTCTGGTAGTACTGTTTACAAGGCTCGTAAGCTGTATCGGCAGCCGTTTTAAAACGAAGCCATAAAGCTTGATGCTGGTGTTTGTCGGGTAATCCGCCAAGGGATTTCCATTGATCTTGCAAGTCGTGAATTTGATTGGATAACTCAGTGGCTTCAGTTTGTGCGCCAATAAGGTTTTCCATGTCACTGCATAACTGTTCCATTTTGGGTGCGGTTGCAAAGCCTTGCCAATCTTTTAGCTCGTCTAGTTGTTCAGTTAGCGCTATAAAACGGCCGTTGAAGCTTTTATCATTTTGGGTTGGTATTTGTTTTAGCAACTTACGTAGCTTGGACTGCTGTTGCTTCGCATTTTTTATATGCCCTTCTTTAATATTCTTTTCAAGGGTATCTAACGTGCTGCTAATGGTACTTAACGTTTGTTTTTCATTTTTCTTGTGAATCTCAATAGCGTCTTTAATCTGCTTTAATTGGCTTTCAATTTGATGAAGTTGTTTGCCCTCCGGAAATTCTTTTGGCCAATTAACGGCTTTAATTTGAGATTGTGAATTTTTAAGTTGTTTCATTAGTGATTGAAACTCTTCAGCCACTTTTTCAGTTTCTGTTTTCTGTTTTTTAAGAATTATCAGGCTGTTATTCAAGTTTAATAATGGTGTGAGCAGAGCATTGTATTCTTTTTGAATGGCGTTACCTGCCTTGTGTAATTGTGCTGCATTGCTCCATGCTGCTTGAATAGTTGTGAGGTCATCAATAAGCGCGCTTTCTTCACCAATGACACCTGATTTGCAGGCGTCGAATACCTGCTGAAGTTGATCTAGAGTTTGCTTTTGTTGATCCTGTGCTTGTTGATCATTTTGTTGCTTCTCAACTAGAGCATTTTGTATTTCTTTATTTTGATTCAGAATTTCATCACATTGTTTGATGGCCTGAGTGAACTGAACCTTTTGTTGTTCATCTTGTTGGGCTTTTTTCCATGCCTGTTTAAGGTGAGTAAGTTCTGCAAGATAAGTGGGCTTGAAACTGGCCTTAGCCAACAGTAAGGCTTGCTCTAATAAACTTTTGGTTTGAGCCAGACTTTTTTGTAATTGCTCTTGTGCTTCTTGATATTCGGCCAACTTGTTTTTAGCAATTCGAGTTAGTGTTTTGTCTTTATTTTTAAACTGCTGCTCTATGGCTTTCAGTAAATCGGCTTGCTGAATTTTTTCTATGGCCAGTTGTCGAGCTTTAGCGCTTGGGCTTTGACTTATGAAATTAAATAGCTGTTGCTCGTCATTAATATTACTTAAAGCCGTTTGCGCCAGTTCTTTATTGTCGGCCATAGTGGCGATGGTCATAAGCATTTGGCTGTCATTGATTTGAGCTATTTTGTTATTTTGCTCAGTTAACTCATGACTGCCAAGGTTAATAAACAAAAACTGCTTAATGGCAGCTTGCTTAATCTTGGGGCTCTTGTCGGCAATTAGTTCATTTAGATCTGTGGAGTTCTGTAAATAGCTTAGGGCTTTAAGGCGGACATCTAAGTCTAGGTCTTTGGCTGCCAAGGTTTTAAGGATTTGAACATCACTTTGCGCATTTATAGAGGCCAAGCGTATTTTTGCATCAGAATGTTGCCACTTAGGAGTAAATAGATTTTTTAGAAACGCTGCCATGTGTTAACTGCCTAATCCGTTTTGATGGATATTAATAGATGGAAATAATTTAGGGGCTATTCTACTTGGCTGAATCTTACTGGCAAGCCCTGTACCTCTGTGCCAGTTATGGCGGGGCTCTAGCTATTTGAGCGTGCTTATAAGACAATCTGGCTATCTATTAAAAATAACTAAAATAACAACAATAATCATGATACGCGCAACCATTCAAACCACTGCCTTATTGCTACTCAGCCTGACTTTGTTTGGCTGCACTGCCTTAGGTACTCAAACTGTTCCTTATGATCAGCTGAGTAAAAAATATACAGATTCTAATAGTCGCTATATGGATGTGAATGGTTTAACCATTCATTATCGTGATGAAGGTCAGGGACCTCCGTTGTTGTTGTTGCATGGCGTGGCGTCTTCGCTGCATACCTGGGATGACTGGACTAATCAGTTAAAGGGTAGCTACCGGGTCATTCGTATGGATTTACCTGGGTTTGGTTTAACCGGGTCCGACGCCAACCCCAATAGTTTGAATGCGGATTACGCCGAATACATGGTGGACATGATTGACAATTTTGCACAGCAGTTAGGGTTGGATCGATTTTTCATGGCTGGTAGCTCTTTAGGTGGATACTACGCTTGGAACTATGCCCATGCCCATCCGCAAAAGTTGTATAAGTTGGCGCTGGTAGGGGCCACAGGCTATGCCCAAGACATGCCATCTTGGTTAGGTTTTGCTTCATTCCCCGGCATTCACTGGATTACTCCTTATATGATGCCCAAATTCATGGTTCATCAAACGGTGAAAAGTGCTTATGCCGATAGTGACTTTCCTTCGGATGAAGTGAAAGAGCGGTATTTTGACTTAACTCAGCGTCGCGGTAATCGAGAGTCTTATATCAAGCACTTTCGCCAACTACGGGAAATGTCCTCGGATGATTCACTAGGTGAAAAAGTAAAAGAGATACAAGTGCCAACCTTGTTGATGTGGGGAGAGGAAGATAGCTGGATACCTTTGGATGTGATGCGCTTATTCCATCGTGATTTACCCTACAGTGAATACCTCACCTATGAGGGAATTGGCCACCTGCCTATGGAAGAGTTGGCAGTGCAATCGGCTCGGGATGTGAATAACTTCTTCATGTCTGAAATTCGAAAGGTTAAAAAACACCCACAGGAAACAGACATTAAGTTTTATGACAATCAGAACTATAACTTTCACATGGGACAGAACGAAGAGTTGTAAGGTTGGGTGTTTTTTAACCTGCTTGTAATAGTTTGATTGCAGTTCTCCCTATCAATTGCATCCTGCATTGATAGGGTACCGTCTCTGGATGCATTACTGAAAGATGTTTCCAGAGCGTTCAAAATCCAGTTCTCCACTGAACATGACTGAAAAATGTTCCTTACAATTCAGTATACCGTCCGTCCCTGGACATATTACTGAAAGATATTCCCGACAATTCAGCATACCGTCCGTCCCTGGACATATTACTGAAAGATATTCCCGACAATTCAGCATACCGTCCGTCCCTGGACATAATGCCAGATGCCGAGCCAGCTTAAATTGGTTAGAATCGGGCTTTATTTTTATCTCTCCAGATGTGGCCTCATGAGCGAATCTATTTTTTGGTACGACTTCGAAACCTTTGGTGCTAACCCTGTCTGGGATAGGCCGTCTCAATTTGCTGGCATTCGTACCGATTTAGAACTTAATATAATCTCAGAACCTGAGAATTTTTATTGTCGGCAGAGCGACGATTACCTTCCCCACCCAATTGCTTGCTTAATTACGGGTATTAGCCCGCAAACCTGTCAGCTCAAGGGCATGCCGGAAGCTGAATTTATTAAGCGAATTCATAGTATTTTTTCTGTTCCCGAAACCTGTGTCGCCGGATATAACAGCATTCGTTTTGATGATGAGGTCACGCGCAATACCTTGTACCGCAACTTCTATGACCCTTATCAAAGGGAATATCAAAATGGTAATAGTCGTTGGGATATCTTGGATATGATGCGATGTGCATACGCACTGCGTCCTGAGGGTATTAACTTTCCTAAAGGAGAGGATGGCAAGGTAAGTTTCAAACTTGAAAGCCTAAGTGCGGCCAATGGCATTGTTCATGAAAATGCCCACGATGCGTTAAGCGATGTATATGCCACCATAGGTCTTGCCAAATTAATAAAAGATAAGCAGCCCAAGTTGTACCAGCATCTTTTTAATTTGCGCAAAAAAGAGCTAGTAGCACCGTTACTGGATACGGTGAATAAACGTCCTGTATTGCACATATCGGGCATGATTGGTGTTGAAAAAGGCTGTGCAGCCATGATGGTGCCCTTAGCTATGGATGCTAAAAATAAAAACGCCGTTATTTGTTTTGATTTAATGAGTGACCCCAGCGCCTTGTTTGATTTAAGTGTTGAGCAAATTCAACAGCGACTTTTTACTCCTCAGAATCAAATGCCAAAAGGAATGACGCGATTGCCACTTAAAAGCATTCACGTTAATAAGTGCCCTATAGTCTTGCCCGGCAAGATGGTGGACAGCGATGTGGCCAAGCGTTGGGGTTTTGATGGTGCAAAAATGCGTGAGCATTTAAACATCATTAGAAATGGTCAGGACTTAACGCAAAAATTGCAATTGGTTATGACCCGAGAGTTTGAATCTTCAAATGATCCAGACGCCATGATTTACAGTGGTGGTTTCTTTAGCCATAACGATAAAGCCGCCATGGGAAAAATTCGCGATACCCATCCTGATGAGTTGATGAGTTTAGAATTGGCTTTTCAAGATCGTCGCTTGGAAGAAATGTTTTTCAGGTATAAGGCCCGTAATTATCCGCAATCTTTGCAAGGCGATGAACACGAGCGTTGGGAAGAGTTTCGTAAGCAAAAGTTATTGGGGCCTCAGACCGGTCCTGCGTTAAATTATCAAAGCTTCTCCACGGCATTAAATGATGCCGCCAATAGTGCTCCGGTTGAAAAACACGAGCTATTACAGGAACTGGCTACCTACGCTGAGTCTATTTATCCATTCTAGTGCTTTTAATATGGGTAAGCTTTAGTCAAATGATAAAGGAATAATATGCCAAGACTAGATGGAAAGATTGCCCTGGTAACAGGGGCCGCTAGAGGAATAGGTCAAGGAATCTGTGAGCACTTTGCCAAAGAAGGGGCACAGGTAATTGTCAGTGACATAAACGATGAACTCGGTCTAAAAGTGGCCGAAGGTCTAGGAGAAAAAGCGGGATATATACACCTTGATGTCTCTCAGGAGTCGCAATGGCAATTAGCGCAAACACACATCAAAGATAAATATGGGCATCTGGATATAGTGGTAAACAATGCCGGTATTACCGGTTTTTTTGAAACACCAGGGCCCCATGACCCCGAACATTTAGATTTAAGCAGTTGGCACAGCGTTCACAATACTAATTTGGATGGCGTGGCATTGGGCTGTAAATATGCCATTGCCTTAATGAAGGGATCAAATGCGGCCAGTATTGTAAATATCTCATCAAGGTCAGGCCTAGTGGGTATTCCGGCTTGTGTCGCTTATGCCAGTAGCAAGGCGGCGGTACGGAATCATTCTAAATCCGTAGCGCTGTATTGTGCCGAAAAATCCTACCCTATCCGCTGTAATTCTATTCATCCGGGAGCTATTTTAACCCCTATGTGGGATGCCATGCTGGGTGAAGGGGAAGCACGAACAAAGGCCATTGCTATTGTGGCGGCCGATGTACCTTTGGGCACTATGGGTACCGCGGAAGATGTGGCCTATGCCGCTGTATATTTAGCATCTGATGAGTCTAAATATGTGACTGGCATTGAGCTAAACATAGATGGGGGGATTTTAGCCGGAAGTGCAGCAGCGCCTAAACGAGACTAGGTAAAATTAAGCCTCATAAGCCCGGCCACTGCAGAGCCCCTCATTACCTGAGCTTTTGATCCTCTAGGTTACTTTTAAATGCTTAACATTCGTTAAGACATTTCCGCTTTTCTGTTGTCCTAATGAAGGCGCCAATATGTGCTTAATCCATTTACCTTTGTGGCAATACACCAATTTGGCCAAAATTGACTAAAATTAAGGAAGTTGTGGCAATGAAAGCCACTAAAAATGCCCTTATCAGGTGGGTGATTCATGAAACTTGATAAACTTGTGATAGAAATGTGATAAATCCAACTGGGTATTGCTTTAAAATTTAAACAAATACCAGCCTACAGCTGAACCCTCACTAGAGCCGTTTTTATTTAAGGAGGCTTTAGAGATTATTTAAACCAGGTTGGTGCATTTTCTTACAAAACTTAAGGGGTTTAAATTGCAACTATTTCGCCAATCGACACTGTTTTCTCTGGCTTTCGCCTGTTTTATTTCACTGGTTTCCAGTAATAGTTTTGCTGAAGATGCCATTTATACTCGCTTATTTAGCAGCACAGCCGTTTCCGGCTATGACGCAGTGGCTTATTTTACACAAGGCAAGCCAGTGAAGGGCGACTCAACTTATAGCCTAGAATATATGGGGGCTAACTGGAATTTTAAAAATGCTGAAAACTTGGCCAAATTTAAAGCAAATCCGGCCACTTACGCCCCTCAGTACGGCGGTTATTGCGCTTGGGCTGTGGCTCACAATACCACCGCCAAGGGAGACCCTACTCAATGGACTATTTATGAAGGCAAGCTTTACCTTAATTACGATGCGGACATTCAATCCAAATGGACTTCAGACAAGGTTAATCAAATTCTTCTAGCAAATAAAAACTGGCCTGGCGTTTTATAAAAACTCACTGATGCCACGAATTAAGATAAAGAATTTTTAGGAGTGAATATGAAAAACCCAGTAATTACCCTAGTAAGTTGGCTGACGGCCATATGGGCCGCGAAGGTATTTTTATCCTCAGTGCCGTACAAATTTAGTAATCACCCGGATACCCAGCATATATTTGGTACCATAGGTGGCTGGATGAAAGGCATATTTGGTAACGGTATTGGACAGAGCTTTGTTGACTATGGAGCTTATGCGGTAGGGACAGCTGAGATAGTTGCTTCTTTTGTATTGCTGTTACCCGCTTTGTTGTTTGTATTGGTAAAGCTAAATTTATTGTCTGTAGCACCACCGAGAAGTTTGTTGCATAGCCTAGGTTTTTTAATGGCGGCTGGTGTTATGACCGGAGCGGTATTTTTTCATCTGTTTACTCCCCTTGGTATTGAGGTGGTTCATGAAGGAAATAGCGACAATGGCTCTTTATTTTACGCGGCCTGTTCTATTTTAGTCATGGGTTATCTCATGGCATGGCTAAATTGGCAGAATTGGAAGGCGCAGAAAGAACAGTAACATCCATGGCGTTTCAGTAGTCAAACACTGAAAGTAAATATTTAATAAGGCCACATTTCTAACGTTATAAATGTGACATATACAAAGAAGTTGTCGTTATGATTATCCGGATACTGCAAGTACTGACCTACATAGCGGGTTGCATTAGGTTAGGGGTGAAGCCCTGGCGCTTTTTTCAGCTCAATGCGCCGTATTTTAATGAAGTAAAAGGGATTTATTCGAAACTGGATATTGATCGATTAATTCCGGAAGAATGGCGCTTACAGCAGTTTATGGATGTGGGTGGACGAGAGCCTAGCCAGTATCCAGTTTTTGTGAAGCCTGAGTGGGGGCAAAATTCGTATGGAATTGAATGCGCTAATAATCTACAAGAGTTAAATCAAATTCGTGAAGCTCGAGGCGAATCAAAGTTTAATTATCTTATTCAGCATGCTGCGCAGGAAAAAATAGAATTTGAAGTCTTTATGATTGCCGATCACTCAGACTTATCTCGTGCTGCTGTATTGTCCATTACCCAGGTTCATAATCGCTGTGACGATGAATTTCCTATTAATGGCATACACAATGGAGACACCTATTATGTTGATATTAGTAATGAACTCACTTTGGAACAAACAGATGCCTTATGGGATAATTTATCCAAAATCGGAGCGTTTCGAATTGCCCGCTTTGGTTTAAGGGCTAATTCAATTGACGATATGGTAAAAGGGAACTTTCATATTATTGAAATTAACCTTCTTTTTCCCATGCCATTATTATTAATTAGTCAGGGCCGTACTTTTATAAAAAATTGGAAATTTATTAAAATGGCAATGAATCATTTGATAAAGGTAACCAAAACTATTCCTACACAACAGGCCGCTAAATCAATATTTATGCGTAATGCTTGGTATAACCAAAAATTGAAAATTAAAGTACAAAGTGAGTCACCGGAATGAAATCAATCAGAAAAATAATTTACAAGTGGATCAGTCAGCGATTCATGGGTGACTGCAGCAGTTACAACAGCTTAGAAGTGCGTAAAGGGTGTCGTTCTAAAGAGCAGGCACGGGCTATGTTTGCCAAGCACAAGGTGCCTCATGCACAAGGGCTAATTTTCTTTAACCCCTTTAAAGCGCACCAATTTGCCAAAACTCACGGATTTCCTTTGGTGATTAAACCTAACGTGAGTGGTTTTTCACGGGGCAGTCATTTTCCAATTACGAATTTCTTTGAGTTATATAAAGCCATTTTTCTTGCCAAACTGTGGTGGCCCACTACGGTGGTAGAGCAATTTCTACAAGGAAATAACTACCGAGTGTTGGTGGTAAAGGGTGAAATTGTTTCTGTTTTACAGCGCTATTCTCCATTTGTGAAAGGCAATGGCGTAGACAACATTGATACTCTTATTGATAAAGAGAATGCCATACGTGAAGAGATGAACCTTTACCCTTGTATTCATCCCTTGCAAAAAGGGGAGCAAACAAAAGGTTTTATTAAGAAAAAAGGTTACACGTTACAAACCATACCTAACAAGGACGAGATAGTGACCTTGTTTTATCGTATTTCCCTGGCCCCTGGTGGTGTCGTTCGTACTATTAATAAACAACTGGTGCCTGAAGATAATCAAAAGCTATTTAAAGATGTGCTTAATATGTTTGATGCAAATATATTAGGCATAGATGTGATTTTTGAAAAGGGTATTGAAGAGAGCTATCAATCTCAAAAATGCATATTTTTAGAGGTAAACTCCCGACCTTATTTAAAAATGCATGATTTCCCAAGATATGGTTCAAAAGAAGATATATCGGCCCATTTACAAGAGCTAGACGCACTGGAAATTGCCCAAACGGATATTTTTTAATGCAGGATTCGCAGCGCTATTTTTACAAGTTTACCGGACTGCATTCCATTTTAATTGGATTGCTGCCATTTTTTCTGCCGGTCATGCTTGTACAGAAGGGCGCTACATTATCTCAGTTGGCTCTGTTTGTGGGACTGACTGGCCTGGGATTTATCTTTACGCTTTTTATATGGGATAAAATACGGCAGCAGGGTCATTGGAGAGTGTTAATCATAGGCTCTTTTATTTTAGAGCTAATGTTAGTGCTGGCCATAGTGTTGCTACAGGGGATCAAAGATCAATATGTATGGCTAGCCTTATTAGCATTGCTAAATGGTGCTTATAATTGTTTTTATTGGAGCACACAAAGGCTGATGTTTTCCGGTATGACAACCTCTAAAAATAGTGGTGACAAGTTTGGAAATTTTCAGATATTGGTGGTGATACTGTTGAAAATTGGCCTATTGATGGGTGCTTTGCTAATTGAATCGAAAGGACAAATGGCCATATTTGCGCTGTCTTCATGTCTTACTGTTGTCGCTATTTTGATATTTATAAAAGCTTCTCCCCCTAGTGCCGTACAACCTTTGTTATTGAAACAAAGCGTTTCTATATCAGAGATCTTCAATTTTAGAGATAAGAATAGCTCTATGCTTATTTTTATTGTTGATGGTGTATTTCTCTACCTTGAAAGTTATTTTTGGGTGGTGTCACTATTTTATGTGACGGAGCAAAACGTGTTTCAGCTGGGCATACTAATTGTGTCTCTGACCCTAGTCCTTGCGTTGCTCTTCTATGTTATCAAGAGCCGAATAGATAGTTTTAACGTGCATAGAGTTTATTTGTTAGCTTGCGTCCTATATGCATTGTCCTGGCTATTAAGGGGGCAAATTAATACTGAAATAAGCACAGTATGGCTATATATCACGATTACTTTAATCGGGTTTCTTACGACTTTTTTTCGGCTAGCTTTTAATAAGCGATTTTTTGATGTTGCCAGTTTAGAAGCCACGCACCAATACATTCTTTGTAAAAGTTATTATTCTCAAGCGGCTTTGGCTGTCTTTTTTATTACCCTAAGTTTCTTCCTAATTGATGGGCAGGAGAATCAAGTTATTTTGCAAAACCTTTATTGGTTAGCCAGTCCTATGGCATTGATGTATTTAGCGTACCGTTATGCCATGCCTAAGCAGCTTACTAGGCAAGAAAACTGGGGTTAAAGCCAGGATTAAACAAAGAGATAAACACAGAATTATTGGGCTTGGGTGCAAATGTGTTTCAACTATGAAACTGGGCATCTAAAGCTACTGACAGAATATTAAAGAGTTAGAGGTATTGAATTCATGAAAAAAATTATCGAAGGCAGCTTGGAGTCTTTGGATCAAATGATCAGCTTCATTCAGGATTTGGATGAAAAAGCATACTTGTACATAGCAGCGCCCTGGTTCATGAGCTCTATAGGTCAGCACCTTAGACACTCCATGGACTTGTTTTTAGCGCTGCAGACTTTTCAAGATGGCTTCATTGATTATGATGTGCGCCGTAGAGGCTGTGGCCTTGAAACAAGTCGAAGTGTGGGCCTAAGTGAGCTGAAATTAATGCGAGCCTGGTTGGAAAATTTAACCGAAAGTTGTTTGACTCAAACAATAAAAGTGAAAACAGAAGTGAGTTTAAGCACGCAGAATAGCGTGGCGCTTGATAGTAGCTTGGCGAGAGAATTAGGGTTTACCTCAAGTCACCTAGTACATCATTTGGCATTAATGGCTGTAATTGCAAAAATGGCAGGTAAAGAAGTTGATGACAGTTATGGTTTAGCCCCTGCTACCGCGACTTATATGCGTAATGAGGCTGAGCAGTTACAGCAAGCCTAAGGGGGGAGTTAAGTTTATTAATAGGTGGTTGTACAGGCAGTTATTTGAAAGTGGGGCAAACTCCCCTAGAAGCCGTGGGCTTCTAAAGAAGTTCGCCACTCAGTGTTAAGAGTCGAGCAGGGCAGCAGATTTCTCGGCTGCTTCACTGCCTGATTGGCTACTCTTGGTTGAGATACATTCCAGTACCACTGGCACGCCATTAACCGCCGCATTACCAGACAAGGTGTCGATTAAGCTTTCATCGGTTAGGTCGTTGACACTCACCCCTGCATGCTTTTGTGCAATCGCCTGACGAATGCCTTTACGGTTGTGTCCCCAACCATGGGGAATGCTTACCACACCCGGCATAAGCTCATCGGTTACTTCAGCTTCAATTTCAATGCTGCCCACTCTGGAAGTCACCTTTACTAGGTCTCCGTCTTTTATGGACTGTTGTTGAGCCAGTTCAGGGTGCAGCATGAGGGTGCAGCGAGACTTGCCCTTCACCAACCGTTGACTGTTATGCAGCCAAGAATTGTTACTACGTACATGGCGGCGACCAATTAATAAAATGTCTTCTTCTAGTTTTGGGGAAGCAAGATTGAATTTTTGTTCAACTCGCTCTAGATCGCTTTTGTAAAAATCCATATTCAAATGAATCTTTTTATCCTTGTGCTTAATGGCCTTCGGTAGCATTGAAGTTAGTGGGCCAAGGTCAATGCCGTGAGGATTCTTTTTAAGTTTCTTGACCGACAAACCTTCATACTGACTTCTTTTTAAGCCTTCGTTAAGCAAAAATTGAGGGCCTAATAACTTGGTTAAGAAGCGGTTTAACTTGGTGGAAAAGCTGGCCTTTTTATCCAAACGTTTCGCCAGTTCCAAGGAAATTTCCCAGTCACCTTTTTGGCCTTTAGGTGTCTTGAATAATGCTGGTGAATACTTTGTGGTGTTATGCACCGCTAAACCGTGGAAAGTCATGTCGTAATGATCACGCTCCAGCGGGGAGACAGGCGGCAAGATGATATTGGCATGCTTGCTGGTTTCATTGAGGTAATAGTCAATGGACACCATGAATTCCAGCTGCTCTAAAGCGCTGTCCAATTGCTTGCCATTAGGTGTGCTTAATACAGGATTACCGGCAATATTAATGAAGCCTTTGATCTGTCCTTCACCAGGTGTAAGCATTTCTTCGCTCATGGCTACCACGGGGAAGTCGCCGTTGAAATCAGGTAGTTCTCTAACTCGAGTTTTACGTTTACCAAGGTAACCGGGTCCTGAATTATTCACCACATCAACCGCCGGATTTGGAAACATTAACCCGCCTTCCTCATCAATTCGACCGGTTACTAGGTTAATAAGCATAATTAAATATTGGCTTAACAAACCAAATTCCTGAACAGATACGCCCATGCGACCGTATAACACTGCCGATGGCGCTTCGCAGTATTCTTTTACCAAGCGTTTAATCTCATCGCTATTAATGCCGGTAAGTAAGGCTACTTTCTCTGCGGTGTAATCCTTTGCTAGGTCTTTAATTTGTTCGAAATCTTGGGTTAATAAGCTGGCCTGACTTTCTTTTACAAACCCTTGCTGGTAAATCTCGTTTAACATCGCCAGTAACAATAATATGTCTGACCCTGGGCGAATGAAGTGATGCTCATCGCTTACGTCAGCGGTTTCTGTACGCCTTGGATCGATCACCACTACCTTGCCATTACGCTGGCGAATATCTTTAATTTTTTGACGAACGTTGGCCACAGTCATGATGCTGCCATTAGATGCCAGCGGATTTGCGCCAATAATTAGCATGTGCTGAGTGCGGTTAATATCTGGCACAGGAATTCGTAACATGTGCCCAAACATGTGCATGCACACGATGTGGTGAGGTAGTTGATCGATAGATGTGGCTGAAAAGCGACTACGAGATTTTAGGCCGGTTAATAAATGGCGGGCGGTTAGCATACTGCCCATGTTATGTACGTTGGGGTTGCCAAGGTAAATACCTAGGGAATTATTTCCGTGTTTCTTTTGTAATTTGGTTATGCCGTCGGCTACTTTATCTAGCGCATCTGGCCAGCTTAATTCTTTCCAGCCGTCTTCGGTTCGCTCCATAGGGGTACGTAAGCGATCTGGATCTTCATACAAATCCTGAAGTGCAGTAGCCTTAGGGCAAATATAACCCTTGGAAAAAGGATCTTCTTTATCCCCTTTAATAGAAAGAATTTTTGTCCCTTCATGCTTAATTTCCAAGCCACACATGGCTTCACATAAATTACAGGTACGGTAATGAGTTTTACTGCTGTTGCTGTTCGCCATGCTTCACACTCTCTGTTTTATTATAAGGAAATGGAAAATCAAATTATTATTAGTGTTTTTAATTGACCATGGTGGATTCGTTACTCGAAAATAATTCTGTAAATAGTACCGTCAGGTTTTTACTTAATAAATTGATCGCATGTTCCTGGCTGTAACGCTCATCATGACAGCCCACAATTAATTCATGAATTTGTGCGCTGGCGCAGTCTAAGCATAGCTGAACATAGTTAAGGTCAAAGGATCGGCCCGATAGCTCCAGCCCCTGAATAATCACCGCACACCATTCATCCTGTAGCTCATTCAACAAACATCCAAAGCCAACAGTATTAGCGGAATCAAAACGTGGGCGATCTTCCATTATGTGTTTGAAAAGGCGAATGTCTCTAAAGGTGGCGTTAAAGATGAGCTCGAGGCAGTGGCGATTTTGTTGTCTGAATTCCTCGCTAGAAAGTATGTCGTAGTCTTTAAGCATGCTAAGAACCGCTTTGGAAATGGGCTCCATATAGTTCTTTTTAAGTTGAAGGCGCAGCTCATCAAGTAGTGATTCAAGCTTTGGGAAGTGATTGTAAAAACTGGGTTGAGCAATGCCCGCACCTTTAGCCACCTTGTTCATGCTGATGCCCTTGGCACCATGCTGGCTATATAGAATTAGAGCGCTTTTGAGCAGCGCACTACGGGTTTGGCTCTTGCTGTGGTGCCGCTTGGGTTCAATTGTTCTTACTGTTGAAGTCATCATCTATATCCTTATAGTTTTTTGACTATAGCCTTATAGTTGTCTCGACTATAGCCTTATAGTTTTTGACTTGCAAGTCTCCCCTGAGAGCTTTGTGACTCACTCGAAAGTGTGATTAGTCTTTATATTTGAGGCTGGATATAGCCCCATAAATGTTCGAGCAGAAGGGGTTGGGCGATGGCATTTGGATGCAATCCATCCTTTTGAACGTACTTATCCTTGGCGGTAAATAGGGGTTCTAGCATGAAGGGCACCAAGGATACTCCGTGGCTTTTAGAGAGAAGTTTGAAGCTGTTTTCGAACATACTGCCGTATCGTTTACCATAATTAGCTGGGGTTTTTATGCCTACCAATAGTACTTTGGCCCCAGCCTGTTGGCTTTTACTGATGATTTTTTGAAGATTGTCCTGCATGGCCGAAATAGAGAGGCCTCGAAGTCCATCATTGGCGCCTAGCTCCAGAATTACTAATTTTGGGTGGCTAAGGCTCAATAACTGATCAATCTGAGCCAGGCCTTCTGCACTGGTTTGGCCGCTGATACTGGCATTGTGAATCTTTAGATTGAGCTTTTTCTGGTCCACTTTTTCTTGTAAAAGCACTGGCCAGCTTTGTGCCACAGTAATGCCGTAAGCAGCGCTTAAGCTGTCTCCTAAAATCAATATGCTTTCTCGTGAATTTGCATTAGTGGAGGCATGCAGGGTATTCAAGCTAATCATTAATACGCTGAATATTATCCAATTCTTCATGTTTATAGTGCTCTTTAAATAAAAGTGGAGGCATTTTTCACAAGACTTTTATCTTATATTATTTGATTTAAAAGCTCATGTTTCAAGCTTGGGATAGGGTGTTTTAGTAAAGGATTTTTACTCTTGTCTCTTTGATAGTAGGGCTTAGTATCGTACGGGGGTCATTGGCCAAAGGTTGGACTAATCACTAATCTATTCAATATGGTCATTTTCATTGGTTGGCAAGTTGCTGTATATTCCGGCGCAAAGTATAGGGCCAGTAGATGGGCTCGTTGAAGAGTATAATCATGATCCCTCAATTAGAACCCTGGTCGTTTCAAATAAAATCAGGTTTTTCTCTGCGCGGCTGGCGCAGTCGTTGGACTGGTAAGCCGGTAATTCACTTTCTGCATGGCAACGGCTTTTGTGGTTTAACCTATAAGCCCATGCTGGAATTACTAATCAAAGATTTTGATTTACTGATTACCGATTTGCCTGGGCATGGTGACAGTGATGCGGGTACTCGCTTTGCTGGCTGGAATGGCACCTCGAAGTATGCAATGACGGTGCTGAACCATTTCTCTCAGCAACTTGCTCCAACCACTTCGGTATATGGTCTGGGGCACAGCTACGGTGGTGTCATCACCGCGTTAATGGCGGCACGAGATACCAAGCGTTATAGGAAAACCTTATTGCTAGATCCGGTGCTTTTTTCCAGTGGCATGATCAGTGTGATGAAGGTAGCGGATATTTTTGGCTTGCTTGGTAATAGCAAGATGTCTCAGAAAGCCAAAGAACGTACTCAGCACTGGCCAAATCGTGAGGAAGCCTTCGCTTCGTTTCAGGGGCGTGGTGGCTTTAAAGGCTGGACTGATGAGTCGTTACAAGCTTATGTTGATTACGCCCTAGCGGACACAGAAAATGGTGTTAGTTTGAAGTGCCCAGCCAAGGTAGAGGCCAAAATTTTTGGCAGCTACCCCAAGAATCTGTGGGCTAACTTAAAGAAAATGAAAACTCCTTGTAAAATATTAGTGGCAGAAGGGTCTTTTCCTTTTATTGCTCGCTCTGTTGAAAAACTTAAAGATATTCGTGCTTATTCTTCCGACAGTGTTCCTGGTGGCCATTGCTTCATGCAAGAAGACCCTGAGCTGGCGGCTCAGTTAGTAAAAGAGTGGTTTTTAGGTAAGTAAATTATTTTTCTGGTAACGCTTTAAGGAAGTTCAATTGAGAGCTTCCTCGACCTCGGAGGATGATTTATAAGGTCGATAGACCTTAATAAATGTAATTCTATTCCTTTAAAATTGCGTAGCTGCCTTCAAACTCTACTGCCAATCTACCCGAACACTCGATACTCGCTTGCAAAGTGATCCTGGATCGCCCTTTGACCTTAAAGGCTGCAATAAACTCTTCTATGACCTCATCGCTAGGTGCTTGGCAAATGGCACGTATGGTGCCCTGCACAGGCGCCTTGTATTCAATACTGGCTTTGGTCACCACTTGATTACAAATAATGCCTGCTTCCTGGGTTTTCAAGTACGCCATGCCCCAGCAAGCCATGACAGATGCATTATAAAGGCTGCCACCAAAAGCGGTTTGTTTATCGTTAATATTTGGATCTAGGGGGGCTTGTAAAATCAGCGTTTTTCCATCGTAACTTTCTACATCCATTTGCATAAATTGAGTGATGGGTAAATTCTTTTTAAAAAACTCTGATAATTTTTGGCTAATGTTGGGCATGGTTACTTCTAACTTTTTAATGGGGAGCAGTACCTGAGTCTTTGGGCCCAGGTCGGAATTTAAAGTAAATCGATAATTTTCTTAGCGGCATTATACGGGGTGATTTCGCTTTTCAATACTTCGCTTTGCAACAGCGGCATTTGTTGCTTAACTTTTGGATTTTGTTTTAGCTTTAATTCCAACATTTGTTGAATAAGCTTGCTAAACCATTGGTTGTTTTGCTGAGCGCGTTTGCTTTCAAAAGCGCCTTTTTCCAATGCTTTTTCTTGATATTCCATAATCATTTCCCAAACCGCTTCAATGCCTTCATTTTGAAGAGCAGAGCAAGTGGTGACACGGGGAGACCAGAAATCAACGTGCTTTAGCAACTTAAATGCATTTAGGTAATGGCCCTGAGTTTGTTTGGCCAATTTAGCACTGTCACCATCTGCTTTATTGATCACTAATGCATCGGCCAGCTCCATGATGCCACGTTTAATGCCTTGTAATTCATCACCTGCATTGGGCAGCATCAGCACTAAGAAGAAATCTACCATGGCTGCCACTTCATATTCGCTTTGCCCTACGCCTACGGTTTCTACCAGTATTACATCGTAGTTGGCCGCTTCACATAAAAGCATGCTTTCACGGGTTTTTTGTGCAACGCCACCCAGTGCACCTTCGGAAGGGGAGGGGCGAATGAAGGCGTCATTTTCACGGGACAACATTTCCATACGGGTTTTATCTCCCAGTATGCTACCACCCCTAAGAGGAGAGCTGGGGTCTACCGCGAGTACGGCTACTTTTTTACCTAGGCTAATTAAAAATAAACCAAAGGCTTCAATGAAGGTAGATTTCCCAACGCCTGGAACACCACTAATGCCAATACGAATACTTTTGCCTGTATGTGGCAATAGTGTACTGAGAATATCCTGAGCCTGACTTTGATGGGCGTCTAGCTTGCTTTCCACCAAGGTAATGGTTTTGGCCAGTGCGCGACGGTTGCCGGCTTTTAGTTTTTCAAGATCTATCATGTTATTTCAGAGCACGCTATTTGCTTGCCAGAACAGAGAATTTTTTTTGTCTTGCTCTGGCTGTGCCAATAACGCGTCTGGCTACACCTTTTAAAGGAATATAATTTAAACTTGGGCAGTTTGAATTAGAAATAAATCTAATTCAAACTTAGTGCTTAGAGAGCGTTACGCTTGTGCCTCATTAATGGCATCTAAAACTTGGCGAGCAGACACCGGAATTTTGGTGCCGGGGCCAAATATGCCTTTAACGCCTGCAGCCCACAAGTAATCGTAATCCTGCTTTGGAATCACACCACCAGCCACCACAATAATATCATCGGCGCCTTGGTCTTTTAAGGCGGCAATTAATGCTGGAACCAAAGTTTTATGCCCGGCTGCCTGTGAGCTTACACCCACCACGTGCACGTCATTTTCTACAGCTTGTTTGGCGACTTCTTCAGGGGTTGAGAACATAGGCGACAAATCAATATCAAATCCTACATCGGCAAAGGCAGTGGCAATTACTTTTGCACCACGGTCATGACCGTCCTGTCCCATTTTACACACCAACATACGAGGGCGACGACCTTGAGCATTTTCAAATGTCTCAATATCGCTTTTAATGGCTTGCCAGTCAGCATCGTCTTCATAAGAAGCGCCATATACGCCACTAATGGTACGAGCTTCTGCCTTGTAACGGCCAAATTCCTCTTCCATAGCGTCTGAGATCTCACCTACAGTGGCCCGCAAACGAGCGGCCTTTATAGATAAGTCTAGCAAATTACCTGTACCTGATTTTGCAGCGGCGGTTATATCTGCAAGCGCGGCTTTAACGGCTTTAGTATCTCGGCTGGCTTTTATTTCTGTTAAGCGTTTAATTTGGGATTCACGCACGGCCACGTTATCCACCTCTAAAATGTCCAGCTCTTCTTCTTGATCTTTATCCAGTAAGTATTTGTTCACACCTACAATCACATCTTCACCGCGGTCGATACGGGCCTGCTTTTTAGCGGCCGATTCTTCGATGCGCATCTTAGGCAAACCTTCCTCTATGGCCTTGGCCATACCGCCTTTTTCTTCAATTTCCTCAATTAATGTCCAAGCTTTGTCGGCCATATTTTGCGTCAGTGTTTCCATCATATAAGAGCCGCCCCATGGGTCTACCACCTGGGTGATGCCAGTTTCTTCCTGCAAAATAATCTGGGTATTACGGGCGATACGAGCACTAAACTCTGTGGGCAAGGCCACTGCTTCATCCAATGCATTAGTATGCAGAGACTGGGTGCCACCAAATATGGCTGCCATGGCTTCTATGGTGGTGCGCACAACGTTGTTGTATGGGTCTTGCTCGGTTAAAGACCAGCCGGAGGTTTGTGAGTGAGTACGCAACATGCTGGATTTAGGGTTAGTGGGGTTAAACTCTTTCATGATGCGATTCCACAACAAACGCCCAGCTCTTAGCTTGGCAATTTCCATGTAGAAATTCATGCTGATACCCCAGAAAAATGACAAGCGTGGGGCAAATTTATCCACTTCCAAGCCTGCTGCAATGGCAGTACGTACATATTCGCGGCCATCACTTAAGGTATAGGCTAGCTCCAACGCGGCATCTGCTCCGGCTTCCTGAATGTGGTAACCAGAAATAGAAATGCTGTTGTACTTGGGCATATGCTCGGTGGTGTAGCCAATGATGTCACCGATTATTTTCATTGAAGAAGCAGGTGGATACACATAGGTATTACGCACCATGAATTCTTTTAAAATATCGTTTTGAATGGTGCCTGATAATTTTTCCTGTGACACACCTTGTTCTTCTGCGGCCACAATGTAGTTGGCCAATATTGGTAATACAGCACCGTTCATGGTCATGGAAACCGAAACTTTATCTAGTGGAATTTCATTAAATAAAATTTTCATGTCTTCTACAGAGTCGATAGCCACCCCTGCTTTACCTACGTCGCCGGTAACACGCTCGTGATCGGAATCGTAACCGCGGTGGGTGGCTAAATCGAACGCCACCGATACGCCTTGAGCACCGGCCTTTAGGTTTTTACGATAGAAAGCGTTGGACTCTTCAGCGGTACTGAAACCAGCATATTGACGAATCGTCCAAGGACGGCCAGCATACATAGTGGCTTGTGGGCCACGCACGTAAGGGGCCATGCCTGGCATGGTATTGGCAAATTCTAAATCTTTAACATCTTCTTGGGTGTATAGCACTTTTATGGGCACGCCCTCGGGCGTGTGCCATTCCATCTCTTCAGGCGTTAAGCCCTTCATTTGTTTGGTGGCCAGAGCTTGCCACTCTTCTAAGGTATATTTTTGATCTGACATATTAATGCTTCCCCTCTTCTTTGCCATCTAAGGGCTGGTTCAATTCGATCAGCACGCCGTCGCATGATTTAGGGTGAATAAAAATCACCTTGGAATTGTGAGCGCCTAATGTGGGGGCGTCAGATAAAAACTGATAACCTTTCTCTTTTAGGCGTGCCACGTCTTCTTCTATGTTATCACTGCGAAAACATAGGTGATGCAGGCCAGGCCCTTTTTTCTCAAGGTAACCCTTAATTGGGCCTTCATCATTTAATGGATGTACCAATTCAATGCTGGTTTCAGATAGCGGAAAAAACGCCGTGCTGGTTTTAGCAGCGACTACATCTTCTTTACCTTTAAAGGTTAGACCAAAGTCATCCATAAAGCGTTTGATGGATTTCTCTAAATCTGGTACTGCGATCGCGATGTGATCAAGTGCAACTATCATGCTATTACCTTTCAATACTCGTTCTTATTGCTCACTGAAATAGCCACAGCTAATGTCAGTGAACTTTAGATATTTTTATAAGCAACCTAAAAAAGATTGAGTTTGTTTCTCGCGGCGAGCGTTAATATCTTCTGCTGATTCTTCTACCGCAATTTCGTCTGGAATGATTTTATACAAGGGTTGCCCCTTTTTAATAATCTCACCATCACTTTCTACTAATACTTTTGATATGGTTCCGCTAAACGGCGCGTTTATTTTGTTGAACATTTTCATAACTTCAACAATGTATAACGGTTCACCAGCATTGAAGTGACTACCAACTTCTACAAAGGCTGGCATGCCAGGTGCTTCACAGCTATAGAACATACCGCCTGAGGCCGCTAGGATTTCATCGCTCTTGGCGACTGGTGGTGGCACCAATACTTTAGCCATTTGTTTTTGCAATGCTTCTTTGGTTAGCTTTTCTGGAATGTCGATGCTTAGATCGTCATTGACTTTTAAATCAAAGAACCCTGTGGCCCGTGCAAGGTAAGGCAGTATCGCTAAAATTTCACTACCGGCTTGGAAACCTGCGTGAGCAGATTGTGCTTGAGACCATTGTGCTGCATCGATTCCTGTCGGTGCTTTACCCGCCAATGCTTGTTGGGCTACTTCAAAGTCATCGGTTCCCAGTTTTTCTTTAAGGGCATCGTAAAATGCAACCGCTTCCATCAGTACTTCATTGTCATGATCCCAAATCATGTGGGCTGCAGGTTTGCTTTCGCAGTAGTCCATGTTTAGGAAGTGATAGGTATCGGCCAATATTCGAACAGGATTTGTTTTGAATACGACCTTGCCACTTTCAAAAGCAAAATTTTCCTGATTGATAGACAGCCAACCAGCCAGCATGTGAGGCTCTTCCAGTAGAATGGCCAGTGGGCGTGTTAGTAAAATTTGTTTGCGTGCAAATATGCCTTTAAGAGCTTGTTGATTATCTTTGTCGCTGGTGGCGGCAATGGAATCTTGGCAAATTTTATTGTAAGCGCCGCTTAAATCTAAATCGTTGGCGGCTTGTTTTAATAAACCTACAGAGGTTAGGTAAGGCACGATGAAGTTTGTGCTAGGGCGCGCATTAATATTGTTACCCAAGAACCAATTAACCAAGCCGTAATGAAAGCCAAGATTGGTGGCCAGATCCTTACCGCGCAATTCCGTTACGCGTAACACCTCGCTCATTTTTTCATAAGTGCTGGTGCGATCGTTGCCAATGGTTAATAGCAGGGCAATGTTACTGTCGTATGCACCTGCTAGGTGATATTTCATAAAGACATCGGTATCAGGGTTGTGCATGCTGATGCCCTGATCGTCACGAATTTCGCCATCAATAGGATTTGACCAGTTTTCAATAACACCACCTGCGTGGGGTTGCAGTGCTTGGTTGGTGGCATTCATACGCGCCTCAACCGAAGCCTTGCTGCGTAATATACGTTGCGGTTTGGGTAGCTTTGGCCCGTGTGCTGCTAGCAGCATCATGGTCTCTACAAGAGACTCCACAATGAAAGAGTCGTCAGCGTTTTCTGGGTTAACAAACTCCAGTTTATAACAAAGCTCAGTCACTCTGTGCTCTACCTGAATACGCGTATTCATTTCCATGAAATAGTGCGATTCACCGTCTACGATGCATTCGAATGTACCCAATGAATCAAGTTTAACCGCTTCACCAAAGACGGCCCCTTCGTGCTCCATTCGAATCAGAATGTCTAAATCTTTCTTAAGTTGATTGGCCTCGGCTGTTTTATTGGCTTTAACAGCGGTCTGGATCGCTTCGTTTAGCTCTTCTTCGGTAACCGATACTTCTAACAATTTTTGTTCGTGCATTTGTAAAGAACAGTCACGGCCGCCCATGGTCATGCACCAGTCGCCGTTACCAATTACTTGAATCTCTTGGTGGCGAGTCGTATCAATGTTCATTTCAATTAATACGTTTTTATTGTCGCCCACACCATTGGTTTTTAATTCAATTAAGCACTCTACAACTAAAGACGGCACACAGGCTGCGGCTTTTTCAACTTTATCTTCAAGGGTAGCGCCTTCGTAAGAATTAGCCGATTGTAAAATACGCTGACCCTTACCACCGCCACCGGCAATGGCTTTTAAACGAAAGCGATTATTGGGTTTTTCAGTCAGCATGCGTTTGGCTTCAAGTTGCAAAGCTAAGCCAATATCAGACGCATCAATAATGTCGATGCCAGCAGCGTAAGAGGCGGCCAATAATGCCAATGCTTTTTCTTCATCATCTTTACAGGCTGAAAAATCCACCTCTAGTTTGTTGGCCTTGGCACACTTTTCTAATTCTTTGCCGTATTTTGCAAATAAGGCCTGGCTGGTAGCATTGTTGACGCCAGGGGTTACCGATACACCGGTTGCAAGTGCGGTGCGTTTTGCCGAGTCTTTCATGCCGGCGGAGCGCTGAGTGTAAGAACAAGGGCCCATGAAATTAAGGCCCGCGTTTTCCATGGCTTCAACCATTTCAGCGTCTTCCGACATAAAGCCGTAACCAGCAAAAATAGCGTTATAACCATTGGTGTGAGCAATATTAATAATTTGCTGAATACGCTGGGCGCGCTCGACCTTGTCGCTTCCTGAATAATCAGGCACACGGTGAATGCGTGAAGGGTCGGTTAGTTTACGTAATTCAGGTGCCAGTGCGTTTTGATAAGTAATAGAATCTTTTTCAGATAAAAGAATGCCGTAATTGTGAATGCCCATTTCATCAAAGACATCCATGGCTTCTTTACGAATAGGACCACGGCAAATAATTAACGGGCGAATATGAGTGCAATCGAATGATTGAACCCATGGGCTGTTTGATTCCCCAAGTTTACGATCGGTATGGATCAAGGGGTTAGCTAAATAGTTTTCATTAGACATTGGCAATTACTATAGTAAAGACCCAAAAAGCTAGTTTACTTGATCTGACAGCGTGAAAAATTTTATCAAACCGATTTATTTAAACTAATACCCAAAGGGCATGATAGCTCCAGTCTTTCAAAAATATTTTCTTTGCCAGCTCATCGCCACTAACGCTTTTAAATCTAAACTCCTTTCGTGTTTTTGTTTTCAAGAGAACATTAGATCTCTCAATTTAATATCATTCTCGCCACAGGGTTAAGCGTTAGTGGCGAATAAGCTAGCTCAAATTAGAAGAATTCTCGTTGCACGCTGCTCAATGGCTCCGGCGTGTAATGTTTTAGATGGAATTCCATATGTTCACCTAGCACTTTACGTAAATCGCTTGGCATCACAATTTGAGAAATACTGCCCAGACTTAACGCTTCATTAGGATTCATTAATTCTTCTTCATAACGCTTGGCTAATAAGGCTTCTTGATCAATACCCCATTGCGCTGTTTCTTGTTTGGCTTTAATGGCACTGCGAATTTCACGCAATTCTTTTTTGTAAACAAACTCAATACCGGCAGGGCCCATTACCGCAGCACGGGTAGAAGGCAGGGCGATGACTAGGTCGGCGCCAGTTGGGTAGTTGTTGTAAGAAGCGTAAGCACCGCCGTAAGCGTTACGTAGAATTAACAAGAAGCGCGGTGTGCGCAAATCGATAATGGCATCCAACATGGCGCGACCCGCTTGTACGATACCGCCTGCTTCTTGATCTTTACCGGGACGGAAGCCCGTGGTGTCTTCCATGAAAATAACCGGAATGTTGTAGAGGTTGCAAAAGCGAATGAAGCGCGCGTTTTTATAAGCGGCATCAATGTCTATTTGACCAGAGCCCACAGCGGAGTTATTGGCCACAAAACCAATTACATTGCCGCCCATGCGCCCTAAAGCGACAATCGTATTACGGGCACGATCAGGTTGGATTTCTAAGAAGTCACCGTGATCACAAAGCTGTTGAATAATAATGCTAACGTCAACAGGAGTGTTAAAACCGCTGGGGCTGTTGAAGGCTTTTTTCAACAGAATTTCAATGTCCCATGTTTTACGATCAATAGGGTCCGAGGTTTCTTGAACCGGCGCCAATTGACTGTTGTTGTCTGGAATGTAATTTAAAAGCTCTTTCACTTTTTTAAGTGCGGCCACTTCGTCTTCAACTACAAAATCGGTCACACCTGTTTGGCTATGTACTCCTGGTCCACCCAATTCATCTGCGGTGACGTCTTCACCTAATACCGATTTCACAACACCCGGTCCGGTTAAACCAAAAAAGGTATCGTTAGGTTGAATTAGAAAGCTGCCTTGACGAGGAAGGTATGAGCCGCCGCCTGCGTTAAAGCCAAACATGCACATGATAGAAGGCACTACGCCACTAATTTTACGCAATGCAGTAAAGGCTTCGGCGTAACCATCAAGGCCGCCTACGCCAGCAGGTACATAAGCACCGGCTGAATCGTTCATGCCCACCAGTGGAATGCGACGCTTGCCGGCTAGCTCAAAAAGGCGAGCCAATTTTTTACCGTTGGTGGCGTCCATTGAGCCTGCGCGAACAGTGAAATCGTGACCGTAAAGGGCCACGTCACGGCCGTTAATTTTAACCACCGCCGTCACTAGGCCGGCACCATCAAGGTTTTTCCCCCAGTTTTGAAATAACACTTTTGGGTCTTCATCGGTTAATACCGAAATACGCTCCCAAATGGTCATGCGGTTTTTACCGTGCTGGCGGGTAATAGAAGGAATGCCGGCGGCGGTTCTGGGGCGTTGAATTAAGTCGTAGCCTTTTTTAAGGCTTTCTTCATATAGGCCAGGCTCGTAGGAGGCTTGTCCTGGAACGCTGAACTCTACTTCTTCTTTTTGATTGAAGGGATTAGTTAAGGAAGCCTGCGCTTTATTGGTTTTTGTCATGTTTTCTCAATCCTATGAGCGTTTTTAGCTGCTTTTTATTAGACCCTAGTATGAGTTGAATTAGGGTTAAACAGCCTTGGTAACGTCTCTAGTTAGATGTTAGGTCTATAAAAGTTTGATGGATCATATAAGGGAATGTCTAGCTTGTGAATAGCCAATGGAGCCTTCTAAATTGGCATTATCTACCTGTATCCCTTTAAATATAGGGTGTTAATGCATAAATTAGAGTAAATACGTCACATAAAAGCTAAATGCTAGTAGACATAATCGCTCATGCTTGTCACGAGATTGCCTGAAGAAATAGACATATTCGCTCTACTACCACATTGCGGAAGCCTTAATGCTTAATTGGGGTGTTTTGTCCTGATTGGTTAAAAGGTATACTGCAATGATATTTTTTAATAGGTTTGCTCATGCAAAAACTCCTGGTTCTTACCACTGGCGGTACTATCGACAAGGTCTATTTTGATGCCCTTAGCCAATTTGAGGTGGGTGACCCTGTGGCGCACGAGATTTTGTCTGCGATGAACGTAGCCTTTGAGTTTGAGGTTCTGGAAATTTGCAGAAAAGATAGTTTGGAAATTACCGACCAAGATCGCCAAGCTCTACGGGATGCTATTGAAGCAAGCGATGCTCGCCATATTTTGATTACACATGGTACCGATACCATGGTGGATACGGCTCAGTTTATTGGTGAGCAAACTCAAAAATCAATTATTTTAACCGGCGCTATGCAGCCAGCGGCGTTCAAAGATACCGATGCCGTATTTAATATGGGCTCCGCCATTGGCGCTTTGGCCATTGCAGGGCCGGGTGTTTATATTGCTATGAGTGGTCGTGTTTACCCAGCTGGGGAAGTGTTTAAAAATTATGACTCAAAACGCTTCGAAACCGCAGAAGCTCCTAAACAGGTTCAGTAACTCCCCTCTGAGTTTTTAAAACCTTGTTATGTATGTTTTATATAACAAGGTTTTAGTTGTTAAGATTTCAATTCTAACAATCTTGTCTTAACTGCTTTCTCAATTCTATTTAACGCCTCAATTAATACGCTCTGCTGACAACCAAAGTTAAGGCGTACATAGTTGTTGTCGCCAAACTCTGATCCCGCCGACATGCCAACGCCATATTTTTCAAAATATTTTTGAGGTTGTTCAAGTTTTAAATCTTCTACATTTAGCCAGGCAAGGTAAGTGGCTTCTACCGGGCGCATGCTAATTCCGTTAATGGCTTTAATGCGCTCAAAAATGATTTGATTGTTTTTTTGTAAATATTCAATTAGTTCCAGTCGCCAAGGTTCGCCATATTTATAGGCAGCAATGGCGGCTTGGGTACCGATGATATTGACGTGTCCTACTAATCCGTACATTAATTGACTGTATTGTGTGCGCATTTTTTTGTTGGAAATAACCGCAAAGGCGGCGTCTAATCCGGCGATATTAAAGGTTTTACTAGGGGCCATTAGCGTAATAGAGCGCTGCGCAATTTCTTCGTTCAGGCTGGCAATGGGAATATGAGGCACGCCATTTAAAATTAAGTCGCAGTGAATATCGTCGGAGCAAATAATTAAATCATGTTCTATACAGAGCTGGCCTAGATCAGTTAATTCCTGCTTTGTGTAGACTTTGCCGATGGGGTTGTGGGGATTGCACAACAGCATCACACCAGTATCTTCGCTGATTTTTTTTTTCATTTCTTGTAAATCAAGACTCCAGCTATTGCCGTCGGCCTTGGCTAAAAAACTTTGGTTTTCAAATTGGATGATGGGTGCGTGTTGTTTTAAATGAGGGTACACAGGCAGGGCGGTAATTCCGGCAGCCTTTCCTTTTTGCGCGGATATAGCACGCGCCACATTTAGGCCTTTAACGACACCGGGTGTGAGCACGATCCATTCTGGTTGAATGGTCCATTGGTAGTGTTTTTGGCAGTGTTGAACAATTAACCCCATTAATTCTGGGTTGTCGGAGCCATAACCTAGTACACCATGATTACTGCGCTTATTAATGGCTTTTACTATTTCAGGGGCCACATGAAAATCCATGTCGGCCACCCACATGGGGATGATGTCCTGATTGGCGTAGCGCTTCCACTTGATGGAGTCGGAGCCAGCGCGATTAACTTCTGGACCAAATTGAATAGGCATGATTTTTTTCTTTAAATAAAAAAGAAAACATAAGCCAAAACAGTATTTTGGTAAAGCCTTAGTAGGAATTAAAAGCTGGGAATAAAAATTTGATCCTAGCCCTAACCATAAGGGCTAAAATACCAGTCAGGCTTTCCAGTAACCCGAAGCATAGGTGCTGGCTTTATTGTAATTAGGTTGTTTTTTAACAAAGGCTTTAATGGCCTTCATGTGGCGAGACTGGGTCGCGATAAATATAGACGGTACGCCAGGTAGCCAATTTACCTTCATCACTTCATCTAATAATTTATTGTGGTTAGGGTCACTATTAATCAGCCAATTTATTTTTATGCCCTTGGGCGAGGAAATCGCTTGAATATCGGCCTTGCTGGGTACTTGAATAAAGGCAGAGCCCTTGGCATTTTTGGGCAGCTTTTCAAGTATGGCAGCAAGGGCGGGTAGACCCGTTATGTCGGCGATCATTAAATGCCACGCAGCATTGAGGTCGGTATGTTTGGTGGGGCCAGGGCCGGCTATGCCCAAATAATCTCCTACTTTAGCGTCACTTGCCCAGTTTGTTGCTAGCCCTTGATGGTCATTGACAGCAAAATCCACTGTTAGGGTTTTATTGTGGCTATCAAAGGCCCTAACTGTGTAAGAGCGCATCCACTTTTTTGCGCCTAAATACAGGCCTAATCTAGGTTGATTTTGTCCAGGCTGAGGAAAAATAGCTTTAACATGAGCACTTTCTTGTTCGGCTGGGAAATCGTGTAAGTCATCACCTTCAAGCATTATACGACGCATATGGGGGCTGATGTCTTCTATGACGCTGACTTGGGTCATTCTCATTTTACGGCTCATGTTAGCTTCCTATTTAGAGAGGTAGAGTTAAAGTGGTTGCCTGCGCTCCTTGGCTTTTCCATGCCAGGCTATTTTGCCTTGATATATAGAGTGGCTTAAATATAATTGACTATATCAACTATATTTAAAGAGGTTGATAATATCAACTATTATTTTGGACTGATAAAGCTATGTGCCCTCTTTCAATGCAAGACAACATCATGGCCCTGTTTTATCAATTTAAGGGGCGCATGCTGCAAGCCCTGAGTGAGACTGGGTCTAGTATTGCGCCCATGCACGTGAAATCGCTGCACATCATTAACCGCAAGTCCCCTTGTACCGCGCAGGACATAGCACTCACCATGGGCCGTGATAAGGCTCAGGTAACCCGCCTAGTAAATGATTTAATTGCTCGATCTTTAGTATTTAAAGAACCCAATCCAAACGATAGGCGCAGCCAGTTTATAACCCTTACCGAAACCGGCCAGCAGCAGGTATTGGTCATGGCTAAGGTGCAAAAAGAGGTAATGGAATTTATGCAAAAGGACATTAGTGAAGAAGATTTAGCTGCGTTTAACCGAGTGGCATTGGCTATGACGGAGAACTTAAGCGCAGCAGGAGAGTGATTTCACGATCTGTTTTTCTTGGCCAATCGTAACTGTCGGTACTCTTTCGGCGTGACCCCTGACCAATGTTTATAAGCTCGAGTAAATGCTCTGGGCTCACTAAAACTTAGCTGTTTAGCAATATGGGAAATAGTTAAGCTGCGATTGCTCAGTAGTTTATTGGCCAAGTCATGGCGTAGGTTGTCTTTGATTTGCTGATAACTAATACCTTCCACACTTAGTTTGCGGCGTAGGGTTTGTTCGCTCATACCCAGCTGCTTGGAAATGGCTTCACTGCCGGGCAATATTAAGCGATCTTCTTCTTTAAAATTTTTGGGCTCTAGCATTTGATTGATACGAGCGGTGAGGCTGGTGTCTTCCCCTGGAATGGTCAGTAGGTCTATTGGGGCGCGGCGTAAAAAAACTTGCAGGTCACGCTGAGTTTTTATTAGCGGTTCCTCTAGGTATTTCCGATGAAAAACCAAACGGTTCACTTTACTTTTTAAGTAGGTAGGGCAGCGGTAAAGAACCTCAAACTCATCGGGATCTAATGGCGTGTAATTAACATAGGCCCCCAATAGTTTGATGGGCTTGCCGATGTACCAACTGGCAAATCGATGCCAGATCACGTGCCAGTACTCTATATAAAAATGTTCAAAATCCAGTTCGGGGCGGCGAAAGGTGGAGGTGAAATAAACGTGTTCATCTTCGACTTCTAACGATACCTGAACTTCGTCTGTAATTTGGTTGTAAAAACGAATACCTTTTTGCAATAGCTCTTCCAGCGTAGTGCTGTGGCTCACCCAGTCGGCCATTAATTCAAATGTGCCCACCTTAATGGGTTTTTCAGTGAAGCCCATGAACTCATCATTTAGAGCTTGAGCAATATCGGCATAAAGCCTGGCTACTAGGTCAACATGAAATCGAGCTTTAGGATTTTTTAATAATTTTTCGGGGATGCGGGCTTTTTTAAGTAAGGCTTTGGTATCGATGCCTCGTGCTTTAGCACCGCCAAGGGCCGTTAATATGTAATGCGTGCCGATGGTGGCCATGATGAAAGCTCGAAAATTGTGGCGAAGTCTAGCAAGGCCGTGGAACATTGTATGGGTGGCTGAAGTTTAGCAGGGGGGGTATGAACTATCTAGCAGCACGGACATTTGACCTTAGAATATTAATGCAGGGTTACAAAAATGAGTTTAACTGTTTCAATTTGCATAAATAACAAGCAAAGCTTGAACAAAAAGGGCAATTAATGATCTCATAGGACTCCTGTTTTTATAGTTTCTTTTTCCTATCAGAGTAGCGTAATGGCCATTATTGATGCACAAAACCTATCTAAATCCTTAACGCTTGCCGATCAAAGCCTGGATATTTTAAGTGGTTTAAATCTTAAGGTTGAAGCGGGTGAGTCATTGGCTATTGTAGGAAAAAGTGGATCAGGTAAATCTACCTTGCTGAGCATATTGGCTGGACTAGACAGCGCCAGTTCTGGTCATGTTTTTGTGCATGGACAAGATTTAAGTGCCATGGATGAAGATGGTCGCGCCGCCATTCGTAATGAGCATGTGGGGTTCATATTTCAAAACTTTCAGTTGCTGCCACATTTAAGTGCGCTTGATAACGTCATGCTGCCACTGGAATTGAGTTTTGATAAAGGTGCCCGTGCAAAAGCCATTGGCTGGTTGGAAAAAGTAGGTTTAGCTGAGCGACTCGAACATCAGCCTAATC
The DNA here is from genome assembly GCA_036960565.1 of Bermanella sp. Taxonomy (GTDB): domain Bacteria; phylum Pseudomonadota; class Gammaproteobacteria; order Pseudomonadales; family Oceanobacteraceae; genus Bermanella. Next base: position 38,093 of record JBALXQ010000002.1, read on the forward strand.
AATTGAGTGGTGGCGAACAACAAAGAGTAGCCATTGCTCGCGCCTTTGCTTGTGAGCCGGATATATTGTTTGCCGATGAACCGACAGGTAATTTGGATGAACACACAGGGCAAACCATTATTGATTTATTGTTTAGTCTGAATAGCCATCAAGATTCGGGCAAAAAAATCACTCTTATTTTGGTTACCCATGATGATGATTTAGCGCTGCAGTGTCAGCGCCAGGTGCACCTGGAAGATGGCGTTTTAGCTGAGCATACCAATGGGGTAACGGCATGAAGTCTTTACCCATATTCAGTTTGGCCTTTAAGCACTGGTTTAATGATTTACGCAGCAATGAAACAAAGCTTTTAGTTTTAGCCACCCTATTGGCTGCGGTGAGCATGAGCATGGTCTCAAGTTTTAGTGATCGTTTGTCGCGTACTATGCATTATCGCGCTAGCGAACTTATTGCAGGCGATTTAACCATTTTTAGTAGTCGTAAAATGGATCCGCAATATCGGGTAAAAGCACAAAGTCTTGGGCTTAAATCTTCTCAGGCACTGGGCTTTTCCACTATGGCTTTCGCCAATGATCAATTGCAGTTGGTTAGGGTGCGCTCTGTTGAAGAAAACTATCCACTAAAGGGTTTTAATCAAGTCAGTGATGAGCTGTACGGTAAGGGAGAATTAATTAAGGCTGCCCCTGAACCTGGAAAATTGTGGGTAGAGGAGCGCATATTGCAGAAACTCTCGGCTAAGTTAGGAGAGAAAATAGAAATTGGTGACGGTGTATTTTTAATCGAAAAAATCCTACAGCAGGATGCTGATCGCAGTGGTAGTTTGTTTAGCCCATTTGGACGTCTACTCATGAATATAAATGATGTGGAAAAAACGGGTGTGGTGGGAGAGGGCAGCCGTATATTTTACAAACACTATTACACAGGGGAAGAGTCAGCCTTAACCAAATTTGTAACTTGGCTGGAACCCAGGCTTGAAAAATCGGAAAAACTGGGGGGCATTAAAGACAGCCAAAATAACGTAAGTGATGCACTTGATAAGGCTCAGCAGTATTTGTCTTTGGCCAGCCTTATTAGTGTGTTGTTGGCAGCGGTAGCCATTGCCTTGTGCGCTCAGCGCTATAGTGAACGTCATTTTAACACCGCGGCATTACTTCGTTGCCTAGGCGCTAGTAGTCAGCAAGTTCGTCGAATTTTTGTTTATAAATTACTGTTTACTGCCATTGTAGGAGCTGTGTGTGGAGCCCTAATAGGTTTTGTGTTGCACTACGCTTTATTGGAAGTGGTGGCGGATATTTTGCCTAGGGATTTAATGCCAGCACGGATAATACCTGTATTAATCAGCATGCTCAGTGCCGCCATGGTATTAATGCTTATTGCTCTGGCTCCAATTTTGAATTTAAAAAAGGTGAGTCCGGCTAGGGTATTGCGTCGTGAATTAAAACCACGCTCGGTGCAAGCCAATGTATTTTTTGCACTGGCAGTGGCAATGATGGTGTCACTGGCCTTTTTGCTCACTAAGAGCCTGATGCTATCTGTGGTGTTTGTTGTAGGGTTGGCAATTTTGTTGTTGGTATATGGCTTGCTGTCTAGTGCTTTATTGGCCGGTCTGTTAAAGGTGCAAAGATTTTTACCGACAACCATTAAGCTAGGTTTAACGCAGCTGAGTCGTCATCAGTATTATGCTCGTTCACAAATAGCCGCGTTTGCTTTCATTTTTACCTCGGTAGCGCTTATTTGGATTGTTCGTGGTGATTTATTCGAAAACTGGCAAGCACAAATACCTGAAGGCACTGCCAATCATTTTGCTATTAATATTTTGCCTGATAAAAAAGATGATTTTGCTCAAGCTATGGAGAATAAAGGATTAAAAGCCAGTGAATTTTATCCCATGGTGCGTGCTCGTATTACTCATATTAATGGAGAAGATGTGTCGTCGATCTTTCCAGAAAAGACAGGCCCAAATGCCTTAAGGCGTGAACTGAATTTAACCTGGAGTGATACTCTTCGCCAAGATGAAAAGATTATTGCTGGCAAGTGGTTTGACGAAATTATAGAGCACCCAAGTGAAAAAATAGAAAGTGCAGATGAAAATATAAACTGGATTTCTCTGGAGGCTGAATTAGCCGAACAATTAAAGGTAGGGCTGAATGATGAAATTAGTTTCAACATGGCGGGTACCACCACGGTTACTCGTATTGCTAGTTTGCGCAGTGTGAAGTGGGAGAATTTCCGCCCTAATTTTTATGTGGTATTTACACCCGAAGTGCTTAGCCAGTTTCACCATACCTACATAAATAGCTTTTATTTACCATCTAATGAAGGGCGTTGGTTATTAAGCTTAAACCAGCAATTCAAGGCGGTTACCATAGTAGAAATTGATCAGGTGTTGAAGCAGGTGAGAGAAATTTTGGCACAAACCAGTATTGCTGTAGAAGCCATTCTTTTGCTCGTGTTGTTGTGTGCCATGGTCTTGATGTTTGCCACCTTATTAAGCACCTTAAATTTGCGTAAGCATGAGGCGGCGCTTTACCGAACCTTTGGCGCCAGTGAAAAAATGATTCGTGCTCGTATTCGAAGTGAATATATCACCTTGGCTTTGGTGGCGAGCTTGTTGGCTTTGCTGTCATTTGAGGGCATTAGTTTGGCGCTGTATATGATTATCTTTAAGGTGAGTTGGGCGCCACATCTGCATTTATGGTTAGCGGTGCCAGCCTTAGCTTTAGCCAGTATTTTAATGAGTGGTTATTACGCTAACCGTGATGTATTAAAAGCCTCTCCCAGACAATTATTACAAGACATTAACTAGACAAATTAATTATGAATTATTTATCCGCAATTGAAATTGAGCCAGATGAACCCGCCAATGCTAGCGTTATCTGGCTGCATGGACTTGGCGCCAGTGGTGATGATTTCTCACCCATAGTGCCAGCTTTGGGGTTGGCCAAAAAGAAAGAGTGTGACAATTTGCATATTCGTTATGTATTTCCCCATGCTCCTTCTATTCCTGTTTCTATAAATGGTGGCATGGAGATGCCAGCCTGGTATGACATATTGTCGATAGATGTGGAGCGTAAAATAAACGAGCAGCAATTTGCCAGCTCATGTAAGCAAGTAACTGATTTAATTGATCGGGAAATTCAGCGTGGTGTGGCCAGCGATAAAATTGTTTTAGCTGGATTTTCTCAGGGTGGTGCAGTGGCCTATCAGGCAGCATTAAGTTTTGATAAACCGCTGGCGGGTTTAATGGCTATGTCTACTTATATTGCCAGCAAACATTCAATTGCCTTGCAAGAAGCCAATAACAATTTAGCCATTAGTATTTACCATGGCACCGAAGATAATGTCGTGCCAGAGGCTCTGGCTCAGCAAGCCTTAACGCATTTACAGGGGTTGGGTTTTCAGCCGAGCTACAAAACATACGTTATGGCTCACAATGTTTCTCCAGGGCAAATTAAAGACATAGCGGAATTTATTGCCAAGTCTTTATGTAAATAACTTTAAGGAAGAGCCACTTATATTAATTGGCTCTTTCAACGGTACTTTTATTTAGCCATTGCTTAAACTTTAAAGTTTCAATGGCTTTGTAAATGGGCATCACTAATGGGCATATCCAGTTAAGGGCTATAGTCAGTACGCTTAATTTGCTGGGAAAAATTTTATATTGGTTTTTCTGAATGCCTTTTATGGCGGCACGGGCAACTTCATTAGCAGTTTGAGTGGGCCAGGGAACTGGAGCATCAGTATCAAAAAAGTGGGTTTTAGTGGCTACTGGGCATAGCAGCATAATATGGCCTTGATCGTCTTTTTCACGGCGATAGGCATCGCTCCAAGAGATAAGGGCAGCCTTAGTGGAGCTGTAAAGGCTGTAACCAGGCAGGCTGTAAATGCCCATGAAGCTGGCGGTAATCATTACCCCATATTCTCGTCCCTTATTTAATCTAGCCATTTTGTGGCTGCAATAAATAGGACTAAAGGTGTTGCACTGGTAAATACTGTTTATGTGGTTCCAATCTTCATGCTCTGTTTTTTCATAATAAGCAAAGCCTGCATTGGCTATGAATAAGTCAATTTGTCCCATTTTTTCTAGAGCAAAATCAAATAAATCCTCTATTCCTGTGGTACTGGCAATATCCCCTTGGTGAATATGCACGTTTTCTGGCAGCTTCATATCTATGGGATTCAAGTCTGAGGCAATAATTTCAACACCCGATTGCTGTAACAGGCTTTCTAACAGGGATTGACCAATGCCGGAGGCGGCACCTGTGATCACGATCTTTTTATTATTAATATTCATGATGCTATCTTTAGGAAATTAAGACTGTTTATATCCTAAAGGCTATTGATAGTTTTCTCAATAGTGGGTTTCTGATTAAAATACACAATTCACATTGCCCCTGCTAGCACCCATCATTTCAATTTTGCATTTGTTGTTGAGGATCCATAATCCGCCCCCACAGGAGAGCTTGGCAAAGTCGAGTCCGCCTGTAATCCAACCTTCGCAGCTTTGTGCTACCGGCTTTAGGCGATCCTTTTTGCAATGAATTGAAAGGCTGTCACCGCTGTCGCGTTTGGCCTTGCAGTACCTTTGTACTTCACGAACACTAAAATCATAACCTTTGATATAGGTGGCTTTTACATCTTTGGCCTGGCCTATGGGGCTGAGCACTAATGTGATGAGTAAAATGATAAATTTATTCATGTGGCCTCCAATGTCTCATACCTTGATTATAGCTAAGGATGGTTAGATTACCCTGGGCTAGGCCAGCGCTAAATTCGGCATTTCAAGCCACCTTCATCGGCGCCATACATTTTAATTTGGCATTGATCGCTTAAAACCCATAAACCGCCACTACAGTGGAAGTCTACGTCGGCTAGCCCTCCGGTTATTTGGCCCTCACACCCTTGAGTCACTGCTTTAAGGTTATCTTGCTTACATTCTAGGGCTAGGTATTTATCCCCAAGGCGCTTCACCATGCAGTATTTTTGAACATCAAACAGGCTGAATTCATAGCCTTTAAGTTTAGTGGTATTGATATCGCCGGTGAGATCACAAGCGCTGCATAAGCAGCCAATGACAAAGGTAATAATGAGTTTGTTCATGGTCTCTCCTTGAATATGTATTAACTATAGACAGAATTTGCCTAGGCGCAGGTTGGCTTTTAGGCAGGAATTAGCAGGAAGGGCGGTGCTGGCGAAATTAGCGTTAAGTGGGTAGAATACGGCACCTTAATTTTTACCTGCCTGTATCAATGAATTTCAGGCGTTAAAACGGCGTTAGGAGTATTACATGTCCAAAATCGACAAGATTGTATTGGCTTATTCCGGTGGTTTGGATACCTCTGTAATTGCCAAATGGTTACAAGAAGAATACCAGGCTGAAGTGGTGACCTTTACGGCTGACTTGGGTCAGGGTGAAGAAGTTGAGCCAGCTCGTGCCAAAGCTGAAGCCATGGGCATTAAAGAAATTTACATTGATGATTTACGTGAAGAATTTGCCCGTGACTTCGTATTCCCAATGTTTCGTGCTAATGCACTATATGAAGGCGAGTACTACCTAGGTACCTCTATCGCACGTCCGTTAATTTCTAAGCGTTTAATTGAAATTGCCAACGAAACCAAAGCCGATGCCATTTCACACGGTGCTACCGGTAAAGGTAACGACCAGGTACGTTTTGAGCTAGGTGCTTACGCGCTTAAGCCGGGTGTGCAAGTGGTTGCGCCATGGCGTGAATGGGACTTGAACAGCCGTGAAAAATTGATGGCTTACTGTGATGACCACGGTATTCAAGTTGAGAAGAAAAAAGGTAAGAAGTCTCCTTATTCAATGGATGCAAACTTGTTACACATTTCTTACGAAGGTGACATTCTGGAAAACCCTTGGAATGAGCCAGAAGAAGATATGTGGATGTGGACGGTTTCTCCTGAGAAAGCCCCTGATGAACCTACTTACATCACTATTGGCTACAAAAAAGGTGACCCAGTTTCTATCGATGGCAAAGACATGTCTGCTGCCACTATCATGGAATACCTAAACAAGGTTGCCGGTGCTAATGGTATTGGTCGTACTGATATTGTTGAAAACCGTTACGTGGGCATGAAAGCTCGTGGTTGTTACGAGACCCCAGCTGGCTTTGTTATGATGAAAGCGCACCGAGCGATTGAATCTATCACGCTTGACCGCGACGCGGCTCACCTGAAAGATGACATGATGCCTAAGTACGCCGAGCTAATTTACAACGGTTACTGGTGGAGCCCTGAGCGTAAAATGCTACAAGCGGCTATCGATGATACTCAAGAATACGTAAACGGTGACGTTAAGCTTAAGCTTTATAAGGGTAATGTAACGGTTGTAGGTCGTCGTTCTCCTGATACATTGTTTGATGAGAACATTGCCACATTTGAAGATGATGCGGGCGCGTATGATCAGAAAGATGCAGCAGGCTTCATTAAATTGAATGCATTACGCTTGCGTACAGCTGCTAAGAAAGGTCGTTCAATGCTTTAAGCGTTGATTTTCCTTTTAATATAAAAAAACCGCTTTTAAGCGGTTTTTTTATGTCTAGTGATTAACTAATGGCTGTGTCCATGCATCATGACTTCAAGTTCTTGGGCATTTCGAGCGCTAAATGAGCTTTGTACGGTGCCCTTGTAGCAATTGATCATCCATGGGAATGTGCTGGTAGCAAAATAGCCATACTGCCCATCTACTGTCATACCGTTACATTCATCTAAATCCCCTGAGCTGGCGGTGTATTCATAATCACCACGAAATTGCCCATCGTAATTGTCACTTGCGACATCCCCTGTGCCGCCTGCGGGCGTGGTGTAACTACTGACCGCTTGTCGTACCCCAGATTTTAAGGCGTAGCTTGAGGTCACTTGGCGCACTCCATCATTACCATCATCTATGCAGCTGCCAAAGACCGGAAAACCATCGGCGGCAAAGCCAATAACAGGGGAAGTCGTGGTGGCAGTGGTGCAGTCTTGGGCAAACAAGGCCACTGGGTTGCCATGATAGTGATAAGTACCATCGGGTTGTACGTGGGCATTATGAATGTCGGTACCAAAGCCATTTAGGCTAGACATGGGGTCGTAGCGCCAAGGGTTGTCTATTTGATCGCCGCCACAGCCAATTTTTTCCTGTCCAAGTGGTTCGTCCCCTACGTCATAGCAAGCAGCTGGCAAAATATCTAAAACCACCCCGTTCAATAAAATGGCGTTGGTGGTACCAAGCGCTAACTCAGTGGTGCTAGCTGCAGCGGTAGGGCTAGTGGGCATAGTATAGCTTTTTGCTACTTCAGCGACATTGGTGGCAAAGTCGGCAGTGGCATCATTAAAATTATGGTTTGGAATATCGTTAGATGCCAAGGTGCAGGTGCTGCCTGAGACGCTAATGGTGAAGTCGCCCATGAAGCTCACGCTGTTTTGCACATCGGTGACACTGGATTCATAAGAGCCGACATAATCTGAACAGCTACCGTCTCGTGCTGTGAGATTAACATCGGTAATGTCGGTGGCATCGCCAGATGCTGTGGTGGTGGTGGTGCTTGAGCTGCCGCCGCAAGCCCCTAGCAGAAGGCTGCTTATGATCATGAAAGGTGGGAGTAGGTGTTTTGAGCTTGGCATGATGCGTCCTGTGTTATCACTAAAATAAGTACATTTTTAGTGTAGCCAATAACTTAGAAAGGGCTGTACCAGGAAGAAAGAGTTAAAAATAGCTTAGTTGTCGCGGCTATTATCTTGAGAGCTACCAATGCGATAGCCATCTATAATCGCCACAACCCATAACATGCCAATGCCAAACGTTATGGCAGTGATGATTTCAGGGTTGATGGCCCCCTGTGTTTTGAGGATCTCATCACGAATGATATTTGGATCTAGTGATAGTGATCCAGCCGCCACTTTTTGAGCGATGATTTGTGCCTTGTATACGGAATCGTAAATGATGGCACTTAAGCCTGTGAGTGTTAGCAATATAAAGCTTAGGGCTTGCTTGGTTTTATTAACGGTAAAATAGCCCGCTCCGGGAAAGACTAAGGCAGATAATAGGGCGGCTTTGGTGGCGCGTTTCATTTTAAATTCCTTGAATTAAGCTGCCGCCATCTGGCGGCAGAGAGCCATTAACTTTTTATTAGATAATCTAGAGTGTCTTCAAGAGCTTCGTTAAAGGGTGTTGCTTGCCACCCTAATTGTTGCTGCGCCTTATGGCTGACTGGAATAGCTTGCCACTGTAAAAAGTGCAATTGGCCTTTAGGAATGAGCGGCGCTTTGTTAATTAAATTAGCCAAAGCCTCCCCTAATATTGAAACTATTTTTGCTACAAGTAGCGGCATAACTGGTGGGGTTTTAAGATTGGGGTTTATCTTATGTAAAACGTTTTTTGTTAACTGTGGCAGTGAACTGTAAGATTCACACAGGATAAAACGCTCACCCATGCCTGCTTGCTCTGCTGCCAGTACGTGTCCTTCGCCAACGTCAGGTCCATACACTAAAGGTAAACCACCGGGTAATAACATGGGAACTTGTTTGTTTTTAAGTTTTATAAAAAAATCATTCATGCCCGGTGAATCGGTGGGGCCTGGTCCGAATAATCCTGCAGGATGTAAAAATATCGCGGGCAGACCTTTTTCTAATGCGGCCACCACTAATTGATCGGCTTGCTGTTTTGATCGTTCGTAAAGCGTGCCCTTTGGGTTAGGGTCAATGATGCTTTCGTCATACTCTTTACCGCTAAGGCCTTCAAAAACATCGATGGTGCTGGTGTGAATGAATCGCTCTATTTTTGCATCCAGCGCAGCCTCGATCATATTGGCCGTGCCCTGAACATTCACTTCCTGAAAAGTGTCATCGTTTTTCATCCATTGTTCGGGGAACCCCGCTGCATGAAAAACCCATTGGCAGTCTTGCATGGCTTTGGATAAAGATTGAGGCTGGCAAATGTCACCTTGTACTAGAGTGCATTCTTTTGGTAAAAGTCGTTTCCCCTTTTCCTCATTTCGTACCAAGGCTTTAACTTTATAGTTTCGCTTTAAAAGGCTTTTAATAATATTAAAGCCCACCAAGCCGGTGCCACCGGTGACCAAAACCGTTTTCATTTTTATTTTACTCGGTTAAAAGAGGTGGCTTGATAGTAGGGGAGGAATTTTAGTTTGTATAGGTGAGCATTTCTCAATTTTCACATTAAGAATTGCTCATTTTTTTAAAAGAGGTTAGGGGGTTAAAACAGTATCGTAGGCCACCGGTAATAAATCAGGATGGCTCAATGAGTAGTGCAAGCCGCGACTTTCTTTTCTTAATATGGCGCAGCGAATAATAAGCTCAGCCACTTCCACTAAATTACGCAGCTCCAGTAAATCGCTGCCCACTTTATGGTCGCGGTAAAACTCATTAATTTCCTGACGCAGTAATGTCACTCGATGCTGAGCACGCACTAGGCGTTTGTCGGTGCGAACAATGCCTACGTAATCCCACATGAAGCGGCGTAACTCATCCCAGTTGTGACTGATCACTACATCCTCGTCACTGTCGGTAACCTTACTTTCATCCCAGTCAGGGGCGAATGGCACGTCTTGTTTTTCTTTAATAACGCCCATTATATGTTTGGCGGCACTTTGTCCGTAAACAATGCATTCCAGTAATGAGTTGCTGGCTAAGCGATTGGCACCGTGTAAACCGGTATGAGCGCTTTCTCCAACCGAGTATAAATTGGGTACATCGGTACGCCCGGCTTCGTCGGTGACAATGCCGCCACAAGTATAATGAGCAGCGGGCACTACAGGTATGGGTTGCTTGGCCATGTCTATGCCGTAATTCAGGCAACGTTCATAAATTGTGGGGAAGTGTTCAACAATAAATTCTTTGCTTTTGTGGCTAATGTCTAAATAGAGGCAGTCGGCACCGAGGCGCTTCATCTCATGGTCAATGGCGCGGGCCACGATGTCACGAGGGGCTAGTTCGCCGCGTTCATCAAATTTATGCATGAAGCGTTCGCCGTTAGGCAGCAATAGATAACCACCTTCTCCGCGCACGGCTTCGGTAATTAGAAAACTCTTGGCCTGTGGATGGTAGAGGCAAGTAGGATGGAATTGGTTGAATTCCATATTGGCTACACGACAACCCGCGCGCCATGCCATGGCAATGCCGTCTCCGGATGTGCCATCTGGATTACTGGTATAAAGGTAGGCTTTACTGGCGCCGCCCGATGCAATGACCACAGTACGAGCGCGAAAGGTTTCCACGTGTCCTGTTTCATCATTTAAAACATAGGCACCCACAACGCCCTTGCCCGGCATTTTGAATTTTTCACAGGTAATTAGGTCCAGCGCCATGCGTTGTTCAAACAGTGAAATATTCGGGTGATTAACGGCTTGGCTAATTAATGCCTGACTCACTGCCACGCCTGTGGCATCGGCTGCGTGAATGATACGTCTGTGGCTGTGACCGCCTTCTTTGGTGAGGTGATACTCATTATTGTTGTCTTTACTGAATTGAACTTGCTGGTCAATGAGCCACTTTATGGCCGCTTCGCTATTTTCAACGGTATGCTTAACTGCGTTGAAATTACACAGACCAGCCCCTGCGTTTAGGGTGTCATCGATATGAGCTTGTACGCTGTCATTGCTGTCCAAAACGGCTGCAATGCCACCCTGGGCCCAGCGGGTACTGCCGCTATCTAGGGTGTCTTTGCTTAAAATGGCAACTTTGGCATGATCTGCCACGTTCAGAGCCACAGCCAAACCCGCTGCACCACTGCCGATGACTAAAACATCAAAAACCTGTCGCTGATCCATATTCTGCCCTGCCTCTTTACGAGCCTAACGTTTATTAGCTAGCTATATTCAGATTTACAAAGGCCGTCACTATACTGGCAACCATAGTAATAAAGAAGCATATGGGGCACCACATACCTAAAGAAACCGCGTAAAATGCACTTTTATAAATTAATTTGTCATGTGAATGAACTTTTCACTTAAGCTTGCTTCTAATTTACTCAATACAGCAGCATGACAAAAAATGAGCCTCACTATTATAATTAACGAGGACGGTCATAAACTGCATTGGAACTACATGGGGAAGTAATGTCGCAACAGGATACAGACCAGCAACTGGTACAGAGGGTTCAAAAAGGGGATAAGCGTGCTTTTGACCTTTTGGTGCTGAAGTATCAGCACAAAGTGATGTCGCTGGTTTCACGCTATATTCGTGATCACAGTGAAGTTCAAGATATCGCCCAAGAAGCATTTATCAAAGCCTATCGTGCCTTGCCGAATTTTCGTGGTGACAGTCAATTTTATACTTGGCTGTATCGAATTGCCGTGAATACAGCCAAAAACTATCTGGTAACTCAGGGCCGTCGTCCGCCGGCGCAAGATATGGCAGTGAATGATGCAGAGAATATTGGCCCAGCAGGCTATTTATCGGACATCGCGACACCAGATACTCTGTTGGCTCGAGATGAGCTTAAGACCGTAGTATTTGATGCCATTGAAAAATTACCTGATGAATTGCGTACTGCCATTACTCTAAGGGAAATGGATGGTATGAGTTACGAAGATATCGGTGAAGTCATGCAATGTCCTATTGGCACGGTGAGATCGAGAATCTTTAGAGCAAGAGAGTCCATAGATAAAGCCATGGCACCGTTGCTAGACAGCGGCAATCATAAAACGGCTTAAGCTAACTCAATAAATAGAATGAACCAAAACAGCCTAAGGACTAACAATGACAATAAGTGATGAACAAATTAACTTCTTGTGGGTCTTATATGGAAGTAACGAAGATAACGCAGCCTAAGGGCTCGAGGTGACTATGAACGATAAAGAAAATGAAGCCTTATCGGCCTTAATGGATGGTGAACTAGATGAAATGGCGCTTCGTCGTACATTGAATCAGTTGGACGATGAGCCTGAATTAAAGCAAACCTGGTCTAGATATCATTTGCAGCGCGATACCATTAAGGGCGATATTTCTGCTTTTAGTACTTTAGATATCAGCGGAGCAATCAGTGCGGCCATTGATGATGAAGCTGCTCTGGAAGGCATAAAACAGCCCAGTGAAAGCAAGCCTTGGTGGAAAGCGGTAGCTGGATTATCAGTTGCAGCATCTGTTGCGCTAGCGGTGGTGATTGGCGCTCGATTTAATCCTTTGGTTGAAACACAGGGTGTGCAGCAGCTGGCCAGCAAAACTCAAGTTAAAGTGGTGACACCTGAAATTACTTTAGTGAAAGGTCCTAGCATGATTGCTCAAAGCAATAGCGAGCTAGAGGGCGTAGATGAAAAGGTTCTTCAGCAGGCTCAAGAGCGCCTAAATAGCTATCTTAAACAGCATGCTCAAGACAGTGCATTGGGGCAAGGACGTACGGCTATGCCATTTGCGCGAGTGGTTAATTTCGAAACCACCTCTAAGCAAGTCAAGGGGAACTAATGTTACGCAGGTTTTTTGCGGTCACGGTAGTTCTGGTCTCATTGACCGGAATACAGGGTGTCCAGGCTGAAGAGAATAACCAGTCTTTGACCGCTCAAGGGTGGTATGAGCGCATGGTGGAAAAAGCTCCCATGGCTACGTATGAAGGTATTTTCATTCATCAAGCTGGCAATCAAATGCAAAGTGTGGAAATAGTTCACGGCGCACAAGAGGGTCAAATTTGGGAGCGGTTACTGCATTTGGATGGCCCCAGCCGGGAGATTATTCGCCGCGGTGAGGCTTTGTATTGCATACACCCTGATAAATCAGTGGAGCAACTTCAGCAAAAAGGCAGTTCGCCATTTGGTAATAAGCCTCTGGGCAGTAGTCGCCAATTGAGTAAGGCCTATCAATTTCGCTTAATTGGCCAACAAAGAATTGCTGGGCGATTGGTGATGGGGATTCAACTTGTGCCGGTAGACGGCATGCGTCACGCCTATCAAATTTGGTTAGATCAGCAAAGCTATGTGCCGCTTCGTACCGAGTTGATGACCCTTAAAGGGAAGATCTTGGAACGTTACCAATTCAGTTATTTTAAGATGTCTGCGGCTCTGGATAAGCAAAAGTTTGAACCCAGAAGTAAGGGTGTTGAGCTGGATATGGCTAAAGTAGGTGAAGTATTAAAAGCCAGTAGTGAAGACGTATTAGAGTGGCGCCTAAACTGGATGCCAATTGGCTTCATAGATCAAGGTGCATCAGGTCATGCTCCTAAACTATCGGCCAGACGTATATATAGTGACGGCATTGTGATGTTTTCAGTTTATGTTGAAAATGTAGACAAAGTTCAGGATGAGGGGACAGTTCAAGCGGGCCCAACTGCGTTATCGGTGCAGCATAAACAATGGCAGGGGCAGACTCATCGCATTACTGTTGTGGGAGAGGTTCCGCCTAATACTGCCGCCCGTATTGCTCAGAGTGTTGAGCTTTTATAATTAGGGGTAATTGAGATATCAGTGGGGTGATGTTTGCCCCATTAGCTGTGCACTTGTTGTACATCTGGCCTAAATATTGTAAAACCCTGCTTAATCACGCATGTCATAAATTTGGTTGAAAAATGGTTGAAGAGACAGCTCAGGTCATAAAAGTAGAAGGTGACGTGGTATGGGTGCAGGCTATTCAAAAAACTGCTTGTGGGTCATGCCAGGTTCAGAAAGGCTGTGGGCATAGCCTACTGGCCAAAGTTGGGCAGAAAAAAATTGAACTGCCAGTGGCTTGTAATGATGTTTCGGTCAGCTCTGGAGATCAAGTGATTATTGGAGTGCCTGAGCAAGCTATATTGCGATCGTCGCTTCTAATGTATGGCTTGCCTTTAGGTGTCATGATGTTGGTGGCTATGGTGTGTAGCTTAATGGGCTTACCAGAGGGTGTCAGTGTTATTGCATCTTTTGTAGCCTTGTTGTTTGGGTTTGTACTGGTCAACATCAGAAGTAAGAAAATGAATTTTGCGCAATGGAAGCCGCGCTTACTGCGCAAGGTAAGCTTTGAGCAAAGCCTCATTCCATTATGTGACGTTTCTCGTGTATAAATTTCTTTAGCGATTCACTCGCGACTACACTTTAAAATAATGCCTTGGAAAGGAGTCCTAAAATGCGACCTTTATCCTATATATTCTTAAGCCTTAACTTGTGGCTTTTTGCTTTCTCCACTCAGGCTGAGCTGCCTGATTTCACTGAATTAGTGGAGGAGGCTGGTCCTGCCGTTGTCAACATCAGTACCTCGCAGAAAGCCCAGGGGCGTATCGGCAGTATGGATATCCCGCAAGGGGTGCCGGATATCTTTAGGCATTTCTTTGGTGTACCTCAGAACCCTCGTTCTCAACCCAGAGGGCAAAGTCAGCAGCGCTCCTCTTTAGGCTCTGGATTTATCGTTAGCAGTGATGGCTATATTCTTACCAACAATCATGTAGTTGAAGGGGCTGATCAAATTTTTGTACGCCTTAATGATCGCCGTGAATATGAAGCTAGTTTAATTGGCAGTGATGTCAGTTCCGACTTGGCTTTGTTAAAGGTGGATGCCAAAGGTTTGCCAACAGTTGAAACCGGTAATAGTGAGAAGCTAAAAGTAGGTGAATGGGTAGTGGCCATAGGCAGTCCGTTTGGTTTTGATTACAGCGTTACCGCAGGTATTGTCAGTGCAAAGGGGCGAAGCCTTCCCAATGAGAATTACGTGCCCTTCATTCAGACAGATGTTGCGATTAATCCTGGTAATTCAGGTGGGCCATTGTTTAATTTAGACGGTGAGGTCATCGGCATAAATTCACAAATATACACCCGAAGCGGCGGCTTTATGGGGCTTTCATTTGCCATTCCCATAAATGTGGCCATGGAAGTGGTTGAGCAGTTAAAAGAGAGTGGCAGTGTGAGCCGGGGTTGGCTGGGTGTTGCTATTCAAGAGGTAGATAAAGAATTAGCCGAGTCTTTTGGCTTGAAAAAAGCCTCTGGTGCTCTCGTGAGCCAAGTGGTTCAGCATGGTCCTGCTGCGGCTGCCGGAGTAAAAAATGGTGACATCATTACTGCCTTTAATGGCAAGCCTGTGGTGCTTAGCAGTGACTTACCTCATCTAGTTGGTCGCGTGCGCCCTGGGTCCAGCGCCACACTTAACGTAATTCGTTATGGTAAGGCCAAAAGGTTAACGGTAGATATTGGGGTGTTGCCGAACGAAGGCTCTGTTCTGGCTAATAACAAGCCTTCATATCAGTCCAGCACATCCAATCGACTAGGGCTTGATGTGAGCGAGTTAACTCAGGCGCAGAAAAAGCAATGGGACACTTTAGGGGTTATTGTAAAACAAGTCAGTCAAGGCGCTGGAGCCAATGCTGGTTTGGTAAATGGTGATGTTATTACCATGATAAACGGCGAGTTGATCCGGGATTTGGCCGATTTTAAACGGACAGTGAAAGCATTGCGCAGTGGTAGTGCAGTTCCTATGCGAATTGTCCGGCGTGGTGCAGCCATGTTTATTCCGTTAAGGATCAAGGATTAAGCTAAATAAATTCAATAACACGGCCAAATAGCTAATTATTGGTCGTGGTCACCCGCTTCAAGGGTATTTGCCAATAGCCCAAGTGGGTCAAGTGGTGTAAAATTGCCCGCATTTATCAGCTATTAGGTTTGCATCTGCGTGAGTAATCTGCGACATATTCGTAACTTTTCCATTATTGCCCATATCGATCACGGCAAATCTACCTTGGCTGACCGCTTTATCTCTCATTGCGAGGGCTTATCTGATCGCGAAATGCAGGCCCAAGTGCTTGATAGCATGGATATTGAGCGTGAACGGGGCATTACCATTAAGGCTCAAAGTGTAACTTTGGACTATAACGCCCGTGATGGTGAAACCTATCAGCTTAATTTCATCGATACCCCAGGACACGTAGACTTTAGTTATGAAGTTTCCCGTTCTTTAGCAGCGTGTGAAGGAGCCTTATTGGTTGTGGATGCGGCTCAAGGGGTTGAAGCGCAATCTGTGGCAAACTGCTACACCGCTATTGAGCAAGACATTGATGTGGTTCCTGTTTTAAATAAAATGGATCTACCACAAGCCGACCCAGAAAAAGTAAGCCAAGAAATTGAGGATATTATTGGTATTGATGCCAGTGAAGCCGTGCAGTGTAGTGCTAAAAGCGGTTTGGGTATTGAAGATGTTTTAGAAGAAATCATTAAAAAAATACCGTCTCCAGTTGGTGATATTGACGACAACCTCCAATGTCTGATTATAGACTCTTGGTTTGATACATATTTAGGCGTTGTTTCCTTGGTTCGAGTGGTAAATGGAACCTTGAAAAAAGGCGACAAAATTCGAATTAAAAGTACTGGCCGTGATTGGCAGGCTGATAGTGTAGGTATTTTCACACCTAAGCGTGAAGTGACTAATGTCCTAAAAGCCGGCGAAGTAGGTTTTATTTGTGCGGGTATTAGAGATATTCAGGGCGCGCCAGTAGGCGATACTATGGTATTGGCCCGTAAAGCGGACGAAACAGATACCTTACCTGGTTTTGCTAAGGTAAAACCTCAGGTTTATGCTGGCTTGTTTCCCGTGTCTTCGGATCAGTATGAAGATTTCCGTGATGCCTTGGAAAAACTTTCTTTAAACGATGCGTCATTGTTTTACGAGCCAGAATCGTCAGACGCGTTAGGTTTAGGTTTTCGCTGTGGTTTCCTTGGCATGCTGCACATGGAAATTATTCAAGAGCGTTTAGAGCGTGAATACAATCTTGATTTGATCACCACTGCCCCAACGGTAGTGTATGAATTGGCTATGAATGACGGCAGTATCATTGAGGTAGCTAACCCTTCACGCCTGCCAGACCCTAGTAAAATAGATGAAATGCGTGAGCCCATTTGCGAAGCTAACATATTAGTGCCGCAAGAAATGGTGGGTAACGTAATTACCCTATGTATAGATAAACGTGGCGTTCAAAAAGACATGACATTTGCTGGAAGCCAAGTAAGTCTAAAATACGACATTCCTATGAGTGAAGTGGTAGGAGACTTCTTTGACCGCCTAAAGTCAGCCAGTAAAGGCTATGCATCCTTAGATTATGGTTTTAGCTATTTCCAAGAAGCTCCATTGGTGCGCATGGATGTATTAATAAACGGTGAGCGAGTAGATGCCTTAGCGGTAATCATACACAAGGATAAAACACGCTCTTATGGCCGTGCTTTGTGTGAAAAACTGGCTGAACTTATTCCGCGACAAATGTTTGATGTTGCTATACAGGCAGCGGTTAGTAATAACATTGTTTCTCGTTCGACAGTTAAAGCTTTGCGTAAAAACGTAACCGCTAAATGTTACGGCGGTGATGTGAGTCGTAAAAAGAAACTTCTACAAAAGCAAAAAGCCGGTAAAAAACGCATGAAGCAGGTGGGTAATGTTGAAGTTCCACAGTCTGCTTTCCATGCTGTGTTATCGATCGATAGTTAGTTGATTTGAAAGGGGCGACAAATAATAATCGCCCCGGTAAATTTTAAAACAGGAAGGACGATGCATAAGCAAAAAGGCGGAAGCGCTGTATTCTTATTAGTCATGATGGTATTAGCTTTTTCTGGCTTTTTTACCTTCCTAAAAATTGTGCCCTTGTATACTCAAGATTGGTCGGTACAGACCGTTTTTGAAAACGTTAAACAAGAGTCACTAGAAAATAAGTTATCTCGAAGCCGAGTTTATGACATGTTAGAAAAGCGCTTTGAAATTAATGGCGTGTCAGAACTTTTTGGTTTTGTAGAGGTTAGTGGAGTGGGCAGTAACGTGACCATAGACATGGAATACGAACGCCGTGTGCCATTAATTTCTAATATAGAACTTGTTGCCACCTTTAATCATTATATAGATATCAGTGAATAATCCTCTTATTAAATTAAGCCAACGTATTGGCTACAGTTTTGACGACGAAAGCCTAATTCAGTTAGCCTTGACTCACCGTAGTTGCGGAAATACTAACAATGAGCGTCTAGAGTTTTTAGGCGACTCTATTGTGAACTTTGTCATTGCGGAAGCCTTGTTTCGTAAATTTCCAAAAGCAAAAGAAGGGCAATTGAGCCGTTTGCGGGCCGATATGGTTCGCGGTAGAACTCTGGCCGAAATAGCTCGCGAATTTGAGTTAGGCGAGTTTTTGCAGCTTGGCTCTGGTGAGTTAAAGAGCGGGGGGCATAATCGCGAGTCAATTCTAGCGGATGTAGTGGAGGCCATAATTGGTGCCATCTATTTGGATGCTGGAATGGCTGTGGTTAATGAACATATTTTAAATTGGTACAAAAGCCGTTTAGATAGCCTGACTCTTGAAGGTGTTGTTAAGGATGCTAAAACTCGCTTACAAGAGTATTTGCAAAAAAATAAACATCGTTTACCTAAATACGAAGTAACAGAAATTTTTGGTCAAGCCCACGATCAGAAGTTTAAAGTGAGTTGCTGGGTAGAAAAATTACCCGAAATCACTATGGGGATTGGTAGTAGTCGCCGTTATGCAGAACAGAGTGCGGCGGAAAAAGCCCTTAAAGCATTAGGAGTAGAATAATGACAGAGAAGTGCGGCTATATTGCCATTGTGGGTCGGCCTAATGTGGGGAAATCCACTTTACTTAATCGTATTCTTGGGCAAAAACTCAGTATTACCTCGCGTAAGCCACAAACGACTCGTCATCAAATTGTGGGAATGAAAACCACTGATGATGTTCAGGCTATCTATGTGGACACGCCTGGGTTACATGAAGGCTATAACGAAAAAGCGCTTAATCGTTATATTAACAAAGTTGCGTCCAGTGCAATAAAAGACGTAGATCTTGTGGTGCTTGTGATTGATCGCACCAAGTGGACCCCCGAAGACGAAGTGGTCTTACAAAAAATTAAAGCCGCTAATGTACCGTGCATTTTGGTGGTGAATAAAATCGATTTTCTCGAAGATAAATCTTCATTGTTACCTTTTATCAAAGACGTTTCTGAGAAATTAAACTTTCTTGAGGTATTTCCTGCCAGTGCCAAGCTTGGAAAAAATATAGAGGAACTAGAGAAAGGCATTGCCAAATATATTCCAGAAGGCATGCACTTTTATGATAAAGATCAATTTACCGACCGCAGTGCTCGCTTTTTAGCGGCAGAGTTGGTGCGTGAGAAAATCATGCGTCAGTTAGGTGAAGAACTGCCTTACTCAGTTACAGTTGAAATTGAAAAATTTGAAGAAACTAACCGCTTAATTACAATTCACGCTTTGATTCTGGTAGAACGTGATGGGCAGAAAAAAATTATCATAGGTGATAAGGGCGAACGTATTAAGCAAATAGGTACCGATGCTCGCCTAGATATGGAAAAAATGTTCGATAGCAAAATCATGCTGCACACTTGGGTAAAAGTGAAAGGTGGTTGGGCGGATGATGATCGAGCGTTAAAGTCCCTTGGATACCATGATGTAGATTAACCAACTTAGATTATGGAAAAACAGCGCGCCTACGTTTTACACTCTCGCTCTTATCGTGAAACCAGCGCTATGGTCGACTTCTTTACCCCTGATTATGGCCTGATTCGTTGCATTGCTCGCGGTATCAAGAGGCAAATGAGTCAGGGGCAAAGCCTTCAGCCGTTTATCGAGTATCAAATATTCTTTGAAGGCGATTACGATCTCAAGAGTTTAGATCAGTACGAGAGCCGGGGCTTACCCATTGCCCTTAAAGGAGATGCGCTTTTTAGCGGCTTCTATATTAATGAAGTTTTACAACGTGCCTTGCGTAGTGAAACAGACCTTGAATCTGAACTTTTGTTTGAAGCTTATGAAGCCGTATTACACAACCTTTCCAGCGATAATCTTGAAACTAGCCTGCGACAATTTGAATTAACCCTGCTTGAACACATGGGTCAGGCCTACCAGTGGGATATGGATTTTCGTACAGGTGAAGTGGCTGATGAAAAAGCCCATTATGTTTTTTTTGTTGAGCAAGGTATGGCTAGGGTGGATAAGCTCTACGTGAATAAAAATCCTAACCTTTGCTTTTACGGGGCCGATTTATTACAGCTTGCTCAAGGCAATTTTGAAAACGTCAGTACTTTAAAAATGGCCAAGCGTTTGTTACGTTTAGCATTACGGCCTATCATTGGCTATAAACCACTTCAGGCACGGGAACTGTTAAAACAGTTTCGCCAAATCTCACAATAATTATTTTCAGTAGGAGCATTTGTGAAAGCCACTAATCGAGTTTTATTGGGTGTCAATATTGATCATATCGCTACCTTACGTCAGGCCCGTGGCACGCGCTATCCCGATCCTGTTCAAGCAGCTTTGGTTGCAGAAGAAGCAGGAGCCGACGGTATCACGCTGCATTTGCGTGAAGATAGACGTCATATACAAGACCGAGATGTTTATCTGTTAAGTGAAATGCTTAATACCCGCATGAATTTAGAAATGGCCGTTACAGATGAAATGGTAAGTATTGCCATAAAAGTGAAGCCTGCTTGTGTGTGCTTGGTGCCAGAAAAACGCGAAGAACTCACCACTGAAGGTGGCTTGAATGTCATAGGGAATGAAGCGGCCATTAAATCTGCGTGTGAGCGTTTAGCGGAAGTGGGCAGTGAAGTGTCTTTATTTATTGATGCCGATGAGCAACAAATTGATGCAGCAGTACGCTGTGGTGCGCCGGTGATAGAAATTCATACGGGTCACTATGCAGACGCTCAAAGCCCTGCCTTACAATTAAAAGAGTTAGAGAAAATAGTACAGGGAGTGGCATATGCTTTGGAGCAAGGCTTAGTTGTAAACGCCGGCCACGGATTGCATTATCATAATACTGAAGCCATCGCCGCCATTCCTGGAATTAATGAATTAAATATTGGTCATAGCATTATTGCTCACGCGTCATTTGTAGGTTTAAAAACAGCAGTGAAAGAAATGCGCGATCTAATCACACTGGCTTCGCCGCAGGCTTAATATGACGCTTGCCATAGGCACAGACATAATAGAAATTACTCGCATTGAAAGTAGCCTGTCTCGCCAAGGGGATAGGCTAGTGCAGCGGATACTTAGACCTAATGAACAGGCCAAGTATGAAAGTATTCAAAATGTAAAAATTAAAACAGCCTTTTTAGCTAAACGTTGGTGTGCCAAAGAAGCCATTGCCAAGGCACTAGGTACTGGCATTGCAAAGGGCGTAGGGTTTCAGCAAATAGAAATCACCCATGATGAACTGGGCGCACCCTTGGTCAATTTGTATGAAGGTGCTTTATCTCGGCTTCATGATTTAGGCGCTAAAAAAGCTTTATTAAGCATAAGTGACGAACAGCATTATGCTTTAGCCTTTTGCACACTTATATAGGGCGTGTAACCTGCTAAAAAAGTGTAAATACCAAGGTATTCTTGCTGATCTGGATCGTCAGTAGGAGTGGATTTCTGGATTTAAATTAGAAACTCTGAACTTCATAGTAGTATGCAGTTTTATTTTAATGTTGCTAAAGTGTTTGGTTTGCCAATTAATATGCGCGCTTTTTTAAGGGAAAAATACAGCAGTTAGTTACCAATCATTAATGGAATTACATAGCCACAATCACTGGGATTATGGTTGTGTGGTGACATCAAATAAGCGCTAGTTTAATTCAATTTCGTTTAGGCGTTCCAGCCACTGACTTTCTTTATCCCAGCTTAATAGCTCTTCAATAGCAGCCTGTAATGCTTGTTGGCAACTAGGCCAAGTATCGCCAGTGGTTTTTAAGCAGATTTCAGCGGATTCCAGTGCCAGTCTTAGGTTTTCTGCTCCCACATATTTACAAAGACCATGGGTTTTATGAACTATTTCTAGTAAATTTTGTGGTTTTTCTGTTTTCATTTTTTCTTGTAAAAACCTAGCCTCACTAATCAAGCCTAACAACATGGTTTTAGCCAATTCAGTTTTACCCCCAGCCAGCTTTAACGACACTTCCCAATCAAGGGCCAAAGCTTTATCTGTAGGGGAAACTAGTGACGCGACTTCAGGTAGATTCCGATTGTAAACCGGTTTACTTTGCTTTTGAAAATGGGTCCACTTTGTGAGAGTGTGGATGAGTTGCTCTTCACTAATAGGTTTGGTGAGGTAATCGTCAAAGCCGCTTTGAAGAAGCTTTTTACGCTCAGTGGGCAATGCGTGTGCAGTTAATGCCACCAGTGCTGTGTGCGCATTAATGGGTTGTTGACGAATCTCCTGTGTGGCTCTCACACCATCAAGGTCGGGCATTTGTATATCCATGAAAATCAAATCAAACTTTTCAGTTGATCCAAGTTTAACTGCTTCTATGCCGCCATTAGCCTTGATAACTTGTACATTTAAATCCTGCAGCCAGGTGCTTAATAGTTCTAGGTTGGGGGCGTTATCATCTACTGCCAAGATTTTTAATGGTGTGTTATTTAATGGGGTCATCGGTGTTTGTATGTGATCGCCCAATAAGTCTTCAACTGTTTGCCTTAAGCGTCTATAAGATATGGGGTAAACCAGATTATGATCCAAATGATGCTGGTGTAAGGTTGAGAGGAAATGACTTTCGTTGTTTGGCAGTAATGCCACCACTTCAGATTGCTCTTGGATGAGCTGTACTTGTTTGTAATTGGTTTGATCATCCACTTCAATGAAGCAAACACTAGCAGCATGCATTGTTTGTGCTTGTAGCAGGTCGGTAAACTCTCTAAATACTTCAACTTTAAAGCCCAGGTTATTGAGCTGATGTTGTAGAGCTTGGCGAGTACTTTCCCGGTTGCATATCATATAGGCCGATTTCTGATACCAGGGAGCGTCTAGGCAAGTATCCATTTCCATTGAGCAAACATTGAATTGACCTGTGAACCAGAATTGCGAGCCTTCATTGATTTTACTATTAAAACCAATATCGCCCTGCATGTGTTCAACTAAATAGCTGCTGATCACGAGGCCCAAACCAGTACCGCCATAACGTCGGGTTGTGGAGGCATCTGCTTGGCTAAAGGCCTTGAATAAATTCTTTTGTTGTTCCTGATTTAAGCCTATACCGGTATCGCTAATGGTTATTTTTAAAGCCACTTTTTGCTTAATTTGTTCCTCCACCATTATCCTAACAATGACTGAGCCACTTTCGGTAAATTTGATGGCATTACTGACCAGGTTAGTGAGAACTTGCTTTATCCGTACTGGGTCGGCCATGATTTCTGAGGGCACATCTTGGTAAACCAATGCCGTGAGCTCAAGGCTTTTTTTATGGGCTTCTGGCGCCAGCATTGAAAGAACTTCATCGGCAATATCGCGAATATGAACCGGAATACTGTCTAGGACTAACTTACCCGCCTCGATTTTAGAGAAGTCTAAAATATCATTAATAATGCTAAGCAAGCTCGATGATGAAACCTCAATGGTATTGAGGTATTCCTGCTGGCGTTTATTTAGGCGGGTTTTTTCTAATAACTTACTAAATCCGAGAATGCCGTTTAATGGCGTACGAATTTCATGGCTCATGTTGGCGAGGAATTCTGATTTGATGTTACTGGATTCCAGCGCAGAGCGCCTTGCAAGGTTCAGTTCAATATTCTGAACTTCCATTTCTTCCAGAGTTTCTTTCAAATCCTGGGTGGCCTGTTCAATGCTGCCTTGTAACTCCTGCTGGGCTCTTTGCAAACTGGCGGCCATGGAATTAATGCCATTGGCTAGTTCATTGAATTCAGTTTGTTCGGATAGCTGAATGCGTGCTTCAAGATTGCCCGATTCCAATTGCTCAAGCGTTGAAGCTACCCGTTGTAAAGGCCGGGTGATACTGGCACTGGCGCGATAAGCTAAATACAAGGCCAGAGTACAAAGAGACAGAATTAATATTAGGCTACTAAGCAAGGCTTGATATTGGCTTAATTGAGTGTTTTTGGTGGTGAACTCTAATTCTATCCAGCCTAGTAAGCTGGTTTTTAGTTCATCTTCAGGGGCGAAAATAGGGGCCCTGACAATGATGCTGCCATTTGACTCAAACCTGTGGATTTGCTGCTCGATTATTCTTTTGGATGTGACCTCAAGCATACGCGGGCCCAGGTTAACGATAGGCTTCTGCATGGCGTCCAGCAAAGCCAAGCCTCTCATATCTGGCAGGTTTAAAAAGGGCTTAAGGGTCTTTAGTTGGGTATCCGTGTCTTGCTCTAATAAATTGGCCGCCTGCAAAGCCAATTGCTGGCTTAACAATATCGCTTGCTCGGTGCCTTGCTTTTTAAGAAGGGAATACTGCTCGAAACTAAAATAACTTCCCAGCAATGCCGCGCTCACGAGGCAAGGTAAGAGCGTGATCAGTAGCAAGCGTTTTTGTATGCCCCAATAATTCATAATCCGGTAAGACTCTGTAATTTTATGGCGCTATTCTAGCAGTAAATAACAGCCAAATACTGTGATGGCGTTAAATAAGGGGAGTGAGGATCAAGCTATAAGTAAATTGCTTTTAGATATTACTAATAGCCAAGTTTTGCAGGTATTATTTCCGAAAATGGTTATATAAAGGTGAAGTTATTATGGTTTCCCCACCACTTCTAACAGCAAATTAGCGCCAAATACTGTGATATAGGGGGAATGAGGATCAAGCTATAAGTAAATTGCCTTTAGATATTACTAATAGCTGAGATTTGCAGGTATTATTCCCGAAAATGGTTATATAAAAAGTGAAGATATTATGGATTTCCCCACCATTGCCGATTTTGTAGGGGGCACCCCCTTAGTGCGTTTACAGCGATTAGGCACCCATACCAGTAATACCATCTTGCTTAAGCTGGAAGGGAATAACCCCGCAGGCTCTGTGAAAGACCGTCCTGCGTTAAGCATGATTAACCGAGCCGAGGCCAAGGGTGAGATCAAGCCCGGGGATACACTGATTGAGGCCACCAGTGGTAATACAGGTATTGCTTTGGCAATGGTGTCGGCCATCAAAGGCTACAACATGGTGTTGATCATGCCTGAAAATTTGAGCATGGAGCGCCGCTGGGCCATGGAAGCTTATGGCGCTCGGTTAATATTAGTGACCCAAGAGCAAGGCATGGAATATGCGCGAGACCTTGCGCTTGAGATGCAGAAGAATGGTGAAGGCGTGGTGCTGGATCAATTTTCTAATTTGGACAATCCAATAGCCCATTATGAGGGTACAGGGCCTGAAATTTGGAAGGACACCCAAGGGAAGGTTACTCACTTTGTCAGTGCCATGGGTACCACGGGTACCATTATGGGTACCAGCCAGTATTTAAAAGAGAAAAACGCTAATATTCAGATTGTGGGCCTGCAACCGGAAGATGGCGCCTCTATTCCTGGTATTCGCCGTTGGCCTGAGGCGTATTTACCGAAGATTTTTGATGCCAGTCGAGTTGATAGTGTTATCGATATAGATCAAAAATCAGCCGAGACCACTATGCGTGACCTTGCCCGTGAAGAAGGGATCTTTTGCGGTGTGAGTTCAGGTGGCGCCGTAGCGGGGGCTTTAAAGCTTAATGAAGAGCTGGAAAATGCCATTATAGTGACCATTATCTGCGATCGGGGTGACCGTTATTTATCCACCGGTATTTATAATGAGCCAGAGCCGGCCAAGTAAAATTTAAGCAGTGGGGTAACTTGTTTCAAATAGACTTGAAACTTTGCAATTTAGAGGCATAGTAGCGCCCAAAATACCCTCTATTTGCAATGGTAATCTGGAGTTTTAAAGTAGTGGCATTTGTTAAACAGAGTAAAAAGGCACGTAAGCCTCAAATTAAAGATGCCCAGGTTGAGATTCATGCTTTAAGCCATGAGGCTCACGGGGTGAGCCGCAGCCAGGAAAAGGTTATGTTTGTGCCCGGCGCCTTGCCGGGTGAAACCGTTAAGGTACGCATTGAAAAAGAAATGCGTCACTTTAATCACGGCAAAATACTTGAAATCATTACTCCTAGTCCAGAGCGGGTAAGCCCTCCATGCCCGCATTATCAGCGCTGCGGTGCTTGTCAGTTACAACACCTTCAAAGCGATAAACAGCTTGGCTATAAGCAATTAAATTTGCACGAGCAATTAACGCGTCAGTTAAAACTCGATACCGTACCTTGGCAAGCCCCTATTAGAAGTGAGGACTTAGGCTATCGTCGCCGTGCCCGCTTAGGGGTGCGCTACCGAAATAAACTGGATGAAATTATTGTAGGTTTTCGTGAGGAAGCCAATAGCCATCTAACTAATATTGGTTCATGTCCTGTATTACAGCCATCCTTATCCAATTTAATTGAACCTTTGCAGCGCTTGATTAGTCTATTGCAGGCTAAATCTCGAGTGACTCAACTTGAGCTAATTGCCTCGGATGAGCAAGATGTTGTGGTTTTACGACATCTTAAAAAGATTGGCCAAGAAGATCAGGCAATCATAATAGATTGGGCTCGCTCTCATAATGCTCAGTTTTATTTGCAAGGTGACGAAGCTGAAGATTTTCAGCGCCTTTGGCCCGAAGCCACATCGGACACCACTCTAAGTTATAGCGTGTTGGATAATACCCTGGATTTTAATGTGAAAAATTTCATTCAGGGGAATCGTAAGGTAAACATTGCCATGGTAACGCAAGCCCTTGAGTGGCTTGATGGTAAGCCTGATGAAAACCTGTTGGATTTATTTGCCGGCATTGGCAACTTTAGTATCCCAGCGGCTAAACACTTTAAGCATGTATTAGCCGTGGAAGGCATCTCCAGCATGGTTGCGCAAATTAACCATAATGCCCAACTAAATAACTTGAGTAATGTGCAAGCACAAGTCATGAATTTAAATGACGACATATTACTGCAGCGCTTACCTAAGGCCGACGCTGTTTTACTCGATCCACCCAGAACTGGAGCGGCGGAGTTAATGCCCTGGTTAAGTAAATTATCATCAAGAATTTTATATGTGGCTTGTGAGCCCAGCTCATTGGTACGGGATGCCCGGGTTTTATTAGACGCGGGTTTCAAATTAGAAAAAATAGCGACGATGGATATGTTCCCCCAGACAAAGCATATGGAAACCATGGCGCTGTTTACTAAAAAATAACCGATTAGAAATAAATGTTAAGAAAGGCTCTCTTTACTTTCTGCGACAGGCTTTTAGTTGCAGTTGATTGTGCCCTAAGGATTGATATAAACAATGGTTAAAGTACGTGACGATCACTTAACAGATGACGGCTCAGTAGATATAGATGGCTGGATAGCCAACTTAGCAAGTCAAGTTGAACTGAAAGACATGAATCAAATTCGTGCTGCCTGTGACCTAGCACAAAAGGTGGAAACCGAAACCATTGCCAATCATGCGCAGTGGAATGCAGATATCTCCAGCTTGCAAATAGGCATGGAAATGAGCCAGGTTTTGGCGGAGTTACATCTGGATCAAGCCAGCATTGTAGCTGCTATCGTGTATCGTCCTGTGCGAGAAGGACGTTTAAAGCTAGCCCAGGTTACACAACAATTTGGCCCTGAAGTGGCCAAATTAATAGATGGCGTGCTGCAGATGGCGGCGCTCACTCAGGCACAGGGTGCTTCTCGTTTAAAAGTATTGGGTCAAACCGAAGCCCAAGTTGAGCACATGCGTAAAATGCTGGTGGCCATGATTGATGATGTGCGTGTAGCCCTCATTAAGTTGGCTGAACGTACCAGTGTGCTTAGGGCGGTAAAAAATGCCCAGCCAGAGCGTCGTTTAAAAGTGGCGCGAGAAGTATTTGATATTTATGCACCCTTGGCTCATCGCTTGGGTATTGGTCAAATTAAATGGGAGCTGGAAGATTTAAGTTTTCGTTATCTTGAGCCTGAATCTTATAAAAAAATTGCCAAACTGCTGGATGAAAAACGTCTTGATCGCCAGTACTACATAGAAAATGTAGTGGACACCTTGAAAAATGCCATTGAAGGGGCAGGAATTAAGTGTGACATCGAAGGTCGGGCCAAGCACATTTACAGTATTTGGCGAAAGATGAGTCGCAAAAACATTGAGTTCTCCCAGGTTTATGACATACGGGCGGTGCGCATTCTTGTGCCTGAACTCAAGGATTGTTATGCCGCGCTTGGCATCGCACATACCTTTTGGAAACACATTCCCCATGAGTTTGACGATTATATTGCCAACCCAAAAGAGAACGGATATCGCTCTTTACACACAGCCGTAGTGGGTCCGGAAGGTAATGTATTAGAAGTTCAAATTCGTACTACTGAAATGCACGAAGATGCTGAATTGGGCGTGTGTGCTCATTGGCTTTATAAGGGCACAGATGTAAAAGGCAAAGACGCCGGTTACGAAGAGAAAATTTCTTGGTTGCGCCAGGTGCTGGAGTGGCACGATGAGCTGGGGGATTTGAATGAGTTAGTAGGGACGCTACGCGAAGATGTCACCCCTGATCGTATTTATGTTTTTACCCCAAAAGGTCATGTGGTGGATTTACAGCCTAACTCAACTCCGGTGGATTTTGCGTATAGGGTGCATACTGAAATTGGTCACAAATGCCGAGGCGCTAAAGTAAATGGACGCATTGTTCCATTAAGCTACAAGGTTAAAACAGGTGACCAGGTTGAGGTATTGACCAGTCGTGATGCTCAGCCTCGCCGCGACTGGTTGCACGCTGAAAACGGCTATGTAAATACCTCCCGCGCCCGTGCCAAAGTGGCAGCCTGGTTCAAGGGGCAGGCTCGAGGTCAAAACATCATTGACGGTAAAGGAATAGTGGAATCGGAAATTAAACGTTTGGGCTTACAGGGTTTAAATATTCATAAGATAGCCAAAGATTTGGATTTCCCCCGCCTAGAAGACATGCATGCAGCGTTGGGTTCTGGCTCATTGAGAATTACCCAGGTAGTGCGGTTGGTACAAAGACAACTTACTCCTGAAGAGCGCTTTGAAGATCAGCTGAGCCTCTTGCCAGCTGCTCAAGTTAAGGCGGTAGATGGCAGCGAAGTTTATATTAACGGTGTGGGTAAATTACTCAGTAGCCTAGCCCCTTGTTGTCATCCCTTGCCTGGCGACAAAATATTAGGGTTTATTACTCAAGGGCGTGGCGTCAGTATTCATAAAGCCGACTGTAATAATATTTTGAATTTGAAATTAGGTCAGTCTAATCGCATAACGGAAGTGAGTTGGGGAGACAGTCCGGTTAACCGTTATCCGCTGGAATTAGCGATTAAAGCGTATGACCGACAAGGGTTACTGAAAGACATTACTATTTTGTTGGCAAATGAAGAGGTGAACGTACTGGCATTAACTACCTCGTCTCAGGAAGATGGCACAGCCGATTTAATGGTGACGGTGGAAATAGAAAGCCTGCAGCACTTGGGTCGGTTGCTCAATAAAATTCAGCAGCTGCCAAACATTATGGATGTTTATCGGCATCAGCAATAGCCGTTACGGTGGCTGAAAAACGCAAAATCGATAGTGAATTGTCATTTCCCATATAAAACCATGCCCTCTTTTTTAGGGCCTGGTTTTTCAATAAATCAAAAAACCAGGGTTCCCATGTCCAGCTATCACATAGACGATTTATTGAAGCTAATGTCTCGATTAAGAGATCCTAATTCCGGCTGCCCTTGGGATATTAAGCAAAATTACGATTCTATCGTGCCTTGTACTCTGGAAGAAGTGTATGAAGTAGCAGATGCCATAGAGCGTAAAGACTTTGCCCATCTACAAGAAGAGCTTGGGGATTTATTGTTTCAAGTGATTTTCTACGCGCAAATGGGGAGCGAAGACGGGCACTTTAAATTTAATGACATAGTAGATTCTCTGGTTAAAAAACTCATTCGTCGCCATCCTCATGTTTTTCCTAATGGCGATTTGTCGGACTCTTCTGCTGCTTCTCCCTTGAGTGATGCTGAAATAAAAGGTCGTTGGGAGGCGATAAAAGTTGAGGAACGGGCGTTAAAAGCGAAAGAACAAACTGCAACAGGACCTATAAATAGCATTCTTGATGATGTTCCAAGAACCCTACCGGCCATTCAGAGGGCCGAAAAATTACAAAAACGTGCTTCATTAGTGGGATTTGACTGGCCTGAAGCCGTGCAGGTGATTGATAAAATTGAAGAAGAGATAGCCGAATTACGTGAAGCCATGCTTGAGCAAGATATTGATCATATTGAAGATGAGCTCGGGGATGTTTTCTTTGCGTTGGTTAACTTAGCTAGACATGTAAAAGTTAAACCCGAGATGGCTCTGCGCAGTACCAACGAAAAGTTTGAACGTCGATTTAAATTTGTGGAGAAAGGGATTAAGCAGCAGGGGCTTGAAATGGAAAATGTCAGCTTAGATGAGATGGAACGTTTATGGTTATTGGCCAAACGTGAAGAGGTAATTAAAAATAGCCGCTCAAAATAATAGAAATTTCAGGCTAGAAATTATTGGGATTGCAGATTTTAGCGGGCATACCAATGAAACTTAGTTATTTCATGCTCTTATTTACGTAAATATCAAAACGATTGGCCTTGCCTTCTTGGCTAAAACTGGGTTTCTGTTGGTTTAAAAAAGGGCTTTTTCTCGGCCTTTTTACCACAACTCGATAACTTGCCAGTTTTAATGCAGGTGCCAATAAGTCATCAGCATCTTCATCCTTACCTACCATGTCGCGGAAATATTGCATGGATTTTTTAACCTGGGCTTTTTTTCCCGTGTGCGGAAACATAGGGTCGAGAAAAACCACATCAAAACAATCTTTTGGCAGGTTTTCCATGAAAGAAATACTGCTGCCTTGATGTAATTCCATGTGTTCAGTGATGGCGTGAACTTCTGGTTCTAAAGATGCCCTTAACAGAGCGTCCTCCAATAACGCGGCGACAATGGGGTGTCGTTCAAGAAGAGTGACGTTACAGCCCAGTGCCGCTAATACAAATGCATCTGTGCCGGTGCCGGCTGTGGCATCGAGTACTGAAAGATTCTTTTTTTGTTTTAACCCCACCGCTTTTGCCACGGCTTGACCAGTACCTCCACCGTGATTTCTGCGCCAAGTTAATGCGCCGTCGTTGAAATCTATTTTCAATGCGCCCAGAGATTTGTCTCCAGGTCGCAATAGGCTTAGACCGCTGTCATCAAGCTGTAAGCTTAAGTCACTATTTTCACTGGTACTTGTTCTTAAAACAAGATTAAGTCGCTTGGCAAGCTCTTGAGCTCGTGTCAGCAGCAGTTTCGAGGTGCAAACAAGTTCTAATTGGAAATTCATGCCCTACATTATCCAGCCAAAGTAAATGGCGGCGAATAAAAATGCTCCGAGTAGCAAGCGGTAAATAACAAACGGTGTCATGGAGAGTTTTTCAATTAGTTTCAGAAACCAGTGAATGCAAATGTAGGCGCTAATACAGGAAACCACAGCACCCATGAAAATTAGGCTCCAGGGAATAGGATCGGTGGTGGTGAGCATTTCGTAGGTTTTATAGCCCCCGGCTAACAAAATAAGTGGAATAGATAATAAAAAACTAAAGCGTGCTGCGGCTTGCCGCTCATAACCTAAAACCAGTGCCATGGTGATGGTAATCCCAGAGCGACTGGTGCCTGGAATTAAAGCCATAGCCTGAGCCAGGCCAATATACAAAGCATGGCTCATGGGCATTTGTGATAGTTGCTTAACCAAATTTTTTCGTTTATCTGCAAATAAGAGCAATAAGCCAAAAATTATGGTGGTGCTGGCAATGACCGCAACATGTCGAAGCTGATCTTCAATTAAACCGTTTAAACAAAGGCCAAAAATACCAGCAGGAATGGTAGCAATGATAATCCACCAAGCTAATGTTCCATCTTTGTTTGGTTTACGTAAGAAAGTACTATCGATAAAACCTTTGAATAAACTGACAATGTCATGACGGAAATACATCATAACAGCCAATAGTGTACCCACATGGACGGCAACATCGAATGCTAAACCTTGATCTGGCCAGCCTAATAGCTGTGAGGGTAAAATCAAATGGGCTGAACTTGAAACCGGTAGAAACTCTGTCAGTCCCTGTAAAATGGCCAAAACAACGGCTTGCCACCATTCCATAACTATCCTTAATTACTAGCTTATCTAAAACGTGAAATTTAATTGTGTTTACTGTTTTTTAGTTGTTCTTTGAATTCTTTTTGCTGCTTGATGGTTTTCCAGTGACTTTGTTCACGCAAATAGCTCAACTCCACGTCTTCTGGTTTAAGCACTTGGTTTGTTTTAAATAGGTGAAGAGCCAGTGGCATCAGTGAAGACGCATTTAAAACCTGGTCGGCATCTTGCGCGGTAATTTCTTGAATGGATGAATCTAGCTTTTCAGCTAATTTGAGGCCATGCCCACATGCCTGCATGTTTTCCGTAAGTTCAATTTTTAAGTCTTGTAATGTACTGTTTTGCGCGCAAATTTGATCACTTATGGTGGCTTGCATTACCCCTAATAGACCGTCCCAGCAATAATGCCCTACATATAATTCATTCATGCGAGCATCCATGATAGCTAACACTTGTTGGGCATTATGCTCATGGTTTGCCTGTTGGGCCATGGCCTGAAGGGTTGAAATTCCAATTAGGGGTAAATCGCAAGCGAAACCAATACCTTGAGCGGTGGCTGCCGCTATGCGTAAACCGGTAAATGATCCAGGGCCTTTTCCAAACGTTACAGCATCTAATTGTTTTGGGGTTATCCCGGCTTCATTCATTATTTCATTTAGCATGGGGTACAACAGGCGGCTATGCATACGCGGTGCAGCCTCAGTGCGTTCAATGACTCTGTCATTAATGTGCAATGCAACAGAACAGCTGTCGCTGGCGGCTTCAATAGCAAGTAGATTGGCCATAGCAAATACTTTAATAGGTGGTTGGCTGAAAAAGGGTGGGGATTCTATCATAAATGACGGATTTGTAAGGTCTAATACAGAAAATGCTTTTTAGAAAAAGGGAGTGTTAAATAAATGTGTATTTAGGGCTGAAAAGGCTAAATCAGGTAGGTTTATCAAACGGATCAGGATTTCAAAGTGTCAGGGTCTATTTAAAGGTTAAGGTACTGTCATAATTGCCAAAATCAAAATTTGTTTAATTAAGTAGAAAGCAAAAAAACCGCTATGGCCAAGGCGATAGCGGTTTTTTAGTGGACCATGCTATTTACAGACTAGTTGGCCTATTTCTTTTTCTTTGCAGCTGCCTTTTTCTTGGCAGCAGGTTTCTTTTTAGCGGCTGGCTTCTTCTTAGCAACCAGTTTCTTAGCCGCTGGCTTCTTTTTAGCAACGGGCTTCTTCTTAGCTGCTGGCTTTTTCTTAGCAACAGGCTTCTTTTTAGCCGCTGGTTTTTTCTTCGAAGCTGGTTTTGCCAAGGCTTTTAGCTTGGCGCTGGCTTTTTTAGCAGCCGCTTTGGTTTTGGCGTCCGCTTTTTTACTGCTGGATTTAACCTTAGACGCATCTTTGCGTGAACGGGCTTTACGCCATTTCGCTTCGAATGCACCGACGGCTTTAACCAAATCAGCTTCTGCTTTTTCAGCAAGGGAAGTTTCTAGTGCTTTTGCAGCTTCTGCAGCAGCGGCTACGGCGGCGGCGGCGGCGGCTTCTATGTTAGCAGCTTGAGTCTGCTTTTTAGCTTCGCGGACACTGTCTTTAGCTGTGCCTAGAGCGTCTTTATGTTTGGCAACGGCTGTTCGAGCAGAAACGACTGCCTTTTTAGCAGCAGCTGTTCCAGCTGAAGAGGCTTTTTTACGAGCGGCCGCCAGCTTCTTATTTGCATCAGCTACTTTAGTAGTGGCTGCGGAAATGGCAGCACCTGCTTTGTCGGTAGCTTTTGCGGCTTTTGTTTGCGCTGAAGTTACGACGCCAGTCGCTTTTTTTACAACGCGCTTTTTTGCTGCAGTTTTTTTACGACCTTTAGCCATAATAATTTTCCTGTGGTTGTGGAGGTACATCAATAAAAAAATAGTCTATAAAAGGATAAGAGCAAAGTCTTGAAGCGAAAATAAAGGATTTTTTTAAAAAAAACTACTCAATTGCTTTGAAAAAGCAAATATTGGCGCAAAAAATTGTGTTTATTTAGTTTTAGGGGAGGGAAACAAAAGGTGTCTTTAGTTTTTTAAATTTAAAATAAATAGGATTGCTAATACTCTAATGAACTATGGGAAGTATTTTTTTAGGTTAGAAGCAGATAATTACAATTAAATATCTGCTTCTACTTCTCTTCAAATCTCTAAAAAAGGATCAATTATCTTGCTCATCATTTCAATGTGAGATGAATTATTGTTAAGCGCAGGAATGTACCGGTATTGTTTGCCGCCATTTCCTAAAAAGACCTGCTTATTTTCCACTGCAATTTCTTCCAGCGTTTCCAAACAATCCGCGCTAAACGCTGGGCAGATTACATCAACCGACTCAACTCCTGATTTAGCCCATTCTTCCAAGGTTTTATCCGTATAAGGTTGTAACCATTGAGTGGGGCCAAATCGACTTTGGAAACTTAATTGAAACTGTGACTCAGGCAGGTTTAATAACTCGCATAATTTTTTAACAGTGTTCTTAACTTGCTCTTCATAAGGATCCCCCTGATCCACATATATTTGTGGGATACCATGAAATGAAAAAAGCAGTTTTTGTGGTTTCCCATTTTCTTGCCAGTATTGACGAATACTCGAGGCCAGGGCTTCTATATACCCTTCATTTTGGTGGTAATCTTTAATTAAATGAATCTGTGGGATATTGCGAGTTTTTTTAATGAAATCAGCGACCTGATCGAAAACTGCGGCGGTGGTGGTGGCTGAATATTGCGGAAATAAAGGCAAAACAATTACCTTGTCGAAGTTTTCCAAATTTAAATCATCAAGGCAGTTTTTTAAAGAAGGTTGGCCATAAGTCATCGCCAGCATTACTTTAGCTTTATCTTTTAGCAGTTTTTGCAATTCATCTTGTTGTTGCTTGCCGATGGTTCGAATTGGGCTGTCATCTTGCCAAATACTTTTATAGAGCTTAGCCACTCGTTTGGGGCGAGTGTTTAGGATGATGCCGTTTAATATCATCCACCATACTGGATTACGCTTAATGATTCGGTCGTCCCATAAAAATTCTTTTAAATAACGGCGTACGGCCGACTTACTTGGTGCATCTGGGGTTCCCAAATTCACTAATATGACAGCTGTTTTTTGTGACATGTAAAATGCTCGGTAAAATAATTGACGCTATGATATGCCATTTTGAAGAAATTACGAAATGAACAGGTAAGTCAGGCTAGGTATGAAGGCGTGAGCAGGGAGATCACTTTTATTGTAAGCATAAGCTCGAGTATTGACTGCATGGTTCGGTTTAGAGAGGTATATAATAGCTAAATCTTGTAGGGCTCGATTGGAAAGGTGAAGGGTTGAAGCTGGAGAGTCATCTATCAGAGGTATACTGCGGTAAATAGCTTAAGTATTTTAACTATTTCCAAGCGAGTAGTTTTTGAGGTTGTAAAAAGTAAAAAACCAGCAATTAGCTGGCATTTTACTTTTATGAAGAGGCAGGCTGATTATTCGCTGATTGCCTTAAACATGGCATCACGAATATCTTCCAAGCCACCTACACCAGGGATGTGGGCATATTTAGGAGCATTGTCACTGGTTAGGCCCTTGTAGAAACCTACAAGTGGCTCAGTTTGTTCGTGATAAATAGCCAAACGTTTACGCACTGTTTCTTCCGCGTCATCTTCACGCTGAATCAATTCTTCGCCAGTTTGGTTATCTTTCCCTTCAGCCTTAGGTGGATTGTAAACAACGTGATAAGTACGACCAGAAGCCATGTGAACGCGACGTCCACTCATACGTTTAACAATCTCTTCATCTTCAACGTCAATTTCAATTACGTAGTCGATATCAACACCGGCTTCGATCATCGCTTCGGCTTGAGGAATAGTGCGAGGGAAACCATCAAAAAGACAACCGTTAGCACAGTCGTCGGCAGTGATGCGCTCTTTCACTAACGAAATAATTAAATCATCAGATACCAAACCACCGGTTTGCATGATTTCTTCAACCTGCTTACCAAGTGGCGTACCGGCTTTTACGGCTGCACGCAACATATCGCCAGTAGAGATCTGTGGGATATTAAATTTTTCACAAATAAACTGTGCTTGTGTACCTTTACCGGCGCCTGGTGCACCTAACAAAATAATTCGCATTCATGTTTCCTTAAGTTATTTCGAATCAATCTCTAAATTAACCTTTTGAAGATCACAAAGGTCCAGCGAAGTTGATTTAGGCATTGCTCGAATTTGAAATAAACTGGTTAAAAAACAACCGGCTAGCTTAAAAAAAAGCCCACAATACCTGACGTGGGTGTTCAGGGCAAGTGTGCTGGAATGCCTAGAAATGGCTTGATTAATAAGAAATCAGAGGAATTAGGATTAGCACAGTGTGTATCTAAATACTGCCACAGGGGTCTCAAATGTAATGGTGGTGCCGTTAATGGGTTTTCATAGAGCGAATTGACTATTAAGGTAATCGAGCCCACCTAGAGTTGTGGGCTCGAAATAAAATATTAAATATGTGTTCTCTGTAGAGGAGGAACTAGCCTGTATTTCGCATTCCAGCGGCAATTCCGGCCATAGTGACTTTTAAGGCATGCTCCAATAGTAGAGGGTTGTCGGAATTTTCTTGCCTTGTACGATAAAGCAGCTCGGCCTGTAGAAAATGCAGAGGGTCGGTGTAGGGATTACGCACGGCCATCGATTGACGAATAACCACTTCATTTTGCAGCAAAGCATCTTCCTGTTTAATGTTTTTTACAATGGTGATGGCTTGCTCCAAGCGGTGGCGTAATTGAGTGCCTAAGGCATTGGGTTTATCGCCTAATAAGCGGCTTTCATAATAAGCAGCAATACTTGTATCGGTTTTGCTCAATACCATTTCCAGCATGTCGATGAAGGTTGCGAAAAATGGCCATTCTTCACTCATAGATTGCAATTCAGCTAATTTATTCTGATCTAAAAATGATTGTAGTGCCTCTTCACTGCCAAGCCAGGCAGGCAGCATTAAACGGATTTGCATCCAAGCAAATATCCATGGAATGGCTCGTAAACTTTCTACCCCGCCGCTT
Source organism: Bermanella sp. (assembly GCA_036960565.1). Taxonomy (GTDB): domain Bacteria; phylum Pseudomonadota; class Gammaproteobacteria; order Pseudomonadales; family Oceanobacteraceae; genus Bermanella. Next base: position 74,994 of record JBALXQ010000002.1, read on the forward strand.
GCTTTGCGTTTGGCTGGTCGCGAGCCCAGTGCCAGTTTAGCCAGTTCTTGCTCTGGGGTGACGGTGCGAAAATAAGAAACAAAGTTTTCATCTTCACGCACAATTTTCCGATAACTTTGCAAGGCAATGCTGGATAGATCATCCATATGCTGACGCCATTCATCTTTGGGTTGCGGCGGGGGGAATTCCGTGGCCATTAATACTGCCGACATATAAACCTGTAAGGAGCGATGAGCCACATCTTGATTGCCAAATTTAAAGCGAATCATTTCTCCTTGTTCGGTTACTCTAATGCGCCCTAATACTGAGCCCGGCGGTTGGGATAATATGGCGCCATGAGCAGGGCCGCCACCACGACCCACCGTGCCGCCACGACCATGAAATAACATCAACTGCGTTTGGTGCTTTTCGCACACACTAACCAATTCTTCTTGCGCTTTATATTGGGCCCAGCAGGCGGCTAATTGGCCAGCATCCTTGGCGCTGTCGCTGTAGCCTACCATGACCATTTGATGGCCCTGGGTATAATTTTTATACCATGGCAAATTTAGCAAAGCGTCTATGCTGCTAGCAGCTTGAGTTAAGTCATCCAGCGTTTCAAATAAAGGTGAGATAGGCATCGCTTTTGTTCGCCCACACATTTTCAGTAACAGTGCCACTGATAAGACGTCACTGGGATAGCTTGCCATGGAAATGACATAGCTGGCAAAGCAATCATCGGGCTGCATGGCGATCACCTTGCAAGTATCCAGTACTTCTTTTACTGCTTCACTGGGTTGCCAGTCAGTAGGTAATAACGGGCGTTTATTTTGCAATTCTTGTAATAGGAATGTTTGCTTTTTATCTTCACTCCATTGTTTGTAGTCACCCAGATTAAGATAGCGGGTAAGCTCTTCAAATACTTGAGCGTGACGGCTACTTTCTTGGCGTATATCTAGAGGGCACAGGGTTAGGCCAAAGGTTTGGGCGCGGCGTAAGGTGTCGAGCAATTTGCCGTTGGCCACTATTTCCATGCCGCAATCCAGCAGTGATTGGTAACAAAGCTTCAATGGTTCAATTAAACTTGAGATGTGAAACAAAGGCGGGTGAGGGCTCAATCCTGCTTTGGAATTCAGTGCTTCTTGTGCCCATAAACGTGTTTCTTTTAAGCGCTCTCTTAAATCATGCATTAGACACCGATATGGCTCGCTCACGTCGCCCACTACGGCCTTTAACGTTTCATTGCAGTTCTGCATGGAAAGGTCGTTTGTGAGCTCTTGCACATCGCGTAAATATAAATCGGCGGCCATCCATCGGCCTAAATAAATAACATTTTCAGTCACTTTAGCGGTGATATTTGGATTGCCATCACGATCCCCTCCCATCCACGAGCAAAATTTAAAAGGCTGGGCAGATAAAGGCAGAGGAAGCTGTCCTTGTTGCACAAGAGTTTGATCGAGTTCTCGGTAAAAATCTGGCAAGGCCTGCCATAGGGAACCTTCAATTACAGCAAAGCCCCATTTAGCTTCATCTTCCGGGGTGGGGCGAGTTTGCCTTATTTCATCGGTATACCAAATTTGGGCAATGATTTGTTTCAGGCGAGTGAGGGTTTTATTGCGTTCAAATGCAAAGGGCTGGGTATCAAGTTCGTTTAGCGCTTGTAATATGAGATCGTACTTCTGAATGAGTGTACGTCTTGTTACTTCGGTAGGGTGGGCTGTGAGCACCAGCTCTATTTGCAGATTAGATAATCGCTTGCACAAGTCGCTAGGCGTTAATTTGTGAGTGAGTTTTTGAATAACCTGGTTTAGTTGGGTTTGGTTTTTCTCGCCTTCTTGGCGACGAGACCTGACAACATCATGAAATTGTTCTGCAATATTGGCTAAATTTAAAAATTGATTAAACGCCCTTGTCATAGGGGTGATGTCTACATCGGCCAGGTTGTTGAGTTTATTGATTAATTCTTTTGGAGTAGTTTGCTGTTGGGCTCGAGCCTGTTTGGCTAAAGTACGTACTTGAATAATTTTGTCGACGAACTGAGCGCCCTTATCTTGCTCTATCACTTCACTTAGCAGGTCTCCCAATAGGCGCACATTATCTTTGAGTGCACTGTCCAGTGATTCATCCATAATTTCTCCCTAAGACTAGCGATTGTTCAGGTGTATTTACTTAATACTTTTCTATCTTGTTATGGTTTAGATATCAAGGTTCTTGCCTGAATGAAAACCTGCCAATCAGGACGTTACGTCATAATTAGAAAAAGTAAGGTAAGCTTATTTTAGTGGAGACGAGGTTATTTATCCTTTTTTAACTGCTTTGAATCACAATGAAAAATACAGTGTATTAAAAATGTAAAATTGGGTAATTATCTCTGTGAGTTGCTAAAGCTGGACTAAACTAAGTACAAGGTAGAAACATCAAATAAGAGGGTTTTTAAATGAAGGTAAGGGAGCTTATGAATTCATGGGAATCCAATAGCCAGAATAATGAAGGAGAGGAAAAATACAATATACGTTTATCCCGTCGCGATGCAGCTCGCATTGAAGCCTTAACCAGTTTGTATCCGGGCTTAAATAAAAATGAAGTATTAGCTCAGTTGGTCGAAGTGGCTCTTGATGAGGTTGAGCGCCAAATGCCTTATAAACAAGGCAGCAAAGTGGTCTCGGTGGATGAACTGGGAGACCCCTTATACGAGGATATCGGTTTGACTCCTAGGTATCTTGAATTAAGGCATCAATTTGCGAAGGGACTAACGGGTAAAAAGGGGGTTCTTGCGCGAAAAGGGTAATAGACCTGCAATGTAATTAATGTTTTGGCTTCACTAAATTTCCTGGGGACGGAGTAAAAGGGCCGCACTTGCGCTAAAAATGTTGCTGGCTTTGTTTGTAATGGCTGCCTTTGTCTTGTTGTAAAAAGATAAAGCGCCGACCTGAGGTCGACGCTTTGATATTACACGGCCTTCCTTAACTTAAGGTGACTTGTAATATGCTGCGTCGTAAGTCGGCGTTCAGCAGGATTTTGGCATCGTTGGCAATATTTTCAATGCGGTTACTAAATAATATATTTTTGTTGTCATCTAGGTTTAGTACTTCGCGCTCCAGTAACTCATCTACCAAATTTCTAAATAGGGATTTGTCAAAGAATTCTGGCGCATTAAGTCCATGCAAGATGGATAAGCGTTCTGCCATTAAAGAGCAATTCTGTACCACATCTTCCTTGTTAAGGGTGCCAGAGCCTGAGCGCTGGAGTAGTGCAATGGCAATGTAATAACGCTCCAAAATTTGAATGACCAATTCAGACAGTACCGACAACATGATGTAGTTGTTGGAACTTACTGCCGGGCGTACCAGATAGTCTTCCTCTTGGCTCAAGTAGCCCTTGTCTACGCACAAATCTATCCATTGATCGATAACCGCAGGTACTTCATCTTCGCTCCAGTGCAAAAACAACTCGGCTTTTAAATATGGGTAAATAGTTTGGGCAAAACGAACCACATCGCTGCGCTTCATCTTGGCGTTGTTAATAAATAAGCAAGCCAACATAGAAGGGATGGCAAATGCATGAATAATGTTATTGCGGTAATAAGTCAGCATAACGGCTTGGGTTTCATCCACAGAGATGATATCTCCAAGTGGGTGCTTTAATCGTTCAACCGCCTCCATGCTTTCTGCGTATTTAATCCAGTCATGACCATCACCCTTGGGTAAAACCGTTAAGTGGCTGTATGGCATTTCGGTTGCCAGTTCACGATAAAGGTTAAGAGTTTGAGCCAGCATATTTTCATCCATGGCTTGTTTGGGCGACGACAATAGAGCCAGAGAAACCATGTTGATGGGATTTAACGAGGCAGCTTTGTTGATGCCGGTAACCACTTCTAAGGCCAGGTTATTAACTGCTCCTTTAACCCAGCTTGGGCGGAAATCTTCGCCGTGGTCCTGCTCTTTCCAGCCTGGGTTTTGATTTTCAAGAAACGAATCTAACTCTATGGGCTCACCAAAGGTTAAGTGAACTTCACCGAAATTCTTTTTAAGGTCCTTTAACGTCTTAAATATGCCAAATATTGATTCTTTCTTTTTATTTTTACCTCTTAGCTCGCCCAAGTACGTGCCGCCTTCAAATACTTTTTCGTATCCGACATAAATAGGCATAAATACGATGGGTTTATGGCTGTCACGCAGGTAGCTGCGTACCGTCATGGCAAGCATGCCAGCTTTGGGTTTTAGGGTGCGTCCGGTACGGCTGCGCCCACCTTCTACAAAATATTCTGTACTGTAGCCAGAGGTAAAAATAGCGTGCAGATACTCGTCAAAAATAGCGCTATACAAGGGATTGTTTTTAAAGCTTCGGCGCATGAAAAAGGCTCCGCCGCGGCGCAAGATTGGACCTACAACGGGCATGTTTAAATTAATGCCAGCGGCAATTTGCGGTGGAGCAAAACCATTTGAATAAAGAACATAAGATAATAATAAGTAATCTATGTGGCTTCGATGGCAGGGCACATAAATGATCTCGTTATCTTTATGTACCTCTTGAAGTTTATCCAGGTTTTGAATTTTTACGCCGTTATATAACTTGTTCCAAACCCAGGTTAGGAGGATGTAGAGCAAGCGAATAGTGGTATTACTTTGATTGGAGGCAATTTCATCACCGTACTTAATGGCTTGTGCTGAGGCTTTCTCGTAATTAATGCCTTTTTCTAGCATCAACTCTTTAATGGCGGCCTTTACCATAGGCTTGCGAATGAGCCTATGGACCAAAGTGCGGCGATGGCTTAAGTCCGGACCAATAACGGCGCTACGAGTGTGGCGGAAGTGCACACGTAATACTCGGCCTAACTTACGGATAAAGCGGTTGGACTCCATCTCGGGATTCTCGTTTAACATGCTTTTAACTGAGATGGCTTTACTGATGTGCACAAAGGTATTGCGACCATTCATTAAAATACTCATGAACCGACGAAAGCGGCCACTCACAGACCAAGAATCGCCAAGCCAGAGTTTAAGGAAGCTCTTTTCTTTTTTAGGCTCCCGGCCCCAAAACACATTAACCGGTACTATTTGAATATTAATGTCAGGGTTATCCTGACAGATAGATACCAAATCAGGCACGCTTTCATGTAAATAGGGAATTGAACGTCGACGCAGCCAATTACCCTTGGTATGCGATAGAAAGACAATGCGATTTTTAAAATGCGTGCCGGCTATTTCGATGGGTGCCAATGCATTGGGCAATTGATGTTTTCGAGTCTCAGTATCCAGAACCAAACTTGCGCTATAGGAGCGATGAGGTAAGGCGTAAAAAATGGGTTGATCCGGGTCGAGGCCATTTTCCTTGGCTTCGTTGGCACCTACCACATCTGTTTTAACCCAAATGTTTAGTAAGCGCCGTATAAGCCCGTGGATTAATGAAATTAGGGGTCGCAAAGAAATCACCTTTTGTAGTCGAAATATAAACCTATAGTTGAAAGGTTAATTATTACTAACTTGTAAATGGTCTATAGGATAAAAGTTGACGATTATATCAGGTCTATAACTCATGCCAAATGATCAAAACAATCAACCGCTAGCAGGAACTGACCTATTGTAATAATAAATAGAGGGTTATATTGTCGCCAGCTAAATGTTAATAATTAATGCAGTAAAGTAATACATTAGTTAGTAGTGGTAATTCAGGATTGAATAGGGGTAAAGCATGATTCGTGTAAAAAATCTCAGTATGAAATTTGATGACTTCACGGCGGTGGATGATTTAAGTTTTGATGTCGCCGAAGGGGAGGTGCTGGGTTTTTTAGGACCAAATGGAGCCGGTAAATCGACGACAATGAAAATTATCAGTGGTTTCCTTCAGGCCACCAGCGGTGAAGTCAGTGTTTGCGGGCTATCGGTTGATCGTGATCCGCAAAAGGTACAGCAAATTATGGGGTACTTACCAGAAGGTGCGCCTGCTTATAGTGAAATGACAGTATGGGCATTTCTTGATTTCATAGCGCAGGTACGGGGGTTTAGTGGAGATGACAAGCGTCAGCGTTTGCAAGCTGTGATAGATCAGGTGCAGTTGCAATCGGTGTTGCATCAGGTGATTGATACCCTTTCAAAAGGCTTTGTACGCAGAGTAGGCCTGGCTCAGGCCATCATGCATGACCCGAAAGTACTGATATTAGATGAGCCCACCGATGGATTAGACCCCAATCAAAAGCACCAAGTGCGGCAATTAATTAAAAGTTTATCCAAAGACAAAATAGTGATTATCTCCACCCATATTTTAGAAGAAGTAAGCGCTGTATGTTCTCGTGCGTTAATTATTAATCAGGGCAAGCTATTACTAGATGATCACCCTGAGAAATTGGAAAAGCAAAGCCGCTACCATAATGCCATCTGCTTGCAGTTATCCGACAATGTCGAAGCTGCCGTAAAATCGCTGCAAGGCATCGCCAACATCGAATCTGTAGAGCAATTAGAAGAACGTAAATACATGTTATTTCCTCGAGGCGGGCAAATGTTATTGCCTGAAGTGGTACGGTGGTTGGATAAACAAAGTTGGCAAGTGGAAAGTTTGCACTTGGAAAAAGGCCGCTTGGAAGATGTGTTCCGCCAAGTAACCACACAAGAGCCAATATCACAGCAGGAGGCATGCTAATGAATTTAAACATGACTAGCATCGTTATGCGGCGCCAGCTGCATAGTTACTTCGCCACGCCTGTAGCCTATGTGTTTATTTTAATGTTTTTAGTGTTGTCGGGAGTGTTCAGTTTTTATTTGGGTCACTTCTATGAAAAAGGTCAGGCTGACTTAAATGCCTTTTTTAATTTTCACCCTTGGCTCTATTTGTTTTTTATGCCTGCTATCTCCATGGGGCTTTGGTCTCAAGAGCGTCAATTGGGCACCATTGAATTATTGATGACTTTACCAATTGGGCACAGCAATGCCGTACTAGGGAAGTTTTTAGCAGCCTGGTTATTTGCCGGCATAGCCTTAATGCTGACATTCCCTATCTGGGTAACCGTGTCTTATTTGGGCGATCCTGATCACGGCGTTATTTTGGCTGGCTATATTGGAAGCTGGCTCATGGCCGGTGGCTTTTTGGCCATTGGTAGCTGTATGTCGGTGTGCAGCAAGAATCAGATCGTGGCTTTTATTCTCACGGTGGTGGTGTGCTTCTTATTTATGGTGAGCGGTGTATCCATGGTGCTGGATACTTTTTCTTTGGCACCGCAATGGGTCATTGATTTTGTGGCTGGTTTAAGTTTTCTAACTCGCTTTGATGGTATTGCTCGCGGTGTGTTAGATATTAGAGATGTTGTTTATTTCATTGCTTTGATTAGCTTGTGGTTATATTTAACCAAAACATTTCTACAACGCGTACAAGCTAACTAGGGCGGAGACATGATGAAATCATCCATAGTAAAAAATGTATTGGCAGTTTTGTGTTTTGCCTGTGTATTAATTGCCAGCCAATGGTTGCTTAAAGGTACTCGGGTCGATATGACCGAGCAAAACATTTACAGCTTGTCACAGGGCAGCAAAAATATATTGGCCGGATTACAGCAAGATGTGGCCATAACATTATTTTTTAGTGATAAAGCCAGTAAGGATTTAACCGCATTACGCAGCTATGCCTTACGTGTTCAGGAGTTGCTACAGGAATATACTTTGTTATCTGATAGTAAGCTCACATTTACAGTGATTGATCCTGAGCCCTTTTCTGAAGAAGAAGACATGGCGGCAGAATTTGGTTTGCAAGCTGTTCCTCTTGGTACAGGTGATGACGTTTACTTTGGGTTAAGTGCAAAAAATATTGCTGGCGAAGAAGCCAACATTGCATTTTTGCAGCCAGATAAAGAAGCGTTTTTAGAATATCAGATAAGCGAGCTGATCTATCGTTTAGGGCAAACAACAACCCCTGTTGTGGGGTTAATGAGTGAGCTTGAAATGCAAGGGGGGTTTGATATGCGCAGTGGTGGTACCACGCCACCTTGGACTATCTATGAACAGCTGGACCAACTTTATACTGTACGTATTGTTGATGCTCAAACTAACGAGATAGACAAAGACATTCAGTTACTTATTTTAGTTCAGCCTTCAAATTTATCGGACAGCACCCTGTATGAAATTGATCAGTTTGTCATGAACGGCGGCAAGCTCTTGGTGTTTATGGATCCTAAAGCGGAAACTCAGCAGGGACCTGCATCGCAAGGGGAGGATGAGTCTGATGAAGGGGCGCACTCACTCTCTAAATTGTTTGAGCAATGGGGCATTGAATACAAATCTAATCAAATAGTGACAGACAGCGTATACGGCTTGACTGTGTCTATGGGTGAAAATCAGCCTCCTATGCGGCACCCAGGCTTACTGGGCATACAACAAGATGGGCTAAACCCTAATGAAGTGGTGACCTCTGATCTTGAGAGCATAAATTTTGCAAGCTCCGGAGTGCTCAATGAAAAGAGCAGAGTAGGAGTGCAGAGCCCAGAGCAATCACAGTTTGATGCGTTAGTGTGGAGCAGCGATGTGGCTCAAGTGGTGGATACGGATACCTATAACGCCGCTACAGATCCTTCCCAGCTTTTAAATGGATTTGTGGCCAGTGGTGAAAGTTATGTGCTGGCCGCTCGATTAAGTGGCATTGCCAACAGTGCATTTGATGCCAAGCCTTTGGATAGTGAAGGTGAATCTCTGCATGTTAAAATGACTCAGAGTTTAAATGTGATTGTGGTAGCCGATACCGACGTATTAACAGACCGCCTATGGGTACAGGTTCAAACCTTTTTTGGCCAGCGCATTGCTCAGCCTTGGGCTGATAACGGCGCATTTGTAAATAATCTGGTTGAACAATACTTGGGAAGTTCAGATTTAATTGGTATTCGCAGCCGCGGACGCTTTTCTAGGCCATTTGAAGTGGTGCAGGATATTCAGCAAAAAGCTCAGAATGAGTATTTGGCCAATGAAGAGGTATTGCAGCAGCAGTTGCAAGATACTGAAGAACAGTTGGCTTTATTGGAGCAGCAGAGGGCTCAAGAAAGTTTAACCCTAAGCCCTGCTCAGGAAGTTGCCCTTGAAAATTTTCAGCATCAAAAACTGCGTATTCGTAAAGCGTTGCGGGATGTTCGACATGAACTGGACAAAGATATTGAAAGCTTGGGGAATTGGCTGAAAGTACTAAATATTGCCGTATTCCCTTTGCTTTTAACTTGCCTGTTGCTACTAATGACGCGCTTGCGTTTGCGCCGTTAATAACAACCTAGTGTTCAGGTTTAATGAGCTGAGCACTAGGTTGATGCTCGATTAATTATCAAGCGGGTTAATAATGGGGTGGTGGAGATTCTTCATGAGAATTCTTCAAGTCACTGCCCCCCACTTCATCCAAACGAGAGCTTAAGTGACGTAAAGCCCGCTCCATTAAGGTGATTTGTGCCTGTTGCTGGGTGACGATTTCATTCATCTCGTCTTGGTTTTGCTCTAGAAATGCGATGCGCATTTGAAGGTCATCTATTAGTTCTTGGTCTGATTTGGCCATAGTTTCTATCGTATTGATTTTTAAAGCTAATTCATATTAGATACACATGCTTGGCTGAATTGTACACCAAGCTTGTGTAACTACTGAAAATTTACGTTAAAAGAAGGTTTAAGATGCAAAATATACAGTTAAATAAGGTATTGGCCTGCGTATTTCTGGCTTTTACGACACCCGTTTTAATGGCAACACTGTTTTTTGTGGCTGGTGGCAATAAAGTTTTTACGTTTAGTCAGTCTGTTTTGGCTACATCTCAAGGTAATATGCTTGGTTTGTTCTTCAAACAGCCTGGTGCTTTGCCTGCATATTTAGTGACAGTGGTTGTTTTATTTGTCGTTTTATTTTTGGTGGCTTCAATTTTCAAGGAAGCAGCATTTAAACGTCGTGGAACAGGTACTCTAGTTGAGTCAGATGTGGATGATGGTCGCGAACGTGGCGTAGTGAAATGGTTTAATGTGAAAAAAGGCTTCGGCTTTGTTACTCGTGATAATGGCGATGATGTTTTTGTTCATTTTCGTTCTATCCGTGGCAGTGGTCACCGTTCTTTGAGCGAAGGACAGGGTGTAAAGTTCTGTGTGGTAGATGGCCAAAAAGGATTGCAGGCTGAAGACGTATCAGTATTACGTTAATTTTCTAAAGCACTGTGTAGAAAAACAAAAACCCGCCTAGTGCGGGTTTTTGCTTTCAGGGACGAAAGTATATTGTGAATATAAGGAGAGAACTCTCTCCCTCATATCTTTAGCACTGGCCTGGTGTTACTAAACCCACCTCACTATGAATCAAGCTTAGTGGGCTAAACTAGATTTTCTGTCATAGCGAGCAATCTGAGTTTAAAAAAGCACGCACAAACAGACAGTATTCCCCATTTTGAATGGTGACATTAAACTAGTCTGCTAAAAAAACTGCCAGACGGCTTAGGGTGCTATTCATTTCCGTAACTTGACGGTCTTTAATGATGGTTAATTCACGAGTTTTTGAGGCAAGAATGTCCATTTCTGTGGCCCATACTTGTTGATGTGCAGACAATTTGGTCATGTCTGTAATGGTTAGACGCTTATTCATGTTTTTGTCTCAACATTACTGATTCATAGTAAAGCTTAACAGTGAGAACGATAGCAGGCCTATTCATGCAGCCTATAAACAAGAAAACGATCTAAACAGAGTTTCTATAAAGGTAAAAGAGGATTAAATAGAGGGCATTTGAAATTAAGAGTTTATTTTCAAATGCCCTCCGGTTATATGCCTTAGCCCTCTGACCATTCTATAAGCATTTCACCTTCGACTTCAGTCACTCGCCACCATTGGCATTCTGGCCCTTGTCCTTCTTGCCAGCTGGAATTAGAGCAACGAACTTGAGTATTCATTTCTTTACAGGCCACGCGAGCACAATCCAGATCGGTGTCCCACGGACTGTTATTTTGTTTAATCCAGATACTGGAATATTTGCCAATGGCATTGCCAAAGGCAATGACTTCATTGCCATCAACGAGCCAGTGGCAGCGAGCTTCACTTTTCTTGCTAACAGTCTGCTGCTTTTCTACTGATTTAAAGTGGGTGCCGAGCCAATCTTCTACTTGCTTGAAGGTAATGTCATGGGCGTATATTTCAATGTCTGGATAGCGTTGCATGGGTTACCAAGGGTTTAAATAATATGGGTGCTTCTTACAAGCCTGTTGGGGCTCATACTAATTTTTTTTACGGAAAAACTGATACCAGCGGTAATAAGTTAGGCTTAAATAGCCAACAACGGCTATGCCTCCTCCAACCGCCATGACTAATAAGCTTATTAGCGCCAATAGTTCGGCTAATAAATGACTTTGTTGATAATACTGAGCGCTTAAATAAAAAACGGCTAAGCCAATAAAAAAGACCGATAACCCCAACATGAAAATAAAAAAGCAGCGTTGGTAGTCTTGCGCTAATTCTCCTAGCCAGCGAACAAATTTCATTAAGATTCCTTTCTCAAATAAGCTTGTTATATCATATGTACGAGGGCACTTTATGCGATTACTTTACGCACTTTCATTAGAAGCGAGTATAGGCGAAAAGCAATCAAGATTAATTTGCACCCTTAATTCTAGCTGTTCCTGAGCCAAAAGTTTGTTTTGTGTCTCTGGACTCGAGCGCCAAGCGTGCGGCGTCATGTATAAAAGGTCTTGAGTGCTGCTTGGGCTAAGCAAAATATTAAAGTCTAAAGACTGACGCTGCTCATGCTTGAAGTGTTCGCTCATGGTTTTGATAGCGTCAAACTCAACAAACTTGGGCGTGTCGTAGATAGCTTCTTTCAATTGCTGCAAATGAAACGCTCCTGCACTAGCAATGATCACGCGACCCTGCGGGTGGCACAGCTCTTTGAGTGAATCAGGCATGATGCGATTGAATACATTTGTAATCAGTTTCATTTGATTTTGAGCAAACGGCGTTTTCTTGCCATTGGCCACTAACCATTGAACATCCTTGCTGCGCTTACAAGCTGCCTTCACGGCATCACGGCTAATATCAAGGCCATATAAGGTATGTTCAATCTGATGGTCGCTAAGGGCTTCGTGTAAGCGCTGAGTGTAATAACCTTCACCGCAGCCTACATCCAGTAAACCGGCATCTTCTTGTTGCCACAGTAAATCAATGGCAAGTTGGTTAATGGCATCGCTGATGCTTTGGTAATGGCCGGCATTTAAAAAGCGCGTGCGGGCGTTAACCATCTCCAAGTTATCACCAGGCTGTTTACTTTTCTTAGCCTGGTTAAGCAATAAGTTAAAATAACCTTGCTTGGCTTGGTCAAAGCTGTGCTTGTTTTCGCAAAATAATTGTTTGTCTGAGCGCGTAAGCGGCTCAGAGCATACAGGGCAAATCAACATATAAAGTTACTACTAATCTACTAATAAGTTTTCAAGGATGCGTTCGTATATCACGGTAAGCTGCTCTAGGTCGCTTACACTGACATGCTCGTTCACTTGGTGAATGGTGGCATTAATAGGGCCAAGCTCTAAAACCTGCGCACCGGTTGGCGCAATAAAACGGCCATCACTGGTGCCACCCGATGTAGAAAGTTCTGTGTCTATGCCGGTGACATCTTTAATGGCCTTAACCGCCGCTTCTACTAATGAGCCTTCAGCGGTAAGAAATGGGTGTCCGCTTAGTTTCCAGTCGATGTGATAATCAAAGCCGTATTTATCCATAATTGCATGGGTGCGGCTTTTTAACTGGGCTTCGGTTAATTCTGTGCTAAAACGAAAGTTAAAAATAATTTCAGCCGCACCAGGAACCACATTGGTGGCGCCGGTGCCGCCATTGAAATTACTAATTTGAAAAGTAGTGGCGGGGAAAAAATCATTACCCTGATCCCATTCTTCTAATGTCATTTCTGTTAATGCAGGCATGGCAAGATGAATAGGGTTTTTAGCAAGGTGAGGGTAGGCTACGTGGCCTTGAATACCTTTAACGGTCATAACGGCACCTAAGGATCCACGGCGACCATTTTTAATGGTATCGCCACATAGGGTAGTGCTTGAAGGTTCGCCCACGATGCACATTTGAATTTTTTCATCTCTAGCTTCTAGTGCTTCAATTACCTTAACGGTGCCGTTAATAGATGGACCTTCTTCATCACTGGTAATTAAATAGGCAATACTGCCCTTGTGGTTTGGGTGGTTTTTTACAAAACGTTCTGTGGCCACCATGAAAGCTGCAATTGAGCCTTTCATGTCAGCGGCTCCTCGGCCGTGTAACATGCCATCGACTACCTTTGCAGCAAAAGGAGGGTAAGTCCATTCTTCTACAGGTCCAGTCGGCACTACGTCTGTGTGTCCTGCAAAACAGACTAATGGGCCTTCTTGGCCTTTTCGTGCCCATAAGTTGCGGACATCTTCAAACTGCATGGTTTCACACTCAAACCCTAAAGGTTCAAGCATTTCGATCATCATAGGCTGACAATTCAAGTCTTCAGGGGTGACTGAAGGTTGATTAATGAAAGCCTTGCTTAGGGCTAAAGTTGGGCTGTCGCTCATGATTTGTCTCTTGAATTAGAAAGTTTTGAATGAGTCGTTCTTGATTCAGCTGTGCTGGCTGAGTCATCGCTATCCGTTGGTCGGTCAAGCTGGTCGATATTGCTTAAAATTCCGCGCAACATGTTGAGTTCTATTTTTTCAGGCCTTGCTCGATTAAAAAGACGTTTTAAACGCAGCATGGCCTGACCTGGGTGGGCTTTATTAATAAAGCCAATACGGCTTAAAGTAGCTTCTAAATGTTCATAAAAACCGTTCAGTTCCACCACTTTAGGGTAGGCCTTTTCATTGTGATTGATAGGTTGGCGATGGCTCATGAAGCATTCGTAACAAATCACTTGAATGGCGGCGGCAATGTTTAATACCGGATAGTCTTCATTACCTGGAATATCCATGTGCAAATGCGCTTTACGCAAATGTTTGTTGTGAAGTCCCATGCGTTCAGGGCCAAACATGATGGCTACTTTTCCTGTATTGGCTTCTTCTATGATCTGTGGCGCAGCATCGCGTACTTCTTTAATGGGCCAAGGGTGGCTGCGGGTTCGGGCGCTGGTGGCCAGTACCAGTTGGCAATCCTCTATGGCTTCATCGAGAGTTTGCACCACGCGCGCATTTTCAAGTACGTCGGTGGCTCCAGCCGCCATGGCGGTAGCTTGAGGGCTGGGGTATTCCAATGGGCTAACCAGCACCAGGTCAGTCAGCCCCATGGTTTTCATGGCTCTTGCCGCTGAGCCAATGTTGCCAGGGTGAAAGGTTTGTACCATGACAATACGGATTTGGCTTAATGGACTTGGGCTCATATTTTGAAAATACACAGGCTTCATAATTAGGCGCGCGATGGTAGCACAAATGCCATTTTGGCTCTATTGCTTGGCCCCATTAATTGCATCCCTAATAGGGTTAACAGCGTAAGGCTTACTGTGAATTAGGTCGGGCTCTTAATACCTTGTACAATGCGGCCATTATCAGGGCAGCATTTCATGGGGAAGATATGAGCACCCGCGCAGAACAAAAGTTAAAGACGCGCCAGGCAATTATCGATGCGGCACTGGAGCTTAGTAAAGAAAAAGGTTTTCCTGCGCTAAGTTTGCGAGAAGTTACTCGTGAGGCAGGCATCGCTCCTGCGACTTTTTATCGCCATTTTGTCGATATGGAAGACCTAGGTCTAGTGCTGGTGGATCAGGTAAGTTTGATCTTGCGCCAACTTATGCGTCAGGCTCGTCATCGGGTGAAGGTTAAGGGTTCATTGGTGAGTACTTCCATTAATACCTTCATGGAATTTGTGGAAAATCACCCCAATTTAATTCGCTTGTTAACCACAGATGTGGCATCAGGGCCCCGTCCGTTTCGTGAATCTATTCAAAGAGAAATTCGATTTTTTGCCCAAGAGCTGGTGGATGATTTAAGTGGTGCTACACAGACGGCCATTCAGCCTCTGGCTAATATTCCCGAGGCGGCCGAAATGATGGTCTTGCTGGTGTTTCATCAGGGGGTGGCATTTTTAGAAATGGACGACAATGGTCGCAAGCAACTCATTGATAAACTAAACATTGAGTTGCGTATGGTCTTGGCGGGGAGTCATGCTCTTTATCTTGAAAATCAGGCAAATAAAAAATAATCGCTTTTTTATAAAGCCAGGGCGTTCTCTCTTT
Organism: Bermanella sp.; assembly: GCA_036960565.1. Classification (GTDB taxonomy): domain Bacteria; phylum Pseudomonadota; class Gammaproteobacteria; order Pseudomonadales; family Oceanobacteraceae; genus Bermanella. The sequence continues at coordinate 90,139 of JBALXQ010000002.1, forward strand.
CTAAATCATTTATGACGCGCCATTTAGCACCGCTGGTTTCAATGCGGTTTTGCCACCGATTAAGACGCTCCATGTACTGCTTAGGGTCGCGGTTGTCTGAATTGAGCTTGGTCACATTTAAGGCGACTACTTCATAATCGGTAAGGGGTAAATCAAAATCCCGTTGATAGCCCTTGGGTAACTCTTCTTTTAAATCGCTAAAAATCATCACAATTTTACGTGAGGCCGTGGTTTCATCTAGATATTCACTTGCCTGTAAAAGCCCACCGTTTATATCGGTATAGGCGCTACTTTTAATGGTTTTAATGAAGTGCTGTATGGTTTGAGCGAATATGCGTTTCTGCTCATTTGCTCGGCTTGGCCTGTGGTCAAAAGTCACTTTAGCAACGATGTCTTTTTCAGAAAAACTGCCACTATCAATGCGAGCCACTGCAAAACTGTCTCCAGGGCCAAGGTTGGCCAAGTAATAATGAATAATTTGTTGCGCCTTCGTGAGCTCCTCAGTGTAAGTGCCAGAGGTATCCAATAGTAAATACAAACCCGTGGAAGGTTTTTGTTCGGTGCAGGCTGAAGCACCTATTAAAATTAAGCCGATCATTAATACTTTTTTAATGAATATATTCACGTTAATCCTCTTTATTATCTTTTTCTTCACTGTCTGAAACAGTTTTGTGAGTATTTTCAGATAGTACTATTTTTTTACGTGGGCGGTTTTCTATTAAATGCTCTATCCAGATTGGTGGGAAATCGACAATGTCATAAATGCTTTTAATGCTGTGGTTGAGATGCTTTATTAATACCGAAAGAGTGCGCAGCAAGGTACTGGAAAACATGCATATTTGTACAAACATATTCCCTAAAAGATGGCGTCCCGTATGAACTAAAGACTCAAATGGTATGGCTACAAACATTAGAATAAGAGGTAGTATGAAGCCTAGTGTCATTTGGCCAATCATGGGAATATTACTGTGGGGCTGAGAAGCAATTTCATTAGCTGCTTGTTCACCTCCTACCAAGAAATTGGTTAACAAGGATTTATCGGCCATCATTATTTCTCGCATGTAAGCAAGACCAGCTTCTACGCAGCAAAGAGCCAATAAAAATATAATGCATACCCAAGCCCAGATCATGCGTTTTTTATCTTCCATAAAATGAATCACCGGAAACAATCGTGTGATGCCAATGGACTCCATGAAAAAAAGCCCAACGGTTATTTCGAGCATGATGATCACCGCTGCTCCTATATCGGCTACGTCATACCCGGCCACCTGTGATGTGGCTGGCATGAGTTCGGACATGGGTAAGGCAATGAGGTTGTAATTTACAAAGGCACCAAACCCGGCGATACCCATGACCACTAGAGAGATAAAAAATTGAGTGGTATTGGAAGACTTCAGTAGGTTTTCGGCCTTGTGGGTGCCTAGTATCAAATTTTCAAAGCGTTCCACCTGATGATCCATCTTTGCAGCCTGTTTAATCAAATGCTGCCAATCCTGGCCCACTTCATTGATCTTATGATGAAGGCGGCGCCAATGATTCATGGCGCTTTTTAATAAAGTGTGACGCTTTTCTATGTCCGCCCGATAAACTCGCATGACCTCACCTTGCTGTTTGTGAAAGGCCTCGTATATGGCTTGTAGCAACTTGCCCACCACCGCATCGTTCTTAGTGCTGTCTTTAAGTTTGGATATAGATTCCACCGCCTCCGTCCATTCGGGCAGGGGGCTGGGTACTTGAGACGTTTGCAGTAACTTGTCTTCCATATTAGTAATATTTTCTTCAATGTCTCTTTGAACAGTGGGGTAGCGGCTTAAATCTTTTTCAACCAGATTGGCTAGACGTATAAACTGGCGCTCAAGTTCTCTTTCGGCTTGCTGTTGACCATGCTCTAGTAATACATCGCGATTTCGGATCGACATTTGTTTGGAAGTATTTAGCAAGGCTTTACTAAGGATACGAAGGTTCTCTATGATTAGTTGAGTTAGGTTGTCGAGTAACTGGTGGGCGCTTTGACGAATGAAATACATAACCAGAACGAGCACCAGGTATGCCAGTATCCAGCTTAGCCAAGGCTGACCAGGAATTATAAGGGATATGGACATGTATGATCCTTGAGTTGAATTTGAATTCCAAACACGACTATGCCTTATTGTAGACGATTAGAATGTGACGCTTTTCCGCAACGCTACCTTTTCTTAATCTACCTTTATTTTAATGGACGGCAGCTAAGATAAGTCTTTGAAATTATTACAAAATTTTATTTTTTATAATCGTGGGAATTACTTTTCCTGCTCATAAACTTGAACTGCTGGTTATGAGCCGGGTGCAAAGTCGAGCTAGGCCGAAGCAGGAATAGGGACGGCGTCCCTTAGTTTAAAGCCTTCACGATTATCAAGCTGACGCTCTATTTGTTGGGACGTTGGGAACGTAATGCGAAAACGGGAGCCTTCTTGACAAGATATGTAATCCAGTCTGGCCATATTCATTTCACAAAACTGTTTAGCAAGGTAAAGGCCCAAACCAGACTTATTACTTTCTGAGCTATAAAAGGGTTCAAATATATGGTCTAAATCGTCCAAGGCTACTCCGTATCCATTATCTTTTATTTCAATAATGGCTTGGCCACTGGTTTTATTACGACCCACTATAATCGTAACGCGAGCAAAATCAGCACTTTTTTGTTTTGAGTAATAGGCTGCGTTTTCCAGTAAATTGGTTAACGCTTGACGAATTTGACTGTCATCGATATAAACATCCATAGCGGATCGACTGACTTTAAGTTCTACTTTTATTCCTTTAAATAGACCGGGTGCCAATTGTTTAATTAGACTAGTGGCCCAAAAACCCAAGCTGTGTTTTTCAAAGTCGGTGGCCTTAGTATTTGCTAAATCCTGAACATTTTTAATGATGCGTTCTATATGTTGAGAATGATCTTTAATAAGATTTTGACGTTTTTTGTTGTGGATGCCCAAAGTAGTTTGACTTAGCTGTTGGGTGATTTGAAAAATACTTTGCATCGGCTGTTTTATTTCGCGGACAATGCTTGCCGCTAATTTCCCAAGAGAGACCTGTTTTAAGCGTTGAGCTTGCTGATAAACCACGTTGGTATCTTCAATAAAAATAACGGTGCCTCTATCTGTGCCTGGCATGAGTGGGGCAAACATAGGCTGTATTTTGGCTGTGGTGGGGCCTGCTTTAAAGCTCGAGGGAGTGTGCTTAGGAAATTTTAAATACTCTTGTAAACTCAATTGTAGTTTTTCAGGTAGTGCCCAGATGGGGCCTGGAAATCCCAATAATTTTTGCGCTGAGCTGTTTTGAAAAATTATTTCATTGTTGTCGTTAACCACTAGAACACCGGTTTCCAACCGCTTTAGGACCAGTTTTGTTAATTGTTCCATGCTTAATAAACTGTCTGCTTGTAAGCGGTTAATATCCACCGATAAATGTAAGCGCTTCACTAAAGCCTGAATAACAAATGCGGTAATAAAAAAGATAAAACCAAGAGTGCCCGCGTTTACGTAATTATAAGCAAGGCCTTGTTCGGCAAAGCGGGTTTCAATAAACACTAGGCAAATGGCGGCCCACGCACTTAAGAGTAATCCTTTCTGGCCACTGACCATGGAATTCCCTACGGCTATGCCCACTATCATCAAGTAACTTAAGCTTGTGCCGCTACCACTTGAATATATAAGCCCAGCAATAAGCGTGATGTCTAGCAGAAAGAAAGCAATTAAGTGATCGTAGTGTGCTTGCCCCGCGCTAAAGGCTAATGCCAGAAAAACGACTGTAATAGACGCATGTAACGCCAATACTAAGGGGTACATTTTAGGGTTAGTTACCCCTAAAAAATCTAAATTGATATCGGCGAAATACAATGAAATTAATGCTGTTGTGATAACAACGCTATAAGCACTGAAGTATTTTAAAATTCGCAACCGGTCTAGCGGGAGAAAGGGTTTATCTAGGACTTCCAGTTCCATGATTAATTTCCTAATTGATACGCAAGTTATTTTTAGAAATCGGTTTTGACTATTTTTATTGTTGGGTTGTCAAAATCTGTACTGCTTAGCGAGATCCGATATTAATAGGCATTTATTAGGCCACAAATATTAGACGAGATAATACTAATGTACTTATTGTTTTTATAGTTGGGTTTATTGCGACAATTTTATGAGAGTAAAAGAAAGGGCAGTTAGGCGTTTTTATAGCAGGTAATAAAAAGGGGCAGAAGCTGCCCCTTAGTAAACAAATTAATATAAAAGATTAATTGTTTGCATGTAGCTCATGGTTAAGTTCAATGGCTGTTTTATTGGTAACGCATTGTACTGCACCACCAATCGAGTCACGACGGAACAATAAATCAGGTTTGCCGGCCAAGTCGCGAGCTTTAACCACTTCCACTATATTTTTCTGGTCATCTAACACCTGAACTTTGGTGCCGGCAGTAATGTACAGGCCAGACTCAACAGTACAGCGATCGCCTAGTGGGATACCGATACCGGCGTTGGCGCCGATAAGAGAATTTTCACCCACAGAGATAATGATGTTACCGCCACCAGACAAGGTGCCCATGGTAGAGCAGCCGCCACCCAAGTCAGAACCTTTACCAACCATAACGCCAGCAGATATACGGCCTTCAACCATAGAAGTGCCTTCGGTGCCGGCATTAAAGTTAATAAAGCCTTCATGCATGATGGTAGTGCCTTCACCTACATATGCCCCTAAACGTACACGAGATGTATCGGCAATACGTACACCGCTTGGTACAACGTAGTCGGTCATTTTAGGGAATTTATCAACGCTGAATACTTCCAGTACTTCACCATTTAGACGTGCTGCCAATTGAGCATCGGCCAATTCGTTCATGTCGATGGCACCTTTGCTGGTCCAAGCTACGTTTGGCAATAAGCCAAACATGCCCGATAAATCAATACCGTGCGGCTTAACAAAACGGTGAGATATAAGTTGTAGCTTTAAATATACTTCAGGTGTTGTGGTGCTTTGTTCGTCTGATTCTAAAACTACTAACACAGTAGGCTGCTTGCTACTGGCCAATGCTTTCGCTAGTTCGGCTTGTCCACCCGTTAGCGAGGCGGTTAAAGCCGCTAACTTGACGCTATCCAATTCAATGGCTTGGTTGCCACCTTGATAACCGGCTGCTTTGGCGGCTGAAATTAAATCAGCAGAAGGCTGAAAAACAGGCTTTTGGTAAAAGACTTCTAACCATTCACTGTTTTTGTTCTGTGTGCCTACGCCCAATGCAAATGCTAATGCCATGTTTGATTCCTATAGTTGAATACAATTTTAGAGATTAAGGTTTTAACTAAATGTTAAACAAATTCTTGGTATTGCTCGGCTTTAAAACCCAATAAATAAACGCTGCCTTTACTGCTTTCTTTTTCAAGAATAGGGCGCTTGATGATGCTGGGGTTATCAAGCATTACTCCGATCGCGCTGGCTTCATCCAGGTTATCTTTGATGCTGTCGTCAAGCTTGCGATAGGTGGTGCCACGTTTATTAACCATGGCCTCCCATCCCAGTTCACCCACTAGCTGCTTAAGCAACTCAGGGGCTAAACCGTCTTTTTTATAATCATGAAACTCAACATCATGTTTGTTATCAATAAGCCATTTTCGGGCTTTTTTCATGGTATCGCAGTTCTTTATGCCGTAAATCTTCATACGCAGATGTTAACTTGCCATGCTGAAAAAATAGGGACGGATTAAAGCATATTTTAGGGGGTATTTCAGCCCCTAAACCGGGTAATTAATGGGCTCAGCAGTGAGCTAATTCCCTATAGATATTAGGTCTTTGTCGCGTCAGTCAGTGCTTTCATGAGCAATTGACGAAACCAGACTTGCTCTTTGGGCAAGTGTTGGCGCTGATGCCAAATGAATTTCATGTTGAATTTAGGGGTAGAAAGTTCTTTCGGGATGCTAATAGTGGTCAGTCCCAATTGCTCAAATAGCTCATTCTGCGCGCCCTTAGCGCCAAGCATAATGTAATCAGTATGTTTTAAGCTTTGTAAGGCGCAGGTGGCATTGTTGGTTTCGAAGACAACCTTTCGCTCTTTGCCCAGGGCCGCAAGAATTTTCTGATCTTTTTGATGGTGTTCATTAAATTCAGGAATAATCACTTTAATAAATGAATAGTTTAAGAAATCATCCAGCAATATCTCCTGTTTTCTGGCTAATGGGTGGTTTTTTCTCACCACCGCACATACTTGGATGTCGGCCAATTTTAGTTGATAAAAGTTGGCTCGATTTACCTCTACAACATTAAGTGCCAGGTCTAACTCACCATTGGCCAGATCATCAAAAGATTGCCGGCTCCAGGGTTTAAGCTCAAGTTTCACCAAGGGCGCTTGTTTGCTTAGGGACTGTAATAAGACTGGTATCACGCGATTGGCTAAATTATCCAGCATGGAGATACGAAAAGTTCGCTCACAATGAATGGGTTTGAATTTAGTTGGGGTCAGTAGTGCTTCAAGCTTCCCTAACGCCTCGGATAATGGGGCTTTCAGCGATATAGCCTTATCGGTGGGTTGTATTCCGTGACTGGTGCGAATAAACAACTCTTCCTTAAAAACGTATTTGAGCTTGGCGAGCATTTTACTCATGGCTGATTGAGTAACATCCATCCGTTGTGCTGCTCGTGAAACATTCTCTTCTTCAAGTAGTACCTTAAAGGCCACTAGAAGCTTAATGTCATGTTGGGCTAATTTTTCAAGCTTCATGGGATCCATGCCTTTAATGCATCAGAGTTACTGGCCTGTCATACCGGAGGTATAGGATTATCTGATATTCCATCTAAGACTATCAATTGATAGTGGCTTGTTCTAGTGGGAATATTACTTTGCGCTGAGATTCACATGGAAAGCACAGCGCTTTATTAATTAAATGCAGTATTAAGGTTCCACATATGAAGCATAGGGTGATGATGTTAATCGGGCTTTTATTCAGTTTATTGGCCAGTGGATGTGTGGTCATTACTGGATCAAGTAATGATGATGACGAATTACAGGAGCGAGTGTTTGATGAATCTTCAAAAGATATAGAGATTGACTCTTCCTCCAAATATAACCTTTCCTTAACGGGTAGCAGTAATAAGGTAACCCTATTGGGTGATGTCGAAGAGATGTTTATTACAGGTAGCTATAATTATGTGCTTATTAAGGAAGACACTTACTTAGAAAGTCTAATTATAACCGGTCTGCATAATATAGTTGTTCAAGAAGACGACTTGCAAACGGTCATAGGGGATATAGAAATAGCAGGGGATAATAATTTTATTGAAGTGTCACAGTACTATGCGTTAATTGATGTTGGCTCAGGCAATCAAGTTCTGATGACAGATTCAGGGTTAGTGGACGAAAATTAGCAGCATTAGAAAATAACTCATAAGGCGGGGGAATTCGTGCGGCTATCCAAAACGTATCTAAATGCGCCATGGTCACCGCTAGACTACACTGAACAACACATTTTATGGCTCCTCAGTCTTTCATCTCTGCAATTTATTAAGGCGGCTTGGTTAAAACCTAATGCCAGAAAACTTGTAGCAATGACATAAGACTTTGTTGTCACTCTGTGAGTGAGTTAATATCATTTCTATAATTGAAATACTTATAGATTCTTTAAACTAATAAGGATGCTTCATGCCTTTTAAAAGTCAGTCATCAAAACTTCTATTTGCCAGTGTTTTTATTTGGCTTGTCACAGCCTGTAGCCAAGAAGGCTCATTAGAAGTGGCTGAAAAGAAAAATGTGAAACCGGTACGTACAATGACGGTGGCTTTAGGCAGTACCATAAGCAAGTCCTTTAACGGAGTAGTTGATGCTATTAAAACAGCGGAACTTGGCTTTCGTGTATCTGGCGAACTGAAATCAGTGAAAATTAAAGAAGGTGATTCTGTTAAAAGAGGGCAGATATTAGCCAGCCTTGATCAAACCGATTTTAAAATCAGTCTCTCTTCAGCCCAAGCAGAATTTGATCGAGCTAAAACTGAATTTGATCGAGCGCAAAGTCTGATTAAACAAGGAGCCATTAGTCGCGCAGATTTTGACAAATTAAAAGCGCAGAAAAGCAGTGCCCAGGCTCAATTGGACAGTGCCAAACAAAATTTAAAATATACTGTATTAAAAGCGCCATTTAGTGGGGTTATTGCTAAGCAATACGTTTCAAATTTTGAAAAGATAAGTTCAGCGGAAAAGTTTGCTGCAATTCAAGATTTATCTGCCTTTGAGGTTAAGATAGATATACCTGAAAGCGTTATGATTACCATTAAACGTGATGAAGAAGACCAGGACGTGTTTGCTATCTTTGATGGCAATCAATCAAGACGTTATCCGTTGACCTTTAAAGAAGTTTCAACTCGTGCCGATGAAAAAACTCAAACCTACAGTGTTAAATTTGTAATGGATGTGCCACGGGATATTAATTTATTACCAGGAATGAGCGCCAAAGTATTTGCTGTAGAAAACAACAAAGATGGCTTAAACCAAGATGTATATGTGCCACCTCATACAGTTTTGGAAGACAGTGCAGGGCGTTTTGTATATGTGGTGAATCTCGATGGACTTCTATTAGGTAAAGTGGCACGTCGAAGTGTGGTAGTAGGAGCGCTGAATGAAAATGGTATTCAAGTGGTTCAAGGCCTTGAAGAGGGCGATCAGGTTATCACTGCTGGAATGAGCAAGGTATCCTCTGGCTTAGTGGTGAAATTAATGGGCGAGGTAAAATAAGAATGACTATTAGCCTCAATAAAGGAGTCGAGATCAGATGAATATTACTCGACTGGCAATTCAAAATAATCGCACCACCTTGGTTTTTTTGGTGGTATTGGTGTTGGTAGGTTTACAAGCTTATCAAAATATCCCTCGTGCTTATGACCCCGGCTTCATTATTCGCTCGGCTCAAGTGATTACCTATTTCCCAGGTGGCAGCCCGGAGCGAGTAGAGAAACTTATTTCAGATAAAATTGAAAAAGTTGTTCAGGAACTACCCCAGCTAGACTTTGTACAAAGTGAATCTCGTACCGGCATTTCCATTGTTACCGTGAATATTAAAGAGAGTTACACCGAAATGCGGCCAATTTGGGATAATTTACGGCGTAAAGTGGACAAGGTATCGGGGGATTTGCCGGAAGGTGCGAGCACGCCCAGTGTGAATGATGAATTCGGCGATGTGTTTGGTGTTGTCATGGCGCTAACTGGTGAAGGCTATTCATATGCAGAGTTAAAAGACGTGGCCGATCAAGCCCGTGATGAGTTATTGCGAATTTCAGAAGTGGCTAAGGTAGAAGTTTCTGGTGAGCAGGAAGAGCGCGTATTTGTTGAATATAATAATGCGCGCTTGTCTGAACTTAATTTAGCACCTTTACAGTTGAGCCAAATTTTGGCCAATCAAAATGTGGTGGTTTCCGGAGGCTCAGTTCGCTTAGGTCGGGAGCGAATAGAGCTGGAGCCCAGTGGTAATTTTGAATCCATAGAAGATATTCGTCGTGCCACTATATTGCTGCCTAATTCAGATGATGTGGTGTATCTGGAAGATATCGCCCATATCCATCGTGGCTATAAAGACCCACAAACCAGTGTGGTAAGGAGTTCGGGTGTACCTGCATTGGCTATTGCTGTTTCCATGCGTGAAGGTGGTAACAATATAAAGCTGGGTAAAGAGGTGTTAACAACCATTAATCGTTTTCAGGCCCAGCAGCCTATTGGGCTTGAATTTGAAATGCTGAACTTCTCACCTAAAGAAGTAGAGGATAAGGTGAATGATTTTGTATCTAATCTTGTCCAAGCCATCGTCGTGGTAGCAGCTGTGATGCTCTTTAGCTTGGGCTTGCGCACGGGTCTTGTTGTTTCTACGTTAATACCTGCCAGCATGATTGGTACTATTTTTGTCATGGATCAATTCGGTATAGGGTTGGATCAAATATCTTTGGCGGCACTGATTATTGCCTTGGGAATGTTGGTGGATAACGGCATTGTAATGTCGGAAAGCGTGATGGTGGAAATGAAGGAAGGTAAGAGCTCAATGGATGCGGCGATTCATTCGGCCAATGAATTAAAGGTACCCTTACTGACTTCATCATTAACAACGTCAGCGGCATTTTTACCCATTTATTTGGCGGAGTCGGCCATGGGTGAATATACCGCGGCTCTATTCCAAGTGGTGACCATTACACTCTTATGTTCTTGGGTCTTGAGTCTAACCATGATTCCGCTGCTTTGTATGTTGTTTCTAAAAGTGAAGAAAGATAGTGCCAGCGAAAAAGATGAGTTCAATGTTGGTTTTTATCCGTATTACCGCCGCTTTCTAATAACATTATTACAAAATCGAGTATTAACTATTGTTGGGGTCGTCGTATTATTTTTTGGCAGTATTCAGGCGTTGCAGTTGGTGCCCAGTATTTTCTTTCCACCATCGGATCGTCCCTTTTTTAAGCTTGAAATTGAATTGCCCATTGGTACGGCCATAGAGCAAACTGAATTAGTGGCGGATGATGTCGAGCGCCACTTAAACACCTTAAAAGCAAATAAGGAAACCCCTGAGGGTGTTCGTAACTGGATAACCTATGTGGGCAGCAGCGGACCACGCTTTTTGCTTACGCATAATCCTAAGCCCTCGAGTCCTAATTACAGCCTTATTGTGGTTAATACTACGGGTCCGCAGGTGAATGGTGAGCTCATGGAGAATTTGGAAACTTATATTAATGCGCATCACCCGGATGTGAAGGCTACGGCTCGTCTAATTGAAAATGGTAAAGCCATTAATAACCCCGTTGAAGTACGTGTTTTTGGGCGAGACGTTGACAAGCTGTTTACCATTGTAGAAGCGATCAAACAAAAGATGGCGGGCATTAATGGTTTGAAAAATGTGAGTGATAACTGGGGGCAGCGAATTAAAAAGCTCACTGTAAATGTTAATCAAGAAAAAGCCAAACGTGCGGGAGTGACTAGCCAAGATATTGCAATATCATTGCAAACTGGCCTTAGTGGTTATGAAATGACTAACTATCGAGAGGGTACTATTAGTATTCCTGTGGTGTTGCGAACCGAAGTGGCCGACCGCCAAGATCTAGGGAAAATTCAATCACTTACGGTTTTTTCTCAAGCCACGGGAAGTGCGGTTCCGCTTGTGCAAGTAGCCGATATTAATGTGATTTGGGAGCCGGCCAAAATTCTTCGCCGTGATCGTTTAAAAACGGTGGCAGTGGGGGCTCAGCTTAAAGGGGACTTTACTGCTGATGAAGGGTTTAACCAAATAAGTGCTTGGCTTGATGGCTATAGCGAACAGTGGCCTAGTGGTTTTTACTTTGAGTACGGTGGTGAAATGGAATCGTCTGGGGAATCTAGTCAATCTATTGCCGATAAATTACCTATTGCGATATTCATTATCGTGATTTTATTGGTCATGCAATTTAACTCGTTACGTAAACCTCTTATTATTTTATCAACCATCCCTCTTGGTTTTATTGGAGTAGTTTGGGGTTTAGTGGTTGCCAACAGTTTTTTTGGATTCATGACGCTGCTAGGCATTATTTCTCTTGCGGGTATTGTTATTAATAACGCTATTGTTCTGTTGGAGCGTATTAAATTGGAGATAGAAGTGAATGGATTATCTGCGCAAAATGCCATTGTTGAAGCCGCACAGCGACGCATGCGACCTATTTTGTTAACCACAGCCACTACTGTGTTTGGATTGCTGCCGCTTTATATTGGTGGTGGTGAGATGTGGGAGCCGATGGCGGTGGGGATTATGGCCGGACTAATGTTCTCGACCTTGCTGACACTAGGATTTATTCCTGTGTTGTATGCGTTACTGTATAAGGTGAATTATTCAGGTTATGAGTATGCGAATAATGTGAAGGCATAAAAAAGGGCACTTAGTGCCCCTCAATACAATTACAATCGCGTTAAAAACTGAGCGAAATACTTCGCTTAGTTTTTAAGTTCTACAAGCTTTCTATTAAATTTCGAATACGTTTAGCCGCTTCTATACATTCTTCTACTTCTGCCACCAAAGCCATTCTAATTCGATTTTCACCTGGGTTAATGCCGTCCACAGTACGTGACAAATAACTGCCAGGTAATACGGTTACCTGTTGCTCTGCAAACAAACGCTGCGCAAACTCTTCTTCATTGATAGGCGTTTTAGCCCATAAGTAAAAGCTTGCATCACTTTGGGTAACGTCCATGACAGGGGAGAGGATATCCAATACTGCTGCAAATTTCTGTGTATATAGGCGGCGGTTTTCTTTTACGTGCTCTTCATCATTCCAGGCGGCAACACTGGCCAGTTGATTAGGAATAGACATGGCGCAACCGTGGTAGGTTCGGTATTGGAAAAACTGTCCCAGTAATTCAGCATCACCCGCTACAAACCCTGAGCGCAAACCTGGTAAATTAGAGCGTTTGCTTAAGCTATGGAATACCACGCAGCGTTTGTAGTCATCGCGCCCCATTTCTACACAAGCTTCTAATAATCCCGCGGGTGCGCTGACGCTGTCGACATATACTTCGCTGTAACACTCATCACTGGCCAAAATAAAATCGTACTGATCAGCTAATTTAACTAATTTTTGAAGTTCATCAAGGGTTATGACGGCACCGGTGGGGTTACCTGGGGAGCAAATAAATAAAATCTGGGTGCGCTGCCAAATTTCACTGGGAACACTATCGAAATCAGGTTTGAATTTATTCTCTTCAAGACAAGGTAGGTAATGGGGCTCTGCGCCAGCCAAATAAGCAGCGCCTTCATATATTTGATAAAACGGGTTTGGGCTAGTGATCAGAGCTTCGGGGCTGGCAGATACCATGGCTTGAGTGAAAGCAAATATTGCTTCACGGGTACCATTTACCGGTAATACTTGGGTCTCGGCGTTTAGGTTGGGTAAATTGAAACGCTGTTGGCACCAGTTAGCGATGGCCTCACGGAATTCTGGCAAGCCTTTGGTAGTAGGGTAGTTGGCCATTTTGTCCATGTTATCGATCATGGCTTGCTTAACAAACTCAGGGCTGGCGTGTTTGGGTTCACCTATGGATAACGCGATATGAGGTAAATCTGTGCTTACTTGCGCTTCTGCCTTTAGTTTATTGAGTTTTTCAAAGGGGTAAGGCTGTAGTTTGGCCAGATTGGGGTTCATAAGCACGCTCTTAATCAATAGTGGCGCAATTATAATGGAGCCTAGTTGAAATTTGTACTTGGAATTTCGGTGGCCTTTCTTTATTAACCTAGCTTGCTGAGTTAAAAGAGTATTGAATTAAGTAGGTTGGGTCTATTGATTGAATTGTGTCTTAAGTGAATAGAAGGTGAAAAGTGTGGCTTTGCGCCACTCTTTTTGAATTCAGTAAAGGGAGCTAAAGAGTGGCCTGCAGTTCTACTTGCTCAGTCAGGGTGTCTACTACCGCATCTTGTAATTCTCGGCAAAAATCAGGGTCACTGATAGGCAGTCCGTTTTTATCTTTCAGGTAAAAGATATCATCTACCTTTTCCCCTTCGGTAAGGATTTTGGCGGTTTCTAGTGTTAGTTCGTGTTCCATAAATAATTGACCCATACGCGCAAGTAAGCCTGGGCGATCAGGGGCGATTACTTCTAGGCAGCTGCGTTTGTTAAATGGATCATTGCTCATGTTTACCGTGACGGTAAAATCAAACTGCTTTAGTTGGCGAGAGGTGCGACGTTGAATTAATTCTGAATACTCCTCTGGGTTGGCCAAAGTTTCTTCTAAGGTGCGTTGGATTTTTTCCAAGCGCGCTGCTTCCTTAATAGGCTCGCCGTTTTCATCTAATACAATGTATGTATCCAAGGCATTGTTGTTAGCTGAGGTAATGATGCGTGCATCCTGAATATTCAGGTGAAGCTGATCAAGTGCTGCAGTCATGGCTGCAAATAAGTGCGGCTGATTTTTCATGTAAATGAAAACCTGGGTTGCCCCTTCAAAAGCCATGTCACTGGTTTCGCTAAGAAGTACTAGAGGTTTTTGACTGTTGCCATGCTGAAACAAAGCCTGTGCCTGCCAAACCAATGTATCAATACTTTCACGTAAGAAGTATTCATCACCAGGGTTAGCCCATAAATCTAGAACTTCTTGCTCGTGATGGCCAAAGGCACTTAAGCGCTCGATAACCGTCTGCTGAATTTCTTCAACCCATTGGTCTTTATCAATTGGATTATCCAGGCCGCGCCTTAAAATGTTACGAGTGGCCCTGTATAGGGTGCGCATTTGTTCGGCACGCCAGCTGGTCCAAAGCTTTTTATTGGTGCTGTAAATGTCGGCAGCAGAAAATACATAGAGGTGCTCAAGATGGCGGCGGTCACCTATTTGCGTGGCAAAATGATGCAGGGCATCTGTATCGGCAATATCAAGTCTTTGTGAAGCCTGAGAAAACACCAAGTGATTGCGAACAAGCCAAACCACTAGGTCGGCATCTTTTTGTCTTAAGCCATGCTGAATACAAAACTGCTGAGCTATTTCACTGCCTGTTATTTCATGCTCGCCGGGTAATGCTTTGCCCACGTCATGAAGTAATGCCGCCAGATATAGTATTTCTTTCTTGGGGATACTATGAATAAGTTTAGAGGCTTGCGGGAATACGGTTTTTTTATCGCCAAAGCGCAGCTGACGCATAAACTGTATAGCTCTGAAGCTATGTTGGTCTACAGTGTAACTGTGAAATAAATCATGCTGCATGTGGCCAATTATGTCGCCAAATTCAGGTATGTATTTCCCTAATATGCCATAGCGCATCATGCGATCGAGTTCGCGAACTACATGATTATGACTTCTTAAAATTGCCATGAAACTTCGAACATTGTCGGGATGACTACGAAAAGCATCATCAATAAGGCCACGGTTGTCTCGTAACGCTCGAATGGTATTGGCGCGCACGCCTTTTAGGGTGCTGTCGCTGGCGAGAGTATAAAAAACCTCAAGAATAGCGTTGGGATAATGCTCAAACAAATCAGCTTGTTTAATTTCAAGGTAATCATTACAGCGTTGGAAATGTTGGTTTATGGATACAATTTCCTGTGGATGTTGGCTTTCAACCATGACCTCCTTAAATAAGAGCATCATTAATCCATTTAACTCATTTAACGCAATACTGTATCGGTAATACTGATGCATCATTACTTCTACACCCAGTTGTTCAGGCTCATCTTTAAAGCCTAAAACTTCTGCAATTTCCTTTTGGAAATCAAAAAGTAACTGGTCTTCTTCGCGGCCGGTAACCATATGTAAGGCATAGCGTAGTTGCCATAAAAAATCTCGGCAGCGATGCAGCATGCCAAATTCAAACTCGGTTAATATGCCTTGGCTGGTGAGGTTATCAAGATGATTGCTGCCAAAATGTCTTTGTAGCATCCACACGATAGTGTGAACATCGCGCAATCCGCCTTGCCCATTTTTTATGTTAGGTTCTAAATTTGCATCGATGTCATGGTGCTTTTTATGACGCTCAATTTGTTCTTGCCACTTTGCATTAAAAAACTCATCGCTAGGCCAAATGTGTTTAGGGCCTGTATTTTCAACCATGGTTTGGCGCAGGTTATCAGGGCCTGATAGGGTGCGCGTTTCCATGAGGTTGGTAGCAATGGTTAAATCTTTCGCGGCTTCATTTTTACAGTCATCTAGGGTGCGAACGCCGTGACCCACATCTAGCTTAATATCCCACATGAAGGTGATAAAGCCTTGCATGGATTCTGAATGTTCGCTAAAAGCGGCTTCATCTTTCGATAGTAGTAATACGTCTATATCTGACTTTGGGTGTAATTCGCCACGGCCATATCCACCAACGGCCAGCAGCGCAATATTCTCAGCATTTTTATTAAAATAAAGCCCCCAAGCACAAGCCAATAGTTCATCCATAAACCATGAGCGAGTATGCACCAAGGTAGCGGCGTCCAGGGTTTCCCTGAAGTGCTGGTCCATGATGGTTTGACTGTGAACAATGGCCTGCTTAAACAAGGGGATAGGGGGCTTGCCCAGCGCGAGCTCTGCGCAGAAAGCTGATTTATCAAATACCTTGTTTAGCAAGCCCGTATTCATGTCTATTGCTCCCAGGGAAATACTTCTTCACTTCTGCGAGTCAATACTTCGAAGCCATCGCTGGTGACGAGTATGGTGTGTTCCCACTGCGCACTTAACTTGCGATCTTTAGTGACGACAGTCCAATGATCGTTTAGCAATTTAGACTGAGGCTTTCCCTGATTAATCATAGGTTCTATGGTAAAGCACATGCCTTCTTTAAGTGCCATGCCAGTTCCTGGTCGGCCAAAGTGCATTACCTGAGGCTCTTCATGGAATACAGCGCCTATACCGTGTCCACAGTATTCTCGTACAACCGAGTAATAATTGGCTTCGGCATGTTTTTGAATGACACTGCCTATATCGCCCAGCTGTGCACCAGGTTTTACCAGGGCCATGCCTTTATACATGCATTCCTGTGTGATTTGCGCCAAACGCACATCAGCAGGCTTGGCTTCTCCTGCAAAAAACATCTTGCTGGTATCGCCGTGATAACCGTCCTTAATAACCGTGATATCTATATTAACGCTATCGCCTTTTTTAAGGATTTTTTCATCACTGGGAATTCCATGGCAAATAACATGGTTTACCGAGGTGCAAATAGATTTTGGAAAAGGCGGGTTGCCATAATTTAAGGGGGCTGGGATAGCACCTTGAACATCAACAATGTAATCGTGACAAATTTGGTTGATTTCACCCGTGCTTACACCAGGCTTTACGTGTTCGCCGATCATTTCCAAAACTTCAGCCGCCAAGCGACCAGCAATACGCATTTTCTCAATTTCTTCAGGGGTCTTGATGGTCACAGCCATGGCGTAATTATTCACTTTTAGTATTTAAAACCACCTATTATACCCAAATCTTTGCAATAGATGAATAAAATGAGCTTTTGGCTAAAATGGAAGTGCCGATTGGGGTTTGGATTGAATTGAATTCCAGTGTTTTCCTTTCCTCCGAAAGGCTAAATGTGGTATAAAGCGCGCTAATCTCCACTCTCGGTGGAAATTAGCAAAATATTCATAAATCCGCACATACATCGACACGCTGTTCTGGGTGTTCTTGATGCAACAAAGCTCGACTGGTTGTCATTTAAATCGGTTTGATCTGCATTAGGGATTGGATAGTGGGATGTATGGAGGCCTAACCCTATAAAAGGTATATATAAACATGGCACAAGTAAGTATGCGTGACCTGCTTAAAGCAGGCGTTCACTTTGGTCACCAGACTCGTTACTGGAACCCAAAGATGGACAAGTACATCTTTGGCGCACGTAACAAGATTCATATAATCAACCTTGAGCACACTGTTCCTGCATTTAACGAAGCGCTAAACATCGTTAAAGGCATGACGGCTAAAAACAACAAAGTATTATTTGTTGGTACTAAGCGTGCTGCCTCTAAAGTTATTCTAACTGAAGCCGCTCGTGCCGGTATGCCTTTCGTGGCGCACCGTTGGTTAGGTGGTATGTTGACTAACTACAAAACTATTCGTCAGTCTATCAAACGTCTAGCGACTATCGAAGCACAAAAGAAAGACGGTACTTTTGATCAGTTGACTAAGAAAGAAGCGTTAATGCGTACTCGCGAAATGGACAAGCTTGAGCGTTCTATCGGTGGTATCAAGGAAATGGGCGGTCTTCCGGACGCAATCTTTGTTGTCGACGTAGATCACGAACGTATAGCCATTCAAGAAGCCAACAAGTTGGGTATTCCAGTTATTGGTATCGTTGATACTAACAGCAACCCAGATGGTGTTGATTACGTTATTCCTGGTAACGACGATGCTATCCGCGCTATCGAAATCTTCACATCTGCCGTAGCCGATGCTTGCATCGAAGGTAAAACTGAAGGTAACGCTCCTGTTGAAGCACCTAAAGTAGAAACTGCTGTTGAAGCTGCTCCAGAAGCCGCTCCAGAAGCTGCAGCAGAAGAAAAAGCCGCCAAGTAATTTACTTACCCTTAAAAAGGGTGGTTTGGTTGTTTCATAAAAAAGGGGGCTTGCCCCCTTTTTTATAAGATTGAATTTAATTTATATTTTTAGGTGGAAAAAATGGCTTCATTTTCTGCAGCATCCGTTAAAGAATTACGTGAGCGCACTGGTCTTGGTATGATGGAGTGCAAAAAAGCACTTAAAGCCTCTGAAGGTGATATCGACGCAGCGATTGAAGAGTTGCGTAAGAATTCTGGCTTAAAAGCCGCTAAAAAAGCAGGTCGTACTGCTGCTGAAGGCATCGTAGTTGTTAAAGCTTCTGCCGATAACAAGTCTGCAATTATTGTTGAAGTTAACTCTGAAACAGACTTTGCTGCTAAAAACGATGGCTTCCTAACTTTCGCAAGTAATGTAGCAAATGCTGCTTTTGAAGCGAAGTCTACTGAAGTGGCTGGTCTTTTAAATTCAGACCGTGAAGCTTTGGTTCAGAAAATTGGTGAGAACATCTCTCCTCGTCGTGCCGCTATTGCCGAAGGTGATGTGGTTGCTTCATACGTACACTCAAACTTGCGCATTGGCGCATTGGTTGTATTGAAAGGCGGTAATGTTGAATTGGCGAAAGATATTGCCATGCACGTAACGGCTGTTAACCCTCGCGTTGTCGCTCAAAGTGATATGCCTGTGGAAATGGTTGAAGCTGAAAAAGCAATCATTAAAGCTCAACCAGATATGGCTGGTAAGCCTGATGAAATCGTTGAGAAAATGATGGGTGGCCGCATTAACAAATTCCTAAAAGAGCACAGCCTTTTAGATCAACCGTTTGTTAAAGATCCTGAGCAAACTGTTGGCAAGTTGGCTAAAGCCGCTGGTGCCGAAATTATTAGCTTCGTACGTCTAGAAGTTGGTGAAGGCATTGAAGTTGAAGAAGCTGATTTTGCCGCAGAAGTTGCAGCACAGCTAAAAGGCTAATACCTTGTAGTTTGTTTAATGCCGAGCTGGGTTTTCCTTGCTCGGCATTTGCATATAAAAAACCCCAGTTACTGAATAGATTTTGATCATTTCAGGCTGGGGTTTTGCAGTGAAAAGGCTTGGCTTTCGTTAGGTTTGCGTCATTGCAAATATTTATAAGTCCAGGTTCAGCTATTGCAAATACAGAGGTGAAATATGCCCCCGGCAGAAAATCGTAGCCCGAAATACAAGCGCATCTTATTGAAGTTAAGCGGTGAAGCGCTTCAAGGTGAGCAGAAGTTTGGTATTGACCCTAAAGTGCTGGATCAAATGGCGCTAGAAATTGGGCAATTGGTGGGTATTGGTGTTCAAGTTGGCCTAGTGATAGGTGGTGGTAACCTATTTCGTGGTGCTGAATTAAGTGCTGCTGGTTTAGATCGAGTAACTGGCGATCATATGGGTATGTTAGCCACGGTTATGAATGCGTTGGCCATGCGTGATGCATTGGAACGAAGCAATATTAAGTGTCGTGTTATGTCTGCTATTCCTATGAGTGGCATTGTTGAGCATTATGATCGCCGTCGTGCAGATCGTCATTTAGATGGTGGTGATGTGGTTATCTTTTCAGCGGGTACCGGTAACCCATTCTTCACAACAGACTCAGCGGCTTGTTTACGTGGTATTGAAATTGGTGCCGACATTGTTCTTAAGGCCACCAATGTTGATGGCGTTTACGATTCAGATCCTAAGAAAAACCCAAATGCGGTGAAATATCAGCACCTAAGCTACGACGAAGTAATTGATCGTCAATTAGGTGTGATGGATTTAACAGCGTTTTGTCTTGCTCGTGATCATGATATGCCACTGCGTGTCTTTAATATGGTCACTCCGGGAATCATGGCTCAAATAATGATTGGCGCAGATGAAGGTACGTTGATTTCGAAAGGAGTTTTAGAAAATGATTAATGAAATTCAAAAAGACGCTCAAGAGCGCATGAGTAAAAGCTTAACGGCTTTGGTTAACGCGTTTAAAAAAGTACGTACAGGTCGTGCCAGTCCAGCTATTTTGGAAGGCATTACCATTGATTATTACGGTACAGCGACTCAGTTATCTCAGGTAGCCAACATTGTGGTTGAAGATGGTCGAACTTTGGCCCTTAATCCTTGGGAAAAGCACCTAGTACCTGTTATTGAAAAAGCCATTATGAAAAGTGACCTGGGCATTAACCCGGCCACATCTGGTGATATTATTCGCCTGGCTATGCCAATGCTAACTGAAGAAACTCGTAAAGATTTCATTAAGGTGGCTCGTAACGAATCAGAAAAAGGTCGCGTTTCTATTCGAAATGCACGCCGTGATGCCAACAGCGATATTAAAGAGCTTCTGAAAGAAAAAGAAATTAGTGAAGATGAAGAGCGTAAAGGCCAGGATCAAATTCAGCAATTAACCAATAAAATGATTGCTGAAGTTGAAGCGTTACTGGCTCAAAAAGAAAAAGACCTAATGAAGGTTTAATTTTTGCGATAAAAGATTAATAGTTGCAATGATAGTTGTACTGCACAAAGTTTTATTTTGTGCAGCTTCATTTAGGTTGAAATAATGACGCAAATAACAGCGCCAGAGTTTGAGAACATCCCTCGCCATGTTGCCGTTGTAATGGATGGTAATAATCGTTGGGCCAAGCGTCGCCATTTACCGGGTGTTGCTGGGCATAGGGCTGGGGTGAAAGCAGTGCGCAGCGTGATAGAGCAAGCTGCCCGCATGGAAATTGAAGTACTTACCTTGTTTGCATTTTCCAGTGAAAACTGGAAACGTCCAGAGCAAGAGGTGAATGCTTTAATGCAGTTATTTTTAAGGGCTTTGCAAAAAGAAGTTAAAAAACTGCACAAACACAATATTCGTTTGTTGATAATGGGTGATGTGTCTGGTTTTAGTGAAACTCTGCAAGAGCATATTCATATTGCCCAGGATTTAACCGAGCATAATACCGGTTTAACTCTAGTGATTGCTGCCAACTATGGTGGTCGCTGGGATATGAGTAATGCTGCAAAATGTATTGCCCAAGACGTCAAGGCGGGCAAAATAAATCCTGAAGAAATTGACGAGAATTTATTTTCCCGTTATACCTGCTTAAATGAATTCCCGGAACCTGACCTATGCATTCGCACAGGTGGTGAGCTGCGCATTAGTAACTTCATGTTATGGCAATTTGCGTATTCGGAATTGGTTTTCAGTGATGCCTTATGGCCTGATTTTAACGAAACACACTTCTGGTCGGCACTAGAACAATATAATAGCCGCACGCGTCGCTTTGGACGCACAGATGAACAATTGAAGGAAGATGTTTAACGTGCTTAAGCAACGTATTCTTACTGGGCTAGTTTTAGCCCCCATTATGATCGGTGGTATTTTTTATTTACCGGTTACTGAATTTATGATTTTTATCGGTGTTATCACCGCTTTGGGAGCTTGGGAGTGGGCAAACCTTTCAGGCATCACCAACAAAATCGGTAGAGTAGTTTATACCCTGGCAACGTCCGCTATTTTGTATCTATTATGGGCTCTAGAGTTAGAGCAGAAAACTGAGCTTTTATATGGCGCTTTTGCTTGGTGGGTTTTAGCATTTATCTTGGTTCGAACTCACCCCAAGTTCACTTCCTTTTGGTCCGCTACTCCAATACGTTTATTGATGGGCCTAGTTATCTTAATTCCCATGTGGATCGGATTTGTTCAAATTAAAAGCTATCCACATAGCGGGTACCTAATTGTATTTGTAATGTTATTGGTATGGGGAGCTGACGTAGGTGCTTATTTTGCTGGTCGTGCTTTTGGCAAGCATAAGCTGGCACCCAACGTAAGCCCTGGTAAAACTTGGGAAGGGGTTTTTGGTGGTGTTATTGTGACTACTTTAATTGCCATTGCTGGCGGTATTTTGTTGCAAGATAAGATTCATATGGACCTAACTATTAAACAATGGAGCTTGTTGTTTGTTGCCACTTTATTGGTGACGGCGGTGTCTGTAGTGGGTGATTTAATAGAAAGTATGATGAAACGCCATCGCGGTATTAAAGATTCGAGTAATTTGTTACCTGGTCACGGTGGTGTTATGGATCGAATCGATAGCATGACGGCGGCTTTGCCTGTATTTGCGTTGGCATTAAGTATTGTGGGTTGGAACATTAGTCTATGAGTCAATTGGTTACCGTTTTAGGGGCCACTGGCTCCATCGGTAAAAGCACCTTAGATGTCATTAACCGCCACCCTGATTTATATAGGGTGTTTGCTTTAACGGCCAATACCCAGGTGGAAGCAATGTTGGCATTGTGCGTAAAGCACAAACCTAAATTTGCAGTAATGGCAGATGAGTCGTCTGCGAAATTGTTAAAAGATATCCTAAAACAAAATAATAGCTCAACGGAAGTGATGTCTGGAGTTGACGCCTTATGCCAAGTGGCCAGTGATTCAGAAGTGGATCAGGTCATGGCTGCCATTGTGGGTGCTGCAGGATTATTGCCTACTTTAGCCGCAGCTAAAGCCGGTAAGAGAGTATTGCTTGCCAATAAAGAAGCATTGGTCATGAGTGGCCAGTTATTCATGGATGCCATTTCTGAAAATAATGCATCGCTGTTGCCTATCGATAGCGAACATAATGCTATTTTCCAGTCTTTACCTATTAACTATAAAAATGATCCTTTAGTTCAAAAGCAAGTACGTAAGATTTTATTAACTGCTTCCGGTGGCCCATTCCGTGGTTACTCTCATGATCAGCTATCTTTAGTCACTCCCGCACAAGCCGTTAAACATCCAAACTGGTCAATGGGTCAAAAAATCTCGGTAGACAGCGCCAGCTTAATGAACAAAGGATTGGAGCTAATTGAAGCCTGCTGGTTATTTGATGTTAAGCCTTCAGAAATCGACGTAGTAGTTCACCCTGAATCTATCATTCATTCTATGGTGCAATATGTAGACGGTTCGGTGTTAGCCCAGATGGGTAACCCGGATATGAGAACGCCTATTGCTTACGGCTTAGCTTGGCCACAACGAATAGATTCAGGCGTTGACTCATTGGACTTTTTTCAAGTTTCACAATTAAATTTCGAAGCAGCCGATAACCAAGCATTTCCCAATCTAAATCTTGCTCGTCAGGCATTCGAAGCTGGTGGCACCGCCGCCGCTATTTTAAATGCAGCCAATGAAGTGGCCGTAGATGCTTTCCTTCGGGAACAAATATCCTTTACGGCTATCTCAGACATGGTAGATGCTGCCTTAAACCATTGCGAAGTGATGGTTGCAGACAGCGTAGAAAGAATATTGCGGGCAGACAGCCTTGCCAGACGTTTTGTTGAAGGAAAAATCAAAGCATGAGTGTGCTATACAGTATCCTAGCTTTAGTGCTTACCTTGGGAATCTTGGTAACGGTACACGAATATGGTCACTATTGGGTGGCTCGACGCTGTGGCGTAAAGGTTCTAAGGTTTTCTGTGGGTTTTGGGAAAATACTGTGGAGTCGCACCGATAAACACGGAACCGAATTTGCCATCGCGGCGATTCCGTTAGGTGGCTATGTAAAAATGTTGGATGAGCGTGAAGGTGAAGTACCGCCTGAGCTAATTGACCAAGCTTTTAATCAAAAAACGGTTTGGCAAAGAATGGCAGTTGTATTGGCCGGCCCCATTGCCAATTTTCTGTTTGCTATAGCGGCCTATTGGCTTATGTTTATAGTAGGGGTTACTCAGGTTAAACCCATCATTGGCCCAGTGGTACAGGGCAGCGAGGCCGCTATTTCCGGTCTTAAATCTCAGCAAGAAATCACCGCCGTTGATAAAACAGACACTTCAAGTTGGCAGGACGTTAACTATCAGCTTTTGAAGCGCCTTGGTGATACTGGCACCATTGATATT
Source organism: Bermanella sp. (assembly GCA_036960565.1). Taxonomy (GTDB): domain Bacteria; phylum Pseudomonadota; class Gammaproteobacteria; order Pseudomonadales; family Oceanobacteraceae; genus Bermanella. Next base: position 113,948 of record JBALXQ010000002.1, read on the forward strand.
CAAGTTAAAGATGGCTCCCTTCATCAATTGAACATTAATAGATGGCTCAGTACTGCTGAAGAACCCAACCCTATTAAAGAATTAGGCTTTGAACCCTACAGGCCAGATATTCCCCCTATCATAGCTGAAGTTCAGAAAGGTCTTCCTGCTCAACAGGCGGGGTTACAAGCAAACGACATTATTGTTTCTGTAAATGATCAGCTTATTTCAACGTGGTTAGAATTTGTCAATTTTGTAAAAGCCAATCCTAATTCCCCTATGAACTTGTCTGTTGAGCGTTCAAGTGAAGTGTTGGCCATTCAGCTAATACCAGCCCTTAAAACGTTGGATAACGGTGAAACCATAGGGTTTGCCGGGGTAATGGTGCAAGCGCCAGCCATACCGGATGACTTTATTCGCACTCAGCGCTTCAATCCGGTGGTAGCTGCTGGCCACGCGGTAGAGAAAACTTGGGACATGACTGTCATTACGCTGCAGTCCATTGGTAAGATGGTTCGCGGGTTATTGTCCGTTAAGAACTTGAGTGGACCCATAACCATTGCTAAAGTAGCCAGCTCCCAAGTTCAGGCGGGATTTGAAGCGTTTGTTGGCTTTTTAGCTTATATCAGTATTATGTTGGCGGTAATGAATTTGTTACCTGTGCCTGTGTTGGATGGTGGGCACTTTTTGTTTTATGTTATCGAGGCTATTAAAGGCTCACCGGTTTCTGAAAAAGTACAAGTCATGGGGATGAAACTGGGAATGTCATTACTGCTTATGGTAATGATGATTGCTTTGTTTAATGACTTTAGTCGCCTATAACTGGCGACGTTATATATTGAATTTGTAAATATAGAATAAATAAAAAATGAGGCGCTTTGTTTTAAAAGGCGTCTATTAAAAGATAACAATAAGCCTGGTTTATCATGAAGTTCACCATTTTTAGCTCCATAATATTTTTTTGCAGCGCCATTGCGCAGGCTGCGTCCTTTAATGTGAAAGATATTCGTGTGGACGGCCTGCAAAGGGTGAGTGCCGGCACTGTATTTACAGCATTTCCAGTGAATATTGGCGATGAAGTAGATGAAAATGATCTGGCTAAGGCCAGTCGTACTTTATATAAAACTGGGTATTTCAACGACATTAAAATACAGCGCGATGGGGATATTCTTGTCATTAACGTGGTTGAGCTACCGACCATTACCGAGCTTGAAATCGAAGGTAATAGCGCCATTGAAACCGAACAGCTAAAAGAAGGTTTGAAGCAAGCTGGTCTTGCCGAAGGTTATGTATTTAAACGCTCAACCCTTGAGCGCCTCGAATTAGAATTAGAGCGCCAATACGTTAGCCAAGGCCGCTATGATGCACAAATTACCACCGATGTTAAAAAGCTGCCCCGTAACCGTGTTTCTCTTAAAATAAACATCGAAGAAGGTTCCGTTGCCTCAATTAGTCATATTAATATTGTGGGCTTTGATAACTTTGAAAAACAAGACCTGTTAAATCAATTCGAATTAAAACCCACCAACCTGTGGTCTTGGTATCAAAGTGATGACAAATACTCCCGTGAAAAACTCGGTGGTGATATCGAACGTCTGCGCTCCTTCTATCTTGACCGTGGTTTTATTCGCTTTAACGTTGAATCAACTCAGGTATCTTTGTCACCGAGTAAAGAAGATGTATTTGTTACTCTGAACGTACACGAAGGCGATATTTACAAGGTTGAAAAGGTAGAGCTTGCAGGGGAGCTAATTTTAGAAGAGGAGCTATTAAGCAAGCTTATCGTTATGAAGGAAGGTCAAACCTTTAGTCGCCGCAAAATGACCCTTACCCAAGACCTCATATCTAAACGTTTGGGTAATGAAGGTTTTACCTTTGCCAAAGTAAATGGCGTTCCTAAGATAAATGATGAAGACAAAACCGTGGCCATTACCTTTTATGTGGAACCGGGCAAGCGCACTTATGTTCGTCGTATAAACTTCACTGGGCATGAGTCTACTATGGACGAAGTATTGCGCCGTGAAATGGTACAGATGGAAGGTGGCTGGGCTTCCACCGAATTAATTGAACAATCCAAGAGTAAGCTTGAGCAATTGGGCTTCTTTAAAGGCGTTAGTGTTGAAACCCCTAAAGTGCCAGGCAGTGATGATTTAGTAGATGTGAATTACAGCGTTGAAGAACAACCCAGTGGTAGCTTGAACTTAAGCATAGGTTACTCAAGTGCTGACGGCATGATCATAGGCTCCAGTGTTTCCCAGAATAACTTCATGGGCACCGGTAAAAAGATGAGCACCTCCATCAATAAAACTGATGCCGTGACCAGCCTGAATTTGTCTTTCACTAATCCTTATTACACAGTGGATGGTATTAGCCGAGGTTATAGTTTGTTCTTCCAGGAAACGGATTATTCTGAAACCAGTTCTTCTGCTGACTACAACACCGATACTTATGGTGGCCGTACTAACTTTGGTTTCCCTATAAACAGTCGTGAGCGTTTATCCTTTAGTGTGGAAGCCAGCCGTACTCAAATGGAACTAGGTAATTCATGGGCAGAAGACCATGAAGGAAATACTGCTAACTCGTTCATTCCTGAAGAAATACACACGTTTATAAATGACGCTGGCGATGATTTTGCCGAATTAACTCTGGGTACTAGTTGGAGCTGGACTACGCTGAACCGTGGTTTGTTCCCTACAGCGGGTGCCAAGCAAAGCTTAAACTTTGAAGCCACCGTGCCGGGCAGTGAATTAGAATATTTCCGCCTTACTTATAAAGGTGAAAAATACTTCCACATTAAAGACGAATGGACCTTCCGCGTTCGTACTGAAGTTGGTTATGGAGATGGCTACGGTGACACCGAACAACTGCCTTTCTTCCGTAACTTTAGGGCCGGTGGTGTAGGGTCGGTTCGAGGTTACACCAGTAACTCCTTGGGCCCCTCTGGTATGAATAAATTGAGTAATACTAATGTTTATGATGCTGATGGCGCGGTGGAATTTAACGATCTTGATGGTGATGGAATTTTAGATTCCGGTGAGGAGGTGACTACTGGTAACAACGTATACTACCAAGAGGATAGCAGTGAGCTGGGTGGCAACTTATTAACTGAAGCCAGTATGGAATTAGTATTTCCATTGCCATTTGTGGAAGATCAACGCAGCATGCGTTCAGTATTGTTCCTCGATGCGGGTAATGTATTTGATACAGAGTGTTTGGCTCTAACAGAAGCCACAGGTATAGATCACAATACAAGACAGGCAGCTACTAATGACCACACCGGCTGCACAGAAGGTTTTGATGCCGACGAATTACGTTTAGGTGCTGGTGTTAGCCTTACCTGGGTAACGGCAATCGGTCCTCTAACCTTTACCTTCGCCAGAAGTCTAAACAGTCAAACTGGTGATGAAACAGAAGGTTTCGAATTCTCGCTTGGTCAGGTATTTTAATACCGGCTAGAGCGTTAGATACAACATATAAATTCAACAGTAAATTCAACAATAAATTTAATAAAAAGTAAGTGGATAGAAAAATGATTAAGTGGACAAAAGTTTTAGTGGCAAGCATGTGTTTCATGGCGGGTTCAGCCATGGCAGTGGGTAAAATAGCAGTAGTAGATTTAGAGCGTGCTTTGTTTGATTCCGATGGTGCCAAAGCTTCTTTTAAACAGGTAACCGATCAATTTGGTGATGACCTAGTAAAAGTAAAAACACTTGAAAAAGAAATGGTAAAGATTCAAGAAACCTTACAAAAAGATGGCGACATCATGAGTGATGACGAACAGCGTAAATTGCGTAATGACATTAAAGAAAAGCAAAGTGAATATAAATTCTTTGGTGGCAAATTACAGCAAGCTGAACAGCAGTGGCGTCAACAGTTTTTCCGCGCCAACCTGCCTCGTTTACAAGCCATTCTTAAAGAACTAATTGATGCTGAAAAAATAGATATGGTTTTAAATGGTCAGGCCGTTATTCATGTTTCCCCTGATCTTGACCTAACTAAGATGCTTTTAAATAAATTAAACCAGGCCAGTGCAGCTAAAAAGTAATATGGCATTAACTTTAGGCGAAATAGCAAACTTTCTGCAGGCTGAACTAGTCGGTGATGAAAATATCGTCATCGAAGGTTTGGCAACTTTAACCGCTGCTCGGCCGGGCCAATTAAGTTTCTTGGCTAATCTGGCTTATCGTGATCAATTAAACACGACCCAAGCCAGTGCTGTGATAGTACACCCCAAGCAATTAAACGATGTTCAGGGCGCAGCCTTAGTATTAAGTAACCCTTACTTGGGTTATGCCAAAGTGAGCTCCTTGTTTGAAACACTTCCCGCAGCTACTCAATTAATTCACACCAGCGCTATAGTAAGCAGCAGTGCTCAATTGGGTGAGGGCGTTAGCATAGGCGCCAACTCAGTAATTGAAGATCATGCTGTTTTAGCCAATGGTGTGATCATTGGGGCTGGTTCGGTAGTGGGATCAAATAGCAGGATCGGTGAAAACAGCCGGATCCAACAGAACGTTAGCATTTACCATGATGTGGTGGTGGGCAAAAATGCCATCATTCATAGCGGCGTGGTTATTGGTTCTGATGGTTTTGGCTTTGCCCAAGATCAAGGGAAATGGATTAAAATACACCAAATTGGCGGCGTATTAATTGGTAACGATGTTGAAATTGGTGCCAACAGTGCCATCGATCGCGGTGCCTTAAGTGATACTCGCATTGGTGATGGAGTGAAGTTGGATAACTTTATCCAAATAGCCCATAACGTAGAAATTGGTGATCATACTGCCATAGCCGCAGGTAGTATGGTGGCAGGCAGCACCAAAATAGGCGCTCATTGCACCTTAGCAGGTGGCGTAGGGGTAACCGGACATCTAACCTTGGTAAATGGCACCCATGTGACCGCTATGAGTTTGGTGACAAAAAGCGTGACAGAGCCGGGCAGTTATTCTTCCGGTACTGCTATGTCTAAAACCGCTGATTGGCGCAAGAGTGCAGCTCGCTTTAGGCAGCTGGATGATTTAAACAAGCGCTTAAAATCCATAGAAAAGTCCATTCAAGATTAGTAAGAGTAAAAAAATGACGGTTATGAAGTACAGCGAAATTATCGATCTGTTGCCGCATCGTTACCCTTTTTTATTAGTGGATAGAGTTACCGATCTAGATGAAAAGCAGCGTATTTCTGGCTTTAAGAATGTCAGCAGTAACGAGCCATTTTTTCCAGGACACTTCCCTAATCATCCTATTATGCCGGGTGTGCTTATTTTAGAAGCCATGGCGCAATTGGCTGGATTATTGGGGTTGGATGCCATGGGCAAAGAAGAGGCTGCTAACACAGTTTACTATTTTGCAGGTGTAGATAAAGCGCGTTTTAAACGCCCCGTGGTACCTGGTGATCGCCTTGATATGGAGGCGCGTTACTTAAATGATAAACGGGGGATTTGGCGCTTTGAATGTGAGGCTTGGGTAGATGGACAAGTTGCCTGCCAAGCTACAATTATGTGCGCACAAAGGAAATTAGAACTTTGATTGATGCTCTTGCAATAGTTGACCCCAGTGCCCAACTAGCAGACGACGTAGTAGTAGGGCCGTGGACAATAATAGGCCCTAATGTAGTGATCGGTGAAGGCACCATCATTGCGAGTCACGTGGTGCTAAAAGGCCCAACTACCATTGGTAAAAACAACAAAATCTTTCAGTTTTGCACCATAGGTGAAGATTGTCAGGATAAAAAATTTAAAGGGGAGGCCACTCGCCTAGAAATTGGTGATGGCAATATATTTCGTGAAGCTTGTACCGTGCATCGCGGAACCACCCAGGACAAAAGCCTAACAAAAATAGGCAACCACAATTTATTTATGGTGAATGTGCATGTGGCCCACGATGTAATCGTAGGTGATAACTGCATATTAGCCAACGACACCAACATAGCGGGCCACGTTCACATTGGCGATACTGCAATTTTAGGTGGCTCGTCTCAAGTTCACCAGTTTGTACAAATTGGTAGCCATAGTATGTGTGGAACGGGATCCATCGTTTTAAAAGATGTTCCTGCTTATATAATGGCAAATGGTAATTCGGCTAAACCTCATGGTATTAACAGTGAAGGTTTAAAGCGTCGTGGCTTTAGCGCTAACGATATCAGTGTGTTGCGAAATGCATACAAGTTTGTTTATCGCAAAGGGTTAACACTTAGCGATGCTCTACTTGAGCTGAATACTTTGTTGCCCCAATCTAAAAGTGTTGAGCTCTTTATTGAAAGTCTTAACCAGTCTACTCGCGGAATCATTCGTTAATGTCCAAGTGCTTTGCTTTAGTGGCCGGTGAAACTTCCGGTGATATCCTTGGTGCTGGTTTAATTAAAGCATTAAAAGATCAGTACCCAGATGCTAGATTTGTGGGCATTGGTGGTCCAAGAATGATTGAACAAGGCTTTGAGAGCCTTTATCCCATGGAACGTTTATCGGTCATGGGTTTGTTTGAAGTACTTGGTCGACTAGGCGAATTGCTTAAAATTCGTAAACAACTGCTAGCGACAATTACTGACATGAAGCCTGATGTTTTCATAGGAATTGATGCTCCAGATTTTAATTTGGCACTTGAGAAAAAATTAAAATTAAGAAGCATTAAAACCGTTCATTATGTCAGCCCTAGTGTTTGGGCTTGGCGTGAGAAACGAGTATTTAAAATTAAAGAAGCGGTTGACCTGGTTTTGTGTTTATTTCCTTTTGAGGTAGCCTTTTACCAAAAGCACAATGTTAACGCTGTCTGTGTAGGCCATACACTGGCTGATGCCATAGACTTAAAAACAGATACTCAGGCGGCAAGACAAACCCTTAAACTTAATTCTAATAATGCCGTTGTGGCTTTACTACCAGGCTCTCGTCAGGGTGAAGTCTCTCGCTTGGGTGAAGTGTTTTTAGAAGCCGCAAATATCATTAAGCAAAAAATCCCCCAGGTTCAATTTGTTATTCCGGCTGCCAATGACGACCGAAAACTGCAAATTGAAGAGATGCTAAAAAGTAAAAATTTAGCGGATACACGTCTTTTAGACGGGCAAAGTCGAGAAGCCATGGCCGCAGCCGATGTGGTGTTAATGGCCTCTGGCACGGCCACTTTGGAAGGCATGTTACTTAAGAAGCCTATGGTGGTTTCCTATAAACTATCGGCTATAACGGCTTACTTTGTTCGAAAAATGCTTAAACAGCCATTTGTGGCACTGCCTAACTTATTGGCTGGAAAAGAGTTGGCCCCTGAAATATTACAAGAAGCCGCCACGCCTGAAAATCTAGCCAATGCCGTTTTACACTTTTTACAAGACACCTCGGCTACAGAAAATATGCAGTCTGAATTTTTAGCACTGCATCACGAATTACGCCGAGATGCAGATCAGGCATCGGCCCAGGCAATCATTGGCCTATTATGATAGATGAACTTATACCTCAGGAAATTGAGCTAATTGAAAAAGGCTTGGTATATTGCGGCGTCGATGAAGCGGGTGCAGGCCCCTTGTGTGGCGACGTAGTGGCCGCAGCAGTTATCCTTGACCCTAACAATCCTATATCTGCTTTAAATGATTCAAAGAAGCTCAGTGAAAAAAAGCGTGAAGCTCTGTTTCCTGAAATAAAGGAAAAGGCACTGGCATATTGTATTGCTAGGGCCAGTGCTGAAGAAATTGATCAAATTAATATTTTGCATGCCAGAATGTTAGCCATGACCCGTGCGGTGAATGGTTTAAACCTGGCCGAGCCGCTCAAACTTGACCATGCTTTAATTGATGGTAACCGCCTGCCTAAAGATTTAATTTGCGAGGCAAGCTTTGTGATAAAAGGGGATGCTTTGGTAGCCTCAATTGCAGCAGCGTCAATTTTAGCCAAGGTGCAGCGAGATCATGAAATGCAGGCACTTGATAAAAAGTACCCTGAGTACGGTTTAGCTAAACACAAGGGCTACCCAACTAAGGCTCATATTGAAGCCTTGAATGAACACGGGCCTCTGGATTTTTATCGTAAAACCTTTGGCCCGGTTAAAAAACTACTGGCTAAATAAAGTTAATTTTTATAGCTAGGAGTCATCATGGCAAATAGCTTGTGCTTCAATTTTACTTGGATAAATATTCCAAGCTGCACCATTGATAAAATCTACCGGTATACTCACCAAGCCCATATCCAGTAATAGGCCCATTAAGGTCATTTTATTAAACTGAGCTTCTGTGGTAATGGTCCGTTTGCATTCGCCCAAGGCCAAGCTGATTACATGGGTTTGGTCTCTTGCCAGTTTCTTACGGCTATAGCCTTTTCCGGCATAGCGCCCATCTATATAAATTTCGGTAGTCTTACCTGTTTTAACGGTGACTTCTTGCTGGCTACCATTAGTAATAGAGGCGCAACCGCTTAAAAAAAGTGAAGCTAAAACTAAAGCAGTTAACAAAGGGCGTTGAGATAAAGATAAAAATTTCATGTTCATTCCCTAAAATCTGCGTTCAAAAGAAAGGCTGGTAAACCACTGGGAAAAGTCTTCTTTTTCAGCTGTGTGTTCGTATTCAATTTGGTTGAGTTGTAAGCGCATTTGCCAGTCTGCTTGATAGTGGTATAGCAGGCCTAAAGAAAATTGCGGCGTGGAGATGGCTTCACTGGAATTGGTTTTGCTGGTGCTGGAAATTAGCTCACCGCTTTCGTTTACAACTCTTTCTTCAGTATCATCATATTCGTTAGTACCAAATAAGATGCCTGCTTTTGCCTGAAGGTCTAAATTATTTAGCAGGGGAACATAAAGCACATGAGTAATGTAAAAGCCCTGAGTACTGATACTGGCTTTACGTATTGCGCTGTTATCAAACTCGCCATCTGTGGTGGTGGTTAAGGTTTTATCAAACTTTATGGTGCCATAGTCTATATAACCCAGTTCAAAACCATAATATTCATGGAAGCGGAAACTGGTGAATAGGTTCCAGGGCAGGTTTTCATTTTCTACCGAGCTATAGCTTGGGGTTTGTGAGGTGGCCCCTATGCTCGAAATTGACTCATTAAAGGTCGCTTCGGTCCAGGTATAACCTGTGCCCCAGCCAATGGAAGAGGCAATCGGGTAGGCCTGTGCCCACATGGGTGTTAATAATAAAGTAAGAAGTAGAATACGCATTATGGGTTCAGCTTTTTTTGTTTGCATATTAGCCTTCAAGACTCATAAGCTCAAGTGCCGGAGCGCATGTTACTGGATAAGAGGCCAGCCTTTGATGGCTCAGGCTTGTTTAATTTGTAGTTCACACTCCTCACAGAAAAAGCGCAATATTTCCTCCTTCTGTTTCATTGCATCTTCATAACCATGCTGAATCAGATCGCGACAAAATCCTCGTTCAAATAATAAATAACTCAATACGCCCGAATTACTTTTTTGGCCTAATGTATTGGTTTTGAAAAATAATCTTAAACTTCTTGGCAATTCCCTCGCATGACGGGCGGCGATATCATCAATAGATTCACTAGGGCTAATTTCAAGTAACTCTACCGGGCGTAATGGAATGCCTTGAGCGAGAATAATCTCATCGGGTATTTTACTGATGGTGTTATTAATACGGGTAAGACGTTCTACATCGCTTTCCATGCTATCTAGGAAAGCAGCATTAAACATGTGATTCATTATTTTTCCCATACTCGGGTATTGAGTCATGATTTCTCTGGGTTTGCGTTTATGGTTATCACCACTGACACCGATGACGAGTATTTTATTAGCGCCAAGGTGTAGAACCGGACTAATAGGTGCCAGCTGACGAATAGCACCGTCACCAAAAAACTCTCGATTAATTTTAACCGCAGGAAAAACGGTTGGAATGGCTGAAGACGCCAATAGGTGATTTAGGTTTATGCGTGAACGCACCCCGATACGACGTAATCGCTGCCAGTTTTTAAGGCTATTATGGCCCTGAAAAAAACTAACGCTTTCCCCAGTTGAGTAACCTGAAGCAGTCACAGACAACGCATGAAGGTCTTTGTTATCAATGGCTTTTTGAATGTTGTCAAAAGAAATGAATTTTTTTAACAATTGTTTAAGGGGCGTATTATCCAATAAAGAAACCGGCTCACCGGCCTTATAGTTAAACAGGGTATTCATGAAAAACTTCATAGACCAGGAAAATACGCTGGTGAAGTTACTATGAAATACTTGGTCGCAGCTAAAATTTTTCCATATACGCTCAAGTTGCCGAATGCCCAAGCGGTAGTGACCGGCGTAACTGGCTAGTGCCACTGCATTAATGGCACCGGCACTGGTGCCGCTAATAATATCAAAAGGGTTGCCGTGCTCATTGGGTAATAGCCGACTAATGGCTTTGAGTACGCCCACCTGATAGGCGGCTCGTGCGCCACCACCTGATAGCACTAATCCTACTTTTTTATCTTGCAACTTACCTGTCATGCGTCATCAATTATGAGAGGAATCTGTCTTAAGTATAGGTCATAATGCCGCTGTTGAAATTGAGAACTGAATTATGTTTACTGGAATCGTACAGCGTACATTGCCCATTGAATCCATTAGCAAACAAACAGGCTTGTGGACATTTAACCTAATATTGCCAACCGAGATGCTTGAAGGTCTAAAAATAGGGGCCAGTATCGCGTTAAATGGCGCCTGTTTAACCGTGACCAGTATAGATCAGCAAAAGGTTTCATTTGATGTGATGATGGCCACCCTGAACGTGACTAACTTGTCTCATTTAGCACAAGGTAGCTGGGTAAATGTAGAGCGAGCTGCCCGTTTTGGCGATGATATCGGCGGTCACCAATTAAGTGGTCATGTGTTTGGTCAAGTAGATATAGTTGAAATAGAGCGCCCAGAAAACAACTGTATTATCTGGTTTGATCTGCCTGATGACTATAAGGCGTATATCTTTGATAAAGGCTATGTCGGTTTAAATGGTTGTAGTTTAACCATAGCTAAAGTGGAAGAGAGCCGCTTTTGTGTTTATCTCATTCCTGAAACTTTGAGTATCACTACATTTGGTAAGCTTGAAGTTGGTGCAAAAATCAATTTGGAAATAGACAGTCAAACACAAACTCTGGTAGATACTGTTGAACGTATTTTGAAGCAGAAAAACATCATAAGTTAATATTAATACAGCGCTTAATACTAAGCGCTGCGCTATTGAGAGCTAGCCTAGTTTTTTAAGGTATCGGGTAATATCGCTCGATTCATACATCCATTGTACATCACCATTTTCGGTGGTGATACGTAGGCATGGAACCGTAGTTCGACCTCCTCCCTGAACTAATTCCTGGCGATTTTGCGGCACCATCAGGGTGTTTTTTAACTCAATCTGAGTATCTAATCGATTGAGCTCTCGTAGAACCAGCTGGCAAAAAGGGCATTGGTCATAATAATACAAAGCGTAGGATGACATCGTGATATCCAAAATTCAGTTACTTAATTTACGTGAGAACACATGTTAGAGCAGATTTTACTCTTTTTTATCAGTGTTGTTGCCAATATATTTTCAGCCTTCGCTGGCGGCGGTGCTGGTTTGATTCAACTACCCATATTGATTTTTATGGGCTTGCCTTTTTCCTTGGCTTTGGCCACCCACAAGATTGCTACCGTTGCCCTAGGTATCGGCGCCACTATTCGTATAGTAAAAGAAGGGCACACGAGCTGGCGCTTAAATTTGTTTATGTTATTCACCGGCATTCCTGGCGTGGTTGTGGGAGCGTTATTTATTGTGGGAGTGGATGATGCCAGTGCTCAATTTAGCCTAGGTATTTTAACTCTGACTCTGGGCCTTTATTCTATTTTCAAACCCGCGCTGGGCATGGAGAATACGGCCAAAAACCGCCACCTTACTGGCTGGGCCTTAGGCGGTTTAGGACTGTTATGCATTGGTTTTGCCAATGGCTCACTTTCAGCAGGTACTGGTTTATTTGCCACTATGTGGCTAGTGAAGTGGTTTGGTTTGAACTACAAACAGGCGGTGGCCCATACCTTAATTGCGGTGGGGCTCTTTTGGAATGCCAGTGGCGCCATCACTATGGGGGTGGTTGCTGAAATTCATTGGGCTTGGTTGCCTACTTTAATAATGGGCTCTTTATTAGGTGGGTTTATGGGGGCCCATATGGCCATTAATATGGGCTCAAAGTGGATTAAACGGGCATATGAGGTGGTTACCCTAGTGGTGGGGCTTAAGCTGCTATTGGGTTAATCTGTTGCAGCTTGGCTGCTGAAATCTAGTAACAATTATGCTAAAGTGCGCGCCGTCCTTTTAAGCACTATAAAAGTTGAGATAAAATGAGTTTAGAAACACCAGCAGATATCGTAAGTTACCTAATCGGCCGTCAAGTGGGCGATCAGCTTAAGACTAACCAGTTCCCAGACTTCAACCTAAATAACGTTACTAAGGGTCTTCAAGACTCTATGGTTGACGCTGAAATGCCTGTGTCTGAAGATCAGATCAAAGAAGCCTATGAAGTGATTCAAAAAATCATGCAAGCTCAGCAAGAAGAGCAAGCAACTGCCGGCAAAAAAATCGGTGAAGACTTCCTAGCGGCTAACGCTAAAAACGAAGGTATCATCACTATCGAAAGTGGCCTTCAGTATGAAGTTTTGGTTGAAGGTGAAGGCGCTAAGCCAAGCGCTGAATCAACAGTTCGTGTTCACTACCACGGCACGTTCATCGATGGCAAAATATTTGATAGCTCTGTTGATCGTGGCCAGCCAGCTGAATTCCCAGTAGGCGGCGTGATCGCTGGTTGGACTGAAGCTCTACAGTTAATGAGTGAAGGTTCTAAATGGCGTCTATTTATCCCTAGCGACCTAGCTTACGGTGCTCAGGGCAGCCAGGGTGCGATCCCACCACACAGTGCTCTAGTATTTGAAGTAGAACTTCTAAACGTACTGTAATTTTTATATTTTGGCTTTTTAAATGGCCAGATGTAAAAAAACGTAAAAAGGCAGCCATTGGCTGCCTTTTTACGTTGAAAGGCATACAGGTAAAACAGAGCGGAGATTTGAATTAAATTACGATGCCAAGCGTTGAGTTCGGTACGCGGCAGGAGACACTCCTAACCACCTTTTAAAAGCGTGACGGAAATTAGCCACATCACTAAAGCCCAGAGTTTCGGCTATATCATCTGTACTCATTCGAGTTTCATTTAAACACTGTATTGCAAACTGACTGCGAAATTCATCTACCAACTTTTGGTAACTGGTGCCTGCTTCTGCCAATTGTCGACGCAAGGTACGGCCACTAATTTGGAAGGCGCTGGCCACCATATCAAAATTAGGATGATCACCAATTGAGGTGGTTAATATCTGATTGATCTCCGATACCAGGTACATGTGTTTGGCTTGAGGTTGTTGGGTTTTCTGTTGGCTAATATGGGCAATTTGCATAATCAGTCCAATTTATCCGTTGAAGTTGCGTTTATTTTTATTCTGGCCGGTGGGCTCGTTTGTTGAGGTAAATGTACGGTTGTTTACGCATTTGCTCGAGTTGATTCGATTCGCAAAATTGACAATTCGCTGTGCAAATTGTGAAATCATGGGCTAAATGAGCCAAAACCAATGTATTTGATCGGAATATTGCAATTTATTGCACAAAAATGGTGAAACTCTCAATGAAGTTCCCCTATTTCGATTTTATCTCGAGGTAGTTAAAACAGATTAAATAACAGCCAGAAAGTTAGGGCTAGAGCCTAAATCGGATGTGAAAACAGGCAATGTTAAGTAAAAACGCTGGCGTTTTATAGCCAGCGTAAAGTGAAGGGTAAGTTTGTAAAATGGTTATTAGGAACTGAAAGTGGGTGAAGTTTAGACCTCAGCTTCACCATGTACACGATAATCAGAAGGGGTCATGGCCTGAATATCTTTGAAGGCGCGATTGAATGAACTCAGGGTGCGGTATCCCACATCTAAAGAAATATTTAAAATGGGCGTTTCAGGTTCCTGTAAAAGCCGTTGAGCTGCTTCAAGAATTCTAAGCTGGTTAATGTAGTCATTGAAGTTACGGTAGCCCAGAGTTTGGTTAATCAGGGCTCGAGTTTTGTATTCTGGCATATTTAGCTCACCCGCCAGCAGTTTTAGGGTGAGGTGCTCGGTTCTATAAAAGCCCCGGTTCATAATGTCGGTTAAAGCCTGAGTATCAAGAGGCTGAATAATTTCACTTTTCTGCGGCTCCGACGTGCATATGGGTTCTGGCGAGGGTGGTAGCGAAGTTTGAATACCAAACAGAACACCGGAGCGTCCCCTTAGTAGGAAGAACGCGGTAATTAAGCTAATGGCGGCACTCGATGAATAGGGTAACCACCTGCCCACAATGCCTGTATTTAATGGAATCACCACCAGCAGGACACAAATACCCGCCACAATTAAGACCGCACCACGTAATCTGCGGCGGGACTCCACTAGATCATCAGACCAGTTAGCCACTACGGTCCAGAGGCCAAGGCCAATGATGATGTATTCGCAATAGGTGGGAATAATCCAGCCAATCAGCTCCCAGTTTGAACTGCCATCGCGAACTACCCCTAAAAGGCGGGAAGTGGCAGGAGCCAAAAAGGTATATAAGGCTAGGGCACCCGAGCTTGATAAAACTTTAGGGCGATGGGAAAAGGCCAGGTGACATAATAGCCAAAATAGAGCCGGCACCATGGTCGACAGGCTGTCTGCTACAGGACGCCAAGTCTCAGGGATATGCGGTTGAACCAGGAAACAAGCGCCTGCTAATAAGAAGGCAATGAAGGCTCGGGCGACATCTAGTCGGCCAAAATCACGGGCGACAATTAGGATCAATATTGCCACTACCCCTAGGGTGAATCCGGATATTAAAAGCAAAATAACGATCCATTTTATTATTCTTAGAGCCCACATACTAAAGGAAGGGTTCTACTGGCTCAATAGAACTCAGTCAAATTGCGCAGTTTTGCACTGTAATAATTAGCTGTTTATTTAGTGAACAGTTCTGTGCGGAGATACCCTGCTAGTTAGACGCCTGCCTAACAGCAATATTAAGCCAAGAAAATAGAATATGCCCATTGAACCGCCACCGCTTTGGGTGGGGCTTGAGACGACAACGGCAATGCTGCGCTCAAGCAATACATTAAAGGTTTGATTTTGAGTTAAATCACTTATATCTACTTCAATATTGAGCGAATCGGCTTGCTCAATGCTCATGGTTTGTAATATTTGCTGATTCAAATCTACATCTTGGCTGAAAGAAGCCTGGGAGGAATTACTCACCGTGACGGTTACTAAAATACTGTTGCCGTCATCTAGCCGAAATCTCACCGCTGGAGGATTACGCAAAAAGTCTTGAGTGCCCAAAGCGCTGATGGAGCCGCTAAGGATGATGGAATTGCCCATGGCTTCAAGGATTACCTCATATTCATTTATACCGGCCTCAAGTGAAATAGTGGCAGGGTTAAACTCATCGGCGCTTAAACTGAAGCCATAAAGCTCGTCGTTGTCCGGTAGTCGTATGGTGATTTGGCCTTGGTCATCGGCGATGTATTCGAGCTCTAAATTTAATTCAGCTAACAATGCGTTTTCAGCCAGTAGTCCCAATGCAGCAGGTATGGCCAAACCACTTTCATCTATCACTGAAATGCTGTGCTCTACGGCTGGATAAACCTGTATGAACTCAACAATATCGGGGTAATTGGCATTGAGGGTTTCCACGCTGACTTCAACTGAAGTAAGGGTGAGAACTACATCATTTTTTATGCTGGCGCTTATGCCATTAAAAGACTCAGCAGAATCTGCAGCGGTAAACACGGTTTGTGGCTCATTATTTTCATCTTCGAAAATAAGAACGGATTCCTGTAATTGGCTAATATTGTATTGGCTACCGGCTTCTCCCCCCTCAATGGTGAGGGTATGGCCAGTATCACCACTTAAAATGGAGGTGCTAGACCAGACCAATCTCAATGGACGGATAAGTGTGAAGGTAATGACTTCCTGATTGTTATTGTCGGTAATGATAAGGCTGTAATCACCAGTAAAGGCACCTGTTTCGGGCAGAGCGATGGTTAAGCCAGTGTCATTTATCGTCATTAAATCACTGGCATCAACGCCTATAAACTCTAGAGCATATTGGTAATCTCCACTGCCGCCTAATACGTCTACTTGCACCTCTTGTAGAGAAATAGCCAGAGAATCCTCATGCTGATAGCTGCTACCTGCCACTTCTATATAGGTGCTTGGAGAGTACGCGCTAATATTCACATTAAAGTTGTAGCTAGCACTGCCACCATTTTCATCTAGGGCTTGAACGCTCACTTGTACACTGCTGCCAGCACCACCGCTGGCCAGAAGATGCAAATTGCCGCTATTAATACTGCACGCTAGGTTGTTGCCACAACTGAGAACACTAAAAATCAGGGCATCTTCTTCAATATCGCTGGCAAGAGAGACAATATCAAGAATGTAATTATCGCCAATGATCAGATCAACATCAGCTGGGGCAGAGAAAACAGGTGCATCATTAATGGCCACGATATTTAGATTAAAAATATCAGTGGCACTGCCACCATTGGCATCACTTACTTGCACTGTTATGTCATGGCTGGCGCCATTGTGATTATTCTCGGGTGTTAGGGTTAAGCTAGTGCCAGTCAGTTCACAAGTAATATGGGTCGCGCAGCTGCTTATGCTAAAGGTTAATGCATCATCATCTGCGTCAGTTCCCCAAGAGCTGATATCTACGACTAACGGCATGTCTTCGCTGGTGGTTTGATCCACGACGGCAAGAACAGGGCTGTCGTTTTGTAGCGTCACTTCCAGGTTAAAGCTGTCGGTAATCACGCCACCATTGCCATCGCTCACCTGCAAAGTAATGTTGTGGCTAGTGCCAGTGTGATCGGCATCTGGGGTGAGAGTTAGGTCATTGCCAGCTAGCTCGCACGTAATTTGGCTGGCACAGGCGGATACTGAATACGTTAGGGTATCGCCATCTACATCGCTTCCCCAAGCACTGATATCCACCACTAAAGCACTATCCTCACTGGTGCTTTGATCTACTGCCGACAAAATAGGAATGTCGTTAACCGCCACTACTTCAAGGTTAAAGCTGTCACTTACCGTTCCACCATTTCCATCACTGGCCTGTAAAGTAATGCTGTGTGTGGTACCAGAGTGGTCGCCGTCAGGGGTTAAGGTGAGGCTAGTGCCACTTAATGAGCATGTAATATTACTGGCACAAGTGCTCACCGAATAGGTGAGTGTGTCGCCATCGGCATCACTGCCCCAGCTGCTGATATCCACCACTGTACTGGTGTCTTCATCAGTACTTTGATCCTGTGCGCTCAGAGTTGGAGCTGTATTGTTGGCCGCATTAATGGTGACTGAAAAACTGTCGCTGCTGGTGCCCGAGTTGCCGTCATCCGCTTCAATGGTGACGGTGATCGTGCTGCCACTACCACCACTGGCGCTGACCGTTAAAGACGAGCCTGTAATGCTACAAGTTAAATTGGTGCCGCAACTGGTGATGGTATAACTCAGAGAGTCTCCTTCTGTATCACTGGCATAAGTATCTAGGCTAACGGATGCACTCTCACCGTCTGTAATCGTTTGGTCGGGAATAGCACTCCAGGCGGGTGCATCATTTAGGGCGCTCACATTTAGGTTGAAGCTATCACTGGTGGTGCCACTATTACCATCATCTACTTCTACGGTGATGCTGTGCGTGGCGCCGTTATGATTATTATCAGGCGTCAGGGTAAGGTCGGTGCCGCTGATGCTACAGGTAATGTTGCTAGCACAAGTGGTGACGCTATAGGTCAGGGAGTCGCCATCGCTATCACTGGCCCAGCCACTGATATCCACCACAATGGCATTGTCTTCGCTGGTGGTTTGATCCACCGCAGTAATGGTAGGCGCGTTGTTGGCTGGGTTAGTGATGCTGATATCAAAGCTGTCGCTGCTGGTGCCTGAATTACCATCATCCGCTTCTATGGTGACCGATACAGTTGTACCGGCGCCACCACTGGCACTGACCGTTAAAGAAGATCCGCTAATATTACAGGTTAAATTAGCACCGCAACTGGTGGCAGTATAAGTGAGAGAATCTCCTTCGATATCCGAAGCATAACTACCGAGACTAATCACTGTATTATCGCCGTCATCAATGCTTTGGTCGGGAATAGCGCTCCAGGCGGGTGCATCATTTTGGGCGTTAACCACAAGGTTAAAACTAGTGGAATCGGTGCCGGAATTACCGTCATCAATTTGCACTGTCACATTATGGGTTGCACCATTATGGTTGCTGTCTGGCGTAAGGGTTAGGTTGCTTCCGCTAATGGAGCAGATGATATTGCTGACGCAACTGGTGACGCTGTAAGTAAGAGAATCACCTTCTGTATCACTGGCGTAGCCGGATAAATCTATCACCAAGCTAGTATCTTCATTGGTGTTTTGGGCGCTAATGGTGCTCAAGACTGGGGCGTCATTTTGGGCGCTCACATTAAGGTTAAAGCTGTCGCTGGCGGTGCCACTATTACCATCATCTACCTCTATGGTGATGCTGTGTGTGGCGCCATTATGATTACTGTCTGGTGTAAGGGTAAGGTTGGTTCCGCTGATGCTACAGGTAATGTTGCTGGCGCAAGAGGTAACGCTATAGGTGAGGGAATCGCTGTCGGCATCACTGCCCCAGTCACTAATATCCACCACAATGGCGTTGTCTTCGCTGGTGGATTGATCCACAGCAGTAATGGTAGGCGCGTTGTTGGCTGGGTTAGTGATGTTTACATCAAAGCTGTCGCTGCTGGTGCCTGAATTACCATCATCCGCTTCTATGGTGACCGATACTGTTGTGCCGGCGCCACCACTGGCACTCACCGTTAAAGAAGATCCGCTAATGCTACAGGTTAAATTGGCACCGCAGCTTGTAGCGCTGTAAGTAAGGGAATCCCCTTCAGTGTCTGAGGCGTAACTGCCCAGACTAATTACAGAATTGTCGCCGTCATCTATATTTTGATCGGGGATGGCACTCCAACTAGGAGCGTCATTTTGTGCATTTACCACTAGGTTAAAACTGGTGCTTACTGCACTGGCGGTACTGTCGTCTGCCGCTACGGTAATGTTGTGAGTGGCACCGTTATGATTACTGTCTGGTGTAAGGGTTAAATTGTTGCCGCTTATTGCACAGGTGATATTGCTGGCACAACTGGTGACACTGTAGGTAAGAGAGTCGCCTTCTGTATCACTGGCATAGCCGGATAAATCAATCACCAAATCTGTATCTTCATTGGTATTTTGTGCGCTGATAGTACTCCAAGCAGGTGCGTCGTTTTGGGCGCTCACATTAAGGTTAAAGCTGTCGCTGGCGGTGCCACTATTACCATCATCCACCTCTATGGTGATGCTGTGCGTGGCACCGTTATGGTTGCCATCTGGCGTTAAGGTAAGGTCGGTACCACTGATGCTGCAGGTAATATTACTGGCACAAGTGGTGATGCTATAAGTCACGGAGTCGCCATCACCATCACTGCCCCAGCTACTAATGTCCACCACAATGGCATTGTCTTCGCTGGTAGTTTGATCCACTGCAGTAATAGTGGGGGCATCATTTTGAGCATTCACCACTAGGTTGAAACTGGTACTGACCGCGCTGGCAATGCTGTCGTCTACTTCCACGGTAATGTTATGGGTGGCTCCGTTATGGTTGCTATCTGGCGAAAGGGTAAGATTGCTACCGCTCACTGAGCAAGTGATATTGGTGGCGCAACTGGTGACGCTATACGTTAAGGAATCGCCATCTACATCGCTGGCACTATCGGATAAATCAATGACTAAGTCGTTATCTTCATTAGTGTTTTGTTCACTGATAGTGCTCCACACGGGCGCATCGTTTTGTGCATTAACCACCAGATTAAAACTGGTACTCACTGCACTGGCGGTACTGTCGTCTACTTCCACGGTAATGTTGTGGGTGGCACCGGAATAGTTACCGGTGGGTGACAGGGTAAGATCATTGCCGCTCACCGAACAGGTGATATTGGTGGCACAACTGGTGACGCTATACGTTAAAGAATCGCCATCGACATCGGTGCCATAACCAGATAAATCTATGACTAAATCGGTATCTTCATTGGTATTTTGCTCTGAAATAGTAGACCACACAGGGGCGTCATTTTGAGCACTGACGGTTAAATTCAAATCATCGGTGGTGATGCCATCGTTGCCATCGTCTACTTGAATAGTGACTGTATTAGTGGCGCCGTTGTAATCATCATCTGGGGTGAGCGTTAAATTTTGACCATCACTATCTATGCTGCAAGTGATGTTGGCAGGGCAAGTGGATACGGTATAGGTGAGGCTGTCACTGTCGGCGTCACTGCCCCAGCCGCTGGCATCCACCACTTTTGCGGTATCTTCATTTGTGGTTTGATCCACTGCAGTAATGGTGGGGGCGTTGTTGGGCTCAACAATGGTCCAGCCAATGTCTTCTAATAAATAAAGCGCTAACCCTAAAGAGTATAATGAGTCTGTATAGCTGGGCTCCATGAGTTCATTGGGTGTGGCATCAGTGGTGAAGTGGCTCACGCTGGAGCCAGATTCTACTGAAGCAGGCGCGTACATTTCTACTTTGTCGCCACTTTCAAAATTGCCATCCGTATCCACGTCGTTAAAGCCATCTGTTAATAGGCCTATGGCATTGGTGTTAACGTTGGTGCCGCTCCAGAGTAATGCCGTAACACTGGTAGCGGATGAGGCGCGGTTAGCGTCACTTTCACTGCCATCATTCCAGTTTCGACTGTTGGTGTTATCGTATAAATTATTTGAAAAAATATCATCTATGCCACTGGTTTTGGAGCCATCAGATGGATCAACCAAACTGGCAAAACCCAGCCCATGAGTCATTTCGTGCAGTAACACTGTGGTAAATCCAATTTCACTGCCGGTGGCATCGCTAAACCCGTAATACCAAGAGCTTGAGGCCAAACAATCGGCATCACCAATGTCGGAGTTAAAGTTGGCATCAATGTCATCATGGGCACCAGACGCATCACTGCCGGTAATGGCGTTATATAAACCAATGGGGTAGAAGGTATTCACAAGAATCCCCGTTGGGGGGCTAGAGCTAATGCTGAGGTTGGCGGTGGCGCCAGCACTGCCTAAAGTAGCCGAATTAGTGGTACAAGAAAGGGCTGTAAAGTTGGCTTCCACAATGATAGTGACCGTTGATGTCACTTGTTCAGATATGACTTCAGCCGCTTTAATAAAGGATAATTTACGTTGGGCGCCTACCGTGGTGCCGTTATTGCCATCAACCGCTGTTGCAGATGTACTGGAATCAAAACCGCTGGTGAAATTCAATGTAATTGTGGATGCACTACCTGTGATATCACAGGTGCCGTTGCCGGCGGTGGTGGTATCACTGGAAGCCGGGCAGGCGGCTGAAAAACTTAATTGGCTAAACGCCAAAGATAAGGTAAAGATGACAAGCTTGTTAAGTGGCATGGATAACCCTAAAGCTAACGAACTTGTTTACAGCATATGCGTAATTTAAAAAATGACACATATTGTCTAGTTAACTTGGGAAATGATTTGTAGCCAAATGGGGTTTTAATACTGGTTGGAGATATTAAAAAAGTCTGATAAATAGAAAGTGAATAATGATTTAAAACAGCTGTGCCCTAAAATCAGGGCAGGGTTAATTAGGTTGTTTTAAATCAGCTGGCCACACGTTTTCGCCTGAGGCTTGTGAGTAATATAAAACCAAATAACCAATAGGGATTAAACGGGCCGCTGCTGGATGAGCTGGAGCTGGATTCCTCTACTATTGGTGCAGCTTCCAATTCTATTTCAAAGGTTTCATTTTGGCTTAAGGCGCTAATGTCGATTTCATGGTCGATGGAATCGTCCTGAATTATGTTGAGAGTTTGCAGGCCATGAATAGCAGTATCCACGGTATGTATAAAGGAGGCATTGGTAGCATCGCTCACCGAGACAATCATAAATTCGCTGTCGCCTTCACTGAAGTTCAATTTTGCTGTGGGCGGGTTTTTTACAAAGTTTTGGCTGCCCAGTGCGGTAATGCTGCCATTAAGAATGATGCCTTCTCCAATTCGGGCAAGAATCACCTGATGCTCACTGAGGGTGGCATCCAGATTAATACTGGATGGGTTATAACCGACGGCGCTTAAGGTGAACGCATAAGCGTCTTCATCGCTGGGCAGTAGCAGGTTAATAAAACCATTTTGATCGGCACTGTATTGCAAGTTGAGGCCCAAGGTATTGAGCAGGTTAAGGCTAGCCAGATCCCCTTGTGCTAAAGCAATAGCCGCCCCTAAGCTGTCGATGACACTGATAACATGCGCCACAGATGGGTAAACCGTTAGGGTTTGTACTATGTCTGTAAACGATTGATCAA
Source organism: Bermanella sp. (assembly GCA_036960565.1). Lineage (GTDB taxonomy): Bacteria > Pseudomonadota > Gammaproteobacteria > Pseudomonadales > Oceanobacteraceae > Bermanella. Next base: position 136,278 of record JBALXQ010000002.1, read on the forward strand.
ACGATTCCAGAGTCACATCCACCGAAGTTAATTCCAATACTCGGCTGTCTTCAATGTGAATATCTATTCGATTAAAACTGGCAGCATCGTTTGGTGCCACAAATACGGTTTGTTCGGTTTCATTGCTATCGAGAAATTTAATTAACCCCGATTCGGTTTGAGAAAGACTAAATTGGCCACCTGATTCGCCCCCTTCAATAATGAGGCTGTGACCGCCAATGCCATTTAAGAATGAAGTGCTCGACCAAGTAATACGCAGAGAGCGAGTGAAGGTCACTATCAATACTTCGCTGGTATTGTTGTCGGTGATGCTAAAGACATAATTACCGGCAAAGGTGCCAGAAACAGGTAGGGCAATCTCAACCCCATCGTTATTAAAGCTCAGCAGCGCATTGGCGTTAAGTTCGTTGTAGGTAAGGTCATAGAGGAAGTTCCCACTGCCGCCGATGACATCTACCTGCGTATCACTTAACGGTAAAACAGCAGTGTCGCCGTTCACATAGGAGGTGCCGCCTACTTCTAAGTGCAGGGTAGGGGTGAAAGCGGTGATACTTACATTAAAGGTATGGGTGTCGGTGGCGCCACTGGCATCGCTTACCTGAATACCCACGGGAACGACGGTCCCTTCGCCACTGCTGGCCAACAAACTTAAATTATTGCCAGAGACATGACAGGTTAAGTTAGCGTTGCAGGTGAGTACTGAGAAACTTAATGCCTCGTTTTCAATGTCATCTGCCAACGGCGTTAAATCAATGACCTCAGTATGGTCAATGGCAATGGTTAAATTGGCGGGCGCGATGAAAAAGGGCGCATCGTTTACAGGGTTAACTGCCAAATTAAAGCTGTCGCTGGCACTGCCGCCATTGCCATCAATCACGCCGATGGTAATGCTGTGAGTGGTGCCATTGTGATTTACATTTGGGGTGAGGGTGAGGTTATTGCCGACTATGCTGCAACTTATATTCGTGGCACAGGTAGTGACCGAATACGTCAGGCTGTCTCCTTCAGCGTCCGAGGTCCAAGCACTCATGTCTACCACTAGTGCGGTATCTTCATCTGTGGCTTGGGAGATAGCATTAATAACTGGGTCATCGTTTTGGGCAACCACATCTAGGTTAAAGCTGTCGCTGGCGGTATTGCCATGGCCATCGTTTACTTCAACGGTGATGGTATGAACGGCACCATTGTGGTCGCTGGATGGGGTAAGGGTGAGGTTTGAGCCCGCCACCGTACAGGTGATGTTAGTGGCACAGGTTAATACCGTATAACTTAAAGTATCGTCATCTACGTCTGAGCCCCAGCTGCTTATGTCCACCACCAGCGCCTCATCTTCATTGGTGGTTTGATCCACGGCGGTAATTAAGGGGTCATCACTGGTGTTACTCACTTCTAAATTTAAACTCCCCAGATCGGTTTCGCCGTCTCCATCGGCAACTTCAATAATGATGGTGTGAGTGGCACCATAATGATCAGTATCGGGCGTAAGGGTTAGATCTGTACCACTTAAAGAGCAGGTAATATTTGTGGCGCAGCTATTTATGGCATAGGTGACGGCATCTCCATCTACGTCGCTGCCCCAGCCGCTGATATCAACAATGAGAGTGTCATCTTCATCAACGGTTTGGTCCACCGCCGTAATAACAGGGGCATCATTTACGGCAGCGATGGTTAGATTAAAGCTGTCGCTGATAACACCACCATTGCCGTCGCTTGCCTGTAGGGTAACGGCATGGGTGGCGCCATTTTGATCGGCGTCGGGCGCCAGTGTTAGGTTAGTGCCAATGATGCTGCAGGTGATGTTGGCGTCACACGCGGTGATTAAATAGCTTAGGGTATCGCCATCGGCATCATTGGCCCAAGTACTGAAATCCACCACAAGGTCGGTATCTTCTAGGGTGTTCTGATCCACAGCCGTGAGGGTGGGAGCGGTATTGCCCGCCACGCCAATGCTGACATCAATATCGACACTGGTGGTGCCAAGATTGCCATCATCGGCTTGTACCGTCACCGAAACCACATTGCCTGCATTGGATATGGCATTAAGCGTAAGGGTTGAACCGGCGATTGAGCAGGTAAGGCCCGAGTCACAGTTAGTGACGGTATAGGTGATAGTATCGCCTTCCACATCGCTGGCGAAACTGGCTAATGCCACATTAACCGAATCACCCTCGGCGACATTTTGCGTGGTAATAGTGCTCCAGGCAGGCGCATCGTTTAAAGCCGTAACGGTGAGATTAAAGCTGTCACTGATGGTGCCGCCATTGCCATCGTCTGCTTCAATAGTAATGCTGTGAGTGGCACCGTTGTGATCGGCATCGGGGGTTAGGGTTAAATCGGTGCCGCTGATGCTGCAGGTAATATTGGTGGCACAGGTGGTGACACTGTAGCTGAGGGCATCGCCGTCGCCATCATTGCCCCAGCCACTGATATCCACTACCAACGCCACATCTTCATTGGTGGTTTGATCTACAGCGGTAATGGTGGGGTCGGTATTGGCGTTAATGTCCCAACCGATATCTTGCAACAGGTAAAAAGCCAAACCTAAGCTGTATTGGCCCTCTGTATAGCTGGGTTCCATGAGTTCATTGGGGGCGGCGGCGGTATTAAAGTGGCTGACGCTGCTGCCACTTTCTACTGTTGCTGGCGCATACATTTCAACCCTGTCGCCTGAGGTAAAGGAGTTAGAGGTATCGTTGTCTTGAAAACCATCGGTTAATAGTGCGATGGCCTGAGTATTGGTATTGGTGCCATTCCATAATAGCCCGGTACTGCTGGTGGCACTGGTGGCTCGCTGAGCATTACTCAGGTTAGGCCAGGTTGATGTATTGGCAGAGGCATATAAGTTATTAGAAAAAATATCGTCAATGCCGCTGGCCTTGGCACCACTGGAAGGGTTTACCAGACTGGCAAACCCCAGCCCGTGGGTCATCTCATGTAGCAGTACTGTGGTGAAACCTATTTCACTGCCCCCTGGGGTGCCAAAACCGTAATACCAACTACTGGCTGCTAGGCAGTCGGCATCGCCAATGTCGCGGTTAAATTCAGCGGTGATATCGCTGTCACCATCGCCGTTGCCATCCGTATCCACATCCTGATTTCTAATGGCATTAATGAGCGCCACCGGATAAAAAGTTGAAGCCACTAAGCCGGTAGGCGCCGGGCTGTTGTACGCAAAATTATTAACGGCCCCGGCACTGCCTAGGGTGGCGGAATTACTTGAGCAGGAAAGGGCGCTAAAACTGGCATCCACCGCAATGGTAATGGTGGAGTCGAGCTGGGCGGCTAGAATTTCAGCTGCCTTAATAAAAGAGAGTTTGCGCTGGGCGCCTATGGTCGTGCCGTTATTGCCACCGGTGGCGGTAATGGCGGTAGTGGAATCAAAGCCGCTGTCGAAGTTTAATTGAATGGTGGAAGACGAACCTGTGACCGTGCAATTACCGTTGCCTGCGGTAGTCGTGGCACTGGATGCTGGGCAGGCGGCAGAAAAAACCAGCGAACTAAACAGCAAAGAAATAAGTAATAAGGTAAATCTAACAAGCGCCATAACTGCCTCAAATCCAGAGTGCTTTCTTGAGGGCATCTCTAATAATTGATTACTTCCTCTGCGTGACCCCAAGCGTGCAGTGGCAAGGCGCGTTGCGAAGTAAAATGGTGGTTCCATTTTCAAGCGGCGCAACGCCGGCAATGTGTGCTTGAGGTCACGCCCTGAGGGGCGTTATGCCTTGCCCAGACTCTGCGTTGGCCTTCCTTGAAAGGCAATAAGCATTTCTTCCAAAGTCCGTCTTGATTCTGAGCAAGGCGTAAGTAATTAATATAGATGCCCTTTATAGCTTATGCTTAATTTTTTAAATGACCCAGCACATCAGGCTGAGTTTGAGTGGTTAATCCCAATAATCGTGTTTTTTAAAATATTTAAATTTAAAAAATATTTTCTTTAAACGTTAATAGAATATGAATGGAGACACATATATATTCTCTGTAAAAATACAGCAGCTGATCCGGTTATAAAAAACAGAATGAGGTAGAACTTATAAGTTTAAGGCAGAATTTAACGCCGTCTAGCTCTGCTGGTGAGTGGAATAAAGAGCAATAAACCAAGCAACAGATAAAGGTTTAAAGTGCCGCCACCGTTTGAGGAGGTTAGGTTGGTTTGGGGATTTTCGATGTTGCTATCGTTGTTACTATTTACATCGACGGAAACATTTGTTTTTTGCAGCAATATTTCGAAATTCTGATTTTCATGTGTATCACTTACATCCAGGCTACTACTTTGGGAATTGACCTGTTGAAACTCCATGCTCAATAACGTGCATTGGCTTAGATCTACTTCCAGGTTAAAAACGGCTTCGTGGGCATTAATTACATTGATAGAAATGCTCACAGGGTCGGCATTGAGAAAGCGCAAAAGGACCGTTGGCGGATTAATATTGAAGTCTTGATCTGAACCAGCACTTACATTCCCCGACAGAATAATAGGCTCGCCCATGGCTTCAAGCATGACAACGTGTTCAATGATGCCATTAAATATTGGCAGGGTGACAGAGTTAAAATGGCTGGCGGCGATGGTGAGTTCATAGGCTTGTTCATCAATCGGCAATACCAAATTAAATTGGCCGCTGTTATCCGTTACATATTCATAACCCAGGTTAAAACTGTTTAACGTGCTGTTTTCACTCAGGGTGGCATTGGCATCGGTTATGGCCTGGTTAGATACATCCACCACAGAAAAATAATGACGTTGGCTTGGATGAATCTGAATGGCGCTATTGGCATCTTCATAATCGGCATTCACTGCGGTTACCGTCACCATGAGTTCACTCATATCCAAAACGGTTTCCGTTAAAATCTGGCTGGTGGCAGCATTAAAATCTTGTGCATCATTAATAGCAATTAAGGTGTCGCTAAAAACTAGTAAACTATCAGGCGATTGAGAAATATTGAATTGACTACCCGGTGCTGCGCCTTCAATTTTGAGGGATTGAGTGAGATCGCCGTTTAATAAAGACATCGTTGACCAGTTAAGGCGCAAAGGGCGAATGATGCTGATGCTAGTATCTTGATTAGACTGGGCATCGGTAATGGTGAGGGTATACGTTCCGGCGAAAGCGCCAGAAGTAGGCAGTGAAATACTCAAGCCGGATTCATTTTCGCTAAGCAATTCATTCACGTCGTTGCCTTGATATTTAAGGCTAAAACTAAAGTCATCACTGCCGCCGGAAACGTCGAGCTGTTTATTGTTTAAATCTAGGGTGATGCTGTCGCCATCATCTAGGGTGATGCCGTCAATGCTGACTTGTTGTTGATTTTCATCAATTAACCTAATTAACCAACCCAAGTCCTGTAAAAGGTATAAACCTAGGCCTAATTCATATTGCCCTTCGGTGTATTCTGGTTCCATTAATTCGTTGGGGGACAGTAGGGTACTAAAGTGGCTAATGCTGCTGCCAGTTTCAACGGGGTCAGGAGCATACATTTCAACTCTGTCGCCAGAGGTAAAAGTATTGGATAAGTCGTTATCTTCAAAGCCGTCATTGACTACTCCAATGGCTTGTTTGTTCACATGTTCGCCATCCCATAACAGGCCGCCGCTATTTTTGGCCGATGCCAGGCGTTGGCTATTGGTTAAATCAGGCCACGAGCCAAGGCTTTCGTCAAATAAAAATGATGAGAAAATATCGTCTAAACGGTTGGGCTTCTTACCCGTTTCAGGATTAATTAAGCTCGCAAATCCCAACCCATGAGTGAGCTCATGCAGTAAAACAGTGGTAAAACCAAAAGCATTATTGCTCGGGGTGGCAAATCCGTAATACCAGCCGCTACTTCCTTCAAGGCAGCCACTATTACCAATGTTTTTATTAAATTCGGCGATGACGTCGCTGTCGCGAAAGTCTTCATCAATCCCAGACAGAGCACTGTAAAGAGAGACCGGGTAGAAGGTATTCGACTGCACCCCTGATGGCGGAAATGGGTGGCTAAAGTTGTTGGTGGCGCCAGCGCTGCCCAGAATCGCGGTGGTGTCGCTGCACGTAAGGGCGCTGAAGTAAGCGTCTACCTCTATCACCACATCACTGGCTATTTTATTGGCCAGCAATTCCGCCGCTTTTATGAACGAATACTGTCGTTGGCTGCCCACGGTATTGCCGGGATTGCCATCAACTGGGTTTAACTGATTGGTGTCAGCGAAACCTGAATTGAAATGAAGCTCGAAGGTGGAGTGGGTGCCCGTCACGGTGCAGGGGTTGTTAATACTGGCCAGAGTATTGGATGCAGGGCAGGCCTCGGCTAAAGCTTGTGCGCTTAATACTGATATTGCGATGGCTATTAACAACTTAAATAATGGCATCTACTGAATCTACTTCTACTACTAACAGGTTGTATTTTAAGGGTAGTCAATAATGAGCAGGGTAATGAATTGAAATGGCAGGGTAATTTTTCGTAACGGTATACGATCTAATCGGCCATTTCAGCTATTTGGCCATTTGTTTCACAAATTTGTTCTGGATTACTGCGTTAGAGTTATCTTAGGTGCTCCATTATATGGCACAGCACCCTTTTATTTAGTAATGCGGTTATTCGGGCAGCACGCTGTATTCCTGAATTTTAATAGTGCCATCGGGCATTTCAACCGCCACAGGCATCTGCGTGAAACGTCCATTTGAGGGCAAAATGATGGTGCCGTCATCCCGCTTAATGACATCCTTAGGGCCATGATGAAAGAGCTTGTCGCGTATGGATTGCTTCATTTCCTCAGAGAGCATATCTATGTGTCTTTTTTCCTGAGGTGTCGCATTGGGCTTTGGTGTTTGCATGGTCACGTCAGGCTTGCTGATTAGGCCTGAAATAGCAGGGTCAGTTACCAAAGGCTGGGAAGGGGGCGAAGGTATATTAGACTCGGGTGTTTGAGTTGTTTTAACTGACTCAGGGCCCGGTTTAAGGTAATAAACCCCCAGCCAGGTTCCCAATAAAACGATGGCAATGATTAAAAGGTAAAGCTTGGGCTGATGCATACAACTACCAAATAAATTGAACAAGGATCAGTTTAACTCTAGCAGTAAAGTAATTGGATCTCTGTGATGCACTTATAAGAAAATATTCTTTTAAAGATCTATTCACTTTCTTTTAAACGGCGCTTAGTCATATGGCTGGCGGTGGCCGTTAAAGGATCCTCTGGCCAGGGATGTTTGGCATAGCGACCACGGTTTTCTTTACGTACTTGGGGGTAGGCTTCTTGCCAGAAAAAGGCTAAGTCTTGAGTCATGGCCAATGGTCGCTGGGCAGGTGAGAGTAAGTGTAAATTTAACACCAGTTTGCCTCTGGCCACCAACGGGGATGTTAACAGGCCAAAACACTCTTGCAACTTAGCGCGAACCACAGGAGGTGTTTGAGTGTAATCGATACTGGCCACTCGTTCGGTAGGCAGCTTAAAACCAGTGGGGAAATCCTCATTGAGTTTTTGTTGCAGTGACCAATCAAGACGAGATAAAAAAGCTTGTTGATAGTCTATTTTTTCTAGTGAGCTGGTGGCTAAAAAGGGTGCTAGCCAGTTATCCATATCATTAACCATGGCCGTATCTGAAAAATCAGGGTATTCATTATTAAAATATTCATGCGCTAAATTTAATCGGTTCAATAGGTGTAAGTGTGCTTCTTTTAAAGGCAGTGCTTTTAGGCCTTTTTCTTTTATGTTTTTCCAAGCAAAATCTTTTTGTTCTTGTTTGGTGGCAGGTTTGGTTTTTTCATTTATGAGCAAGGCACCTAAACGGGTTTGCACTGTGGAAACTAATTTTTGTTGTGGGCTGAGTTGCTGTTGGCTTATTTGTTGATATTGCTTAGAAAATAATTGTTCAATTTCAGTTTCACTAATTTGTGCGGCCAGGCGTATAAAGCTTTGGCTATTATTTTTTAGTGCATTTTTATTGGTGCTTAAATGGGCTACGGCCAAATAGTCAGATGTTTTTAATGCTTCAACGGGCAACAATGAGCAGCCTTGACCAGATCGTAGGCGATAACCCTGCCCACGTTTTTGCGCTAACCTGTCGGGATAAGCCAAGGTGGTTAATATTCCAGCGCTGTGTGCGTCAATGGGTTTAGCCGCTATTTTTAACTGGCTCATGAGTTTTTGAACCAGTTTTTTTATGCGTTGTGCGACTTTAAATTTGACCTGACCATGTTCAAAACTTCGCGGTAGCTGGCTTGATTCAAACAGTTGTAAACGCAATTCTAAATCGCTGTTGCTACCATCGCGGGGATCAAAATGCAGAGGGTCACCTTCGCTTAAAATAGCAGCCAGATAACAAGCTGTTTGGCCCAAACCCATTTCACGCGCCTTGATAATCATGTGAGATAAACGCGGGTGCAAGGGTAACTGGCTTACGGATTTTCCGTGCTGGGTTAAGCTGCCTTGTTGGGTGATGTCCAACTGATCAAGCAATTCTAAACTGCTTTTCCAGCGTTTTGCTTCTGGCATATCCAGTAAAAAATAATCGCTTAATTCAAGGCTGCCCCAGCTGGCCAGGTTCAGTGCAAGCTGTGAGCTATCACATAGGGTAATGGATTTATCGCTGAATTCATTGCGGCTTAAAAAATCTTCCTCACTGTATAAACGATAACACACACCCGCTTGAACTCGCCCTGCACGACCGGTGCGTTGAATGATACTGGCTTGACTGGCTTTTACCGTCACTAGTTCATCCATGGCTTGGCGCACATTATATTGTGATTGGCGTTCTAATCCGGAATCAATCACCACAGTAACGCCTTCTAAAGTCACACTGGTTTTGGCAATGTCGGTGGCTAAAATAATCTTGCGTGACTCACAATTGGCCATGGCTTCCCGCTGTTGATTCCAGTTCAACTGGCCATGCAAGGGCGCTATTTTTATGTTGCTGGCTGCTAAGTGCTCCAAGTTCTCAAAGCATTGGCGAATTTCTTTAACGCCGGGTAAAAACACTAGGATATCGCCGTCATGTTCTGATAAAGCCAAATTCACTGCGCGGCTCACTTGTTGATTTAAGTTGGCAGGGCGATTTTGAATGAGAGGCGTGCTTAGGTAATGGATATCCACATCGAAGCAGCGTCCTTCACTGGCTAATACCTTCGCATCGAGTTTTTCTGCCAGAGTGTCGCTATCGAGAGTGGCTGACATCAACAATATTTTTAAGTCGTCTCTTAAGTATTCCTGACATTGCATGGCCAGAGCCAAACCTAGATCGGTTTGCACATTACGCTCGTGAAACTCATCAAAGACGATGGCTTGGCATTGGGGAATATCATTTTCATTTAACAAGCGCTGGGCCAGTATGCCCTCAGTCATTACGAGCAGTTTATTTTTATTGGAAACCTTGGAAAACTCACCTGTCATTAACCCTATACTTTCCCCCAGTTCTTCTCCCAAAGTGCCCGCTAAACGGCGAGCCACCTGTTCGGCCGCCAGGCGCCTTGGCTCCAACAGCCAAATTTGACCATCCCCTAACCATTGAGCCTTAAGCAGGTGCAAGGGCAGTAGGGTGGATTTACCGGCCCCTGGTGGGGCTTGTATCACCAAACGCGTGCTGTGTGAGAGCTGTTTTAATAGCTCGGGTAATATATGGGCAATGGGTAATTCATTCATGGCTGCGATTATCCGTGCCACGCAAGTAATTTCAAGGGCCTAACGGTGTTAATGAACGCAATTAACGGGGTCTTGGCTATACTCTTTTAATCACTTCTGGTGTTGTCATGAGCTACTAGATGAAAGACTTTATTCGCATTCTGCCCCTTAAAATTAAACTGCTGGTGATATTTTCACTGGCACTGATATTCATGGTGGTGGTGTTGCACCTTAATTTGACTCATAGCCAGTCTAAATTAAAATTGGAGTTAGCCTCGCAAACCCATGACACCATGGAAGAAGAAGTGTTGAAACGCTTGTCTAGCGAGGCATTGAGGCTGGCCAATAGAGTAGAAAACTTCATGGAGGCGGTGCACGATATTCCTCGGGATCTGGCCAATGTTTTGGTTAATAATATTCAGCAGGAAAACCATAAACTTAGCCGGCATCAAATTAATAATTTAATTCGAAACACACTTTTGAGCCATAAAAATATCCATGCCGTTTACGCTGATTTTGAGCCTAACCAACTAGATAACCTGGATGATCAATTTAAGAATTCTAATGCAATTCATTCCATTAATAGTTCAGGCACTTTTGGTGTTTACTGGGTTCGAAATGCTCAGAAAAAATTACAACAAATAACCGACTTACAAGAGAATACCAAATATGACAGTCGCAAAGATGAGTTTGGTATTCGTGAAGCCCATTGGTATTTATGTCCAAAAGAAACCCTAGCCCCCTGTACCCGTGAACCACATTTATGGGAAATAAGTGAGGGCAATAGTGAACTCATGACCGCCATTACCACTCCAGTATTGGTTGAAAATGAATTTGCGGGCATAGTGGGGGTGGATGTTCACCTAGATACCCTACAGGTCTTGGCCAAGAAATTAAGTGCATCCCTTTATAATGGCCAGAGTAAAATTACACTTTTAAGTGAATTAAATTTAGTGGTAGGTGCCAGTCATTATCAACAATATTTGTCCCGGCCTTTTAAAGAATTCCATCCTGTAAATGCTGAAAAAATCACCGCTTTACATAAGCAAAAAGAGAGCCTTTGGTTGCATGATGGTATTTATTATTTGGGTTGTAGCATTAACATTAAAGATTCGGAAAATACCTGGTCGCTTCTAATTGAGTTGCCCGAAGCCGTCGTGTTAGCCAGTACCCATGACTTGATCGACACCCTTGATGAAAGCATTGCAGCGCTCATGGTAGGAGACATTTTGATTGCAGGTGTAGTGATTGTTTTTACACTTTTTGTGCTCATGTTTTTTATTAAATCTATCGTGCAGCCTTTAAGAGAACTAGATGATAGGGTGCAAAATCTAGCCAGTCAGGACGGGGACTTAACGCAAGATATTTATCTAAATACTCACGCAGAGCTAATTTCACTGAGTAAGGGGTTTACCCGCTTTATTAAGAAACTGCGGGATATGATCACCCAGTTAAAATTTTTAGGGGATGCCGCCAAGGGCACTGCCCTCAAGGGAAAAGAAATAAATAAACAATCGTTGCAAGCCAGCAAAGATCAGCAAGCCGATATAGACGGTATCGTATTGGCCACTCGTGAATTATTACAAGGGTCCATTGAGGTTTCCAGTGTGGCCTCGGATATATCTCACAGTGCTGAACAGGCCCGTGAGACCATAGTGAGCTCTCAGCAATCTTTATCTGGCTCGGTGCAGGCGGTAGAGGCGTTAACTCAAGACATGAGCGCCGCCAGTGAATCAATTTCAGAAGTGGCCAATAGAAGTGAAGACATTAATCGTATACTTGATGTGATTCGTGCTATCGCCGAACAAACCAACTTATTGGCGTTAAATGCTGCCATAGAAGCCGCCAGAGCAGGTGAGCAGGGTAGAGGGTTTGCGGTGGTGGCAGATGAAGTGCGAAGCCTTGCTTCTAAAACACAGGCTAGTACCGAAGAGATTAATACAATGATTCAAGGACTAGAATCTGGAGTGAATCAAGCGGTAAAGGTTATTAATACAGGTAATCTAAAGGCCCAGGGGGCTATGGAAGAAACTCGCTTAAGTTATCAATCACTAGCCTCGGTGGTGACCGATATTACAAGTATTGTGGACCATATTATTTTGGTGGCCAATAAAACCGAGCTGCAAAGTAATGTGATTGGAGAGATTGAAAGTAAGCTTGAACGCATAGGCGACGCAGCAAAGGTGCTGGCAACGCTGGCTAATGAGAGCGATGTTTTCAGCGATGAAATGGAAGAACAGATGAATACCCTAGATACCCGACTAGCCTCATTGAAAACTTATTAACTAACTAATGTGAATTACAATTTTTTTGAAATGGTTAGGACGCGCTTAACCATGGAAACTTAGTGACGGGAGCAGAAATAGACAATTGGCGTTATCGCTTTTCAGTATTTAAGACTCATATCCAGTTGCCAAGAACGTGTTTGTTGTGGTTTTCCAAAGAATTCGAATTCGTCGTTTACGTTGCTGTTTTCATATTTTTCATTAAATATATTATGAATGCGAAGGCCTAGTTCAAGCTTCGAATTAAAAAAGGCGCGAGTACCAAGATAGACGTTGGCTAGGGTATATTCAGGTACTGTTCGGCCTATATCTTCACCTGTTTCTGAGCCGCTAGTGCTATCAATCCAGTGAATGCTGGGGCTGAAAAAATACTGTTTATATTTAAAGGTGGCGCCTAGTTTTACTTTGTTTTTAGCCACAAATGGTAATTCTACTTGGCCCTCACTGCCCGTTAGATGACCGTCTATCCAGCTATAGTTTCCCCATAATTCCATCTTTGTAAACCAGGCAGGCTTTTTATAAACAAAAGAAATGTCAGCCCCTGTTGCACTGAGTTTTCCTATGTTGTCATTCCAAACCGTGCTGGCAATATTGCCGCCGGGTACAAAATCATTTTGCACTGTGGGTGTTTCTATCTGAGCAATCATACCGCTGACTTTTTCGGAATAAACACTCAGTACTGTGACTAAGCTGGGACTGAACTGATGCTGGAGATTAATTTCGAAAGTTTGCATCTCTTCGGGCTCAAGATCTGGGTTTGGTACATGCATGAGAAAACTTTGAAAAACCCCATCGCTGTCCTGAAAAGCAAAGCCGCCAAAGTGCTGGAATATTAAACTGGCGGAAGGGGCGAGAAAGGCTTGCGCGTATAAAATTTTTAAAGAGGTCTGGTTACCGGGTTGCCATACCGCGCCTAATCTGGGGTTAACCGATTTTCCGTAAATGGAATTTTCATCGTAACGAAGCCCAAGTGTTGAGGTCCATTGATCTCCCCAATTGTTTTTTAATTGAGTAAACGCAGCTTGATTAGTGTAATGGGTATTAAAGGTTCTGATAGGCAGCTGGTTGTTGCTGCCTAAATAATACAAACCCTGTGAAGAGGAAGAGGTGTTTGTATTGTAAGGACTGGCCACAGTAGGGGTGGCTGGCAAGTAATTAAAACGCTCCAACGTATAGCCGCCTATAAGGTATGAGCTTTCACTTAATTGAATGTTTAATTTTTGTGTTAGCTCAGTCTCCTCCCCTCGGGCATATTTATAACCGTTAATATAGTTGGTGAGAATGTTGTTGAACTTTGATTGTTCATTCAATTCATAAAAAGAATAACTCAGCTGAATATCTGTGGAAATTGCATTGGAAAAGGTGAATGAATATAGGCTATGAAGTGTATCAATTTGGGTTATCCAATGGTTTTTAGTATTGTAATTAACGTTATCAGGTAGGGCGATGATGGTAGTAGGTACTTCATAATAGCGGCGGTTGTAACCCAGCTGAAAATCGGCTTTAAATTGAATCTGCATGTTAAGGGTATGGCTTTTTGTACTAGCGTTGTAAGAATTTCGATTACTTGCATTTAAAACGGTGCTGCCACCAAAGGTGACGAGGTCATTGTTTGGAAAGTATTCAGGATATTCCTTGGATAAATCTTGGTTATCACTTTTGTGAAAATCGGCGCCTAGTGTGAATAGAGTATCTTCGTTGATGGCGCCACGATATTGCACGCTGGAATATCGTAACTGATCCACACCCGCCCCTAATGTCCATTGGGTTTGGGAAGATGACAAACCTTTTTGTGAAATTAAATTGATGACACCGGTAAAGGCATCTGCGCCATAAAGAGCCGAGGCGGGCCCATAAACCACTTCTACTTGTTTGACATGGTACAAGGGGTAGTTATAGGAAATGGCGATGGCATCGCCTGTGGGTGGGCTAATGCGAATGCCGTCTTGTAAAATTATAAACTTGCTGTTGCCAACCACGCCGCGCAGTGTCATTCGGTTTTCAGTTTCAAACGAACTTTGGCTTTGAATATCAACACTGGGTAGGTCTTGCATGAGTTCTTTTAAGTGCCGGTAGCCCCGATCGTTAATTTGCTGGCGGCTAATGACCATGATATTGCCAGGAGCGCTGCTTAAAGGTTCACTGGCAAGAGAGGCGGTTTGCACTTGAATGTGCATGAGTTCGGCAAGCGGGGTATCCAGTAACTCTTCGAAAGACATATTTTCATTTGCGAAAGACAGGTGACCACAGGCTAGTGCCAGAGAAAGCAGAAAAATGATTGTGCGTAATGCAGACATAGCATTGCCATAGAAAAATTGTTTGCACGATATCCTTAGAATAGTTCATGGGCCTAAACTTGCAGCACAATAGCTGCTTTAAAAGCCTTAATTGTGGCGCTGACGATGTCATTTTTAAGGTACTTGTTATAGGGTAGCGACATAATAATAATGTCCGTCCCATGTGGTTTAAATGTATGTCGCTTAATCGCTTGCCAGTTATGGCGTTTATATTCTCCCTTATTTTCTTCGTTAGCACCGCTCAAGCCGAGCTGGAAGTGGGTTTGGGCATGTCGGCTGTGCATGTGCCTCACTATATTGGCAGTGATGAATCGGAAGATTTTTACTTGCCCTTTCCCTATTTACGTTACCGCAGTGAAAAATTCAGTATTGATCGGAACCTGATTCAGGGTAATTTGTGGCGCAGCGGTAATTGGAGCCTGGAAATTAGTATAGGGGGAGCCTTTAAAGTAGACAGTGATAAAAATGATGCTCGTAAAGGCATGAACGATTTAGACTTTATTATTGAGGCGGGGCCGGCGCTTCATTATTACTTTCAGGGCGATCGTACCCAAGAAAATGCCTTGTATATAGAGTTACCCCTACGAGGGGCTATGAGCACTGACTTTGCCCAGGCCAGCGATAGAGGCTATACATTTAACCCAAGAATGGTGTGGCGCAGGGGGTATTTCTTAGGCCAGTATGAAGTTCGTCCACAATTAACATTGGGAATACGCAGTGCCAATAGTCGTTACCATGACTACACCTATGGCGTGGATACCCAATATGTGACGGCACAGCGCAGCGAGTATAAGGCAGAGGGTGGTTATGGAGGCTTCCAACTGGGTTACAGTACCGCTGTTTTGTGGTCTGACTGGTTAGTGGCGGGCTTTATGCGTTATGTGAATATCGACGGTGCAACTTTTAGTGACAGCCCCTTGGTTAGGCGTGAGAACAGCTTAGTCATAGGCATGGCTAGCGCCTTTCTGTTTTAAATACCCTACCTGTTTAGGCCTTGTAATTGGGGTCTATAGTTTTCCATTCTTAGATTAAGTAAACACTTGTTCGCTTAATCTTGCTCCAAAGGTTGACTTATTTTTGGGCAAAGGTAGCATGCAATGTTATCAAATTTCAGCTTTTTCAGCTTTTTCAGCGTTTTTTACCATATTTTTCCCAGAGTTTTAGGCTAATGTCCGTGGTTATTGAGCTATTCGGTGTACGTATGTACGCCATTTTGTAATAGAGGCCATTTGGCTTAGTTAGTGGTTACTCAAAATAACTTGGAGATATGGGAAAGTGACTGAAATAATGTGTTTTTTAAGAGGTATTACATATGTTTGAACAGGGTTTATTATCATTGGGCGGGTGGCAAACATTGCTTTACACCTTGCTTTTAACTCATATTTCCATTGTCTGTGTCACTGTTTATCTACACCGTTGCATGGCCCATAGAGCCATGGATATGCACCCTGCATTAGCTCATTTCTTTCGTTTTTGGACATGGCTGACCACTGCGACCATTACTAAAGAGTGGGTATCGGTGCACAGAAAGCATCACGCTAAATGTGAAACCGAAGATGATCCTCATTCACCTGTTGTTAAGGGCTTAAAAACGGTTTTATTGACTGGTGCTGAGCTTTATTACGAAGAAATTAGTAATAAGGAAACCATTAGCCGTTATAGCAAGGGCTGCCCGGATGACTGGCTGGAAAATAATCTATACCAAAAGTATAAGCTTCTGGGCATTTTTATCATGCTGGCGTTGAACCTAGTGTTGCTAGGGCCTATTGGTATTACCGTGTGGGCAGTACAGATGATTTGGATGCCTTTTCATGCTGCTGGCATTATAAACGGCATTGGTCATGCTATTGGCTATCGAAATTTTGAATGCCGTGACGCTTCACGCAACATTACGCCATTTGCAATCTGGATCGGCGGCGAAGAGCTTCATAATAACCATCATACCTATCCAAACTCGGCCAAGTTATCGGTTAAGAAATGGGAGTTTGATATCGGCTGGATGTACATTCGTTGTTTTGAAATATTAGGTTTGGTTAAAAATGTTCGTCGTGGTCCTGTGGTACATGTAGATAAAAATAAATTGGAATTGGATTTTGATGCGGCTATGGCTGCGGCCAATAATCGCTTTCAAATAATGGCGAAATTTTATCAAAGCGTGATCAAGCCTGTGGTAGCAGAGCAAAAGCAACATGCTGATGAGAATGGCCAAGCGTTATTTAAACGTGCCAAACGTATTCTTGCTAAAGAAGACAGTTTGTTAAGTGACTCTTACCGTCAACAGCTCACTGAGCTCACCAATGCAGACGAAATAATGGAAACCATTTACCACATGAAGCAACAGCTCTTGCAGGTATGGAAGAAACGGACTGCGAATAAAGATGAGTTGCTAAGCGCCATGGAAAGCTGGTGCAAAGAGGCCGAAGAAAGTGGTATTCGTGCACTGCATGATTTTGCACAAACTCTAAAGCAGTACAGTACTAAGATCGCGTAACTCTGAATCTATAATCCAATGTGAAACTGGGTTGTCACAAGGAAGTGACATAGCTTTAAAAGGTGATGGTTATAAAGGAATGGTGTTTCAGAGGAAGCTTAAAGATAAGTACTATTGGAAAGTAAGGTGGCATATCCTGGTGAATTCATTACTAGGATATGCCATTTTTTTTGCAGGTTTATTACTGGCTGATACTGCCATCAAAACCTAGTAATAAAGCTTTCTGTTTATCACCTACCAAGTTTAACTTAATGTAATCAACTAATTCCTGCTTAGTTAATAGCTCTACTTCTTTAGCCAGTTCTTCATAAGTATTGAACTTGTTATTGTCTATGTCGATATCTCGCCAAAAACGATTTGTTTTTTCTTTGAGGTTTAAAGGTTTCTTTATTAAGTTGCTAATAAGGCCCTGCTGATGGGCGCTATATTCTTCGTCGGGCATGTCTACAAGTGTCTGCACAAAGTCATTTATAAAGGTTTGAGTTTCTTTGAATAAAGTTTGTGACGGGGTTTTAGGTGATTGCACAATGAAGGCAAGGCCGCCTTGTTCTAGCATGGGATAAGCCGTACCGAACACAATATATCCATGTTTGCGCTGGGTGCGCATTAGAGTGTAGTAGGGAGCCTTTATAATCTGTGCAATGAGTCCCATGGTTGCGCGTTCTTTGCTGCCTTGATCTTGTGCCTGAAAATACAAGGTCATAGCATTATCATCATGCTGAGCTACAACCGCTTTATGAGTCATTTGATGTGGTAGCTGTTTAACCTGCTTGCGATTAACCGTGACGGCTTCACTACTTTCTAATAAGCCATTTAACAAGCTGGCACTTTGCAATAGCTGACTTTTACTTATGTTGCCATGGCCTAGAACCACAAGGTGAAGCTGTTTGAAAAAACGCTTTTTAATATTCAGTACATCTTCTTTTACAGAAGACTTAATTGCGTCCAGTAGTTGAGTTTCGCTATAGCTAGGTTGCATCAGAGTTTGATTCAATTGGGCTATGGTTCGCTCATAAGGCTTTTGTTTTAAGGCATTTTGATAAGCCCTAATGAGTTCTTGTTGGGTTTGTTGCCACTGTAGATCGGTGGGTTCAAAAGCCACCAATTCACTAATGACTTTTTTAAGAATCTCGTCTTGCTTGTCACGGTAACCATATAAACGAATGCCGATACCGCGCATGTGACCATAGAGGCTATAGTGCTGGCCAGCCAGTGTTGCAGGATAACTAAAACTATTGAGGTGATCGTTTAACAAGTTTACCCAAGCGTCCATTAAAACTTGATTGGAGGCGCTCAATTGCGGCAATGGCGAGCGTAAATTAATGTAGACGCTGCTTTGCGGCACAGTGAACTCAATGTCTTGCATATGCCAAACATCAAGCCCAGGCGTTTGTGATACTCGCTCTGGCTTTGTTTGTGCGCCACTTTCTAATAAAGAGACGTCCTGAGCGATAAATGGGTTAGCTCCAGGAAGATGCAGTGCTTTATTTAATTTGGCTTGTTGCCAGATTTTGACCAATTCACTGTTAAGTATTGAACGATTAAAAGGTGCGCCAAACCATTTTTCATTTATTTTGCTTTCAACGGTTGGGGATACAAAGGTGCGCACTAAATTATCAGGCGTCAGCTTGTTTAAAAGTGATTGAATAAGTTGCGTATCAAACTCTTGCCACAGATATGGGCCGCGCAAGATATCTTTTACCGGGTACTCGTGCATGCTCATGCTAATCCCTTGAGCCAAGCCAGCAGGCTTTTGCCCCTGCTGAAAGGCAAACTGCATCTTAGCCAATTGCTGTAATTCATCAAACACCCATTGCTGCACGCCGTTCTTTTTTAATTCATGAATGTAAGCAAACAGTTGCTCACTAATTTCATCTATATGATTAAGCCCTTCCTCGGTCAGGCTAATGTTAACTTGAAAGGCGCCATTGTTATTAATTTTGCTGTGCATACCAGCGCTTAGTCCTTCGCCCCAGCCTTGTTTTTTAAGCCAGGCCAATAAGCTGCCTTCACCTTCATGTCCAAGAAAATGGCCAATATACTCAGTAGGTTTCTTTTGATAAAAATCGATACTCTGATCAAACGGAAAGGTGAAACTTAACCTAAAGATGTCTTTGACTGGTTTAATTTGAATATCTAACGGCAGTGTTGGATAAAGGTTCTGTGGGTATTCGTCCAACTGTGTTTGGCTGTTTTCTATGGGGTTAAATAGAGGCTCAACCCATTTTTTAAGCGTGTCTAAATCTTCTTTACCGTAAACAGTAAGTGTCATTATATTTGCGCTGTAATAACGCTGGTAAAATGCCAATAGGTCATCACGGACTTTACTGTTTTCATTATCACTTAAGGTTTCAAGGTTGCCGGTGGCAAAATGGCTGGCGGGGTGATCAGTGTTTACTAGGGTTTTCATCACGTATTGAATACGACGATAATCATCCTTATATTTAGACTTATATTCACCATTAACCGCTTCTTTTTCACGTTGAACATAGTCTTCTGTAAATAATGGCTCATGGAAGAAACGGCTAAAACGATCTAGCGCACCATGAAGTTTTTTGGCATCAATTTCAAAAAAATAATTGGTATGTTCTTGCGCGGTAAAGGCATTGTGATAGCCGCCATGTTGACTAATAAATGCCTGGTATTCACCCGCAACCGGATAAGTTTTGGTGCCCAGAAACAACATATGTTCAAGGAAATGAGCAAGGCCTGGGCGTAAGGCTGGGTCTTGCAAGCTGCCTGCATTAACATCCAGGCTCGCCGCCGCTTTATCGGCCTTGGGATCGCTTATCAATAGCACCCTTAAAGAATTATCTAGCTCTAGGTAACGATATTGCTTCTCATCATTGTCGCTAACGATGGGCTGGCTATTGAAAGTGCTTTTGAAAAAACTAAAGACAATCGCCAATAAAATGGCAAGAAAAAACGTGCGATTGCGAGAGGGCATGAAGGATCCTTAATAGCTGACAGCTTTTATTATTATGAGGGGCTCTTTAGCCTATGATTGCGGACTGATAAGACTTTGCTGAGCTAAAGCAATTAATTGTTCTTTTTCTAAATCTTTGCCTTTGGCAACAAACTCAAGAGCTGTTTTATATTGATCAAGGCGCTCAAACATAACGGCATATTCCTTGTTAAAGGCTTTGTCTATGGCGTTGTACACTGCTTCGGTGGTGAGTTCATTCACTTTACCAATATCCGCTTGTTCTTTTAGTGCCTTGATGGTGGCTTTGGCAATCTTGTTGTAAGCTTTTTGTTTGTTCAAGTGTAGGACTCTAAATAGGCTAAAAAATTCAGCGTTATTCTACCTGAATTCGCCAAGATGGACGAGGTGATTAACTTTTATGAAAGGTTAGGCAATTTGGGTTTGATTACGCCCAGCGTCTTTGGCTTTATAAAGAGCTACATCGGCTCGTTTTAAAATGGCCTCAACTTTTTCATTCTCAAGGCCAGTGGCAACGCCAAGACTCACGCTAATGAAGAGTTCAGAATCTTCTGAGGCCAGAATTGATTCCTGGCTAACAGCGATACGAATTCGTTCGGCTACATCTCGAGCGCCTTCACGGTTAGTATCTGGCAAGCATATAACAAACTCTTCCCCTCCATAGCGACAGCATAAATCGACGCTACGTAAATGCTCTTTTAGCAATTTGGCCAAGATAATAAGCACGGTATCGCCTACTAAATGGCCAAATTGGTCATTTACCTTCTTGAAAAAGTCGATATCCAGCATGACAAATGAAAGCGGGCTTTTGAGCCGTTGACTGCGATCTAATTCACGATCAGATAATTCATAAAAGTGACGTCGGTTTAGCAGTTCTGTAAGAGGGTCGGTGGTGGCCCAGCGTTCTAGTAGATCCTGACGCTCCTTTTCCCTTAATGCAGTTCTAACGCGTGCCAATAACACCAATAAACTATAAGGCTTAATGATGTAGTCAAAGGCCCCCATGTCGAGTCCTTCTGCTACATTTTGTTCGTCGGCGTTGGCGGTCACCAGGATGACAGGAATGTTCATGGTTTGAGGGCTGCCTTTTAGCTGGGCCAATACTTCTAGCCCGCTCATGATAGGCATCATCACATCAAGTAAGATAAGGTCGATTTCAAGCTCAGGATCATCTTGAGAGGTATGTAAAATTTCAAAGGTTTCTTTACCAGACAGGCACTTAACGATTTCATAGCCTTCATCCGTGAGGTGAATACTTAAAATCTCCACATTGGCTGGAATGTCGTCAACCACTAGTATTCGTGCCATAGCCCTTCAATATCGATCCTATTTTAAATAACTATAGACCAGCTGGCGGCGTTATGGGTAAGGCTGTCTATACTGGAATATGTAAGTACTGAGGGTTGTATGAAGTTTATTCTGATCTTTTTGTGGCTATGTTGTTGCCCAAGTTATGGTTACTCGGTGATCGAAGTGCAAAGCGCTACTGGCTTTTCTTGGATTTGGCTGGGCGTATGCTTACTTGTGTTCGCTTTATTGATTGGGCTTGCTTATTTATGGCACGTCAATCGTTACCTGCGACGATCGCAACTGAAATTGAATGTGTTGTGGCAGCATGTGCCCGATGTGCTCACGGAAGTTAACGATAAGGGCACCATTTGTGCTTTGAATCAAGGTTTAAGCAAAGAACTTCCTGTTGAAAAGTTAATAGGTAGTAGTAGCTATGATTACTTAAATGAGGCTGATCAAAAACTTTTCAAACGACACCTTAATAGTGTTCTTAGCAGTGGCAAGGAGAGTGAGTACCAACTGCAGGTTAAGTTGCCTGGTGGTATCAAGTACCTCAACAATCATATTGTTCCTTTGGAATATGACGGCTCTGAGCCTAGGGCACTGGTAATAACAACTGATATATCTCACCATAAAGAAGCGCAGAAAATTTTGCAGCAGGCCACCAAACAGGCGGAAGAAAGTGCAATGTCTAAAGCACGTTTTTTAGCCAATATGAGTCATGAAATTCGCACACCGCTTACTGGCATCATGGGGATGGTGGGCTTAATAGAAGAGCTGGCCCAGGGAGAGGAGTTAACACAATATGTTCAATCCTTAACCAGTAGTGTTCAGCATTTAATGCACATCGTAAATGATATTTTAGACTTGTCTAAATCGGATGCTGGTCATATAGAGCTGGATGAATCAGAAACCAGTTTGTGGCATATATTGGATGATCTGGAGGCTCTTTATTTACCGCAAGCTCTGCAAAAACACATCCGTTTACAGGTGTCCTTCGTTTCTAATGTGCCAAGAAAGGTGGTGGTTGACGCCTTTCGCTTGCGTCAGGTTCTTTATAATCTCATGAGTAATGCGGTGAAATTCACCGAGCAAGGCAGTATTCATATTACAGTGACTACCCAAAAGGTTGGTGAAAAAAACCTGCTCAAGTTCTCTATTAAAGACTCAGGCATCGGTATTAAGCCCAGTAAACAGTCCCTTATTTTTGATGTATTCCGCCAGGCCCAGGCGAATATTTCCAAGAGTCATGGAGGAACGGGCCTAGGCTTATCAATATGCCGAAATTTGGTCGAGATGATGGGGGGCGTGATATCAGTTGAAAGTGATGAAGGGAAGGGGGCCGAATTTTGGTTTACCTTGCCGTTAAAAACCATCACAGATAAGACAATTCTGTCTAAGATAAGCGAAAAAGGTGTTTATATAGCCATTGAGAATGCTAATAAAAATCAGTGGTTCCATAGCTTTTTTCAGGCCCTTAATATACCGGTTCATCACTACGAAGAATCACTAAAAATTCCGGATAAATGTTTGCTGGTGAGTGATTGTATGAAAAGTACTCAGGCAAGCTGGATGTGGTGGCTGGGTGCCGACTATGATCTGGATTTAGTGCAGGGGGTGCATTTGATCGAGCCTTATCGCCGCGAGGCATTGTGTAACCGCTTACTGGATTATGAGCAGCAATTACTGGGGAGAGTGGCGGATATGGCTAGACAGGATGAAGGCACTTTCCTAGGGAAATTATTGTTAGTGGAGGACAACCTAACCAATCAACTGGTAATGCGTAAAACCCTAGAAAAAATGGGCTATGAGGTGAGTATTGCCTGTAATGGTTTGGAAGGCGTTCAAGCTTACGAGAACGGTAACTATTTGGGCATTATAATGGATATTCAAATGCCGGTTATGGATGGCATTGAGGCCACCGTTAAAATACGCCGTCTGGGCGGTCGTTATGTGCCTATTATCGCCCTGACCGCAAACACTCAAACTGAAATAGAAGAAGCCTGTTTTGCTGCTGGAATGGATGCTTTTTTAACCAAACCGGTCAACCGTTTACAGTTGCAAAATACCTTGGAAACGGTTCTAGGGAATGAGCAACAGCAACGGCAAAGCAGCGCCTAGAGCAGGCTGAAACGCTATAGCAGAGGCCCAAATGGCAAATATTTATTGTCACTGTGGGCCTTTACCCACTGTACTAATTCCTTGTTTATGCCTGCCTGCTTTCTTAAAGCTTTAAAAAGTGCGATCACGGGGGACTTTTCGGCCAAATTCCAGTTTTGCTTATCTTCTACCAAAGTTAATAAGCGAATTAAATCAACCAGTTGAGTTTGCTCAAGGTTTTGTGCAGTTTGAGCCCAAATCTTGTTGTCAGTGTGTGCTAATGGCTGAATCCAATTCAATTCTGCGGTAAGCTGAGTATCTTCGTTGAACTGAGTGGCTAGAGTTAATAGCTTCTCAAGAGAAACCTTATCAATATTGGTTGGAGCTTGCACCGGTTGCCATGAATCGACGGACATAGGAAAGGAGTCCTAAATAAAAAGTGTGAGTTATTAGCCCGCATTGTCCCATAAGCGTGGAATGATAAAAACCTGTGTTTTTGTGAGGCTATAAAGGTACTTATCCTGTGGATTTGTTAATACGAGCTTTAGTTTAAATGATGGCCCTTTTACGATATTACCAAGGCGCTTTTATTTTTTATTCCGGTCTTGGTCAGTCTCATGTGAGGCTTCATGACTATGGCGTTTTGTGCTTAAGACGAGCTGCAGATAAGGGTCACAAAGACGCATTAATGCTTATTGGAATGCGCCTTAAATATCGTGGTGTAAATCGCCACCACAAGATGACGGGTATTAAGTATCTGCGCGAATCAGCCAAATTGGGATCAGTGCAATCACAATTTATGCTGGCAGAGGCTTTAACAGATGAATCTTTAGCGATTGGTAATTTCGATGAAGAAGAGATACAAAATTTATATGAAAGCGCCGCCCACCAAGGCCATAAGATGGCAGCCCTGCGTTTAAGCAAGGCTTACGATCAGGGGTTGTGGGGCTTAAGCATTAACCAGAAAAAAGCAGAATATTGGTCGCAACAGTTTTTTAGCGAACAATAAAATAAAGAGTTAGTAAAAGTATGAAAGCAGAATTTGATGACATTCGTGCATATCAAGATCATGAAGTGAATGATATGTTGATGTCGCTATTGAAAGACAGTGAGTTCTTACAATTTATTGCTACGCAACAATTTCCGCGGTTACAGCGCTTTTTCCCTGCTTTAATTAAAGGCCGAATTAAAAAGGCCCTGAAAAATCAGTTTAAAAATGTACACAGCATTCAAACTATGCAAAACAAGCTTGAGCCATTTGTTCAGTCTTTGTTAGATAAAACGGTTACTCAATTTAATGTAACAGGGATTGAAAATTTAAAAAAAGATCAGGCTTATGTTTTTATAAGTAATCATAGGGACATTGCTATGGACCCAATGTTGGTGAATTACGCATTGCTACAGGCCAATTTATCCACCTGCAAAATTGCCATCGGTGACAACCTGATCGAACGTCCTTTTGTGAATAAACTAATGCGACTAAATAAAAGCTTCGTGGTTAGACGCAAGCTTGAGGGTCGTAAAGAGAAACTGGCAGCCGTAAATCATTTATCGGCCTATATTCATGACAGCTTGAAGTCAGGTCAAAGCATTTGGATCGCACAAAAAGAAGGGCGGGCAAAAGACGGTAAGGATGTTACCGATAAAGCTGTTTTAAAAATGCTGCATTTAGCTGGGCGGAAACTGGGCTGGGACTTTAATGAAAGTATGAACTTTTTAAATCTGGTGCCGGTGACGATTAGCTACGAATGGGACCCTTGTGATGAAGATAAAGCGAAAGAGCTAGATGCAATAAAGCAACATGGCCAATATGAAAAATCACAAGATGAAGATTTTCTGAGCATAGTTAAAGGTATTAAAGGTAGTAAAGGACAAGTATCCATACACTTTTCAAATCCGCTTAAATTGGATTCTTCTGTACCAGAACAATGGAGTCAGGCAGTGGATGAAAGTATTCACGAGAATTACCATCTGTACGATAACAACAAGCAAGCGTATGAAATACTTAATGGCGATCACATAAAGGCTGCTCTTGCCAACACTGTATGGCAAGAAAAGTATGGTCATTTAACAGACTCGGTGATTCAACAAATTGTTAGCACTTATGCTCAGCCCGTTGCACTGAAAAAAGCTATGCAATCATCATGATGTTGGCCTCAAAAAAATCCATTTTACCATTTGGCGCTGTGACCTTGACTCTACTGGCAGCAGCTTTGTTATTTCAATTTTGGCCAAAATCCTCTTGTGATAAATTAAAAGAGAAGATGGAAGCTGGGTATTTTTTACGCTGGATGCCACCACAGCTTATGCTGATAACGGCAGATAAAAAAACCTTAATGGTATCTGCAGATGACGAAAGTTTGGCTTGTGAAGTCATGATGTTGGAGTTGGGCAAATAGTAAACCGAGCTAGTGAGCTTTCCAAATAATTGAATTCGGCCTTTATCAGTCTATAAATATTTTACCCAGTAATCTGTTTCTAATTAATCGTCATTGAGGGCGCTGCAAAGCGCTCTTTTTAATGAAGCTGGGTCAATGGTTTTATCAAATAAGGCACATACCCCTGCTTGACGAACACCGCTTAGGCGGCTGCTGTTAGTCTCACTTGTGACCATGAGCACAGGTAAATAAGAAAATTCAGATTTAGACAAATATTCAACTAATTCCTGGCCATTCATCTCTGGCATGTTGTAGTCAATTATCATGAAATCAATACTCTCTTGATGTAACAATTCTATTGCCTGCAGACCATTCTCGGCTTGGAGGCAATGCTCTATGCCACAGGAATTAAGCATTCTTGCAATATGACGTCGTGCGGTTTTTGAATCATCTACGATAAGCCCTTTTAAGCTATCTACATCTAAATTATCAAGTGGTAAATTAGATACTTCTAATGTGTCACGCGCTGCCTTTAAGGCTGTGCGAAAATCTCGGCGATTAAAGGGTTTGGGTAAAACGGCCAGTACGCCAGCTTGTTTGATAGGGTCTATTTTGGAGAAACTGGTCTCGCTGGAAATTAGCATAAAGTTAATGTCCTGGCTGAGAGATTGATTACGAATGATCTGTAACAGTTCTATGGCGTTCATGTCGCTAAAATACATGGAGCTGATGACTAAATCGGGTTGCAAGGTACTTAAGGCATCGAGTGCTTGCTGACCTGACGTTACGATATCCAGTTTAGTAATACCCTCCTCTTGAAGTACTTGGCAAATAATTTTGCTTTGAGTAGCGGAAGGTTCAATGAGTAATACGGTAAGGTCTTGAATTTGCAGAGACATGGCAAACCTTTGAGGAGTTGTATTTGTATATAGTATTATTAAATAAATCGTGCCAGCGCTTTATTTAATGCAATTTCTTCCAGACTCTTTTGCTTGATACAGTGCTTTATCCGCTCTTAGCAAAACATCTTTCCTAGTTTCTTGGCCAAAGCGTACTTGGCTAAGGCCAATGCTAACAGTGACATAAGGCTGAGTATCAGAAAACTCGTGGGCTATTTGAGCCTTTTGCATGGCTTGAATAAATCGATTAGCGACAATTCTTGCGCCTTCTTCGTCAGTTCCTGGCAGCAATACAACAAATTCTTCGCCACCGTAGCGAGCTAAAATATCAATAGGGCGCTTAAGGGCTGATTTAAGTGTTTGAGCAACTTGGCGCAGGCATTGATCCCCCTGAATGTGACCATAGTTATCGTTGTACTTTTTAAAATGATCGATATCCATAATCATAATAGTAAGAGGCGCCTTTTTTCGATGGTGATCTTTCCATAAGCGTTCGAACATATCTTCATAACCACGGCGATTCATTACCTGAGTGAGTACATCGTAATGGGCCACTTCATCTAGCTTTTGATTGGCTTTCATTAGTTCAGCTTGTATAGATGAAACCTTTAGCATGGCTTTAGCAATGGCGCTCAGTACATCCTCGTGGACGGGTTTACTTATGTAAGTATCACCGCCGACGTTCAGGCCCTCAACAATGTCTTTTGGCTCGGTACGGGCAGTTAAATAAATAATGGGCACCCAGTGGTCTTGCAGTAAGCCACGCAGGGCTTTGCAGGTCTCAAAGCCAGATAATCCAGGCATTTCAACATCTAGTATGATGAGGTCGGGTACCTTTTCGCTCACCTTAAAAAGAGCGTCCTCACCAGACTCGCACGAAATAACCTCGCAATCTAACTGAGCTAGATACTGTTTTATGACGTACCTTTGGGTGCGAGAGTCGTCCACCACCATAATCTGTGGCATTTATTTTCCTTAACTACACATATGATTTAAGCATAGCAGGGGACTGTGAAACCTTTGCAGCAAAATCATGGCAAATAATTGGAAGGTTAATATAACGATGAACTTATGCATTAAAGTAATAACGTGGCTGTTTTTACCTATACATAGTGTTTTATACTGTGATCTCAGCTGGCTGGGTCATTGGTATGCTAGGATTAATATTGAGAGTAAGGAATCTTTAGATGAGCGATTATGGGCATCTGAGTAGGCAGGCCACATTAGCATCCATTATCGTGGCGGTTATACTAATCGTGACAAAAACTTGGGCCTACTGGGCTACAGGATCGGTGAGTTTATTGGGATCTTTGCTAGATTCCTTTCTAGATGGCATTACTTCCTTTATAAATTTTGTGGCGTTACGCTATGCCCTTATTCCTGCCGATGAAGACCATAAATTTGGTCATGGAAAACTAGAATCTATTGCAGCTCTCGCTCAGTCTGCTTTCATGATTGGCTCTGCTTTTGTATTGGTACTCAACAGTTTTGATGTGATGATCGACAAGCGTCAGGTGGTGAACAGCCAATGGGGTGTGTATGTGAGCATCCTGGCCATCATCTTAACCATTGCTCTGGTGATGTTTCAAAAATATGTCCTGTCTAAAACCAAGTCTCTTATTGTAGAAGCTGATTCTCTTCATTACCAAGGCGACATTCTCATGAATGGTGCGGTGCTCTTAGCCATGATCATGGCGAGCATTGGGGTTTTCTGGGTTGATTCTGTCATGGCCTTATTCATCGGTATATTTTTATGTGTTAATGCTTGGCGCGTAGGAAGCAAAGCCTTTGAAGACTTGATGGATATGCAATTACCAGAAGTTGAGCAACGAATTCATGAATTGGTGACTAAAGCCGGAGGCAGTGAAGGTTGTCATGATGTTCGCTGCCGCCAGTCTGGGCCTAATATGTTCATTCAGTTTCATCTGGAACTCGATGAAACTCTGGCACTTTGGTCTGCCCATGAAATAGGCGACCGAATTGAAAAAAACATCATAAATGAATACCCCTATGCGGACGTTCTTATTCACCATGACCCGGTAAAGGTAATTCCTTAATGCTGCGTTATTTTCTATTAGTCAGTTTGTTGATTGGGCAAGTGAGTTGGGCTGGCGGGCTTTTGCCCCAAGCCGTAGATTCGCCAGCGTCCTCACCTGACTCAGATTACGAAGCAGAATTAGAAGAAGTAGAAGAGTCAGAGCTTGAAATTGGCCTACTGGATTGGTCACAGAATCTTGGCAGTGATTATGTTGAAAATCTAAATGATGGTGTTGATTCTTTTTTTATGGATGCATTTTTTGATGATGAAATTATCAATGATGAATCTTCGGGCAGTAATGGTCGTTTGTTTTTTGCTACTCGTCGAGTCCAAGATGAGGGGGTCGATTACCAGATGGGCATTAACCTGAAACTGGTACTGCCCAGAACTCGTGATCGCTTTAAAATATTGGTAGAAACCGATGAAAATGAAGATAGTGAAAAAGAATCGAATGTTTTGGGTACCACCAATAACGTAACCTACTCCACAGCATTGCGAGTAGAGTTGCGTAAAGGCAAGCGCTGGAGATCCAGTTGGGATAACGGCATACGCTGGTCGGGCCAGCCGGTTTATTTTTCTCGGGTAAGGCTAAGGCGCACCGATTATTTCGATAATTGGCGTTCTCGTATATTACAAACCGTATCTTGGCGTACTGACGTAGAATGGGGTGCTAACTTTAGTACCAGTTTTCTAAGGCCAATTGGCTTGCATCAGCATTTTCGTACTGGTTTTAGTGCGGGCTACCTACTAAGTGATGATTTTGCTGACCTCAGAACCAGTGCCGCTATTTTTCACGAGTTAAGTTCTCGAGCCGCCATGCTATATCAGGTAGCGGTACTGGGAGATACAAACTCCATTTCTAAAGTGAACGACACTATTTTGTCAGTGAGTTATCGTCGTAAAATTTACCGACATTTTGTGTTTGCTGAGATTGTGCCCGAGGTATCTTGGCCTAGAGCAGAAGAGGTGGGTGACGATAATTATAAAGCCACTCCTGCTATTAACTTTCGCCTGGAAATGATCTTTGGCCCAGAAAAACATTAGCTGATATTTACTAAATTGAATTGAACGATCTAGGTAGTAAAAAGTAATTCCGCTGTATTTTCTGCATCGACTTAAGCTCGCTGATTCATCGCTTGCACGTTCAATAGTGAAAGAGGTATCGCTACCTATAAAATGACAATCCTCAAGACAGTGAAACCTCACTTAAATAACCCGAGTTTAAAAAACTTAGATCGTGTGATTTTTAGGGCGTTTACAGAAAAATAAAGAGGAGAAACAATAGGACCTTTAAACCCTAAAGGTTGAAAGGTCCGTAGGTGGCGACTAGATACTTACGCCATTTCATTTTCGCCAAAAACACCATCGAACAGTATCGTCGACAAATAACGTTCACCGGAATCTGGCAAGATCACGACCAGTGTTTTACCTACATGCTCAGGCTGCTTAGCAACCTTAAGTGCAGCGGCTACAGCAGCCCCCCCTGAGATACCACATAGGATACCCTCTTCTTTCATGAGTCTTTGTGCCATCTCAATGGCTTCTTCATTTTCGATGGTTTCTACTTGGTCAACCATTTCTAAATCCAGGTTGTCTGGAATAAAGTTGGCTCCAATCCCCTGAATTTTATGAGGGGCAGGGGTTAATGTTTCACCGGCTCTTAACTGGCTAATAAGTGGAGAAGCAGCAGGTTCTACTGCGACACTGGTGATGTTTTTACCCTGAGTTTTCTTTATATAGCGGCTCACACCCGAAATCGTACCGCCAGTTCCTACGCCTGCAACCAGAATGTCGATACTGCCTTCGGTATCGTTCCAAATTTCAGGACCTGTGGTTTTCTCATGGATAGCCGGATTAGCAGGATTGCTAAACTGCCCAAGAATAAGGCGGGATTGAGGGGCCTCTTCATATAAGGCTTGGGCTTTATCAATGGCGCCCTTCATGCCCTTAGGGCCTTCAGTTAATACTATGTTAGCACCCAGAGCTTTCATCACTTTACGACGCTCAATACTCATGGTTGCTGGCATGGTTAAAGTAACTTTATAGCCTCGAGCAGCCCCTACAAATGCCAAGGCTATGCCTGTATTACCACTAGTGGGTTCAACTATTTCCATACCTGGTTTTAGTTGACCGTCTTGTTCCGCCTGCCAAATCATGTTGGCACCAATGCGGCACTTTACCGAGTTGGCCGGATTGCGACTCTCGATTTTTAATAAAATATTCGCATCGGTAATTTTCTTTAAACGCACAAGCGGGGTGTTGCCAATGGATTGGCTGATATCGTCAAAGACTTTCATGGTATTCCTTGAAATACAATTTAGGTAACAGTGAGGTATCAAAACAAAAAGTGAGTATAAAGGAAAGGACTTAAGGAGGGATAAGTCACCTGCTACTTTTTAACAAAAGTGCAGGTGTATATTTGTTAGTCAGTTTGATTAATTTGTTTGCAGTTCAGAAATTAGTGCGTCCTTTTTAAGCCACATTTCATGGGTCCACTGTTGAAACTCAGCACGAAACTCATCATCTTCGTTGTAATCTTTCTGGGTGAAGTGAGCAGGAATAGGCTCTACTTCAATTCGAACTTTTACATTTTTAATGCGACCACACAAAAAGTCCCAAAAACTTGGAATGCCATCTGGGTACACGATGGTGATGTTCAACAAACTTTGGAATTTATCGCCCATAGCACTCAGCGCAAAAGCAATGCCGCCAGCCTTGGGTTTCAAAAGGTTCTGGTAAGGCGATTGCTGTTTACTGTGTTTTTTCTCAGTGAAACGGGTGCCTTCCATGAAATTCATGACACTGGTTGGAGTGCGTGCAAACTTCTCACAAGCAACACGTGTAGTTTCTAAATCTTTACCCCGCATTTCCGGGTGCTTTTCCAGGTATTCACGGCTAAAGCGCTTCATGAATGGAAAATCAAGTGCCCACCAGCTTAGGCCCATGATGGGGACCCTAATGAGTTCCTGTTTTAGAAAGAATTTTAACAGTGGAATTCTGCCCTTTAGCAGGTGTTGTAGAACTAGGATATCAACCCACGACTGATGGTTAGCGTTAACCAAGTACCAGCCTTTGTAGTTCAAATCAGATAGACCTTCTACATCCCAGTGGGTTTTTTGCGTCAGGGCCATCCAGCCTGAATTACACATGACCCAGCATTCTGCAATTTTAGTGAGGATTGGGGTGACTAAATTGTGCCAAGGCTTTAACGGAATGATCACCTTAATAAGAGCAAAGACAAATAGGCACGAGCACCAAAAAACTACATTAATTAACAGTAGGCTGGAAGCTAGGATACCCACCAGGGGTTTAGGTAAAAAATTAAACATATATCTGCTCAAATAAAACATCCGCGGGCACCTATTTTAATGCACGCGGATTTTAAGGTAACGGTTAAAAAAGACCAAAATCAGGGCTTTTTTACGCCATTTTATGGGTTGTTTTCGGCCTGAATCGCGGTAAGTGCAATAGTGTAGATAATATCCTCAACTAAAGCTCCACGAGATAGGTCGTTTACCGGCTTAGCCAAGCCTTGCAACATAGGGCCAATACTAACCACATTAGCACTTCTTTGTACTGCTTTGTAAGTAGTATTACCGGTATTTAGATCGGGGAAAATCACCACACTGGCCAAGCCCGCTACCTCACTATTGGGCGCTTTAGAGGCCGCAACAGACGCTGTGGTGGCCGCATCATATTGCAAAGGCCCATCAATGATCAGCTCCGGATTTTTATTTTTGGCCAATTGTGTGGCACTGCGCACTTTTTCTACATCACTGCCAGAACCAGATGATCCTGTGCTATAGCTGATCATAGCCACTTTGGGCTCAATGCCAAAAGAGCGAGCACTGTGCGCACTTTGTAAGGCGATGTCGGCAAGTTCATTGGCATTGGGGTCAGGGTTCACCGCGCAGTCGCCGTATACCATAACCTGCTCTGGTAACAGCATGAAAAAGATAGAGGATACTAGTTTGGCGTTAGGGGCGGTTTTTATTAACTGTAGAGCTGGACGAATGGTATTAGCGGTAGTGTGTACTGCGCCACTTACTAGACCGTCTACTTCATCTAAAGCCAGCATCATAGTGCCCATAACCACCGTGTCTTCTAGTTGTGCTTCAGCCATGGGGGCACTTAGGTTCTTGTGCTTCCTCAGTTCTACCATGGGCTCTATATACTGACTTCGAACCACGTTTGGATCGAGTATTTGCAAGCCCTGTGGAAGTTGAACACCTAGGCTGGAAGCTATTTGAGCAATGCGTTGTGGGTCCCCCAATAGGATGCATTGAGCAATGCCTCGCTGTTGGCAGATCGCTGCGGCTTGTATGGTTCTTGGTTCTTCTCCTTCAGGAAGGACTACGCGCTTATTGGCTGCTTGAGCCCGTTGAACTAATTGGTAGCGAAAAGCCGCCGGACTAAGCCGGGTGATATGATCTACTTTTAGACGCTCTAATAGGTAGCTGGCATCAAGATGTTGGGCCACATGCCCCATGATAGATTCAACCCGCTCAAGGTCATCAGGCAGCACCGCATCATCCATGTTGGATAATTGTGAGGCGGTTTGAAAGGTGTCAGTTTGCACGGTTAAAATCGGAAGGTTTTGCAAAGATGGCGTGAGAAGATTCATCACACGAGGGTCCGGTTGCAGGCTACCTGTTAATAATAAGCCGGCTAAAGGCACGCCATTATTGGCCGCCATGGCGCTGGCTAATAAAATATCTTCTCTGTCTCCCGGGGTGACAATTAACGCGCCTGGCTGCAGGGTGCTAATCATGTTGGGTACAGTTCGGGCGCAAAGGCTAATACTTCTAACGCGGTTATGAAGCTGCTTTGGTGCGTGCAAATATTCAGCCTGCAAATAGTTAGCGATATCCTCAATACGAGGCGCTACTAGGCTAGGATCCCAGGGGATCATGCCGAGAATTTTAAAGTCTTCGTTTTTCAGTTGTGCCAGATTTTCCATAGCCAATTGAGTGCTGGTTGCATTGGCATTGATCAACCCTTGATCCTTAAGAGGAATCGCTGGGTTATTTGGTGCATTCACCTTATTGATAATAATGCCTAATAGATTGCTGTTTTTGTGACCACCATATAAACCTTTTGCCATGGAAATGTGTTCTTTCAATTCGCTGGCGGTGCGACCAAAAGGGGCCGTCACTAGGATGACTTCAGCATCCAGTGTTTTGGCCATCTCTACATTTAATTTAACGGTATAGGGTTCGTTCCGGTCGGGGGCAATGCCTTCAATGATGACTACATCTGCACCTTTGGCCACCTGGTGATGCATGGCCACTACGTCTTCCAATAATCGATCCTGTTTACCCGAACCCACCATATTTTGCGCTTGTTTTAGGCTAATAGGGTTGGGAGGTTCAATACCAGTGGCATGACTGATCATTTCAATGGAGCGATGACGATTATTTTCTTTGAAATGAGCAATGGGCTTACAGATAGCGACCTTTAAGCCCTGTTGGTCTAGGGCCCGAATAAGCCCCAGAGTAATAGAAGTAAGACCCGTTTTAAGTTCAGTAGGGGCGATAAAAAAAGTATGTTGCATGAAAAATTCCTACTGATTATAGATTGGTGCAAACAAGGTTGTGAGTGTCCATGGCGATCATTAACTCTTCATCGGTGGCAACCACCAGCGCCAGGGTACTGCTATCTGAACTGATACGACCTTGTTTGTCGCCGTTTTGTTTGTTGAGCTCGCCATCTAATTTAAAACCAAAAATCGCTAAGTGTTCAAGAATTAAACTGCGAGTGAGTCTGTCGTTTTCACCTATTCCCCCGGTAAATACCAGCGCATCAATTTTTGGTAAGGATACCGCTAATGCCCCTAAATAGCGGGCTACTTTAAAAGCAAAAATTTCAATCGCTAAATTGGCGCGTCGATCGCCTTTTTCTGCTGACTGCTGAATTTCTCGCATATCATTGCTAATCCCCGATATCCCCAGCAAGCCACTTTTTTTATTAAGCAGACCCATTACGTCGCTCAAACTAATGTCCAAACGTTGGCATAAAAAATCCATTAGACCAGGATCAACATCTCCGCTGCGTGTTCCCATGACTAAACCCTCTAATGGTGTCAGGCCCATGGATGTATCAACGCTTTGCCCATTTTTCACCGCACATGCACTGCATCCATTGCCCAGATGCGCTACTAGCAGATTGCAATCGCTGTTTGATTTGTTCATCAACTCAGCCGCTTTTTGGCTGACATAGCGATAGCTTGTGCCATGAAAGCCATAACGGCGAACTCCGTGTTGTTCATAAAGTTCATACGGTAAACCGTATAGAAAAGCGGTTTCTGGAAGCGTCTGATGAAAGGCGGTATCAAATACTGCCACCTGGGGGAGTTCAGGCAGTAGCTGGCTTATGGCGTTAATACCTAATAAATTAACTGGGTTATGAAGAGGGGCAAGATGATGGAGCTTTTCAAGCTCTTTGATATTTTGGTTATTTAATAGCAAGGACTCGCTGTAGGCCTCTCCACCGTGAACCACTCTGTGGCCAACACCGCTGAGACTATCCAGTAGGTTCTGTTCAAGCAATATAGCGATAACACTTTTAATCGCCCCTTGATGATCCTGACTTTTGGGGGTGACTTGAGTTTTGGCTTGTTGTTTAAATGTTTGAAATTGGATGCTCGCTAACGAACTGCCTAGGCGCTCGGCAAGTCCGTGAATCAATACTTGGGCGGATTGTGGGTGAATAACCGCAAATTTAAGGGAGGAGCTGCCACAGTTTAGAACCAGGATGTTTTTTTGATTCGTCATTAGATTTTAATACTTCTTAATGCGGGCAAAGCCTATTTTTCAACATTTTATGTATGCAAAGGGGCCCGCACAGACTCTGGCAGGGTTTTCTCAATGGATTTTAAAATGGAAATAGCTTCGCGATAGGGTTGTTTGTCGGGACGTTCTAAAATGAAACGAACCTGACTCTGATATTGGGGGCCACAGCGTTCACAGTGCTCCACCCGTGCTTTAACTTCTCTTAAACTATGCAGTCCTGCAGATATATTAAGGTGAATCAATTGCCCAGCTTTTAATTTTTTGGAGCTGTTAAATACTAAGCTATAGCGGTTAAACTTTATGAGCTGAGCAGGAATGGCATTTTTGAAACGACTAAACCAACCCAAAATATTGATGCTTAAATCCATTATATCGCCTCCTTTATTATTTTTGATCACGTTAATCAGTTTAGCTCAGTTAGATAAAGATATTATTATGCACGACTTTATTTGACATTATGCGCTGATTTCCAGTCCGAAATAAAAATTAGTGCACAATTTTTTGCTACAAATCACCTGAATAAGGAATATAG
Organism: Bermanella sp.; assembly: GCA_036960565.1. Lineage (GTDB taxonomy): Bacteria > Pseudomonadota > Gammaproteobacteria > Pseudomonadales > Oceanobacteraceae > Bermanella. Next base: position 171,912 of record JBALXQ010000002.1, read on the forward strand.
CTTATCTAGCTTCTGGTTTTGCTATGTATTCTCAAGCACCCACGCCCTTAACCTTGTGCCCTAGCTCTTGTAAATATTTCACACTTTGCTCGGTTAAATCCCCTTGTAGCTCAATGACCCAGTTTTTTACCGCTCCACCACAACCAAAGCGCTTTTTTAGTTTTTTACATAGATCACTGACGCTTTTTTTATCAGCCTCAAAACCGGTAATGGTCGTGACAATTTTACCGCCACGGCCTTTCTTCTCTTTTTGAACTCTTAATACGCCATCACTTTCTGGAGCCTGGCTTTGCTTACAGGTACAGTCCTCTATGGCATTTCGACATTGAGGACAAATCCGGCCATCTTCGGTGGAATATACCAATGACATTTTACTCTCCCAATTTAGTTGAGACGTTAGACCCAAATTAATTACTGATGAACTTCAACTTAATGAATGTATGTTTCGATTTATTATGTGTTTTGTAAAAGTCTCTATATTTATTTGTACAAAAAATAGTCTCATTGTGATTGAAACACGTTTAACGCTCGCAAATGAGAGCTGTGTCACGAAAAAATTGTGTACTGCTATGGACAGATAAAATGACCACCAAAGATTGATTCCACAAAATAAATTTTAAACTATTTTTATATTGTAAAGATACTTTGCTTTGGGGGTAAGGGCCCCTAAGTATCTTATTTGCTTAGATTTTTTTATTATTAGAGGTAAAGAAATGTATCGACAACTTTTTTTTTTAGGTAAGGTGCCGAGCATAAATCAAACAAAAACAATACTTTGGTCTGATGTGTTTTTGCACAGGGAAAAGTTGTTTGAAATTCAACCTGAGTAATTACTGTTCAGTTTGGGTTTTAACAGGGAGCGAAAGGTCGGATGAAGGCTGATTTCATCATAAATATTCAAATGTCAGATTTTGACCTACAAGAACAGTTGCAGCAGTGGATTACTGGTTGCGACAGCTTGGCTATTACCTTGAGAGTGCAAGATGCTCAGATGCATTACTGGGACTGGAATCAGTTTGCTGGATATATTCAAGGTACTAAGGCCTTACCCAAGGGCTTAATTGTATTCTCTGATCGAGTTGATGATAAAAGAGAGCGCCAAGTCTTATTAAGTGGTGCGTTGGATTACGTTTGTGAACCCTACAATTTCGAAAATGTTTTTTTGCGATTATCTCAACATGTTCAGCGTGTACGTTACCAAGCACAGTTGGAAAATCTTAGCGTTACCGATCCCCTTACTGAATTATTTAATCGTCGAAAATTCAATCAAGATTTAGATAAGTGCCGCCGCCAGAATCTCCGTCAAGGGTGTACCAGTTCGCTATTGCTCATAGATGTTGACCATTTTAAAATTTTTAATGACAGTTATGGTCATGTGGCAGGAGACCAATGCCTCTACCAACTAGCGCAGGTTCTTAAACGCGAAGCTGTACGGCCTCATGATGTTGCTGCTCGCATCGGTGGCGAAGAATTTGCCATTATTCTTCCTCAAACCCATAGAGAAGGTGCATTGCATGTGGCCAAGCGTGTACTTGAAGGAGTACAGGCATTGAACATTTCCAATGAGCAAACCAGCTTGGGTTTTGTTAGCATTAGTGTGGGTTTAGCCAGCGTTATGGGTGAAACGGACATTATTGAGTGGCAAAAAGAGGCTGATGATGCACTCTATTTGGCTAAAAAAACTGGCCGAAATAAAGTAGTAGAAGCGTCAGGAAGGTCTTTAAAATTAAAAGAAAAAATTCAGGACGCAGAGCCAGCCTAATTCAGGTTATTTTTTAGGAAAGACCATTTTTGATTTCTCTAATAAGGGCGTGAGTTGGTTTTTTGTGCGAATCCTGAGCGCTTCCCTTACCAATAAAGCCGATAGATCTGCCAAGCCGCTATCCATATCCGATACCGAACTGGCAATGATTTCGTAATCGTAATGATGGTCTTGCACGGAGATTTTGGTTAACTCTGTCAGCTCTTGTTGTAGCAGCCGAATCACGTTAAAGCATTGATTTTTCACCGTGATGTTTGGCGATTCCCAGTATAAGTCCTCAAGAATTTCCAGTAGCTCTGTAATAAACACAGAGGCCTTAGCAATGCTAATGGCCATAGCATCTCACCCTTTCAATTATAGTCATGTCTTAAGTGTAGTCGCTTTGCTCTATTTGGTAGCTTGGTTAAGCAAGGTTTAATTAGCTGCTAGGCTTAATAGATCTGGATTTAAAGTCAATTCAAGGTAGTCCAAATGTCACGCTTTTCACTTTGCTTGCTTGCCTGTCTGCTGGTAGTCACTCCATATGGGCATGCTCAGGCACCTAAAGCCCCCAGTGAGCAAGATATCCATCAAATTTTTAATAACGAGTTTGGCCAGAAGCTACTTTTTTTTAAGCCTTATGATTTTCCAGTAGAAGTAGAGCGCATCCATAAAGCCTTGGTGGGCAATTTGGATAAGTGGGTTAAGTTGGGTTTGATTACTAAAAAGAAGTCTCGATTTTTAGCTGAGAAGGTGATGTATGGAGAGCCCCGGCAGGTGAGCGTTGGCGGCTTTGAATACAGTCTTAATCAGGAAAATATGTGGGTGAGTAATCAGGGTTTTTTTTATGGGCGTCCAAATTTGAAAGAAGTATTTAACGTCAGTCAGGTGAGTGCTCAAGGGGAGGATTATGTTTGTGAGGTGTATTTATCCTGGTTCGCCGTGGATATTCCTGATTGGCTAGAGAAAGTGAATTTAAAGGACAGAAAACTGCGCACGCTTAAGCGCGCAAAAGAGAGTGAGCGCCGTCCCTTTGAAAAGCATATTTACTTCATTTTTAAGGGACAGCGTTGGCATTTATGGACGGAGAAAAGCGGGGAGGGCCTCTTTTAGCGTGTCTATCTCATTGCCGTATTCAAACAAAATTAAGTTAAGCACCAATAAGTGACTGTCCGCATACTCTCAACACCTGCCCCGTTAGCCCTTGGCTATTAGGTTGTGCAAAAAGTGCAACCCCTTCAGCTACATCTTGTGGTTGTCCGCCTTGTGACAGTGAATTCATTCTGCGCCCCATTTCACGGGTTACAAACGGAATTTGGTCGGTCATTTGGGTTTCAATAAAGCCTGGAGCAATGGCGTTAATGGTTTTTCCGGTATGTTGCCATAGGCTGGCCTGGTGCCGAACGTATCCGGCAATACCGGATTTGGATGCAGCATAATTGGTTTGACCCACATTCCCCGCTATGCCACTGATGGAGCTAATGCAAATAACTCTGGCCTCTTGGCTAAGTAGATTTTGCTGCTCCAATAGTTGTGTCACCTGGATGGGGGCATTTAAATTAATGTTCAGGGTCATTTTCCAAAAGTGGTCGGGCATGCGAGCCAGGGTTTTATCGCGGGTTACGCCTGCGTTGTGAACCAGGATGTCCAGTGTTTTGCCCTTTAATGCCTCTTTAATATCCTGACAAACATGGTCACTGGTGATGTCAGTGGCAAGGCTGATGCCGTTTAGCTTGGCCATGGTGGCTTCTAAGGCCTCTTTTGCAGGAAGAACATCAAGACCTATCACTGTGGCTCCGTCACGAGTGAGGGTGCTGGCAATAGCTGCCCCAATGCCTTGGGCTGCACCTGTCACTAGGGCTATTTTACCAGCCAGTGGCTTTTGCCAATTGAACGGAGCTACCTCGTTTTCATTGCTTTTAACATACAGTGGTTGGCCACTTATATAGCTGGCTTTGTGGCTTAATAAAAAATTTAAGGGGGTCGCTAGGGTGTGGTTGACTCGACCCTCCACATAAACAAGGTTAACAGTGACGCCTTTACGGCCCATTTCTTTAGCGTAAGAGCGAGTGAAGCCATTAAGGGCCTCCATTACACTGGCTTGCTCCATTCCGCTCCAATAGGAGGGCGCTTTGGCTAAAATAACAATTCGTCCAGAGACCGGTAATTGAGCTGTGTTTTGGCTAAAAAAGGTTTTTAGTGTTTCAAGTTGTTCAATGGTTTCAAATTCAGAGGCATCCATTAGCAGAGCGTCATAAGACGAACGGTCTTCTTCAGCAAATACTTGGCTTTTAATTTCGGCGTCTTTTAATACCTGCAGAAGTGCCTGACTGGCTTCGTGGGCCAATAACACTTCACCTTTTACCCAAGGTGTTTCTCCTTGATAGCGTTGCAATGTTAGCGGTGTTTTTACCCCCACAGCATTCATGAGGGTCTGACCCATTTTGGAATAAAACAGATTTTCTATCATCTTGCTCATGGGAATCCTAAGGTGGCTATATTAATTGTGGTGCTTATTTGGATGATTCAGTCAGGGCAAAGGCCCGTCAATCAGAGCTAGCCGTGAGGGCTAGATTAAATAGCCCCAGCTGTAAGACAAATTAATTAGGCTTAACGCGACGATGGTGATCCAGGTTATAAGCGTTCCCCAGTAGCGGCCTGTATGGGTTTCTCCCTTTCCGGCCTTAAATCCCCACGCGTGCGCGACTCTGGAGAGTAGCAAGCTGAGTCCACAGGCATGTAACAAAATAAAATTAGCCCCATTGAGTTCGGCTAGCACCAGTAAAATAAGGCCAATGGGAATGTATTCACTAGCGTTGGCGTGGTTGCGCCCTGCAATAAGCAAGCTGTCATGCTCGTGGCCCAGGCCTGACTTATGTTTAATGCGCTGCTTAACGACCGAATAGGCAAGGTGAATCATGAGCAGAGCCAATAATGAGGCGTAAAATCCACTAATGGGCAAAAATGGCATAGAACCTACTTAAGCTTGTATTTGTTTTGCGAACCCTAAAACCTAGCCGCCTCTGTGTCAATGGTGCAAATATAGGCGCATCTATGGCTATGCTATAGGCATTTGGCTATACCTAAAGGATAGATGATTAAATAGCGATTTTTTTTGTGGCTTTAAACGATTATTTTTTAATAGCACGCCTGATATTTTTTGTCCTGTTGCTGCTCGCTTTCCTTGTTTTTGGGAGAGGGTTGCGCAAGGTACTTGAAGTGATGGCCTATTCCCTGTTTGTGGGCACGTTGTCTCTTTTAGTGCTGGCACAAGGCATGGCCTTATATGCGCAGGCCAGCAATAACCTAGGGTTGGCTGAACTACAGGCATGGCTATTTGGCCTAGCGATATTAATGTTGGTGGCCAGCCTATTGGCGCTACTGCGCCAGAGCTACCTGCGCCTATACGATAACCAGGACATGGGTGATCGTGAAAAGTGGCTGCGGGAAATCTATGAAAAATTGCCTGCTGCGGTATTTGTTGAAAAAAACCAACGGATTATTTATAGCAATAAATTGTTTCAAAAAATTCAAAAAAAGTTTGTTCAGAAAAACCCTTTTTATCAATGTAAGCAAGAGCAGCAAACAAGCTGGTTAACCAGTCCTAAAGGCGAGCGAATTTCGTATTGGGTAGCGAGGTATGCCTTGCCTCAAGGAGATGGTTGGGCTTACCTGGCCACTGAAAATACGGCTACTCAACTGCAACAAGACTTTATGTCTAAGGTGTTGCAAGATTTGGATCACCATGGCGACGATACATTGGTGGCCATTGTTAAAATTATTCACGACTTCTTCCCCAGTAGTTTAGTTTATGTGGCGCGATTTGAAGCCGACACCCATCGCTATACTCACTTAGCCCATAGGGGCGACAAATCGAATTTAGATTTTTATTCAGACCTAAAAATAAAACACACATTAGGGAGGCGTAAAAATCATTGGCAATGGATGGGGGTCTCTCAATTATGTGGAGGAGCGGGTGACCACTTTATTTCTCAATGTGATGCCAGTCATGTGGGAGGGGTGAGTCTGTGTGATGAAGAGGGGCAGGAACTGGGCATTATATTGGTGTTGCAAAACCAAACATTTAAACTTAATGAATTATTGAAAGACTTTTTGTCTGTTTTAAGTTTGCGCGTGCGTTTTGAACTTGAGCATATTCATGACAAACATTTAATTAAAATCAGTAATGAGCGTTATCAGGCTTTTATTGATCGCAGTGACGAAGCCATTGCTGATATTCATGTTTATCCAGGCATTCACCTCGATGATGAATTTGAGCGGCAGTGGGCACAATTACAACGGGTGGGTAAGGTAAATGATTTTAACCCGGCCTTTGGGGAAATGTTTAATACCCAGGCGAATGTCGATATTGAAGAATTATTAAATATAAAAAGCCTAAAACATGCCATTCAATATGTTTTTCAAAGTGGCTATGGCAGCGAGAAAATTGATCTAGTACATCGGGATTCGAACAATCAAACTCAGTGGTTAAGCTGTAGCGTTATGGTGGATATTGAGAATGGCTTGTTATTGCGGTTGTGGTTAATTATCAGTGACATTACCCAAAGCCGAATGCATATTCAAAACCTGGAAAACCAAACACGTTTCGATGCGCTAACCGGATTACCTAACCGCTTAACATCCCGTGAAACTCTGGAGGAAAAAATAGATCAAGCACATCAGTTTGGTTTTAAGGTGGGATTGTTACTCATTGATTTGGATCGATTTAAAGAAGTGAATGATACTTTGGGTCATCACTATGGTGATGTGTTACTTAAAAAAATTGAACCAAGGATTCGTCCACTGTTGACGGCCTGTCGAGGATCTTTTGCCCGTTTAGGTGGGGATGAGTTTGCGGTGATTATTCCTTCTTTACAGTGTGTGGAAGATGCTCAAAAATTGGCTCAAGATATTTTAATGAAAATACGAGAGCCTTTTGACCTCGGCCAATTGAATGTAGTCATAGGTGGCAGCATTGGTATTAGCCTTTACCCTCAGGACGGTGGCGATACCAGTACCTTATTTCGTTGTGCCGATGTGGCCATGTATCAAGCTAAGAAACATCCAGGCGGAATTTTGTATTATCGCCAGCAGATGGATGAAAATAGCCCTAGGCGATTGGCGCTGATGTCGGCTATGGAGCGCGGCATAAATGAGGGGCAATTCTTTTTATTATACCAGCCAAAATTTAATTTAGATGAGCACAGTATTCACGCTGCCGAAGCATTGATACGCTGGCAGCACCCTGAAATGGGGTTGGTGAGCCCCGGTGAGTTTATTCCCATGGCTGAATTAAGTGATGTGATTATTCCCATGACGCAATGGGTGATTGATGAGGCATTAAAACAAATTCAAAAATGGCTGAGTATAAATATTGAGATAAAAGTATCGGTGAATGTATCTACTCGAAATTTATTAGATGACGGTTTGCTGGGTTTTATTGAAAAAAAGCTCAGTGAATGTGCAGTGCCGGCAAGGTTGTTTGAATTGGAAATTACTGAAAGTGCGTTAATGGCCGATCCAGAACGAGCCCTTTATACTTTAATTAAAATTAGTGAAATGGGGGTGAGTATTTCAGTGGACGATTTTGGCACTGGGCATTCTTCTCTGGTGTATTTACGTCAATTGCCTATTGATGCTTTAAAAGTAGATATTATGTTTGTGCGTAATATGTGCAATAACAAGCAAGACGAAATTATCGTGAATTCTATAATTAATTTAGCCCATAACTTATCGTTAACTGTGGTGGCCGAAGGGGCTGAAGACCGGCAAACTCTGGATAAATTGCATGAGATGTCGTGCGATCTGGTGCAGGGCTTTTATGTGAGTAAGCCTGTTACTGGAGAGGAGTTTATTCGGGTTAAAGAAAAATGGGATAAAGGGGCGAGTTAAACGCCAGTTATGAAACTGGCGTTTAAAAAATAGAAAATTATTTGTAGCTTAGAGCCATTTCTACTTCTTCTTTACTGCCTAAAATAACCGGTACACGCTGGTGAATTTTTTCAGGCACAATATCCATAATGGCGATATCACCATTGCTAGACAAACCGCCAGCCTGTTCAACCAACATAGACATAGGGTTGCCTTCGTACATCAAACGCAGTTTACCTGGCTTTTTAGGATCACGATTGTCCCAAGGGTACATGAAAATACCGCCACGGCTAATGATGCGGTGAACTTCGGCTACCATCGCGGCTACCCAGCGCATGTTGTAGCGCTTACCTAATTTACCTTCTTCACCTTGAAGTAAATCTGCCACGTAATCTTGCATAGGCTTAGCCCAAAAACGCTGGTTAGACATGTTGATGGCAAATTCTTGGGTGCTTGGAGTGATTTTAGATTGGCAGTCGGTGATCATAAATTCTTTAGTGGTTGGATCTAGGGTGAAAATATCGACCCCTTGGCCTGTGGTCATCACTAAAAGAGTGGATGGGCCATATAAAACATAACCTGCTGCCAGTTGCTTGCGACCAGATTGAAGGTAAGTTTTTTCATCGCTGCCATCACCGCCATTGCTTGGCAAGATAGAAAAGATAGTACCGACTGTTACATTAATGTCGATGTTAGATGATCCATCCAAGGGATCAAATATCACTAGAAATTCGCCATCTTTATTGGCAGGAACTGGGAAATCTTCTTCTTCACTGGCAATGCCCGCAACCACAGGGCAGGCTTTTAATGTGTCTTTTAATAGATCGTTAGAAATGACATCTAACTTCTTTTGAGTTTCACCTTGAACGTTTTCCTGGTCAGCACAACCTAACACTCCGCCCATGGCGCCTTGCTGCAATAGAAAAGCAATTTCTTTGCTGGCATCTAATACGGCATTAATGGCCGTAACAAGAGGCTTTGGTGTTTGATTTTGTTCAAAAATTTGCTGAACAGTCTGCATGGATAAACCCGCTAACTTGAATATTGTGAAATGGCGCGCATTGTACACAAGGCGGGTTAATTAGACCATGCTTGCGGCGTAGAACAGGACAATGTGAAATGGCAGCAGCATCAGCCAAGTACACAGGTGGTAGTTAATTAGAGCATGCTTGCGGCGTAGAACAGCTCAGTGTGAAATGGCAACAGCGTTAGCCAAATACACCAAGCGAGTTAATTAGGCAAGATTTCCACGGCATACTGGCACAATGTGTAACGAGATTTCACTGCACCCGCTTATTTAAAATTGATCCTTCATAGCTCTGATCACACCAAACACCGCTGCGGGGCTATTGAGTTTTTCCCCACTAAAATGTTCGGCGGCTCTTATGACATCGGGCTGGTCCCAGCGCACAAAAGGATTTGATTTTAATTCATCGGCTACAGTCGTGGGTAGGGTTGGCCTATCCGCATCTCTTAATTCTTGGCTGGCATCTTGGCGATGCAATGTATAGGTGTTGTTAGGCTCAATGTGCAGGGCAAAATTAATGTTAGCCAGGGTGTATTCATGGGTGCCATAAATAAGTGTGTTATGGGGCAGGGCCATTAAGTTGGCTAAGGAGCCTTGGAATTGCTCGGGGGTGCCTTCAAACATACGTCCACAACCACAAACAAAGATATTATCTGCGCTAAATAAGTGGCCTTGACCCTGGCTATCCTGCATATAAAAGGCAATTTGCCCCAAGGTGTGGCCGGGCGTGAATATCACTTTCCAATCTAGGCCCATTAATGACAGGCTTTCATTGCCGTATAGAGGGTGCTGCAAGCAGGGAATATCTTCATGACCGGTGCCGTATACCGCACATTGTGGGTAAGCATGGGTGAGAGCTTCTATACCGGTTACGTGGTCCCAGTGTTTATGAGTGACTAATATGTAGTCCAATGACAAATTATGGCCATGTAAATAATCAATGACTGGCTGAGCATGGCCTGGGTCCACCACTGCAACTTTACCCTGGTGTTGAATAACCCACACATAATTGTCTTCATAGATGGCGATGGGAGTAATATTGAGCATGTTCCAACCGTGTTTAGTGCTTTAAGCTCAAGTGTACGCTGCTTTTGTAAAAGCTGGAATATTGTCGGTTATCCATTTTATTTTCATGTTTTTCGAATAAGTCCTTGAATCGCTTTGGTTTTTTTAAGACAATGCGCGTGCTTTAGAGCAGATAGCGGCCAGTTTTAGTTTTAGGCCCATTATGGTGGCCTCCGGTCCCCCCGCAACAAGAAGCTATGAACTCCGCCAGGCCCGGAAGGGAGCAACGGTAGTAGTGGATTTGTGTGCTGGGGTGTGGCTGGAGGTCCCTCCACCTCCCTCTTGTGTTTTTCAACTTTTTTCATCGTAAAATCAAAATTTAGCTTAATCCTTTATCCGCGATTTTAAACTCGCCCTAAATTGTTGTGCCTGACTGTTACCTATTGGTTACCCGTGACTTGTTATGTTTGTGTCCTATACGCAAAAACAGGCGCATTTTTTCATGAAATCCCCCATTCCAAATTATTTAATTCCCCTTGTTTTCGTTGCTATATTGGCTTTGCCTTTAATGGGCTGTCTCGCGAATTCGGTAGAATCGTCTGATAAATCCAGTTTGGCCCTTATCAATGGGCAAGTTTATACCGTTAACAATAATCAGCTAGTTGCGGAAGCAGTGGTCATGGAAGGAGATGAAATTGTGTTTGTGGGCACTAGCGAGCAGGCCCAACCCTATATTGGCGATCATACTAGGGTCATCGATTTAGCCGGAAAAATGGTATTACCTGGGATTCACGATACTCACCTGCACCCACTAGAAGCTGGCCTTGATGAAATTAAATGCATTCTTGAAACTGAGCAAAGTGTTGGCAATTGGACAGATGAGCTAGCAAATTGTGCGGCAAAAAATAGCGACAGTGATTGGTTGTTAGGCTGGGGTCACAATATAAATACCCTCCTGCAAGATCGTCGCTCACCTAAAAATCTACTGGATGCAATTGAAAGTGAGCGCCCCATGGCCATTATGGAAGCCACATCCCATTCGGTGTGGGTGAACAGCAAGGCTTTGCAGTTGGCGGGCATCACTGAAAGTAGCCAAAACCCGCAAGGAGGCGCCATATTAAAAGGCTTAGATGGTTTTCCAAATGGGGTGTTGCTGGATTCTGCAGGGGACTTGGTTTTTGATCTTGCTTTTGCTCCCACGCCTGAGCGTATGGAGAGTAATTATCGGGGTTTATTATATGGGTTGGAGCAGGTTGCCAAAAATGGAATTACCTCTATTAGCGATGCGCGTGTGTATTGGCGCCGCCACTACCTTCAGACTTGGAAGCGAGCCTTGCAGGAAGGCCAATTAAGCGCCCGTACTGTTTTGGGGTTATGGGCTTATCCTGGTATGGATGACGCAGCACAGCTAGCCAAATTAAAAAGTATGTATAGCAATGATCGAGGCAGTTTATTGCGAGTGAACCAGATTAAATTGTACAGCGATGGTATTACTCATAATTCAACGGCCGCTTTGTTAAGCCCTTATCAAGAATATTTTGATGAGGTGGGAGCAATTGGTCTTAACTACTTTAATAAGGAGCGCTTGGCTTTGTACGCCAAGGAACTGCAAGGCGTTGGTTTTAATATGCACATTCATGCCATTGGGGATCGAGGTGTACGAGAATCTTTAGATGCCATTGAATATGCGCTAAGCGAAATTGCTTTATCTCAAAATCAGCCAGGGCCACGCCACCGAATTACCCATGTGGAAATGGTCAGTGGACAAGACCTTGAACGTTTCTTTGAATTAGGCGTGATTGCCGATTTTCAATTGGCAGGTGACTTTACCAAGCCTGAATATTTCTATGAAATAGAGCCAATAATAGGGCAGCGCGCCCATGATATGTTGCCGGTGAAAGACATATATGAAACCGGTGCCACAATTACTCTAAGCAGTGATTGGGACGTGAGTAGTTTGTCGCCCTTTGTGGGCATGCAAAACGCGCTAACTCGTGGAGAGCAAAGCCTGCCCAGCTTAGATGCTGTTATTCGTGCCTATACTATCAATGGAGCTTTTAGCTTGGATCAAGAAAAAATTACCGGATCTATTGAGGTCGGGAAAAAAGCCGATATGATAATCATTGATCAGAACCTGCTGGAGATTCCGGTGAACAGAATTGGCGAAACTCAAGTGCTTAAAACGATTTTTGCGGGGAAAATCATTTATGACTACAAGCATTAAAAACTTGAAATAAAAGTGCGAATAATTACAAAAGGAAATCTATGCTGGCACTATTGTTAGAAGATGAGGTTTCTCTGGCTCAATTGGTGGTGGAATATCTTCAAGATGAAAATATTGAATGTGATCATGCCGCCAATGGCCGTCAGGCATTGCAACTTATTAAAGGTCAAACATTTGATGTATTAATATTGGATATCAATATGCCAGGTCTAAACGGCTTGCAAGTATGTGAGCAAGTGCGACAGCTGGGCATTAATACCCCTATTATAATGCTAACGGCTCGGGGTGATTTACAAGATAAGCTAAAAGGATTTGGCTTGGGCGCTGATGATTATTTAGTTAAACCATTTGCCATGGAAGAATTGGTGGCGCGCATTCAGGCATTAGCACAGCGTCGTCAGCGTAGTAATATTATTTGCATCAGTGATTTAAATTTGAATCTAGATGAAAAATCAGCTCGACGTAATCAATTTAATGTTCAGCTTTCACCAGACGAATGGCGCTTGATTATTGTATTGGCGCGAAACAGCCCGGCAGTAGTGAATAGAGTCACCCTTGAAGATGAAATCTGGCCTGAAGGTGTGCCCTCAAAAGACGCCTTTAAAATGCTGGTTTACCGTTTACGTAAAACGCTCAATATTGATGGGCTGCCTCCATTGTTGCAGACCATTCGTGGGGTGGGTTTGGCATTGCGAGAATCCTAATGGCCAATGAATCATTATTGCATTATTTAAGAAATCGCCTTTTGTTATTGGGGCTCGTTTTAGCAAGTCTATTTAGCATGGTGATGTACGCTGTGTATAACTGGGGATTAGATGACGCCAGTGAATATTATTTATTACAAGACGCCAGATACGCTGAATCATTGTTACTTAAACAATCCCCTTGGCCAAATAATTCTTTTAATAAACAGTATTATTTTGGCTCTGAAAGCCTGCCTGATAGCTATTTATCGAGCCTAAAAAAAGACACGTATCCAACTGGTGGGCCGATACAATATTTTGCTGTAAACGTAGGTGATGATTTTTTTTATGGGATTCGTTACCAAATTAAAGCGGCAACGGATATTGCCCCTGATGTTTCGAGTAAAGAGAGTATTAAAGAAAAGCAGCTGTATGTGGTTCACGGTTTTCATTTGTTAGAGGATGAAACACTTCCAGGAGTAAGCATATTTGAAGTGTCTCTGATGGTTTTGTTGGTTGTTTTAATTGTTATGGTAACAGGTGCTTTATTGATTTATTCAAATGTCTCTAAGGCCATGCAGGCTTTGAAGAGATTTAGTGATGATCAACAGCTAAGCCCGACAGAGGCGTCACCGCATAACGATGATGTTCGCTTGTTCGCTCGTATGCGCTATATCGAGGTACGAGACGTTGCAGAAAAATTAAAAGAAGCGCTGCAGTGCATTAATAGTCAGGCCCAAAAAGAGAGAGCCTTTATTCAATGTTTGAGTCATGAATTACGCACGCCCATGGCCATCACAGGTGTGGCGTTGGATTTGCTGAATAAGCAATCATTCGATGCCAAAACTCAGCAAAAATTACAAAAAATTCGTCTAGCTAATAATGATATGATTACGCTTGCCAATACCTTGCGGAGCATATGGGATAATGAAAAAAAACACGCTATGGAAGATGTTGAAATCTTGCCAATAGTAGAAGGCGTTATCGAAAATATTTCTAACTTATTTTTGCGTGATGATGTTCGTTTTGAATTGGATATTTCTCAAAAGCTGACAATGAATATCTGTTTGTTACACTTCAAGATAATTTTAGAAAATCTTTGTAAAAATGCACTGCAATACAGTGCTACTGGAGTCATTAATATAAGAGTTGATTCGGTTTCATTAAATGTGCGAAACAATATTTTTAATGCCGGGACTTTCAATGGAAATGAAGGAGGGGTAGGGCTAGCTGAGAGTCATTTACAACAGGGTTATGGCTATGGTTTGGGGTTGTATATTGCACAGCAGGCCGCTTTAAATCAAGGATGGGATTTTATTATTAACGATGGTGGTGATAAAAAAATCAAAAATTTATAGTGGAGCTTGTGTTTAATCCACATATCTAACTTGAATTGTGGAATGGTTGGTGGCTCGTGTTCACGGTATTGCACCCCTATATTGATCTTTTAAGCCATGTACATTTTCAGTTTCATTCCTTACCATTTCTCATTTCTCATTTCTCATTTCCCTTGCCAGTGATGTCCATGGCGGTTGTAAGTGTAGGTGTAGAAATGGCGCGTTATTTTGAAGATGTATTACCGTTGAAAAATCCACCAGCCTCTAAGCGTAATATTCAAATTGAAACCTGTATGGTGAATGGCGATCATGCTCAAATCCGTGGGCAGATTACCGATACCCGTATTGATTTTGAAGATGCCAGTCAAGAGCATGTTGTACATTGTATGGTGTTGAGCCTTACCGTTGAAATTAATAAACGTGTCATAAGTGATGCACAGTTTGCGCTGCCTAAGATGGCCGTTAAGAACCTTTGTGAGCATTTACCTAGAGATGCCAGCGATCTTATTGGCTTGCCGGTTGGTAGGGGTTTTAGTGTGAAAATAAAGGAGCTATATGAAGGAGTAGGTTCTTGTTTTCATTTGTACACGTTATTGCAGTCTATCGTGCCTTATTTGCCACAGGTTTACTCCTGGAATAAAAGCTTCCGCAGTTTTGATGAAGAGCTTCCGCTTGAGGCAGTCCCTCTTGCCATGAATACCATGGAGCGATATGCCCGCAATACCTGCCATGCTTGGTCTTCTAATGGAGGAGGCATTAATAACGACTTCAAAAATAATAATTATGGGCCCATTTTAAAAAGCATTGCACCGCGACTAAGTCAGCGCTGGTATGCAAGTGTTTCTAAGGATAATAGCTCAGCTGAAAATGCTTCAGATAACATCATCACCAAAGACTAGAGCATCTCTTTCCTAGCATTCAATATTGAATGCTAGGCAGAGGCTTACCCTGTCTTAATTTAGAGCATTCAATTATCCATTACTTAAATGGATCGCTGTATTTTTCATCGTTAATCATCTGCGTATCGGTCAGTGTGTGTAAGAAATCTTCCAGGGCTCTCTGTTCATCTCGATTAAAACGATAATTAATTGGTCGGCCTCGATCATCCCTTAGGAACGGATTTAAGTTGTCATGGTCTTCAATGTCGCGACTGTAAAAATCAATGACATCATCTAAATCGCGAAAACGCCCGTCGTGCATGAAGGGCGGTCTTAGCGCCACATTACGTAAGCTTGGGGTTTTAAATTTCCCTTCATCTGTTTCTTGCCCACTACTTTCAGCTACACCTAAGTCTTCGACGGAACGGCGGTCCAAGCCATTGTTGGTGGCTGGGTTGGCGCCCACAAAAGCTTCACTTTGATGACAGCCAGCGCAAGAGGGTAAGTTGTCTCCAGGGGTATTAAAGATGCGTTTCCCTTGATTTTCGCGGTTACTGAAATTAGGGAAATCATCCAGAGGGGAGTCAACCTGTGCTCGGCCTATGTCGTAGGGCGAGGTGGTACTGATGATACTGCGTACAAACTGCGCCAATGCCAAGGCAATGCGTTCGCTGGTGACTTGACCATCGCCGAAAGCATCGGTGAATAACTCTGGATAGTGATCTTGCGCACTTAACAGGCCCACCAAAGTGGTTAAGTCCATGCCCATTTCAACGGAGTCCTGTATAGGTAGCAATACCTGCTCTTCTAAGCTGGCAGCGCGCTCATCCCAAAAGAATTTACCGCTTTCATAAAAGCGGCCATTGGTAAGGCCAATACTGCGTCTGCGAGTATGGCCACCATCAAATCCAGGGCTTAGGCGATTAGGGTCGGAAAAGGCAAAGGATTGAATATGACATGAGCCACAAGAAATAGTGTCGTTAGCACTCAGTTTGGTGTCGTAAAATAATACCCGACCAAGCGTGGCGCCTGCATCAGTTGTGGGGTTGCTGGCAGGGGTGTTGTCATACTCAATGACGGCCTTTTGAAAGGGCATACTGTCGGGGTAGTTGTTCACCAGAAAATGATCCGGTAGCGCGATATTGGCGTAATTAAAATAGGAGCCGGGTAATGTCAGGCTTCTTTCACTAGCACTTATGGTGTCGTTATCATCATTGTTGGGTGTGGCATCGTTGTTGGTATCGGCTTGCTGTTCGCTGTCATCTTGATTGGGTGATTCTTCAGCCACCTCTTGCGGAAACTCAATGCAGGCACTTAATGCCATGCAGCTTAATATTCCAAAGATTAGGGGTTTAGGCCTTATTTGTAATAACGAATTAAATACCATACATACCTCTGTGATGGGCTGCGGTTGTGCCGCGGTATTCATAAAAACGCACCAGTTGTCTTAAAGTTGACAAAGATGGGTAAATAAAAATTAAGTTATGTAAAGAAAATGCAAATAGGACACTTGGATTTAGGGGTGTTAAGGGCTAGTGGAATCGTACAAAAAAAGCCCAGAAGGCCCTGAATTCAGGGCTGGGCCGCTTCCCAACTAGCATCTTTTCAGGCGGTGCTATATCATCTCCTTCGATTATTTTTACGGTTATTTCCTGGATATTTTTAGTCAAGACAATCAGGGTTAGCTTAGGCAGTTGGGCGTAACGCGCGGTCATAATTTTTCAAGGTGAAACATGAGTTATCAGGTACTTGCTAGGAAATGGCGACCGCAATTCTTCAAGGATATGGTGGGCCAGGAGCACGTTATGCGTGCCCTTATTAACGCTCTTGATAACCAGCGTTTGCACCATGCTTACTTGTTTACCGGTACTCGTGGTGTCGGCAAGACCACTATCGCGCGTATTCTAGCCAAATGTCTTAACTGTGAGCAGGGCATTAGTTCAGAGCCCTGTGGTACTTGTGCTAGTTGTGTTGAAATCAGTGAAGGGCGCTTTGTTGATTTAATTGAGGTGGATGCTGCGTCTCGAACCAAGGTAGAAGACACCCGTGAAATCCTAGATAACGTGCAATACGCCCCCACCCGTGGCCGCTACAAGGTGTACCTGATCGATGAGGTGCATATGCTGTCTAACTCCAGTTTTAACGCCTTATTAAAAACTCTGGAAGAGCCACCACCACACGTTAAGTTTTTATTGGCCACTACCGATCCACAAAAACTGCCGGCTACTGTGTTATCACGCTGCTTACAGTTTAGCCTTAAAAATATGACGCCCGAGCGCATTGTTAATTACTTAAAAGTGATCTTAGAAAAAGAAACCATTAACTTTGAAGAGCCGGGTTTGTGGTTATTGGGTAAGGCTGCCGAAGGCAGTATGCGTGATGCGTTAAGTCTTACCGATCAATCTATTAGCTTTGGTGACGGTGAAATTAATGAAACTGATGTGGCCAGTATGCTGGGCACGGTGGACAGAGGTCGAGTCTTTGCCTTGGCGACAGCATTAGCTCAGGCTGATGCCGCACAAACTATGGCATTAATTGCACAGATGGCCGAGCACGCAGTGGATTTTAATAATTTACTGGCCGACTTGTTGGGCTTAATTCATCGTATTGCCATTGCTCAAGCAGTACCCGATGCAGTCGATAATAGCCAAGGCGATAAAGAACAGGTTATGAGCTTGGCCTCACTTATGAGTCCTGCCATGGTGCAGCTTTTGTATCAAATTGCTCTAACCGGTAAGCGTGATTTACCGCTTGCGCCAGATCCAAGAGCGGGCATGGAAATGACCCTGCTGCGTATGCTCAATTTTGCTCCAGTGGGGGCTCGTGTTGAAAGCCTGCCTCCAGCTACTGCTGTTAGCGGAGTGCCCCCTGAAAAAAAGCCTGAACTGACGCAGCCTGCGCGTCAGTCTCAGTCAAACGCAGCAATAAGCCAGCAGGCTCCAGCTCCGCAAGTTAATACGAATCCAGCACCTGTTCAGCCAGTAGCGCCAGTCATTGTAAATGAGGCACCACAGGCTCCATTTTCTGGTGCGATAAATAACACAGTGGTTTCGGCTACTCAAAAAGCACAAGAGTCGCCTAGCCCAATAGAAGCCATGCAGGCTAGGGCACAAGCGGCAGCTGTGCCTCCCGTTGTTGAAACTCCGATTGTGGCAGATGAGCCACCGTGGGATCCAGAGCCCATGGGTGAAGTTCAATATATGGGTTCAGAGGAAGCGCAAATTTCTGCAGAGCAACCTGTGCCCCAGCCGCATTTTCAGGCGCCTAAAGCGCGACACATGCAGGCGGTAGAAGTGGCCGCCGAGCCTGTTTCAGTAGCACCTCAAAAGGTGGTGACGGACAAGCTTCAATCACGATTTAATCAGCAGAATACGGCTGAAGTGGCGGTCATCGAACCACCGGTCACCAAGCCCCAGGCTAAACCCAAGGCAGAGATAGACGCTGCTTTGTTGGAAATGGAGTTATCGCCCGCCAGTTGGCCTTTAATGTTTGCCGCATTGCCCATTGAAGGCATGCTACGCAATCTAGTGGCCAATACATGTTTGATGCAGATGCAGGGTGATAACCTGTTATTTCACTCAGATGCGGGCCACATGCGATTATTTGGCGATAATCATCAGCAGAAATTTAAACAGATTCTAAATGAGACCTTGTCTGCTCAGTACCAGATTCAAGTGATCGAAGGCCCTTGGCAATATGAAACCCCGGCCCAGCGTATTCAGCGCTTGCAAGCTGAGCGTCAGCAACAAGCGGTTAATAGCATAGAAAACGATCCAAATGTGCAAGCCCTGCGACAAGCGTTCGCTGCACAGGTTATAATGGACAGCATTACGCCAGTAGACGCCTAAACAGGGCTGTTACTCATTAGCTTTAAACTGACCTGTTTAAAACGGTCAATTGACATAAACATAATTAAATAGAGGATGTATCAATGATGAAAGGCGGTATGGGCGGCTTGATGAAGCAAGCGCAAAAGATGCAAGAAAAAATGCAGAAAGTGCAGGAAGAATTGGCCAGTGCAGAAACCACAGGTGAATCCGGTGCCGGCTTAGTAAAAATTGTAATGACAGGCCGTCACGACGTGAAAAGCGTTTCTTTAGATGACAGCTTGATGGAAGAAGATAAAGAAATTATCGAAGACCTAGTAGCAGCTGCCGTGAATGATGCTGTACGTAAAATTGAAGCAGCGTCTTCAGATAAAATGGGGTCTATGACTCAAGGCATGGGTTTGCCACCTGGCATGAAAATGCCTTTTTAAGGGCATTTAGCACAGAAGAAGGTGTCGCCTGAGTATCGGGCAAGTGGTATCAGCACCCCAAGGACGACCAGGCAGCTCACGCTGCCTTTTTAATTTTTTTAAGGTTGAATCAATGGCTTCGCTTAGTCCGTTAATTAATAGCTTGGTTGACTCGTTAACTATATTGCCAGGTGTGGGTCAAAAATCGGCTCAACGTTTGGCTTTGTATTTATTGGAAAAAGACAAAGCCGGTGCCGCAATGCTGGTGCGAAATTTAAGTGAAGCGCTGGAAAAAGTAGGCCACTGCAACAGTTGTCGTAATCTCACCGAAGATCCTTTGTGTCCTGTTTGTGATGACCCCAAACGTGATGAGAGTCAGTTGTGTGTAGTGGAAACGCCATCAGAAGTACTGGCCATCGAACAGACTGGTTTTCGTGGACGTTATTTTGTTTTGTTTGGACGCTTGTCACCCATCGAAGGCATTGGCCCGGATTCGCTAGGGCTGGACAGGCTTAAAAAGCTCGTAATAGAGCGTGGTGTAGAAGAAGTCATTCTGGCCACCAACCCCACCGTAGAAGGGGAAGCCACAGCGCAATTTATTCAGCAGATGTTGCTGAATCAAGATACGGTCGTGAGTCGAATTGCTCATGGTGTGCCCTTAGGCAGTGAACTTGAATATGTGGACGGTGGCACTTTGGCCCACGCTTTAGCTGGCAGAACCAGTCTTTCCTGATTTTAAATTGGTAGTGAATATAATTTCTATGTCCAACATTTATGTAAAAAGCAATGAAGCCTTGGCAGAAATTGCACAAAACTGGTTAACCCTAGATCGCATCGCTCTGGATAGCGAGTTCATGCGTGTGGATACCTTCTACCCAATTTTAGCTTTGATTCAAATTAATGATGGCAGCCAAACTTATCTGATTGATCCATTATGCATTGACCAATGGCAACCGCTAATTGATGTATTTAATGCCCCTACTGTATTGAAAGTACTGCACAGTCCGAGTGAAGATTTTGATGTCTTTTTTCATAACTTGGGCGTCGTTCCGAGACCTATTTTCGATACGCAGTTAGCGGCTTCTATGGCGAGCTTGGGCGGTATCATGGGTTACCAAAAGCTGGTTAAAAACCTGTTGGATTTGGATGTTGATAAAGGTGAGACTCGCAGTGATTGGATACAGCGCCCGTTAAGCGATAGCCAACTGCATTACGCAGGGGAAGATGTAAACCACTTGTTGCTTATGACCGACATGCTAACTCAAAAATTAACCCAGCTTGGGCGGCTAGAATGGTTCACTCAAGATTGTACCAGTATGTTAGATGATTGGTTGGAGACTCAAGCACAGGGTTATTCAGTTGGCCGCGTTAAAAAAGCCTGGAGCTTGAAAGGTCACGAGCTAAATGTATTAGCCCAATTAGTCAGCTGGCGTGAAAAGCATTGCAGAGCAGTGAACAAGCCCCGCGGGCATATAGTGAAAGACGATTTGCTTATGGACATTGCCGTACGCCTACCTCAGTCAATGTCACAGCTTAGTCATACTAAGGGGTTGCGTGCCGCTACCTTAAAAAAGGACGGCCAAACCATTATTGATGTGATTAAAGCTTGTAAAGAAATGGATAAATCGCAATGGCCAAAGCCTTTGGAGCGTCCATTATCACAGGCCGCTGGTGATTGGTTTAAAAAAATGCGCAAGCTCATTAATATGAGGGCCGAAGAATTAGACGTGCCACCTGAGCTATTGGCTCGTAAAAAACCCATGGAAAAGTTGTTGCGCCAAGCGTATGCCGGTCAGGCATTAACGATTCCTCAAAGCTGGCAGGGGTGGCGTGAAACGGTAGTGGCTGAACCTTTAGTGCAGCTATTAAGTAAGCTGGCCAAATAGTAAAGAAAATCGTCATAAATTAATTTTCAGGTGAATATTATGAAGCAGTTATTAACCGTGTGGCGCAGCCCCAAAAAAGAAGAAATGTATTTGTACACAGATCGTTTGGAAGCACTTAAACGTGTGCCTGATGACTTGTTGAAAATATTTGGCACCCCGCAAGAAGTAATGGGGTTGCCTATAAGCGAAGATAGAAAGCTTGGCCGTGCCGATGCTAAAACTGTAATGCAGGAAATTAAAATTAAAGGTTATTACTTGCAATTGCCACCGGTAAGAGAAGGTTACATGCTGGATATACATAAAGATACTTCGGCTAAATACACCGATATTATCTAAATTAAAAGTAAAGAATTAGATGAAACCCTGATAGAAGGGTGATGAAAGCGAAAGCGTAGTGAAAAACATGAACAATAAAGAAAAGCCGTTTTGGGAAGTCATTCCCCTTGCGGACATGAATAAAGAACAATGGGAAAGTCTGTGTGACGGCTGTGCAAAATGCTGTTTACATAAACTGGAAGACGAAGACACAGGTGAGGTGCACTACACTGAGATTGTGTGTCGTTACCTGGATCGTGATACTTGTAACTGCACCGAATACAAACGTCGCCAAGAGTTAGTGCCTAATTGTGTGTGGCTAAAGCCGGAAGATGTAAAAGACTTTCACTGGTTGCCTTCAAGCTGTAGTTACCGTTTGATTAGCGAAGGCAAACCTCTGCCTAAATGGCACCACCTGCGCAGCGGTGACAAGAACACCATACACAAACGCAATCAATCCATGCGTAAAAAAGGCATTCCAGATGACAAAATTCCCGAGGAAGAGTGGGAAGATCATATTATTTGGATGGAATAGCCGTTTTAAAATAGCGATACAAAGGAATTGATTTAAGGTGAACAACTAAATGGCTTATTACGAAACATATTTGTATTCATGGGCTTTGTACTTATTGGCTGCCACGGGTATGTATTATGTGGCGGTTAAATATTCAAAGTATTGGGTTAATCGAGATGTGGCAAATTTTAGCCGAATGATCTCGGCGGTTATTTTATTTACCCCGGCCACCCATACCATGGATGGTAATAGTGCACTGGCTCCTGCATTTATCATAAGCGCTGGAGAACTGTTCACTCATGGCCCTAAAGCGGCCATGCTCGGTGTGGTGCCGTTAATGGCAGCATTATTTGTAGGGGCGTTAATTTTAACGATCCAGGCACTGTGGAAATCTCGCAAAGCAAATTAATATAAAACTTGCTTTTAGGTGGGCATGCCCACCTTGATTCTTTTCTAAGAACTCCCCTTGCAGTAAATACTCCGTTATTAGTCTCTTTCAGATTTGAAAAAATAAAATCGTAAATGCTTTTTAGTTGTTGTTAATGATGTCTGCGCTTAAGGCTTTTAATTCCAAAGCCACCCTGTAGAGTCGAGTCCTAGGTCGAATAGAGCTTCTTGACTCACTATGATAGGTGACACTTTTATAAAAAATAGCAATTTAATCTATTAATATGGGGCTAATGACTAATTTTAGAATGCCACTGCACTTATATATTCTCTTCGCTAAAACTTGTAAACCTCATTGTTAATCTTTAATTAACGAAATATATAGTTCTTTTCTATAGCCGTACTATTGTATA
>JBALXQ010000036.1:0-65724 GCA_036960565.1 Bermanella sp.
AACACCAGACTCAGCCATTTCGTAGTAGAAATCGTTACCTTCACGAGTACGCTCGCCAACACCAGCAAACACAGACAAACCTGAGTGTGCTTTAGCGATGTTGTTGATCAATTCCATCATGTTTACAGTTTTACCAACACCGGCACCACCGAACAAACCTACTTTACCACCCTTAGCGAATGGGCAAACTAGATCGATTACTTTGATGCCAGTCTCTAGCAAATCAGAAGACATGGACTGTTCGGCGAATGTAGGTGGCTTACGGTGAATAGAAGAAACTTCTTTCGCACCGATAGGACCACATTCATCGATAGGACGTCCAAGAACGTCCATGATGCGACCCAATGTTTCAACGCCTACAGGCACTTGAATTGGGGCATTTGTGTTTTCTGCTGTTAAGCCGCGCTTTAGGCCTTCTGTAGAACCCATGGCGATGGTACGAACGATACCGTCACCTAGCTGTTGTTGAACTTCAAGCGTGATTTCTCCGCCTTCAACTTTAAGCGCGTCATATATTCTTGGCACGGCATCGCGTGGAAATTCCACGTCGATTACGGCACCGATGATCTGTACGACCTTTCCGCTACTCATTGTTAAATCCTCTTATAAACCTTAAACCTGCAAGCCTATACCGCTGCAGCACCACTACAGATCTCTGAGATCTCTTGGGTAATCGCTGCCTGACGAGCCTTGTTGTAAATCAAGTTCAGCTCTTTGATGATATCACCCGCATTATCGGTGGCGGATTTCATCGCCAACATACGTGCTGCCATTTCACACGCTGTGTTTTCAATCACAGCCTGATAAACCTGAGACTCAATATAACGAACCAACATTTCGCTAAGCAAAGCTTCAGCATCTGGTTCGTAAATGTAATCCCAATGGCCACTCAGTGCTTCATCTTCTTCAGCTTCAAGCGGTAGAAGTTGGTTAACTGTTGGTTTCTGCGTCATGGTGTTAACGAAACCGTTACTCGCTAGATACAAACGATCAATTTGACCGCTATCAAACGCATCTAACATCACCTTAACGCTACCGATTAAATCGCTCATTTCTGGCGCGTCACCCATTTGGGTTTTGGCTGCCACCACATTGCCACCGAAGCTTTTGAAAAAAGCGACACCTTTTGCGCCAATGGCGCAAATATCCACTTCAACTTTGTCGTTGTGGAAGGTCTTCATCTCTTTTACTAAGCGACGTAACAAGTTGGTGTTCAAGCCACCGCACAAGCCGCGATCAGAAGTAATAACGATATAACCAACACGTTTTACTTCACGCTCTTGCAGATAGGCGTGACGATATTCACTGGTAGCGTTGGCCATATGGCCCACTACCGCTCGGATTTTTTCTGCATATGGACGGCCAGACGCCATTCGATCCTGCGCTTTACGCATTTTCGAGGCGGCGACCATTTCCATAGCAGAAGTAATCTTTTGCGTATTTTGAATACTGCCGATTTTCTGCTTTATCTCTTTTCCGACTGCCATATTGACTGCCCCTAATTATCTGCTCGGCGAACCGACTAAACCGAAGCTTAGTAAGTTTGAGTTGCCTTAAATTTCTCAAGCAAGTCTTTAAGACCAGTCTTTTCAGCGTCGCCGTATTTACCAGCACCGTTGATAAGATCAACTAGGTCTTTAAACTCAGACTGAGCGTAAGATAGAAGTGCAGATTCGAAATCGGCAATTTTATCAATCGCTACATCTTTAAGGTGACCTTCGTTCGCTGAATAAAGCATGATCGCCATTTCAGCAACACTCATAGGCGCGTACTGTTTCTGCTTCATTAACTCAGTAACAGTTTTACCGTGCTCTAATTGTGCACGAGTCGCGTCATCTAGATCAGATGCGAACGCAGCGAAAGCCGCCAATTCACGATACTGAGCCAGTGCGATACGAATACCACCACCCAACTTAGAGATAATCTTAGTTTGAGCTGAACCACCAACACGCGATACTGAAATACCGGCGTTCATTGCAGGACGGATGCCGGCATTGAATAGGTTAGTTTCTAAGAAAATCTGACCATCTGTAATCGAAATTACGTTAGTCGGTACAAATGCAGATACATCGCCACCTTGGGTTTCGATGATAGGAAGTGCGGTTAAAGAACCGGTCTTTCCTTTCACTTCACCGTTAGTGAACTGTTCTACGTAGTTGGCGTTTACACGAGATGCACGCTCAAGAAGACGAGAGTGTAAATAGAAAACGTCACCAGGATACGCTTCACGACCAGGTGGGCGCTTAAGTAGTAGAGAAATTTGACGGTAAGCCCAGGCTTGTTTAGTCAAATCATCATATACGATTAAAGCGTCTTCACCGCGGTCACGGAAGTATTCACCCATGGCACAACCGGCGTATGGCGAAATAAACTGCATAGAAGCAGGCTCAGATGCAGAAGCGGCAACGATAATGGTGTTTTCCATTGCGCCGTGCTCTTCAAGTTTACGAACTACGTTCGCAATTGAAGATTGCTTCTGACCGATGGCTACATATATACACTTAATGCCAGAGTCTTTTTGGTTAATGATCGCATCGATCGCCATGGCTGTTTTACCAGTCTGACGGTCACCGATGATCAATTCACGCTGGCCACGGCCAACAGGAACCATTGCATCAACTGATTTGTAACCAGTTTGCACAGGCTGATCAACACTCTTACGAGAGATTACGCCTGGAGCAATACGTTCTACCGGAGTAGAAGTAGATGCTTCGATCGGACCTTTACCATCGATTGGGTTACCAAGAGCATCAACAACACGGCCTAATAATTCAGGACCGGCTGGTACTTCAAGGATACGACCCGTACAACGGGCTTTTTGGCCTTCTTGTAGAGGAAGATAGTCGCCCATTACGATAGCACCAACAGAGTCTTGCTCTAGGTTAAGTGCCATGCCGAAAAGGCCGCCATCAAATTCAATCATCTCGCCATACATTACGTCGGCAAGACCGTGAATACGTACGATACCATCAGATACAGAAACAATTGTACCTTCGGTGCGCACTTCAGAAGTCACATCAAGATTATCGATGCGCTTCTTAATCACTTCGCTAATTTCGCTAGGATTTAGTTGCTGCATATTTATCCCTATAAGCTCAGGAGTTCATTGCTTCGGCTAACTTAGCCAACTTGCCACGTACCGTACCGTCGATCACCATATCACCCGCTCGGATGATGGCGCCGCCTACTAATGTTGAATCAACAGAAGTAGTTACTCGTACGTCTTTAGCCAGTTTAGCTTTGAGAGCGTCAGTTAATTTTTGCTTGGATTCGTCGCTTACTTCAAAAGCTGAGATGATTTCCACATCTACCGCTTTCTCCAGCTCTGCCTTCAAGTGCTCGAATTGTTCTAATATTTGTGGCAATAGCGAAATACGTTTGTTTTCCGCTAGAACGTTAATCAGGTTTTGCACTGATGCGTTCAATGTATCGCCACAAACATCAATCAATGTTTGAGCTTGCTGTAGACCCGTAAGACTTGGGTGGCTTAACGCCTTTGCCATGTCTTCGTTTAGAGTCACGTTGCTCGCGATTACTAGCATGTTTGACCATGCTTGTAATTCGCCAGCATCTACAGCGGCTTGGAAGGCTGCTTTCGCGTATGGACGAGCCAATGTTGAAAGTTCAGCCATGGTAAACCCCTTTTATAGCTCTTGAGCTAATTGGTTAAGAAGCGCATCGTGCTTCTCAAGGTCAATTGAGGTTTCCAGGATTTTCGAAGCACCGGCTACTGCTAGAGCTGAAACCTGACTACGTAAGGTTTCTTTAGCACGGTTAACTTCTTGATCTATTTCTGCTTGAGCAGCAACTTTAATGCGATCACCTTCAGTGCGAGCCGATTCTTTGGCTTCGTCAATGATTTGGGTAGCGCGCTTGTTTGCTTGCTCAATGATTTGGGCAGCTTGCTCTTTGGCTTCACGTAATTGAGAACCGACTTTTTCTTGAGCCAATTTCAAATCACGTTCAGCGCGGTTAGCAGCATCCAAGCCATCTGCGATTTTCTTCGCGCGTTCTTCCATAGAGTTGATTAGCGGAGGCCAAACAAACTTCATGCAGAACCAAACGAAAACAGCAAAGGCGATGATCTGGCCGATCAGAGTAGCATTTATATTCACGCCTTAGTCCTCTTGTTCGTTGTAAGAAAAAATAATCTTATTTGTAAACAGCGAACATAAGGTAAAGACCAAGACCAACACCGATCATTGGAACAGCATCCAATAGGCCGGCGATAAGGAACATTTTACCTTGTAGCATTGGGGCTAGTTCAGGCTGACGCGCAGAACCTTCAAGAAGACGACCGCCAAGTAGACCAAAGCCGATCGCAGTACCTAGAGCGCCTAGACCGATCATAATTGCTGCTGCAATAAGAACCATTTCCATAGTATTTTCCTATTTAAAGTTAAGTGAAAGTTAAAAGTTACGGGTTAAAAAAACTTTGTCACAAAAGAAAGCGGCGCTAACTATAAAAGTCAGTGCCGCTCTCCATTAATGATCTTCGTGAGCCATGCTCAGGTATACGATAGTCAACATCATAAAGATGAAGGCCTGTAACGTAATAACTAGGATGTGGAATATTGCCCAACCCAGTTGTAACACACCAGCCAATGACGCCATCAAGAATCCTACTGGGAACATTAACGCGATTAGGATGAAGATCATCTCACCTGCGTACATGTTACCGAACAAACGAAGCGCCAACGAAATTGGCTTAGCGACTAGACCAACAATCTCCAAGAAGAAGTTTACTGGAATAAATAACGCCTGAACCACTGGGTTCTTAACGTTAAATGGGTGCAGGGTAAGTTCGCCAATAAAACCGCCAATGCCTTTAACCTTGATGCTGTAGTAGATCATCATGGCGAAAACGGTTAGGGACATACCCATAGTGATGTTTGGATCTGTTGAAGCGACAACTTTCATGTATGCGTGATGTGGGTCATGGCCAGCCGCTTCAAATACCAAACCAAACAAGGCTGGAATAACGTCTACAGGGATTAAATCCATGGCATTCATCATGAATACCCAAGTGAATATCGTTAACGCCAGTGGTGCAATTATTGGGTTACGACCGTGGAAAGCTTCTTTAACGGTGTTATCGATGAACTCAATCATGATTTCTACGAAGTTTTGAAAACCAGTAGGAACGCCAGTGGTGGCATTTTTAGCCGCACGTCTGAACAAGAACATAATCATAAAGCCAATGGCGATTGACCAACCCAGTGTATCTACGTGAACAGCCCAAAAGCCCATGTCGGCCGCTTCAGCTCCATTTTGTGCCAACGTCCAAGACGCCTCACTCATTACTGAACCATCTGCACGCTCGTAACCCGTTGGCAATTCGCCGTAGGTTAGGTTGGTGAGGTGGTGTTTTATGTAACTGGTTGAATCACCGGCCATAAGTCACTCTCGTCTAAAGGTTTATAAATTTGCTATTTTTGAAACAAAAAAATTCGTACATTGCACCAACACAAATGTGCTAAACAGTGCCAGTACATCCAGCGGTTGGATCAGCTTAAATGACACTGCAAATCCCACCCCTGTTAAAATCATTTTCCAAGAGCCTCCCTGGTAAAACGACTGCAATACTGCATTCGTTTGCTGGGCCCCTGTGTGTAAAAATGCTTTATAAATAAAATAAGCGTTTGGTATTGTGCAAATCAAACCACCTGCCAATGCCGATATCGCCGCATCCTTACTGCGCAGTAAAAATAGAAGTGCAATTAAGACACTCAAGCCCAATTGAACCAGGCTAATTCTATAAACCGGAGGGCGTAAAATCGTCTGCCGCAACATAATCTCCGGTGGGTTTTAACCCTTTTCTGCGTTGAAACACCTTTGTAAAAATAAAAGGTAGCCCAAATTGAGCGGGCCGAATTATATTGGCTAAGGCGCATGTCTTCAACAAAGCATTGCACTAATTGCCATTTAATTTAAATAAATAAGTTGAATGCTTGGTCAAGCCATAGGCTATTCCCACTCTGAAACGCTCAAAAAGTAACCGAATATAGGCCACGCATTGACGCTTGCCAAGTCTGTTCAGTGAGCTTGGCCAGTAACGGCTAATTAAAAAGAGGTATAAAGAAGTGTGTTAGGCGCCCAAAATAGAAGTATCTAGGCGCCTTTGAAGGAATATAAGACTATTTTATATGATCCAATATGCCATCCAATTCATCAAGGCTTGAATAACTTATGACCAGTTTTCCTTTGCCGCGGGCGTTGTGCTTAAGCTCAACCTTAGCGCCTAAACGTTCACCCAAGCTGCCTTCGAGACGCTGAATATCTGGGTTAGGCCTGGATTTATCTGATTGTGTTTTTTGCTCATGCCAGCCACGAACTAATGCTTCGGTTTGACGTACGGTTAAAGACTTAGCGGCCACTTGGCGCGCAGCTTCGCTTTGATGCTGGTCCTGTAGACCCAATAAAGCACGAGCGTGACCCATTTCGATATCGCCATGCTCTAACAATATTTTCACGTCTTCGTTTAGATTCATTAAGCGCAACAGATTAGTGACTGTTACACGACTTTTACCCACAGCTTCAGCTACTTGTTGCTGGGTTAATTCAAATTCCATTTGTAAACGATGTAGGGCCACCGCTTCTTCCATGGGGTTTAAGTTTTCACGCTGAATGTTTTCAATCAGGGCAATGGCAATGGCGGCTTCATCTGGAACCTGACGTACTAAAGCTGGAACTTCATGCAGACCCGCTATTTGTGCTGCACGCCAGCGACGCTCACCGGCAATAATTTCATAACGAGTATCTTTAGAAACACTAGAAAGCGGGCGCACAATAATAGGCTGCATGATGCCCTGGCTACGTATGGACGCCGCCAATTCTTCCAGTTGCTCTGGATGCATGTCTTTACGAGGCTGATATTGACCAGGTTGCAGATACTCTATCGGTAAATGCTTTAGTTCACCGTCAGTAACTGCAGCCGATGCTGGCTCACCTTCAACCTTTGAGGATTTGCTTGAGGCGCCTGCGAGAAGAGCATCCAAGCCCATGTTGCCCAGTCCACGTTTTTTTGCCATGTATTAATAAGCCGTATCGAGTATCTATATGTTCATGGCAGCGTGCTGCCAGGTGGGTACAAATATGTGTGAAAATTTTAGTTTAAGGTAACAACTAAGAAGCGGTGGCCGCTGCATTTTTAAGTTTTTTGCACTTTCGGTTCACTTCACCGGCCAGTGCCAAGTAAGCCACCGCACCTCGTGAACTTTTATCGTAGTGCAAAACAGGTAAGCCGTAACTTGGTGCTTCAGCCAAACGTATATTACGCGGAATCACGGTACCGTATACTTGGTCACCAAAGTGATTTATAAGCTGCGACGACACATCTGTGGTTAAGCTAGAGCGCGGATCATACATAGTACGTAACAGACCATCAATTTTCAGTTCAGGATTAATTTCCCTGATGCGCTCTATGGTTGTTAACAAGGCACTCAAGCCTTCAAGTGCATAATACTCACATTGCATGGGGATAATAATGCCATCAGCCGCCACAAACGCGTTGATGGTAAGCATGTTTAGTGAAGGAGGGCAGTCTATTAGAATGTAATCGTATTGATCACTCACCGCATCAAGCGCGTCTTTTAAGCGGCGTTCTTTTCCGTCGACTTCAATTAACTCTACCTCAGCCGCAGTTAAATCACCGTTAGCAGGAAGAACGTCAAAGCCGACTTCGCTGTTGTGCACTTTTATGTCGCTTACCGGTACTTTTCTCACGAGCAAGTCGTAAACCGATTTTTCAAGTTCGTGCTTATTAACTCCGCAACCCATAGTAGCGTTACCTTGTGGATCAAGATCCACCACCAAAATTTTACGTTTTGTGGCCACAAGCGATGCCGATAAATTTACCGTAGTAGTGGTTTTACCCACACCGCCTTTCTGGTTAGCTACCGCTATGATTCGACCCACGGATTACCCTTGCTGTAATTATCAAGCGACCGATAAGTCGACGCCTTCGTTCGCCTATTTATACACGATATTAGCGCAACCTTCATCCGCACAACCAAGGTTTAGCCACAGTATTTGGAAAAGGGCGACTCTATCTTTGATGAGTTTGCGAGGACAACCGGCAGCCAATCAAGTTTAAGAGATAGAGTTAGTTAATGTGACCTGAACGAAGATCGTTCATTAACGACTTATCCACCCATTGCGAAAGCAGCAGTGACACACAAGCAATAATGGCGCCTGCAAAAAATACCATAGGAGGGTTAATCAGCCATAACAATCCAAATGCGGCCGGTATAACCACCGCAGCTATATGATTAATGGTAAAACTCACCGCAAACGTAGAAGCAATATCCTTTGGATCGGCTATTTTTTGAAAGAAGGTTTTAATCGCAATGGCCATGGCAAAAAACATGTGATCTATCACATACAAGGCAGCCGCCCACTTTGCATCTTCCACAAGGGCGTAGCCCACAAATACCAATATAAGCCCGCTGTATTCAAAGGTTAAAGCACGACGCTCACCAATACGGCCAATTAATGCGCCTATTTTTGGCGCCAAATACCAGTTTATGCAGTGGTTAATAATAAACAGTAGGGCAATATCCGCCGCAGAATAGTCGAACTTTTCCACCATTAAAAAACCTGCAAACACCACGAAAATCTGACGTCTGGCACCGCTAAAAAAGGTTAATAAATAATATAGCCAATACCGTTTTCTGATTATGATTTTTTTATGTTGTTCCACCTCGGCTTCAAATCTGGGAAAAACAATCCACAGGTAGATAAACAGGGCAAAACCCAGAGCGCCCATAATCAAATAGGCTGCCGAGTAATCTAGGGCAAAAATAGAGAAGAATGCCCAAACCAAGGCAAAGGCCACCAAAGAAGCTAAAGATTTAATCGACAGTAATTCTCCCAATACTCGCGGCGCTTCCTGTTTTGATAACCACTGCAATGAAAGCGAGGTGTTAACGGTTTCAAAATAATGAAAACCCACCGACATTAATACCGTCGTGGCATATAGGCCAATTTCAAATGGGAAAAGGCCTGTGGCAGCCACGCCAATAGATAATAGACACAAGGAAATAAGTGCCAGCGTTTGCTCTGAGATGACCAGCAATAAAAACACGGCAGTAAAAGCCAGGAACCCAGGTACCTCACGTAAGCTTTGCAATATGCCAATTTCAGCACCACTAAAAGCAGCGCGCTCGATGGCAAAATTGTTAAGCATGGCCAACCACGCCGAAAATGTGAGCGCCATAAGAATGGAGGTGACGATTAGGAAAGCTTTTTTGGAGCGCCAAGTTTGCGGTATCTGCATCTGTCTATCCCTTAATACATTGTGCTAAAAGCAGTATATCTCTAGACTAAATGTCATATTTCCCCATAAAAGACAGGTAATTTATCATTTCGGACATACCTGTATGGCGACAAGGAGCCAATCCAAATAAAAACGACGTGTTAAATAACCCCATGACCTCGCGCGTAATCGAGATGCCCAGCCATCATCAAAGCACTGAGCACCAGCATCCTTGGGGACAATTGGCCTACGCTTCACAGGGAATTATGCGGGCTGAGTTACCCGGTGCCAGTTTCACCATTCCACCGGAGCGGGCCTTGTGGATACCCAAGTTTACGCCTCATACCATATCCACTCGCTACGGTTTAAGCTTTAGAAGCCTGTACATAGATAACGCCTTATCCATAAATTTACCTAATGAAACCACCGCCATTGTTGTGGATAAGTTATTAAGGGAGCTAATTTTGCAGGTTACCCGCTGGGGAAATGATTACGAGATAGATGAAAAAAAAGAAAGGTTAATGGTTTTTTTGCTGGATCAAATCGAAGATGCTCAACAGACGCCGCTTTATTTAAACATGCCCACAGACAAACGCCTGCTTAAAATGACTTCTCGCTTAAGTCAGCACCCTGCAGATAACACCTCTCTTGAGCAATGGAGTTCTTTCATAGGCGCGACGCCCAGAACCATCAATCGTTTATTCAATAAAGAAACCAATATGGGCTTTGTACAATGGCGCCAGCGTCTGCGAATTTTATACTCGCTGGATAGAATTGAACGTGGGGATAACTTGGCGGACGTAGCTGTGGAGCTGGGTTATGAATCCAGTTCGGCCTTTATTACTATGTTTAAAAAGCATTTGGGCACATCACCCAAACGCTATTTTAAAGAGTCACAAGACAAACCTTTGCGCTTATCGGTGTATTCCACAGAAGAGCCCAGCTAAGCTCTAGGTTGTGTATAACTTCAGTAGAAAAATTAAGAACAGCGCTTTATCTTTATTAGATGACGCTCACCTTCTTCCCCAGGCACCTTGAGTGCGTATCGCTCTATTACTTTTACACGGTCATCCAGCGCTTCAATTTCTTCTTTAGGCAAAATGCCCTTCATGGCGTAAAAGTGTCCACCTTCTTTCAATAAGTGGATGCTGCCATCTACCATGTCTTTTAACGTAGCAAAGGCGCGACTGGTGATGGAATCAAACTCATCAGCCTCAAAACTTTCAATTCTGGCCTGCACTGGCGTGATATTTTCAAGCTTAAGCTCAATTTTGGCCTGAGTTAAGAAACGGGTTTTCTTGCCATTACTGTCAAGTAACGTTAATTCCTTATCTGGAAAACAGATAGCCAAAGGAATGCCTGGTAAGCCAGGGCCCGTGCCCACATCTAAGATTCGTCGACCATCTACATGAGGCAATATACTCAGGCTATCAAGCAGGTGGCGAGAAATCATGGCTTCAGGGTCACGTACCGCAGTAAGGTTAAAAGCCTTATTCCACTTTACCAACAGGCCATGATAGGCCAGTAGCTTTTCAATTTTTTCATCATCGAGCTTAATATTTAAACGCTCTAAGCCTTTTACCAGCAGGGATTTATACATTTGAATTTCCTAACGCTCAGGATAGCTCCCGTCTAAAGGGCTACCCTGATGACCTATATGTTTATTAAGCAGATTTTTTTTGAATGGCGTGATATTTTTTTAAATAAATGAGCAATTGACTCAAGGCCGCGGGAGTTACCCCTTGAATACGACTGGCAGTTCCCAAAGTCTCGGGCGATAACTCTGTTAATTTCTGCACTATTTCATTGCTCAAACCACCTACCTTGGAATAAACCAGGTCTGTGGGTAACAAAGTATTTTCATAGCGACGCATCTGCTCAATTTCTTCAAGCTGACGACTAATATAACCTTCGTATTTGGCGGCTATCTCTACCTGTTCGGCTACACGAGGGTCCGATACGGGCTCACCCTTTAAGTGACCGATATCTTTATATTTAATTTCAGGGCGCTTAAGTAAATCCATCAGGCTGTATTCACGGCTTAATGGCACCTTAACTACGTCTTCCAACTGTTTGGACTCTTCACTATTAGGTTGAATCCAAGTGCTTTTCAGGCGCTGGTTTTCCTGTTCGATGGCTTCTTTTTTCTCGCTAAAGGCAGCCCAACGCTCATCTCCCACTAATCCTAATTCACGACCAATTTCGGTTAGGCGTAAATCAGCATTGTCTTCGCGCAATATTAAGCGGTATTCGGCACGACTGGTAAACATGCGGTAAGGCTCTTTGGTGCCCATGGTAATTAAGTCATCCACAAGCACACCCAAGTAAGCTTCATCGCGACGAGGATACCAGGCATCTTTTTCAAGACTTCTAAGCGCTGCGTTGGTACCAGCTAATAAGCCCTGAGCACCTGCTTCTTCATAGCCTGTGGTGCCGTTTATTTGGCCGGCGAAAAATAAGCCTTCA
Source organism: Bermanella sp. (assembly GCA_036960565.1). GTDB lineage: Bacteria > Pseudomonadota > Gammaproteobacteria > Pseudomonadales > Oceanobacteraceae > Bermanella. The sequence continues at coordinate 11,723 of JBALXQ010000036.1, forward strand.
ACAAACTTGGTCTCTAAAGAGTGCTTTAAATCCTGTGGATTAAAAAAGTCGTACTCGATCGCATAACCGGGCTGAGTAATGTGGGCATTTTCAAAACCCTTCATACTGTGAATAAGTTCTATTTGTACATCAAACGGCAAGCTGGTGCTGATGCCATTTGGGTAGAGCTCATGAGTGGATAAGCCTTCAGGCTCCACAAAAATTTGATGACTGTTCTTGTCGCTAAAACGCATCACCTTGTCTTCAATAGACGGGCAATAGCGTGGGCCCACACCCTCAATCACCCCTGTATACATGGGGCTTCTATCTAAACCCGCACGGATAATATCGTGGGTTTTCTCATTGGTGTGGGTAATAAAACAATTAATTTGCTCAGGGTGATCGGCTTGAGAGCCCATATAAGACATCACCGGAGTCACATCGTCCCCAGGCTGACTTTGCATAACCGAAAAATCCACACTTCTGGCATCGATACGGGCCGGAGTACCTGTTTTTAAACGGCCCACATTAAATGGTAATTCACGCAAACGTTTGGCCAAAGCATTAGATGGCGGCGAACCAGCGCGACCACCTTGGTGACTCTCTAGCCCAATGTGGATAACTCCACCAAGGAAGGTACCTGTAGTGAGTACCACAGAGTCGGCATAAATTTTAATGCCCGCTTGGGTCACGACACCTTTAACGGTATCCCCTTCCATAATTAGGTCATCACAGGCCTGTTGAAAGAACTCAAGATTAGGTTGGTTTTCTACCATCTCGCGAATGGCAGCCTTGTATAAGGCGCGGTCGGCCTGAGCACGAGTGGCACGAACAGCAGGGCCTTTTCGGCTATTAAGGGTGCGAAATTGAATACCACCTTTATCGGTGGCACGAGCCATAGCACCGTCTAGCGCATCAATCTCTTTTACCAAATGAGATTTACCAATACCGCCAATGGCTGGGTTACACGACATCACCCCAACGGTTTCGATAGAGTGCGTAAGCAATAGAGTCTTACAGCCCATGCGCGCAGCCGCCAAACAGGCTTCGGTACCGGCATGGCCGCCACCAATAACAATCACATCATAGCGTTTGGTAAAATCCACTCAACTCACCTTTTCAACTCTTTAACCAAGGACTGCATTCAAACTGTCAACAAGCAATCGCTCACTTATTGTACAAAAATTCACCAGGGCGGGCATTATATAGATAAATTGCGCAGGTGACAGGCTTAAGCGGTACAAAGTAATAGTTTTTTAGAAGGAATATCTGTTTCAGCGGTTTAAGATGTCTTAAGCCTCAAAATGGCTTTCTTATAAATATAATAAAGAGACATATCCATGATCGTAATTTTGAAAAACACACTGGCTATCACATTTGCAATGACGCTGTTAAGTGGCTGTTCAGGCATGCGCACCACAGACACCACTTTCAGCACCCACGCTGAGAACTTTAATATTCTTTATATGCAATTTCCTGGGGGCGATACTCAGGAAAGAGCGATGGAGTTATTACCAAGTGGAGCCAAAATCGACACGTTATACAGTACCCCCCATGACAACACCTCTTTCTTCGGAGTCGTCAGCCGCATCATTGGTTTTGAACACACCACAATAAATGGTCAAATAGAAAAATAAAGGCATATTATTCACTCTTATCCACAAACTATAAGCCCTTATAAATAGGGCTTTTACAGATTTAGTCACAGCTTAATTTATCTTTACCCACACTAATTAACAGCTTATTCACAGCCTCTTTTTAAAGATTAATATGTTGATAAAGCTGTTAAGACCTGAAAATAACCTGTTTATTAAATATTTCTTTTCCCCACTTTAAAGACAGGATAAACCCAATTAAAAGACAGCTTACAAACAGGTTATTAAAGCTGTGGATATAGCAGATAATTTCTTTTTACCAAAAATATTTTAATTTCTTAGCAAGCTAAGAAATTGACGTTAATATGTTGCTTCATTTAATTCAGGACGAAATTATGTGGCCCTTCAGTTTCAAAAAACTTACCGTAAAAATATCCACCTTATCAATATCAGCACTACTGCTATCTGCCTGTGCCTCTCAACCCGAGACCACGCCCATTACCCTACATATATTTGATTGTGGTGAAATTGAAGTACGTGATGTATCACTTTTTTCACCGGGAGTAGATGAAGGCATAACCAAACAAATGGTAGATAGCTGTTATTTAATTCAACACCCAAAAGGCTCTCTCATTTGGGATACAGGCTTAAGTGACGCCATTGGACCTAACGGAATAGAGAAGTGGAAAGGGGCTTTTTTTATGAGCGTTCCTAAAACTTTTGCAAGCCAACTTAGTGAAATTGGAATTGATCCAAAGCAAGTCGACTATTTAGCTATGTCACATTTCCATAGCGATCATGTGGGTAATGCCAATTTATTTAGCAATGCAAAACTGGTAATTCAAAAAGAAGAACACGATGCGGCATTTTCAGAAAACGCTGATAAGTTTGGTTTTGACGCAAGTCTTTATGAACAAGTTAACCGAGAAAAAATAGACGTTATAGAAGGGGATAAAGACTTGTTTGGTGACGGTTCTGTCGTTATTAAGCGAGCCATTGGACATACGCCTGGCCACCAGGTGTTGTTTGTTAATTTGGCTCAAACTGGCCCAGTGGTGCTATCAGGTGATTTATATCACTTCACTAAAAACCGCACACATAAGCGAGTGCCTTCATTTAATTTTAATAAAGAACAAACCCTTAGCGCTATGAATGAAATTGAAAATTTTGTGAAAGATAAAAAAGCCCAACTGTGGATACAGCATGACAAAGAACAAAACCAAACCCTTAAGCATTCACCTGAGTATTATCAATAGTTTTAGATAACCGACATAAAAAAGCGCCACTCACATATTGTGATGGCGCTTTTTGTTAAAAGCTAAAATATTTAAGCAATAACCTATTTACCAATACAAAAACTACCAAATATCTTACCCAGTAAATCATCACTGCTAAATTCACCGGTAATTTCATTCAATGCGTTTTGTGCCATGCGCAAGTCTTCCGCTAATAATTCCCCAGCAGCTGCGCCAAGGAGCTGGCCTAGGCCGTTATCAAGCAAGTCAGAAGCCTTAGTTAACGCTTCTATGTGACGACGCCGAGCAATGAAACCGCCTTCGCTTGTGGCGTTGTAGCCCATAATATTTTTCAGATGTTCTCGTAACTCTTGAATGCCAATTCCGTCTTTGGCTCCATCAAAAGTAGAGAGACGTAGCACCGGGCTGGGTTGGTTAAATTCCTCACTCACGTCACTTAACCCGGGAGTTTCCTGAGTAAGATCAACCTTGTTACGAATAACCGTAATTCGCTCGGGGTGAGGTAATCTATCAACAAATTCAGCCCAGATATCATGAGGATCAGTGGCCTGAGTTTCGGTACTGTCTACTACCAGTAGTACTCGATCGGCTTGTTCTATTTCATCCCAAGCTCTTTGAATACCAATGCGCTCAACTTCTCCAGGAGCATCTCGCAAGCCTGCGGTATCGATGATGTGCAGCGGCATGCCATCGATGTGAATATGTTCACGTAATACGTCACGGGTAGTCCCTGCAATATGGGTAACGATAGCGGTTTCACGTCCCGCCAAGGCATTAAGCAAACTGGACTTACCGGCATTGGGGCGACCCGCAATCACCACGTTCATGCCTTCACGTAAAATGGCGCCTTGATTAGCTTCTTGCATCACCTGTTGCAGGTTTGCCATAACCTGGCGTAAATCTTTTTCAACCTTACCGTCGCTTAAGAAATCGATTTCCTCTTCAGGAAAATCGATAGAGGCTTCCACATAAATACGCAGGGCAATGAGACTGTCTACAAGCGCGTGTACGCGCTTACTGAAAGCGCCTTGTAACGAACGTACGGCACAACGAGCCGCTTGCTCTGAGGCGCTATCTATTAGATCTGCAATGGCCTCAGCCTGAGTTAAATCCATTTTGTCATTTAAAAAAGCGCGCTCGCTGAATTCACCTGGTCGAGCCGTGCGCGCGCCTAATGCAATAACACGCTTTAAAATAAAATCGAGCACCACAGGACCACCATGTCCCTGCAACTCAAACACGTCTTCTCCAGTGAAGGAGTTTGGTGCAGCAAAATATAAAGCCAGACCTTCATCTAGAGGGAGGTCGTTTTCATCTTTAAACGGGCAGTAATGGGCGTACCGAACCTTGGGCTCAAACCCCAGCATGGTGATGGCGATCTCTTTAGCTTTAGGTCCAGAGACTCGAACGATGCCCACACCACCACGACCAGGTGCAGTAGCAATGGCCGCTATGGTATCTGTGTGTAGTTGGCCTAAATCCATTGTGTTATTAACCTTATTTATTAGGGGATCGATTTTACAGCAAGATGAGGCTTAAAAGAAAACTCTGGTGCCAGTGTTTAGAGGCAGGTGCGTGCAAAAGTAATTTATAAGTGGAGCGAGGCCTGGAGCCAAGCATAAATCCCTACTGTTCATCCTGCACAACGCTGCTCTTTGCCATCCTTGGCACCGCGTCATTGCTGGCATGAATGCCAGTACTTAGGGTTTGCACGAGCATAAATCCTGACCATACCCTAAAATATTGCTCCTGCAATTTTAGGATACCGTTCATCCTGAACGTAAAAAGGCCCCTATTGTAGGAGCCTTTTAATAGAACGAGATGCCAAAGCTATTTACGTTTTTGGATCTTCATTCTCAATTTGCTTAGTAATGATGTACTGCTGTGTGATGGACAAGATATTGTTCACAACCCAGTAAAGTACCAAACCAGCAGGGAAGAACAGGAAGAATACCGTGAAGATGATTGGCATTAACTTCATAACCTTAGCTTGCATAGGATCAGCAGGAGCCGGGTTAAGCTGCATTTGAATAAACATGGAAGCACCCATGATTAATGGCAAGATGAAGAACGGATCTTTAATCGACAAGTCTTCTATCCACAACATGAAAGGCGCCTGACGCAGTTCAACCGATTCCATCAATACCCAGTACAGAGCGATAAATACTGGCATCTGAACCAAGATAGGCAAACAACCACCTAGTGGATTAATTTTTTCTTTCTTGTATAAGCCCATCATTTCCTGGCTTAGTTTCTGACGGTCGTCACCAAATTGCTCACGTAACGCAGCAAGCTTAGGAGCAACACGGCGCATATTGGCCATAGAGCGATAGCTCTTAGCAGACAGCGGCAAGAAACAAGCTTTTACAATAATTGTTAGGAAAATGATTGAGAAACCCCAGTTACCCAATAATGAGTGGATAAAGGTTAACAACCAGAATAAAGGCTGTGCCACCCACCATAACCAACCGTAATCGATGGTTAAATCTAGATCTTCAGCTATTTCAGCCAGCTTTTCTTGGTCTTTAGGGCCAAGGTACAAACTTGTGAAGGTTGAGCCTTGAGTGCCAGCAGGAACAACTAAAGGTGTATTATCGTAATAACCCACAGCGTAGTCGTCACCCACCTTACGAGGGTTATAAGTGTGCACTACGTCTGAGCTAGGTACCCAGGCACTAATGAAGTAATGCTGCGAGAAAGCAATCCAGCCACCTAATATTGGCTTTTTCTTAAAAGCTCCCTCATCCATATCATCAAAATCAACTTTTACATAACGATCAGTAGGGGTTGTAACTGCAGCACCTAAATATGAATTCATTCCCATGGATTCCATTTTGGAAGGATCGCCACTCTGGTCACGTTTAAACTGTGCATAAAAGTTGGCTTCCCAGGCTTGGCTACCTTGGTTTTGAACGTCATAACCTAGCTGAACAAGATAATCTCCACGATTAAACTTATAAACCTTGTTAATCAACACATCAGCCTGTTGAAAACTTAATTTAACCACAAGCTCGTCTTGACCATCGGTCATTTCATATTTTGTTTGTTCAGAACTAAATAAAGCTCGTCCCTTTTTATCTATGCCATTTTTACCCACAAGACCAGACTGGGCCACGTAAGTTCGCATGTTGCTTTGTTCAAGCAAAACAAAAGGAATATTTTTGGTTTCGATAGACTGTGGATATTTTTTGAAAGCAGCATAAACAATATCGCCACCTTGTGGGTCAATACGCAGGTTCAATACGTCAGTGTGTACTTCAATCCACTGAGTACTTGGCGTGGCTGCCACAGTTACCTCTGGCGAGTCTTCCGTCATGATTGGAGCATCGTCGTTTCCGATGACTTCAGTTACAACACTAGGCGCACTTGAGGGTGAAAATTGTTGAACCGGTTCAGCAGCCGATGCGATTGGGCGAGACCCATAATCGTCATTCCACTTTAATACCAGCATATAAGAAATTATTGCTATGCCGACCAGAATGATCGCTCTTCTTGCATCCATCTTGAGTTAGCTCTTGTTAGGTAATTTTTTATCGGGAACTGGATCGTATCCGTGGGTTCCCCATGGATGACAACGACCAATGCGTTTTATGCTTAACCACAGACCGCTTAAAGGGCCGTGAATCTGCAATGCGTCGAGGGTGTATTCTGAACAGGTTGGAATATGTCGGCAACGACTAGGCATCAAAGGACTGAGACCATAGCGATAAAATCGAACCGGTAGCGCAATTATATGGCCTGTAATGGTAAAATCAGGCTTTGCGTGGTTTTGATCTGGAACGGTTGCCATTAGGTTTTTGCCTTAACCGTGTCCAAAGTTGATCCATCATGTGTCTAAGTTCGACTTTATCCAAGTCTTTTGCACCGCCTCGCGACAGTATGACACAATCTAGGTTTTCTAATTCGGACTGGTGATGGCGAAAACTTTCGCGAACGATACGTTTAATCTCATTTCGATCAACGGCTCGTTTAGCGTGTTTCTTCGCCACAACTAAACCCATTCGTGCAAATCCAAGTTCATTGGCGCGAGCCAATACTAGAATTTGCTTAGTCTGGGTTTTGGCGTCTGCTCGCTCGAATACCCTTCGATAGTCCCCTGGGGTCAGTAGCCTAACCTGGCGAGGGAATATCAATACGGACATCGATTATGCAGAAAGCTTGCTGCGGCCTTTGGCACGACGACGAGCTAGAATTTGACGACCGCTTTTGGTTGCCATACGAGCACGGAAACCGTGGCTGCGCTTACGTTTTAGATTGCTTGGTTGAAAAGTGCGTTTCATGACCCGTTACTCAGATTTGTGAACAATAAAATTTAGGGAGCGGATTGTATTGAAAACATCCAATACTTTCAATGAATCTTTCATTCAATTTCGTTTTTTATAATTCTCGTTTTCTTATTATATTTAATATATATATATGTAGTTATTAATGTTATTTCTTATGTTAGTTATTATTATATAGCAGCCTATTTTCTGTTGATAACCCTTTGTAAGCCTTTAAATACAAGGAGTTACAGGCATGATAACCCCTGTATTTAACGTCAGTAAGCTTGGTACAAGGGTCTAACAACCTGGGTATAAAGGCACTGGTTATACACAACATCTATTGAACCTCTGGTTATTCACATTTTCATCCCGGTTATACACATAGGTAATTCACAGGTTTTAGCCCTATATATCTGTGGATAACCTTTTCGATATAGGTACAATAGCCAACCGATTATGATGGAGTTGCCCGCCGTGCTGGCATTGTGGGATGAATGTGTAAGGTGTCTACAAGACGAATTACCTGCACAACAGTTTAATACATGGATACGACCACTGCGGGCTAACGAGTCAGAGCAGGGCTTGGTGGTATCTGCACCTAATCGATTTGTAAAAGATTGGGTAAAAGACAAATTCTTGAATCGAATTGAATCCTTGCTGTCTGAATTAAATGGCGGTCGGCTGCTTCCCTGCAAAATAGAAATAGGGGGGAAATCAACTACTCCTGCCTTTATAAGTAATTCTGGAACTAATAAAGCCTCTGCTAAAACAGATTCGCCCCGAGCTGCCGCCCCTAGGGCTAGAGTATCAGCACCTGTTATACAAGAAGAGCTGGTTCCAGTTGAACCTGCTCAAAAAGCACCTGTAAGAAGCCATGTTGTGGCAGCTCCGCGACCTATGGGCAAAATTGAGCCTCGTAAGGTTCAGGTTGAAGGCAGTATTCAGCATCAAAGTGGCCTTAATAAGCGTTTTACCTTCGATACTTTTGTTGAGGGTAAGTCGAACCAATTAGCCCATGCTGCTGCACAACAGATAGCACAGAACCCTGGTGGCTCTTACAATCCACTATTTATATACGGTGGTGTTGGTCTGGGTAAAACTCACCTTATGCTGGCGGTGGGTAATCAAATTCAAAAGCAAAACCCGAATGCTAAAGTGGTTTATTTGCACTCAGAACGTTTTGTGGCTGATATGGTTAAAGCTCTTCAGTTAAATGCCATAAACGAATTCAAGCGTTATTACCGTTCGGTAGATGCTCTATTAATAGATGACATTCAGTTCTTCGCCGGTAAAGAACGTTCCCAAGAAGAATTTTTCCATACCTTTAATGCCTTATTAGAAGGCGGTCAGCAGATGATACTTACCTGCGATCGTTACCCTCGTGAAATTAAAGGCCTTGAAGATCGATTAAAAAGCCGATTTGGCTGGGGTTTGACGGTTGCCGTTGAACCTCCTGAGCTTGAAACCCGTGTTGCCATATTAATGAAGAAGGCTGAAGAAGAGGGGATTGACCTTCCTCATGAAGCCGCTTTCTTTGTGGCACAAAAAATTCGCTCTAATGTTCGTGAGTTAGAAGGGGCCTTAAAAAGAGTTATTGCCAATGCGGCTTTTACCGGCTCCAAGATTACCCTGCCTTTTATTAAAGAAAGTTTAAAAGATCTATTGGCATTGCAGGATAAGCAGGTCAGTATTGAAAACATCCAGCGCTTTGTTGCCGAATATTACAAGATCAAAATGTCAGACATGACATCTAAGCGTCGCACTCGTTCTATCGCAAGGCCTCGCCAAGTGGCTATGGCATTGAGCAAAGAATTGACCAATCACAGCTTGCCTGAAATAGGCAGTGCATTTGGTGGCCGAGACCATACAACTATTCTGCACGGCTGCAGGAAAGTGAAAGAGTTACGCGAAACTAATGCAGATATTCGTGAAGACTATAAAAACTTATTTAGATCACTGACCAGCTAAAAGTTGTTCAGAGTAAACTGATATATAAATTACTAGGTTTTCTCCCGTACTTTACAGAGAGATCCTAAGATTATAAAAATATTACTGCGGTCACTGACCTGTTAAGAGTGGAAAAGGCATGAAATTCACCATCACCAGAGAAGCCCTGTTAAAACCACTTCAGTTGGTTGCAGGCGTTGTTGAGCGTCGTCAAACCTTGCCAGTACTGTCCAATGTTCTATTGGAAGTAAAAGGATGCAAGCTATCTTTAACGGGTACAGACCTTGAAGTTGAGATGATCGGGCGTACCGATCTTTTGGAAGCAGGCACTGACGGCGAAATAACCGTGCCCGCCAAGAAACTTATGGATATCTGTAAATCGTTGCCTGACCAATCAACCTTGGCCATCTCTATTGATGATCACCGTGTATTGTTACAAGCGGGTCGCAGTAAGTTTGTGTTATCTAGTTTGCCTGCCAACGAATTCCCGAATGTTGACGACATTGAAGCCAATACTAGTTTTACGCTTCCACAGGCGCAGTTACGTCGAGTGATTGATCGCACTGCTTTTGCGATGGCTCAGCAAGATGTTCGTTATTACCTTAATGGCCTGCTGTTAGAAGTTAAGAGCGATGCATTACGCGCCGTTGCTACTGATGGACACCGCTTGGCAACATGTGGCGTTAGCGCAGAGTTAGATGTGGAAGGGAAAACTCAGGTTATCGTTCCACGTAAAGCTGTTTTGGAATTGGCCAAATTAATGACTGATCCAGAAGAAAGCGTAGAGCTTTCTTTAAGTAATAATCATATCCGTGCCCAAGTAGGAGATTTCACCTTCACCTCCAAATTGGTAGACGGTAAATTTCCAGATTACGAGCGTGTTATTCCTCGTAACGGAAACCGTACGTTGCTGGCCGACCGCCAGGCTTTGCGTCAGGTGTTTTCTCGTACCGCGATTCTTTCTAATGAAAAGTACCGTGGTGTTCGCCTGCTGTTGGATGACAATACTCTGCAGGTAGTGGCAAATAACCCTGAGCAAGAGCAAGCAGAAGAAAGCATTGGTGTTGAATTTCAAGGTGACTCTTTGGAAATAGGCTTTAACGTCAGTTACTTACAAGACGTTTTATCCGTACTGGATGGCGACGACATGAAAATGACACTAGGCGATGCTAACTCCAGTGCCATTATGGAAGAAGTTGAAGGTGGTGATAGCCTGTACGTTGTTATGCCTATGCGTTTATAAGAGTTATTAGTATTCTGTGTCTATAGAGTTCTTAATGTTACAAGGGATGCGCAATTTGGCATCCCTTTCTTTATCCCCCTCTCCTCAAATCAATCTTATTTATGGTGCCAATGGTAGTGGTAAAACCAGCCTGCTGGAGTCCATTCATTATTTGGCTTACTGTAAATCCTTTCGCACTCATAAACAAAAATTTCTAATCCAGCATGGTCAGGACAACTTAACAGCTTTTTGCAAATTGTCAGGGCAGCAGCTTGGAATTGAACGCAATATTAAAGGCGAGCGCCGGATAAAGCTAAATGGTGAGTGGCTACAAAGCGCTGCTGAATTAGCGTCAATTTTACCCGTCCAGCTGTTGGATCCTTCAATGTTTAGGTTGCTAGAGGGAAGCCCTCAATTTAGAAGAGAGTATTTAGATTGGGGTGTGTTCCACGTGGAACACGATTTTATTTCCATTTGGCGCCAATTTAAAATTGCTCATAAAACCCGTAATGCTTTACTAAAACAAGGTACTGGCTCTGCCAATAGTCTTGGGGAAACAGAGCGTCAAATATGGCATCAAAGCTTAGCTAATTACGCTAACCAAATTACGAACATGCGTAAGCATTATTTGACTAAGCTCAAGCCAGTGTTTGATGAATACATGGTTCGTTTAAACCCAAATATAGAAGTGACTATGGCGTTTTATCAAGGCTGGGGTAAAGACAGGGATTATTTGGATTTACTAAATGAGAGCTGGTCTAGTGACCTTAAGCAAGGCTTTACACAGCTAGGTCCACAGCGAGCTGATCTACGCTTGAAGGTAAAAGGCATGGCCGCAGTGGAGGTTTTATCACGTGGACAGCAGAAAATGGTTGTATGTGCCCTTAAGTTGGCTCAGGCGAAACTTTACCAACAAGCGACTAAAAAGCCCTGTATCTTCTTAGTAGACGACTTAGCCGCTGAGTTGGATATTAACCATAGAAAAGCTTTATGTAGCCTCCTAGAAGAATTAGAATGTCAGGTCTTTGTTACCGCTGTTGAGGCCGCTCAAATCGCGGATTGCTGGTCACCATCAAGCAATGTTAAAAAGTTCCACGTGGAACACGGAAACCTAATCCCAGAATAAAAGACAAAAATAATATGTCTGCCAGGAGTTTTTGATTCATGAGTACTGAAGAAAATACGTATGACTCTTCCAGTATTAAAGTCCTTAAAGGACTTGATGCTGTAAGAAAGCGCCCAGGCATGTACATTGGCGATACAGATGATGGCTCTGGCTTACACCACATGGTTTTCGAAGTGGTGGATAACTCCATAGATGAAGCCCTTGCTGGTCACTGCTCTGAAATTAAAATAATCATTCACCCTGATGAATCTATTAGCGTTAGTGATAATGGCCGTGGTATTCCTACGGACATTCACGAAGAAGAAGGTGTGTCAGCCGCTGAAGTTATCATGACTGTACTGCACGCTGGCGGTAAGTTTGACGATAATAGCTACAAGGTATCGGGCGGTTTGCACGGTGTGGGTGTTTCAGTAGTAAACGCCTTATCAGACAAATTAAAGATGACCATTCGTCGTGCCGGAAAAATTTGGGAACAAAGCTATACCATGGGCGTGCCAGATGCTCCTATGGCAGCGGTTGGTGATACTGAAACCACAGGTACCACGATTCATTTCCATGCGTCTCCTGAAACCTTTACCAATATTCACTATAACTACGACCAATTAGCCAAACGTATTCGTGAGCTGAGCTTCTTAAATTCGGGTGTACGTATCGTATTAAAAGACGAACGTTCAGACCGTGAAGATGTTTTTGAGTTTGAAGGTGGTCTTACGTCTTTTGTTGAATACCTGAATACCAATAAAACCCCTGTTAATGACATATTCTATTTCCGTTTAGATGGTGATGCTCGCGAAGATGGCATTGGTGTGGAAGTAGCCATGCAGTGGAATGATGGCTTCAGCGAAAACATATTCTGTTTTACCAATAACATTCCTCAACGAGACGGTGGAGCACACTTAGCGGGTTTCCGTGGTGCGCTAACTCGTACATTAAATAACTATATTGAGCGCGAAGGTTTAGCTAAAAAGGCTAAAATCAGTGCCACTGGTGATGATGCCCGTGAAGGTTTAACGGCGATTGTATCGGTTAAGGTGCCTGATCCTAAGTTCAGTTCACAGACTAAAGACAAGCTTGTATCTTCTGAAGTTAAAACCGCCGTAGAGCAGGAAATGGCGCGTTTATTCAGCGACTTCTTAGTGGAGCAACCACAACAAGCTAAACAGATTGTTAGTAAGATGTTGGACGCAGCCCGCGCCCGTGAGGCTGCCCGCAAAGCCCGCGATATGACTCGCCGTAAAGGTGCGTTAGATGTGGCAGGCTTACCCGGTAAATTGGCCGATTGCCAAGAGAAAGACCCTGCATTATCTGAAATTTACTTAGTGGAAGGGGACTCGGCCGGCGGATCAGCCAAACAAGGCCGAGACCGTCGCACACAAGCCATCTTGCCGCTTAAAGGTAAAATTCTAAACGTAGAAAAAGCTCGCTTTGATAAAATGCTGTCTTCTGTTGAAGTCGGCACCCTGATTAAGGCTTTGGGTTGTGGTATTGGACGCGAAGAATTTAATGTGGAAAAACTGCGTTACCACAGCATTATCATTATGACCGATGCCGATGTGGATGGATCACACATCCGTACTTTGCTGCTGACCTTTTTCTTCCGTCAAATGAATGAAATCATTGAGCGTGGTCATATCTTTATTGCCCAGCCACCGCTATATAAAATTAAGCGTGGTAAGCATGAGCAATACATTAAAGATGATGAAGCGTTAGATTTATATCTCACTACTACCGCATTGGATAATGCCTCATTGTTTGTTAATCCTGATGCTCCTGGTATTGGTGGCGAAAACCTTGAACAGCTAGTGAACGAGTACCGTAAGGTAATGGCGAACATTGGTCGTTTATCACGTGTTTACCCTACTGCAGCCCTTAAAGAAATGATCTACACACCTAAGCTGAGTGTTGATGATCTGAAAGATAAGGCCAAGGTACAAGCATGGTGTGAGCAGTTACAAACACGTTTTGACAACACTAAAAACAGTGAAAGCAAGGTAACGATTGAAGTAGTGGAAGACACGGAGCGCCATTTGTTCGTGCCTGACGTGAAAGTGGTTAGTCACAGTATTCCTACTGATTACATATTGTCGCATGATTTCTTTGGATCACCTGTTTATCAGAGCATTTGTGCATTAGGTGCTCACTTGGAAGGGCTATTAGAAGAAGGTGCCTTCATTCAACGTGGAGAACGTAAGTCTGAGCAAAGTACCTTTGAAGGGGTGTTGGCTTGGTTAATGAATGAAGCTCGTCGTGGATACAGCATACAGCGCTATAAAGGGCTGGGTGAGATGAACCCAGAACAACTATGGGAAACTACCATGGACCCTGCAGTACGCCGCATGCTGCGTGTGACTATCGAAGATGCCGTAGCGGCAGATCAGATGTTCACCACGCTTATGGGCGACGATGTTGAACCTAGACGTGAGTTCATCGAAAAGAATGCGCTATTAGTAGATAATCTGGATTTCTAAATTTAACTAGTTATTCAAGTGCTTAAAAAACCCAGCTTAGGCTGGGTTTTTTAGTTTAGTGCTGGTTTAACTTATTAGGTGGGAGATACAAGGTAAATCTAGAGGTTACAAAATTAGTGAAAAATGAAGGCCAATCAAGTTTCTCAATTGGCCTTATTTAATAGCAGTGGGCTATCAGTTTAAATAATGCTGGTAAGTTAAAAATACTGACCCACTATTCTCATCAATGGCACCGTTTTCCATGTCGAAATGATGAAAAAATTGATATTCAAAATTGAAATACTGCCTCTTAGTTAAACGATAACCTAGGCCCGCCCCAACATAAGCCTGATATTTACTGGCACTACTTGAAGCGCCATTGTTCTTATAATTAAAACGGGTTTGACCGCCACCAAAGCGGGTAAAGCCTGTGATTTGCTTATACGGTGAAGTCGTTATTTTAAGGCCAGTAGAAACCGATTGAGATGAAAACTCATAGTTGGTGTCACTGTAATTTGTTTTACCATCATAGTTATACATAAGCTCAAACCAAACATTAGAGCTCTTCATTATCTTTCCACCGATTAGTACCTTAGCGGCTACTGATTGAGGCAGGGTATCTGCAGTACTGGTTTCATCAATGGCTTGATGCTGTGAGAGACCGAGTCCTAGCTCAACATAAGACTGCGGGCCGATTGCTGCTTTTTTAGCGTACGAAGTGAGAGGTAAAATTAGCAGTCCTATGACAGCTAAAGTAAGAGATAACAAACGCATTCCAATTTCCTTATTAATTCAGTAAAAGTGCGCGTATAAAACCAATATTATTAAAGTTAAATTTGGCGCATTAAATATTATTTTTAAGTTCTTTATAAATTAAAGAAGGCTACTTAAAGCAGCCCCTTCTTAACTATTACCGTCTTCTATATAAAAGCGGGAATAGCAACAACAGATAAAAATACAATGAACCTGAAGCGTCTACTTCACGGTTTTCTGCTTCATCTCCAAGGCCGTCGCCATCACTATCTGACCTTTCCTCTGGATCTGTTGGGAAAGCATCTTCATTATCCAATACGCCATCACCGTCGGTGTCACCATAAGCGATTGTAAGCGTAAAACTTTCTTCAGTACTTAAATTAGGCAAGCCGTTATCAGTGACAACTAATGAAATATCGTAATCACCAGGTGTAATATTTGAGGGATCTATTTGTGCTACTCGCTCCGTTTGGTTATTTATATCGAGTGAACTTAAATCCCAGTTGTAGCTGTGAGTATCACTTTCATTATTATCCGATACCAAGGCAGTTAGAGTAATACTGCCTCCTATATTGGTGGGGCTATCAGTTACTAATTCATTTTGTTCCTGCGTATAACTGATTTCAGGTTCTTCATTGAAGTCAGCCACTGAGATTACGTGAGTATTGTTGTTTTCATCGATAGTCCAACTCTCATTACCAGCTTCACTATTAAAGGTATCTATTATTGATAGCTCTAAAAACTCAGTATTTTCTTGTGAATCATCATCTATAAACTCCAACTGAATACTGGCTTCGGTCTCGCCATTGGCAAAGGTGACGATGAGGTTCTGGCTAATATTTTCATTAACATCGTTGTTGGTAATATCACCACCGCTTAATTCAATATTCACTATTAAAGGGTACTCAGGAGAGGCACCATTTAAGCTCAGAGAAACTTGCGCAGTTTGGCTTTCACCTAACGCCTGCCCCGATAATTCAAATGCAATACTTGGATAAACCCAGATATCTTGAGTTAAGACAGCTGTGTTACCCGCTACATCGCTCGCCTGCCATTCAATTGTATAGGCGCCTGGAGCAAGACTGGCTTCCATTTGACCTGAGCCATTAGCACTTAAAGCCACGCTATCAATACTGGCGCTGAGCGCTGCTGTGTCATTACCATAAAAATCATCGTATAGATCACTGACTTCAGGGTTGGCAAAAATTACAGTGGTTAAATCTGAGGTGGACTCCGAGGTAATGGTATCCAATGTTTCATTGCGGAATACAGGGGCACCACTGTCACCATTGTTTTGAGAGTCGGTATCATCTGTAACACCGTCGTTATCAATGTCGTTTAATGAGGGATCAGGGTTTACCCCGTTTGGGTTATCGCCTAAATTATCGTGATCGCTGTCAGCCCACTGGGTGACTTCATTTGGATAAGCATCTTCATTATCCAAGACACCATCACCGTCACTATCGCCAAAGGCAATGGTTAGAGTAAAGTTTTCTTCCGTGCTTAGGATGGGCAAGCCATTATCGGTTACCGTCAGAGATATATCATAATCTCCAGGAGTTACTACAGAAGGATCTACTTCCACATTTTGGGATGTTTGATTTTCCAGCCCTAATGAGCTGATATCCCAAATGTAGGTGTGAGTATTTGCCGTGTCGCTATCAATCACTGTGGAAGATAAAGTTATGGTACCGGCGATATTAGTTGGCGTTTGTGTTTCGCTACCGTCTTGCTCTATTAAGTAACTAACCTCTGGAGCATGGTTAAGGTTCGCAACATTGATAGTGTGAATATTATTTTCGCTATTTATCGTCCAGCTTTCGCTGCCTTCAGCGCTATCGAAGGTATCGAGTATAGTTAGTTGTAGGATTTCGCTATCTTCTCGAGAGTTATCATCTATAAATTCAAACTCAACAACTGCTTGGGTTTCACCATCATTAAAAGTAACGGTAAGAGGATCGTTAATACCTCCTAGAACATCCGCACCTTCAATAGTACCGCCTAGTTCGAGAGTTACTTCCAGCGGGTATTCTGGTGAGGTACCACTCAAATTTATTGTAATTTGGGCTGTTTGAGTTTCTCCCACTTCTTGTGTAGCACTTTGAAAAGCAATGCTGGGGTAAACCCATACGTTTTGATCAATAGTACTGCTGTTCAGTGCAATATCGGTGGCCTGCCATGCAATGGTATGAGCTCCGCTCACTAGGCTAATCTGATATTGCCCTTCATCATTTTCAGTTAATGCTTCACCGTTAACGCTACCCGTTATTGTGGGTGTGGTATTGCTGGTAAATGCATCATAAGCATCAGAGGCTTGCGGGGCGGTCACGCTAACCAGAGTTAAATCACCACTGGTTTCAAGAGTAGTGGTGGCTAGGCTCTCTTCGATAAAACTTGGTAGGCCATGATCAATATCATTGTCAAAATTGAAATCATTCTCTGGGTCATTGTCAGGATCGTTGTCGTCGGTAACGCCATCGTTATCTATGTCATTTAAAGAAGGGTCGGGGTCATTGCCGTCCTGATTGTCTCCAAGGGTATCGCGATCACTATCTTCCCATTGGCTTACTTCCTCTGGGAATGCATCGCGATAATTTAAATAGCCGTCCGTGTCAGTATCATCACCTAAGCCAATATTTAATTCGAAACGTTGAAACTTATTGGCAAATAGGGTGAAGAGATGAGTGCTAGTGTTGTCTGTATCTTCTGGGTCTGTAACCAGAGCCATCAGTTGCGCGCTGCTGGTGTCGGCATTGCCAAGGTCGGTGCTGGCTAATTCATACAAGTTGTAGCCGTAGTCCTGTATGTCTTCATCATATTCTACTACCCAGCTCATGAGGGATTGTTCGCATACGCCAAAAGCAACGTCTATATTATTACTAATACGTACGCTATAAACGGCTGTTAATTCAGATGAACAAGCAAAGCTTGTTGCAAGTATATCGAAATCTTTGGGTTCAATTAGATGCAGCATTCCTGCTGAATCTGTAGCTAATGCGTATTGATAGTCTCGATTTTCTAAAGTAATTGGGGTGAAGTTATTAAGGTCTAGGTTGCTTAGGTTATAAAAGCTGGATTCATTTGCCTCTGCATTAGCATTATAAGAAGCAAGCTGACTGTGCAGGCCTAGTATCTCAGGTTTATCGTCGCCCTTAATATTAGAAGCGATCAAGGTTTTAAACTCAGTGTCACCAGAGCCTGGGGAAAACCAAGTGGTGTTACTGGTGGTATTGTCATAATAAAAATGAACGCCGATGCCTGCCCCACCATCACTGATGTCTTCGCCTGTGGCGACGATATCGGCGCTAGACTCCAGGTTTATATCCCCAATGTATAAAGCGCTCACAGAAGCTAGGGTAGGGGTACTAATAAATCCATAGTCAGTGCCATCTAAATAAGATGACATAACAATTCCAGCAGTATCATCATAAACTGCAGCGCCACCGGCGTGTAGTTCATCTATGCCATCGTCATCTAAATCGAATGAGGTTAGTGAGTTTACCGAGACGATTTCATTATCGTCAAAATTAGGCTCAATAATGGATGAAAAACTTAAGTCTATGGCTGATAAAAATTTGTAAGCGTATTCATAAATATTATCACCTAGGCTAATTTGTTCTATTTGCACGAGACCATGGTTATCTAAACTATCGCCATCAGTGGTTCTTACTAAGACATCAAAACTACGAGCATGGCTGCTATAGATGCCACTCCAATCAGTGGATAAATCACTTTCATCTAGGCGAGTAAATAGGTTCGCCGTTGGGCTAATCACCTCAGCGTTAGAGGTAAATAAGGAAAAATTTCCTTCTACTCCATCGGTTAGGGTCGTAGCTAGACGTTTAATAGTGAGGGCGTTTAAATAGGGAGAAGTATGAGACGTGTCGGTAATGTGACTGTCGTTGTCTGTATCCCAAGATACCCGTTTTATAATGGCAGCATGGGGCTCTTCTTCTGTATAAACATAGTCGAAAATAATTTCCATATTTTCATCAGCATTGCTATCAGTCACATAAAAGTTGCCCGTGGCATCTTGTAAGCCTGATATAAATACCCAAGAGCCAATACCAGCAGGGGAAAATGACTGAACTTGATCGGTGCGTCCCTGTGACAGAATCTCAGCAGCAGCATCATCATCTATGTTGGCGATGAGAAAGTTATCACCAAAGACATCTGAACTTAAATTAGTTTTAGCAAGCCAATCACTACCATCAAAGGTGTAATACAGCCCTGATGCTAAGACCAATTCTTGATCGTAAACACCTGGGTTATCTATAACTTCGTCGTAATCAATATTTCCCGTTTGGCAATAGCCGCCATCTTGAAGGGTTGATATTAGTTCATCATCACCAAGAATATGAATGAGTTCTTCAGTGCATAATACCGTGTAATTATTTTGATCAACCCCTTTAATATTGACGATGGCTTGAATGTCACCGTCAAAGTTTACATCGGCTATATCTTCATGAGTTAGGCTGCTTAAAAGTGTCTGTTCTTCTGTAATGATATGTTCATCAGCTTCAGCATTATTAGTGAAGGTAATTGTGGTTAGCTGGCCTTCAGCTTGGCCGAGTAATAGTTCGTTATGGGATACTTGGTAGGAAGAAAGGTAGTTATTATCACTGGATTGTAAATTACCGCTGTTCATGATTTTATAATCAGTGCCGTCCCAGTCTAATAATATCCAGTGGTCATTTGCACTATTGATGTTACTTGAAGCGGTGGCAAATATTTCAAGGTCATCATCACCATCGGCTTGCACTGAATACAAAGCCGCTTCACCAATTCGCCCTGCTAGGGTGATGGCACT
Source organism: Bermanella sp. (assembly GCA_036960565.1). Taxonomy (GTDB): domain Bacteria; phylum Pseudomonadota; class Gammaproteobacteria; order Pseudomonadales; family Oceanobacteraceae; genus Bermanella. The sequence goes on from JBALXQ010000036.1 coordinate 31,123, forward strand.
GGCGGCTTCTCGCTCGATAATTTGATCATCAACAGCAGCATGAGCGCTGACAGCAAGCAGCAGAAGGCTGATGCAACCTAATCCTTTAGACATTGAAGTATTCCTTATAACTTTAATGTCTGAATTCTATAGTTGTCGCAGGGTTACCACAAATTAATTTCGGACAAAATTAATTTGTAGCAAGTTTTTAAGTAAGTAATGGCTATTTACCCCTGTGCTTTGCCTATCTAGTTTTAAAAATTGAATTATTCGCCCAAAATATAAGCAACAAAAGCTTTTAGGTTTCCAAATACAGGTACATCTTTTAGGCTTTCGCCTTTATCTAATGTGCGTCGCCCTTTTCCTGTTAATACTAATATAGGTTTTAACCCAGCTGCACTACCAGCTTGTAGGTCACGTAAAGAATCTCCCACCATATAACAATCTTTAGCGCTTATATTTAAGGCTGTTTCAATTTGATGAATTAAACCTGGCAAGGGTTTACGGCAATCACACATGTCTTCAGATATATGTGGACAGTAGGCGATGTAATTAATTTTAGCGCCAGCTTCTGTCGCCAGTTTATTCATTTTACGATGCATGTCATTTAGGGTTTCTAGAGTGAAATAGCCCCGCGCAATACCAGATTGGTTGGTGGCAATGGCAATTTGATAGCCTGCCTTTGTTAGCATGGCCATGGCCTCTATAGAACCTTCAAGCGGGATCCATTCGTCAACGGTTTTTATATAGGCGTCACTGTCTTGATTAATTACACCGTCCCGATCCAATACAATTAATTTACTAGTTTGTGACATCGTTAATCCTAATTGGATAAATTGAGTTTATTGAAGACAAAATAAAAGGGAGCAAATGCTCCCTTTTTTATAGGCGTAAAATAATTAAAGCAGTGAAATATCCGCTACTTTTAAGAACAAATTACGCAATTGGTTTAACAAGGCCAAGCGGTTTTGTTTAATGGCTTCATCGTCAGCCATAACCATAACGTTATCGAAGAAATTATCGATGCTGCCACGTAGACTGGCCAAAGATAACAAGTACTCTTCATATTTTCCTTGCTCGAACAATGGTTGTGCTTCCAGTCCTTTAGATATTAGTTCTTTAGAAAGAGTTTTTTCAGCATCTTCTTGCAGCAACGCATCATCCACTTGAGGCGAATCCATGTGTGCTGAGTTCTTAGCAAGAATATTTGATACACGCTTATTGGCGGCTGCCAATGCCTCTGCACTGTCTAGCTTGTAAAAAGCATTTACCGCTTGTACGCGCAGGTTAATATCCTTTGGCCGGCTAATCCCTTTCGCGCGAACTGCTTGAAATACCACCGCTGGAATATTTTCGTCTTGATACCAGGCACTGAATCGATCCAGCATGTATTCGGTTAACTTGGATTTGGTTTCGGCTTTTAATTCTAACGGCCAGTTATTATCCATGGCCCAGTCGATCAAATCAGACAAATCTAGGTTCAAGTCTTTTTCAACCAATAAACGTAATACGCCAACAGATGCACGACGTAGAGCAAATGGATCTTTGCCTCCAGTTGGAATCTGGCCAAGTCCAAACAAACCTACCAAGCTGTCTAAACGATCTGCTAGGGCTAACGCTAAACCCGTTACGCTTGAGGGTAAGTCGTCACCGGAAAACGCTGGCATATACTGTTCTTTCATGGCGTCGCAAACCTCTCGGTGCTCGCCATCATGTTGTGCATAATAAGAACCAGCCAGACCTTGCAGATCGGTGAATTCGTATACCATGTCGCTTAGCAAATCAGTTTTACAAAGCTTGGCTGCACGTTCCGCCAGTTTCACATCTCCGCCAATAGCGCCAGAAATCTTGGCGGTTAAATTCATTAAGCGCGCAGCCTTGTCTTTTAAAGTGCCCAGTTTTTGCACCCACAAAACAGTGTCTAGTTTTTCAAAGCGGCTTTCTAAAGTATTTTTGCGGTCTGTATCCCAGAAAAATTTAGCGTCGGCCAAACGTGGACGAATTACTTTTTCGTTACCACTGATAACTTGCTGAGGATCTTTAGACTCTATGTTGCAGATGGTAATAAAGTTCGGCATTAATTTGCCGTTCTTATCTTCTATATGGAAATATTTTTGGTGCTCTTTCATGGAAGAGATAAGTGCTTCTGACGGCACATCCAGAAATAATTCATCAAACTTACCGGCCAGAGCAGTAGGCCATTCATTAAGTGAGGTTACTTCATCTAGCAAGTCTTCATCAATTACTGCAACGCCACCCAGTTTCTCGCCTTCAGCTTGAACCTGCGTGCGAATCATTTCCTTACGTACTTCATAATCGGCCAACACCTTACCCTGATCTTTTAAGATGCCTTCATAAGCAGCTGGGCTGGTAATGGCAATTTCACGGTTGGCGTGGAATCTGTGTCCCTTAGTGAAGAAGTTAGATTTAACACCCAATATATCTGCTTCAATAACCTTGTTATCAAGCAACATTACAATCCAGTGAACCGGGCGCACAAATTCAATGCGGCTTGAGCCCCAACGCATGCGTTTAGCGATAGGCAATTTTGCCAAGGCTTCGCTTACTGCTACTGGCAATTCAGTTTGAGCACTGGCGCCTTCTACTTCTTGTGCGTAATGAAGGCGCTCGCCTTTTTCATCTGTGATGCGACCCACTTGTTCAAAATCAATGCCATTGGCGCGGGCAAAACCTTGTGCAGCTTTGGTTGGTTTGCCATCGTTATCAAAGGCGACGTTGGCATACGGGCCCAACTTCTCAACCTTGCTGGCGGCACCTGTTGCTTGTAAGCCGTGAATACGTAGGGCTAAACGACGAGGGGCGGCAAACAATTTACTGCTTTCGAACTTTAGTTCTTTATCGTTTAAGTGGTTTTCAATGCCTTTCTGAAATGCATTGGCCAAGTTTTTAAGAGCTTTTGGTGGTAGCTCTTCGGTGCCGATTTCAACTAAAAAATCCCGAGTATCTGTGTTAGTGCTCATTATTTAGTTTCCTTGTTCTTGGCTTTCTTGGCAGCTTTAGCAGCCTTTTTGGCGGCAGCTGCTTCAGCGGCTTTTTCTTCGGCTGCGGCTTGAGCCAATACTTCTTCACGCAGATCTGCCGGTGCCATAGGGAATTTTAAGGCACGGCGGCTTTCAAAATAAGCTTGGGCAACACTTCTTGATAAAGTACGTACGCGTAAGATATAGCCTTGGCGTTCGGTAACAGAGATAGCGTGACGGGCATCCAGCATGTTGAATGCGTGAGATGCTTTCAATACTTTTTCGTAGGCTGGAAGTGGTAGGCCTGCTTCAATTAAGCGGGCACAATCTTTTTCGTGCTGGTCAAACGCGCTGAAAAGGAAATCCACATCAGCATGCTCAAAATTGTAAGCCGATTGTTCCACTTCGTTTTGATGGAATACATCGCCATAGGTCACTTTAGATCCGTCTGGTCCGTAGCACCAAACTAAATCAAAAATACTGTCTACTTCTTGTAGGTACATGGCAATACGTTCAAGGCCGTAAGTGATTTCGCCGGTTACTGGGTAACATTCAAGGCCGCCTACTTGTTGGAAGTAGGTGAACTGAGTTACTTCCATGCCGTTTAGCCATACTTCCCAACCCAATCCCCAAGCACCCAAGGTAGGTGATTCCCAGTTATCTTCCACAAAGCGTACATCGTGAACGCCGGTATCTATGCCGATCATTTTCAGGCTTTGCAGGTATTTATCTTGAATATCGATAGGGGATGGCTTCATGGCCACCTGAAACTGATAGTAGTGCTGTAGACGGTTAGGGTTTTCACCATAGCGTCCATCGGTAGGGCGACGACAAGGCTGCACATAAGCCGCGTTCCAGGTTTCAGGGCCAATGGCGCGCAGGAAGGTAGAGGTGTGAAATGTACCCGCGCCCACTTCCATATCGATGGGCTGATTAATTACGCAGCCGTTTTTTGCCCAGAAATTTTGTAGAGCGGCAATGAGCCCCTGAAATGTTTTTACGTCGTATGTTTGATCTGACACGGTGGCCGCCAATTATTAGTATTTATTAATAGTATTCGAAAGCGCCAGATTATACGGCGCTGAACAGAAGCTGACCAGTAGCCCAAGCCCCAATAAAGAGGCTTAAGCTAGGGATATATGCTGGAAACTCATAAATGATGAGCATTTGCCGCTTAAGGGAATATCAGTTGAACGCAGGCCCCTTGGGTGGGGTTGTTTTTAATGTGGATACTTCCGGTGTTGCCATTACGTTTATGGGCCATTAACGCCTGCTGAATTAAGTACAATCCCAAGCCATTTTTAGTGCCTTGAATAGTGAAAGTATCTTCATAAAGCTGCTTGTCTTTAAAGCCGGGACCATCGTCTTGTATATCGATTAACCAATGGCCATCGCTGAATTCCTGCACCGATACTTGCAGTTGGCTGGCACCAATCTGTTTAGCGTTCATGAAGCTATTGTGGAGTGCAATTTCAAGCAATTGTTCGTCATAAAAGCCATTGAAGTCTTTATCTATATGGTGGGTTATTCTCATGCCATGCAGCTGGGTAAATTCATGAATAATTGGACTTAAGGTATCGAGCAGCCAGTGTTCATCTTCACACGGAGTAAATGCTTGGTTTTGAATTTTTAGTATGGAGAGAATTTCCAACAGTTTATGATTGAGTAATTGGCTATGTTGGTTCACGTTGGCAATATAGCTTTGGTATTGTTCCTTATCTTTAAGCACCTCGTTTAAATCTTCTTGCGCGCTTAACAAAGCCTGCATCTGGTTTTTAATATCGTGTAATTCGGCACTGAGCAGGGTGTTATAATCGAATGCCATGATTAAACTATCTCTAATTTGGGAGTTAAATGGAGCGCTTAAGTCGTTCTTGTGCTTTTCGCAATTGTAGCCAGCGATCGTAACGTTCATCACTTTCAGGCAAATTTCCTAATCGAGACATTAACTCATCGACTTCTTTGACCATGGTCTTAGTGGGTTCGCGCTGGTCCATAAAGGCAATTTTTGCCTGAATGGCATTTACCACTACGGTATGGCCAGCCTCCTTGTAAGCGGTGGCTTTATCAAACAACTCAATGGCCTGATTGAGCTGGCCTCGTTCAAAAAAGCCGATGGCTTGATCGTTAATCTCTGTGGTGTATTCACGTACCACTACTTCACTGATTTCATTTTTAGTACGAGTTAATTCACGAGTTTCGGCTCGGCTTAAATCTTTGCGAGTGCCTAACGTTCCCAGCAAATCTTGGGCCTTTGCATGTTGCTTGGTTTCTAGGAATACATTCACCATGGAAAGCTGCATGGCGCCACTGGGTTCATTTATTTCCATTAATAAAGACTCAGCCCTTTCTGCTGCTGCCTTGGCATCGGCTTCCTTGCCCAAATTAGAATAAGTGGTGCTCTCAATAATGGTGGCTTCAAATACGTAATCGATATTGTCTTTGTAAAGAGTCTTGGCCTCCTCCACCGCTTTAAGGGCTTCCTGGCTGCCGGCGCGGCTATCCTTATTATTCTGTGGAGTAATTTTGTGTTGCAGGCTTTTGGCAAATAACAGGTAATTTTTTACAGAGCGATAACAGCTGTGTCGGGCCAATTTCACCGACATTTTAAAAGCACTCTCGGCCACTGCAAAATCTTTATTGGCATAGGCGATTCGACCTAATTCCATTTGCCTGAGTACTTGTTTAGGCGATACTTTTGTCGCCCTTAGCAAAGTGTTCTGGGCACTTTGCAACTTTTTTCGTTTAAGGTGAATCTTGCATAATAGGTCATAACATTGCACATATTTAGGGTGTTCCCTAATGGTATGCTCGAGAACTTTTTCTGCTGCGTCGAAGTCTTCGAGGTTAAATAAGCAAGTGGCTTTACCTAGTAAAGCCCAATTAACTTCTCTTTCTTTAAGGATGTTCTGGTACAGGTCAAGAGCTGCTTTAAACTCCTTCAACGCCATGAAAGTTCGACCCTTAATACGTTCTATGCGCAATTTTAATCTTGGTTGTTTTTCAATAAGCGCATCACACAAGGGCAATACTTTACGTCTTTCCTGGCGATCGATCGATTCGTTTATACCTTTAAGTTGTTCTTTTACATTAAGAATACGGGTAAGGCGCTGACGCATGACATCTATGGTGAAGGGTTTGGTAACGTAATCGTCGGGCTCATATTCAATGGCGCCCATCACCATGTCCATGGCATTTTCACCCGTGAGCATGACGAAGGTGCAAGTGGCTTTTATTTGGCGAGTGAAGCGCGCTTCTTCGAGAATTTGCTGCCCATCACGGCCACGACCTAGATTGTAATCACTGATGATAAGGTCATAGCTGTTGTTAAATATAAATTCGGTGGCCTCATCTCCATCCATGGCAATATCTACTTTATTGGCTCCTAGAATCATGAGCATCTTTTTCATGGCACTGCGCGACTCTACCAAATCATCAATGGCAAGAATGCGCATTTTTCCAAGTATTGCGTCCAGTTGAGACATGGCAGATCCTATTTTCCTGTTTTAAGCATAGCAATAGCTGGCTAATTCGCGATCTGCTGGTGAATTCTTTCGGAATAAGACAATGTGCGCAACTTTAGGTCTAAAATAGTAGTTATGGACATTAAATCAGCAGTTGCCCTATTTGTGATTCGCAGCCTTTCTTCGTTGAATCTGCCACTGGCCAGGACCTTAGGCAGTGGTTTTGGGCAGCTTATGGCGCGTACCAACCGCTCTATGTACAAGGTAACGCTAAAGAATATACAGCTGTGTTTTCCTGACATGCTGCCTCAACTTCAGCGCCGTTTAGCCCTTGAGAGCGTAAAAGAGACCAGCAAAACCATGGCTGAGGCGGGCTTGGCTTGGGCTGGCACAGATGAAAAATTTCAGCGTAATGCCAGCCAAATAGTGAATGTTAAAAATGCCCAGCTGTTTGAAGAAGCCGTGTCTGCCGATAAAGGCGTGTTGTTGCTTGGGTAATTGGGAATAGTTAACCAATTACTTGCCGCAACGTTGTGATTTGATGGGGCTATATAAGATGGCCAAGATGCCCGGTTTAGAAAAAGCCATGCTTGAGGCCAGGTTAAGCTGTGGGGTGCAGTTGGTAGCTGGCACTCGAAACGGGGTAGAAAAATTTACCCAGCACTATGTGGATAAAAAAGCGTGCATCGTTGTGCCTGATCAAGAGCCTTCCATTAAATCTGGAGTGTGGTCTAAGTTTTTTGGCATGCCAGCGCTGACGCCTAAATTTATTCACAGTCTCATTCAAAAGAACCCTGAAGGGGTCGTGCTGAACAGTTATGTGTTACGTGTTCCTGATGGTTTTGAAATGGTGTTTGAAAAAGTTGAGCCTGACATTTATAACCAAGATTTAGCGACTTCTGTGGATGCTATGAATAAGGGATTTGAAAAATGCATTCGCCAGCACCCTAGTCAGTACCAATGGGAATATAAGCGCTTTAAGAAAAATAAAGAGGAGTTTTATAGGGGCTTATAATTTGGATACGCCAGCTGGAGTGTATTAAATGTAACTATTTGCCCCCAGCCAAAATGTATAAACAAGGAAGGCTATAGGTGCGCTAGAACGCAGAAAAGCCGCTATATCTTTGTAGCTTGGATCACCTAGGCTAATGGCCTTAATACTCAGAAGTAATGATACTAGCCAAGAGCAAAAGCCAATAATCCCTGCAGGAGAAGAAATCATAAATGCTGTAGGAGCAGTGATTCCAAAGTTAGTTAATACTCCGATAGTCAAATACACCCATGGAAATGAAAACCATCCAATAAGGCATAATTTAATCGGTGATATCTTCGATAGACTCATTACATCTCTGTTCGATCGCTCTCAGGCATCCTCGAAAACGGCGTCCTGCGTTTTTCTAATATGATACATCCATGTATCTATGCCCTTCGCGATCTGACTTATATATGCACCCTGTTCGGATCACTCTCAGGCATCCTGCCTTCCACGATCTTAGTACATCCCTGTATGTCACTGGCGCCAGAAGGTTGGGGTTAGTAGTACCAACAAGGTGAATATCTCTAGACGCCCCAGCAGCATGGCAAAGCTTAATACCCATTTAGCAAAGTCAGTTATTTCTCCGTATTGAGCCGCCACTGCTCCAAGGCCTGGGCCTAGGTTATTTAGGCAGGCTCCAACGGCTGAAAATGCAGAAACAAAATCCAGTCCTGTGGCGAGTAGTAGTATTGTCATCACTAGATAAAGCATCAGGTAAACACTGAAAAATCCCCACACGGCTTCTACAATTCTGTCTTCCACTGGGCGCCCACCAAGGCGAATAGGGATGACGGCATTAGGATGAATTAGGCGTTTTAATTCACGGCTGCCTTGCTTGTAAATAAGCAATACTCGAATCACTTTCAAGCCACCGCCAGTGCTGCCTGCACAGCCCCCCATGAAGGCTAAAAAGAATAATAAAAATGGCAGGAAAACCGGCCATAGTGAAAAGTCTGCGGTGGCGAATCCGGTAGTGGTGGCAATGCTTACCAGTTCGAACAAACCAAAACGAACGGCTTCATCGGCTTCGTAGCTGTGAGTATTAATTAGGGTGAAAACAGTAATGCAAGCCACTACGCCCAGAACAATTAACAGGGCTTTTACTTCAGCGTCGGCTAAGTAGTGCTTTAGAGAGCGGTAGCGCCAAGCATAAAAGTGCAGGGCAAAATTGAAAGCACTGATGACCATGAAAAACATAGCAACGCTTTCAATGAGGCCATTATCAAAGTACCCCATGCTGGCATCGTGGGTACTGAAGCCACCGATGGCGATGGTGCTAAAGGCATGGCAAATGGCATCAAATAGGTTCATGCCCGCTATCCAGTAACCCAGGCCACAGGCGATGGTCAGGGCTAGGTAGATATACCAAAGGGTCTTGGCGGTTTCGGTTATGCGCGGCGTTAATTTGTTGTCCTTCATAGGGCCGGGTGTTTCGGCTCGATACAACTGCATGCCACCAATGCCGAGCATAGGCAATATAGCCACAGCCAACACGATAATCCCCATGCCGCCTAACCATTGCAGGAACTGGCGATAAAATAAGATGGAGTGAGGCAAGTCATCAAGGCCAGTAATAACCGTGGCCCCAGTGGTGGTCCAGCCCGACATGGATTCAAAAAACGCATCGGTAAAACTTAGGCCGGGATTATCGGCCAACATTAAAGGGAGCGATCCCGATAGGGCCAGTACTAACCAGAACAACACGGTCACCACAAAGCCGTCGCGGGTGCGCAATTCCTGCCGACGTTTACGTACCGGGTACCAGAAGAAAGCGCCTGTGGCGAAAGTAATGCCAAAGGCGGAAATGAAGGCGCCTAAGGCACTGTCTTGATAGATGACGCTTATAAAAATAGGCGGTATCAGCGCAATGCTGAACACCATTAACAGTATGCCCAGAATGCGAAAAATTATAGCTGGATGCATGCTTGGTCCTTAGTTTAGAAAAAGCCCAGCTCAACCTGAAACAGGCGCTCAACTTCAGGAATGCGTTTTTTGTCTAATACAAACAGAATCACATGATCGTCACTTTCGATGACCACATCCCCGTGGGCAATGACTACCTGATCCTTACGTACGATGGCGCCTATGGTGGCGCCCTCTGGCAAGTTGACCTGATCCAGTCTTAATCCCACCACTTTTGAGGTGTTTTTATCGCCGTGAGCAATGGCTTCAATGGCTTCGGCAGCACCCCGGCGTAAACTATGAACGCTGGCCACATCGCCTCGACGCACATGGGTAAGCAAGCTGCCAAGAGTGGTTTGCGAAGGGCTAATGGCAATGTCGATGCCTTGGCCTTGTACCAAATCTACATATTGAGCCTTGTTGATAAGGGTCATAACCTTGCGCGCGCCCAACTGCTTTGCCAGCATGGAAGACATAACGTTAACTTCATCATCATTGGTGAGAGCACAAAAAACATCGGTATTTTCTATGTTTGCTTCTAGCAGTAATTCTTTATCGGTGGCACTGCCGTTTACAATGATGGTTTTGCTCTTTACTTTTTCACTTAAGCGCTCACAGCGTGGTCGGTTATGGTCGATGAGTTTTACGTGATAATGAGGTTCAAGGGCAAGTGCTAGGCGTGCCCCTATGTTGCCGCCGCCTGCGATAATTATGCGTTTATAAGGCGCTTCGCTGCGACGTAACTCAGCCATAACGGTGCGAATATCTTTTTTGGCAGCAATGAAAAACACTTCATCATCTACCTCTATTACTGTGGATGCCTGTGGCAATATGGCTTCGCCACGACGATAAATGGCCGCCACTCTCGTATCCACATCACTGGTTAAATGCTCACGCAAAAACTTCAGTTCTTGTCCCACTAGCGGGCCACCGTAATAGGCTTTAGAGCCTACTAGCATGACTTTATTGTCGGCAAAGGCCTGTACTTCTAAGGCACCCGGATACTGTAGCAAGCGCTTAATGTAGTTGGTGACTTCTTGTTCAGGGCTAATGAACACATCAATGGGAATGGCTTGATTACCAAATAGCTCTTTATACTGGGTGTATTCTTGGGCGCGTATGCGGCTAATTTTGGTGGGGGTTTTGAAAACTGTATGGGCCACCTGACAGGCCATCATGTTGACTTCATCTGAGTTAGTCACAGCGACCAGCATATCTGCATCATCGCCGCCGGCTAGACGGAGTACATCGGGGAAGGATGCCTTGCCGCGCACGGTACGAATATCTAGGCGGTTTTGCAGCTCTTTTAAGCGATCGCTGTCGGTATCAACAACAGTAATGTCGTTACCTTCAATGGCAAGGTGTTCTGCCAGAGTACCGCCTACCTGGCCTGCGCCAAGGATAATAATCTTCATTCTGTGGTTCTCTTAGCCTTACTTGGTGGCACAAATGCCACCGTTGAACACCCTAGGGATCTTTACGCCTGTTTTTTAAGCAGAGCATAAAAGAAGCCATCATGACTGCGTTCACTAGGAAAAAGCTGCCAGCCAAAGCCGGTATCAATGCCGCTACTTAGCTTGTCCGTTAAATCTATATTCTGCAATTTCGCCCCCTCTTGATCCGCTAAAAATGCCTTTATATTTTGGCTGTTTTCAACGGGTAAAACTGAGCAGGTGGCGTATAACAAGCTGCCACCGGGTTTTAACATGGTCCAAGCTTGATCTAAAATTTCACGCTGTAAGATCGCAAGGTTATCAATATCTTCTTTTAGACGCAGCAATTTAATATCTGGGTGACGACGGATCACGCCAGTAGCGCTGCAGGGAACATCTAATAAAATTCGGTCAAACAGCTCACCATCCCACCAAGTTTCAGGGTGTTGTGCTTTGCCCACGGCGGTGACCGCATTAAAGTTTAAGCGCTGTAAATTCTCGGTTACACGCTCTAAGCGGCGCTCATCGGCGTCCATGGCTACCACCTGAGCATCCCCCTGAACAAATTCCAGTAGGTGGCAGGTTTTTCCTCCTGGTGCACTGCAGGCATCAAGGATTCGGTCGCCTTTTTCCGGCGCCAATATTTGAGCTGCCATCTGCGCTGCTTCATCTTGTACAGAGCAAGAGCCATCACGGAACCCTGGTAATTCAAATACGTCCATGGCCTTTTCTAAATATATCGATGTAAGTGATAACTTACCTTCTCTGGCCTCAATTTCACTGTTTTTTAGTGAATTTAAATAGGTTTCTCTATCCTGTTGGTTAGCATTTACTCGCAAACACATAGGAGCCTGAATATTGGCTTGTTCACAAATCTGTTGCCAGTGGTCGGGCCAACTTTTTTTAATTTGTTTCAGTAGCCATTTGGGGTGCTCTAAGCGGGTAACATCAGATGTTTTAAGGCCATCAAGCAGAGCTTCTTTTTCTCGTTGAAAACGCCTAAGAATGGCATTTAGCAACCCTTTAAACTTTTCAAGTTTTAGTTGCCCACAGGCTTCAACAGTTTCGTGAATGGCTGCATGCTCGGAAATATCAGTGTATGCAAGTTGGTAAATACCCACCCACATGAGCGCCTGCACGGGACGTGCTTCTTCCGTCAGCGGCTTTTGCAATAGCATTTTACTTAAAGCATTCAGACTAAAATAATGCCGGCAGCTGCCATAGCAAATATGTTGCAGCAAGCCTTTGTCACTGGCTGGCACCTTCTCACTTAGGCGGGCTAACACTGGCGTGAGACTTCTTTGTTTATCCACTACATCTAACATAGCCAGTGCCGCAACGGCTCGGCAATTCAAATTTGAATTCATTTACAGCTCGCTGGCCAGTAGGTAATTTTCCTGAAAAGGGTGTTTACCATTTAATAAATCGGCTACCTGCATGGGCTTCTTACCCGGTAGTTGAACCTGTTCAAGGGTGATGGCCTGATCTTTACAGGCAATAGTAATACCCATGCTGTTAACGGCTAAAACTGTTCCAGGTATGGCTTGATGAGCCTGTGGATAAACCTGTGCTTTTAGAACGCGAATTCGACTATCGCCCAGCAGGGTGTAGCACATGGGAAACGGGTTAAATGCTCGAATTTTTTGCACAATCTCGCTTGCAGGTAAATACCAGTTAATAAGGGCCTCTCCTTTACTGAGCTTACGGGCGTAGCAACTTAGATTATCGTCTTGTACCTCACCCAGTACCTGGCCTACCGCGAACTTGTTGGCCATTTCAACTATGGCTTGGCTACCCAATTCCGCTAGGCGATCATGCAGAGTACCACCTGTATCACTCGGCATGATGGGGGTTTCAACCTTATGTAGCATAGGGCCGGTATCTAGCCCCAATTCCATTTGCATAACGGTTACGCCACTGGCCGCATCACCTGCTTCTATCGCTCGTTGAATAGGTGCAGCCCCACGCCAGCGAGGCAGGAGAGAAGCATGACTGTTAATGCACATTTTCGTGGGAATATCTAATACGGCTTGAGGCAGTAATAGGCCGTAAGCCACCACAATAAATAAATCGGGTTTTAAGTCCCTGAGCTGTTGAATATCGTCTTCTAGTTTGAAGTTTATTGGTTGAAAAACCTCAATTTTGTGTTCAAGCGCCAGTTTTTTTACCGCACTTGGGTTCAGCTTTTTGCCTCTTCCTGCCGGGCGATCAGGCTGGGTGTAAACCGCCACAACGTCATAATTTGTGTTTAGCAAAGCTGATAAATGGGTGGCAGCAAAATCTGGGGTACCGGCAAAGACAATTCTCAAGCTTTTTTCCTTTTTAAAATTTTGGGTGCTTAAACTTAATAGATGTGCACTTAAGCTTGCTTGGCTTGTAGTCTGTGCTGCTTTTCTAGCTTTTTGCGAATACGGTCGCGCTTAGTGTTGGAGATGTAATCGACAAACAGTTTGCCATCGAGGTGATCTAGCTCATGTTGAATACATACTGCCAGTAATCCGTTGGCTTCTAATTCAAATGAATTGCCGTCTTTATCAAGGGCTTCTATTTTACAGTGTTCGATGCGTTCAATATCTTCATAAAACCCAGGTACAGACAAGCAGCCTTCTTGCATTAGTTCTAGCTCACCATCTAGAACTGTCACCTTAGGGTTGATGAATACTAAGGGCTCTGACTTATCTTCGCTGACGTCTATGACCACAATTTGCTGATGAACATTAACCTGACTGGCGGCCAGGCCTATGCCCGGTGCGTCGTACATGGTTTCAAACATGTCGTTAATGATACCCCGAATTTTATCGGTAACTTCAGTAACTGGCTTGGCTTTAGTGCGCAGACGCGGGTCAGGAAATTCTAAAATGTCTAATATAGCCATAAACTTGTGACGCCTTAGTAGTCATCAGGGCGCTGGCCCTGCTAATATTGAATACGCCTATTATATATGATGATGATGTCGATTCTATCAATTAGAAGCGATACGAATAAAAATAAGGGATTACCCATGTTCAAACCCTTGCTCAAGCCTTTTGTTGTGGCCTTGGCTTTAATGGCCAGTATGGTGAGTGCGCAAACCGTCGATTTAAAATCCAGCCATCCGGTGGAATACGTCGTTCAGGAAGGAGATACCCTTTGGGATATTTCTCAAAAATTTCTGGAGGATGCCTGGTTGTGGCCAGAAATTTGGCAAGTTAATGAGCAGATTAACAACCCTCATTTGATTTATCCGGGCGATGTTATTGGTTTGGTTTATATTGGTGAGCAAGTAAAAGTTACCATTAAAAAACGCATAATAGCATTGGGTCCGGTGAAACTAAGCCCTGAGACTCGCATTAGTGCTATTACCAGCGCCATTCCTTCTATTCCGATCTCGGCCATTTCTAGCTTTATGAAAGACAGTCGAATCATTAAATCTAAGGTAATGAAGGAAGCCCCTTATGTGGTGGCTGGTGATGATCACCGTATTCTCGCTGGCGGTGGCGGTAAGGTTTACGCTCGCGGTTTTGAAGAAGAACCTAAATCCAGCTATGGCTTATATCGTAAAGGTCAGATTTTTGTGGATCCCGATACAGGTGAAGTGTTGGGGCTAGAGGCTCGTGAAGTAGGGGCCGCGACAGTGGCTTCCTGGGACGGTGATATCGCCACACTAAAATTGGCCAGTACCCGTGAAGAGGTAATAATTGGTGACCGCCTTTTAAGTACTGAAGACCGAGTGAGTGTAGCGAATTTTATGCCGAGCGCACCTGATGAAAAAATTATGGGTCGCATGATTGCAGTGTTGGGAGGCGTGAGCCAAATTGGCCAATACCATGTTGTGGTCATTAACCAAGGCAAGAGAGACGGCATAAAAGAAGGTAACGTACTGGCCATTTACAAAACAGGCAGTGTCATTATCGACCGTGTTACCCGTGCCAAGGTTAAATTACCGGCCGAGCGTGCTGGGCTTCTGATGTTATTTAGAGTCTTTAATAAAGTGAGTTATGGATTAATACTAAGAGCTAAACGCCCCATGAGCGTCGGCGATGAAGTGAGAAATCCGTAACCTAACAATGCAGTAAGGTTCAGCCAAGAGTCTGATGGCAACCCAAAAGGGTCTTAACTAATATTAGTTAAGACCCTTTTTTATGCCCATGGATGGGCGGTACCCTAAAAATGCAGGAGCAATTTTAGGGTATGTACAGGATGTACGGTCAAGGTTTCTACTATTCATAATTAGTAGGTAAAACATGGATGTAAGCATATTTGAAAAACCAAACTTCTCAGTTTGGTTAAACTTGGCTTTGGTTCCGGGCATTGGCCCTAAAACAATGCAAGCCATAAAGCAGGCAGAAATAAATATTCAGCAGATTTATGCCTTAGACTCTACGCAGTTAAAATTATTGGGATTAAATAAAAAGAGCATAGAATACCTGCAGAAATACCCGCCTAGTTCTCCCAGCGCCGAAGTCGAACAAACCCTAAAATGGGCCCAGCAAAATCACCACTATCTTCTTACTCCAGGCGATTCAAATTACCCCGATAGGCTAAAACACATTGCCACTGTGCCGCCGCTATTAATGGTTAAAGGAAGAATTGAGGCGCTAAAATATGAGCAACTGGCCATAGTAGGCAGTCGTTACCCCACACCAGCCGGCGAGCAGCAAGCTTATGAATTCGCTCAAGCACTGACTAATTTAGGACTAACTATCACCAGTGGCCTAGCCAAAGGCGTTGATGCTGCAGCCCACCTTGGCGCTCTTGAAAGTGGGGGTGCGACCATTGCAGTTTTGGGTAATGGCTTTAATGAAATTTACCCAAAGCAACATGTGGCTCTAGCCGAGGAAATTTGTGAGAAGGGTGCGCTGGTGAGCGAATTTGGATTGTGGGCCAAGCCTCACCCGGGGCACTTTCCTAGGCGAAATAGAATTGTAAGTGGTTTAAGCATGGGGACGCTGGTCGTAGAGGCCACTTTAAAAAGTGGTTCACTCATTACGGCCCGCCAGGCCCTAGAGCAAAATCGGGATGTATTTGCTATTCCGGGCCCTATTAGCAATCCACAAAAAGCGGGTTGCCATCATTTAATTCGCCAAGGTGCTGTTCTGGTGGAAACCCCTCTACATATAGTGGAAGAGCTAAAGTGGCAGCATAGTGAAGTGAAAGAAGAGGTGAAAATTGCCAGCCCGAAAATTGAAAATATAACTCATGAGCAGGAAAAATTAATTAAAGCCCTGGATTATGAAGGGGCCAATTTGGATGAGCTCGTCAGGCGAACTAAATTGCCTATAATGCAATTAAATGTCTTATTAATGGAGATGGAGCTAACGGGGTTGGTGCGTCAAAATCAGGGGGAATATTCCCTTGTTTGAGCCTTAAATAGTGCAATTAAAATTAAAGCTCCGATCTTGCGTACAGGCTACAGCAATAGTACCTTGCGCACTTAGCCCTCATAAAGTTTATTCATGCGCTGGCCTATTTATCAAGCAAGTCAAATTCTGCATTCATCTGGTGTTATTGCTTACCCTACGGAAACCGTTTGGGGGATTGGCTGCGATCCTCAGCAATCTTCAGCCTTGAGTCGCGTGATTGAGCTTAAAAACCGAGATGCTAAAAAAGGCCTGATTTTAATCGCTGGCAAGATTGAGCAGTTTGATTTCTTGTTGCACGATTTACCTCAAGAGCAATATATAAAACTGCAGAGCAGTTGGCCTGGTGCAGTTACCTGGCTAGTGCCTCATAACAACCGAGTTCACCCTTTAATTCATGGTCAGTTTTCTACAGTGGCCATTCGTGTCAGTAGCCATAAAATGGTGCGGCAACTGTGTGAAGAGTTTGGCGGCCCCATTGTTTCCACATCCGCTAACCTGGCTGGCCAGAGCACCATTAAGAATGCTATTCAGGCTCACAAGTTTCTGGGTCATGATTTAGATTTTATATTGCAGGGCTCTCTTGGCAACATCAGCAATCCCAGCCGAATTATAGATTTAAAAACTGGCCGCATCCTTCGCGGCTAGAAGAGTTGTCACAATTTTTTTGCCCTAATATTAATAGATGCCCAAGTGCGGTGCCGGATAGGTATCAGAGGAAAACATGGTAGAAATCGAAAAGGTTAAGCAGTACCTATTGTCGCTGCAAGATGAAATTTGCCGCCAACTGGCCCAAGAAGATGGTGAACTGGAGTTTACCGAAGAAAAATGGGATAGAGAGCAAGGCGGCGGTGGTCGAACCCGAGTAATGGCCAATGGTGGTGTGATTGAAAAGGGCGGCGTAAACTTTAGCCACGTGTTTGGGGATACTCTGCCTGCCAGTGCGTCAGCTAGTAGGCCAGAATTAGCAGGCCGAAGTTTTCAAGCCATGGGCGTGAGTTTAGTGATTCATCCCAAAAACCCTTATGTACCTACTAGCCATGCCAACGTTCGCTTTTTTGTAGCCGAGAAAGAAGGCGAAGAACCGGTTTGGTGGTTTGGTGGTGGTTTTGATTTAACGCCTTATTACGGTTTTGAAGAAGACGTACGCTTTTGGCACCAAACAGCGAAAGACGCATGCCTGCCTTTTGGTGAAGGCGTGTATGAAAAATACAAAAACTGGTGTGATGAATACTTCTATCTAAAACACAGAGATGAGCCTCGGGGTGTGGGCGGCTTGTTTTTTGATGATCTTAACGAGGAAGGATTTGATAAAAGCTTTGCCTTGATGCAAAGCGTGGGAGACCACTTTGTGAAAGCTTATCGTCCTATTATGAACAAGCGTAAAGATATCCCTTATGGCGAGCGCGAACGTAAATTTCAGTGTTATCGTCGTGGGCGCTATGTGGAGTTTAATCTGGTATTTGACCGCGGCACCATATTTGGTTTGCAAACCGGTGGACGAACAGAATCTATTTTAATGTCGTTACCGCCTATCGTGCATTGGGATTATAACTGGCAGCCAGAAGAGGGCAGTGCAGAGTCTCGGCTTTACAGCGACTTTCTAGTGAAAAAGGATTGGCTGGCATGACCGACTTATACGCCGTGATGGGAAATCCCATTCACCACAGTAAAAGCCCACAAATACATACGCAATTTGCTGAACAGTCAAAGCAAGACCTAGTTTACAGCGCCATGTTGGTCCCTATTGATGGCTTTAAAAGTGCTGTCAGCAATTTCTTTAAAGGTAAGGGCAAGGGGATAAATATTACCGTACCTTTTAAAGAAGAAGCGTTCAAATTGGCAGATCTGTTAACTGAAAGAGCGCAAACAGCGCAAGCAGTTAACACATTAATGCTGCAAGAAGATGGAAGTATTCTGGGTGACAACACTGATGGAGCTGGCCTGGTTGGCGATCTAATTTTGAATAATCAAGTTGCTCTAAAAGGTAAGCGCATCTTGGTGATTGGAGCTGGCGGTGCCGTACGCGGTATATTGCATCCGTTTTTAAAGCAGGGACCAGAATCAATAACTATTGCCAATCGCACCTTTGAGAAAGCTCAAAATCTGGCCGAAAATTTTAATAAATTTGGCCCTATAAATGCGGCTGAATTTGATCAATTAAATACGCCGTTTGATGTCATCATTAATGGCACTTCGGCCAGTTTAAATGGGGACATACCACCTATCTCTGCAGATGTAATCGGCCCGGATACCGTGGTTTACGACATGATGTATGCCAAGCAACCCACTAATTTTTTATTGTGGGCGCAGTCAAATGGAGCTAAAAAAGCAATAGATGGATTGGGGATGTTAGTGGGTCAAGCGGCGGTGAGTTTTGAACTATGGCGAGGCCAGCGTCCCGATAGTGGCATCGTTTTAGATACAATGCGTAAGCAGCTTCAGGCGCTTTAACACTTCATCTGGCATGGGGTTTTGCTTTATGCCAGATGAAAATTCAATCTGTACAAATCAGTCATCTAAATCCCAGTAGTCATCTAGCTGCATATTTTTTCTTTCAAGGTGGGCTTCAATGGCGCGTCGAGCAATAAGTTTGGCGGAAGCTTCAGAATCCTTACTGATAACGATATTGCCCTTAGTGTCAAAATTAACAAGTTCTTGTTTGGGTTTTTTACCGACAGCAACAGTGGTCATTATTAGTCCCTTCTTAATGTGTTCCATCTGTGATGGAACTTATTTTTATTTTTATAACGCAATAGAATAATGGCAATTTTTTGCTCAATATTCAATCGGTTATAGGTACTAATAAGCCATTATTAGACTAAAAACTGCCCAATTTACGAATAATCAAGCGTATATAAATTTCACAGCTTGAAATGCTGTTGGTGAAACTCATTAATGACAGAATTAACGGGACTGTTTTGTGTCTACTTCGGTAAGACGCAGGCTGGCTATGCTGTCTTTAATTCGGGCAAGGTGATCTTCAAACTCAGGCCCCTTGCTTTGAGCCACGCCAACAGCAAGGCAATCGATCACTAATAGGTGGGCTATTCTCGAAGTCATGGGGGTAAATACATCCGTGTCTTCATGTATATGTATATGGATAGGCAGGTCGGCTAACTCACTTACTGGGGTATTAGGCGGAGATAAACTAATCACACGGGCGCCATGGTTTTGCGCCATCTTCATTGCATGTAATAAATCCTTAGTTCGCCCACTCTGGCTAATGGCCACAACAATATCGTTTTTATCCATAGTGACCGCCGACATGCTTTGCATATGAGGGTCAGAATAAGCAACGGATGAAAACTGTAAGCGAAAAAACTTGTGCATGGCATCAAGAGCGACAGCCCCAGATGCGCCAAAGCCGTAAAACTCAACCCTTTTGGATTTTATTAAAGCTTGTACAGCGGCGCTAATTTGCTCTGAATTAAGATAATTACTGACTTTAATGATTTGGCTAATACTAGTATCAAACACCTTTTTAACAATGTCTGAACTGGTGTCATCGCGCGTGATGGCAAAATGCCCAAGGTTTGGTAAGACGCTGTTACTTTGTGCCAGATTCACTTTAAATTCTTGAAATCCGTTGAAGTCCAAAGCGCGACAAAAACGCACGATAGTGGGCTCACTTACCATGGATTCTTGTGCCAAATCGACAATGCGCATGTGTATGACCGAATCGGCATTATCCAGCACGTAGTTGGCCACCTTCACTTCAGACTTGCGCATATTAGGAATAGCTTGGCGAATTTTTTCAAAAAAAGGATTAAAGCTTGGCACAAGCGGATCTGACATGGTTCGAAGGATTAATAAGTATATAGCCCATGTGCTAAGGGCACATCTATTAATTGATTACTTTCTCTGCGTGAGCCCAAGCAATTAGTAACGGTGCTGCTAATAACTCATCAGAAAGATAATTTTTCAAGGATATTCATTCATAGCGTTAACCAGACTAAAAATCCCTGTAAATGCATACAGTTCGAATCACCTTTGCTAAACTGCCCGCCATGGATGTAACAGCACTTTTAGACGGGTTAAACCCGCCACAGCGAGACGCGGTCGCCGCACCTTTAAATCACCAATTGGTTTTGGCCGGAGCAGGCTCGGGTAAAACCCGGGTTTTGGTGCACCGTATTGCCTGGCTAATGCAGATGGAGCGTTTAAGCCCAGGCTCCATTTTGGCGGTGACCTTTACCAATAAAGCCGCCAAAGAAATGCGTCACCGCATTGAAGAATTAACGGGAATTAATCCTCGACACCTATGGATTGGTACCTTTCACTCGCTCGCTCACCGATTATTAAGAACCCATTGGCAACAGGCTAATCTGCCTGAGAATTTTCAGGTGATCGATAGTGACGATCAACTTCGTCTAATTAAGCGTATCGTGCGCGCCATGAAAATTGATGAAAATGAATTTCAGCCCAAGCAAGCCCAGCATTATATCAACTCACAAAAAGATGAAGGTTTAAGAGCGGCGCATATTCAACCGTTTAATGACCACTGGGCGCAAACCATGGTGACCATTTATGGCGCTTATGAAGAAGCATGTCAGCGTGGCGGTATGGTGGATTTTGCCGAATTGCTGTTACGTGCCCATGAGTTGTGGTTAAACCAGCCTTCGGTGCTAGCGCAATATCAAAACCGCTTTCGCTATATGCTGGTGGACGAATTTCAAGATACCAACAGCATTCAATATGCTTGGTTAAGAGTGCTGGCTGGGGACGTGATTCCGGTCATGGCGGTGGGCGATGATGACCAATCTATTTACGGTTGGCGTGGCGCTAAGATCGAAAACATTCTGCAGTTCTCTGAAGACTTTAAAGGCGCGCAACAAATTAAGTTGGAGCAAAATTATCGCTCCACCAGCAATATTCTTAATGCCGCCAATGCAGTAATAGACAATAACCCATCACGTCTAGGTAAAAAACTTTGGACCGATGGCGAGGCCGGCGAACCCATCTCTTTATATGAAGCCTTTAATGAGCAAGACGAAGCCCGCTTTATATGTGAGCAGATAGAGCAATGGAAAATTGCCAACTCGACTAAGCGTTATGAAAACATCGCAATCCTGTACCGCTCTAATGCGCAATCTCGGGTATTAGAAGAAGCCTTTATTCGTGCGGCACTGCCTTATCGAATTTATGGCGGTCAGCGCTTCTTTGATCGTTTAGAAATTAAAAATGCCATGGCTTATTTGCGGCTATTATTGAATCGCCACGACGATGCCGCTCTGGAGCGGGTTATTAATGTGCCGGCTCGTGCCATAGGTGAGAAAACTGTGCAGCAATTAAGAACACTCGCCCGCGATAATGGCAGTTCTTTATGGCAGGCAGTTTTGCAAACAGTTGAGCACAAATCGTTAACCGCCCGAGCACTTACCTCACTCACTAAATTTACACAGCTTCTAGAAAGTATGGAAGACAGCTGCAGTGGTATTGAGCTGTACGAACAGGTTGACCATGTTATTCAGGCCAGTGGTCTTATTGAGCATCACCAAAAAGAAAAGGGTGAAAAAGCCCAAACCCGATTGGAAAACCTAGACGAACTGGTTACCGCTGCTAAAAGCTTTAACCTGGAAGAAGCTCAGGAAAAGCAATTGGAAAATGCGGAAGAAGCATTAATTCAAAGTCCCATGGAAGCCTTTTTGGATCAAGCTGCGCTGGATGCTGGCGATACTCAGGCCGACGAATTTGAAGACAGTGTACAAATGATGACGTTACACAGTGCTAAAGGTTTGGAATTTCCTTTGGTATTTTTAGCCGGTGTAGAAGAAGGTTTGTTCCCTCATAAAATGTCTGCCGATGATCCGGTGCGATTAGAAGAAGAAAGGCGCTTAGCCTATGTGGGCATTACCCGTGCAATGGATAGGTTGGTTATTACCTACGCCGAGAGCCGTCGTTTACATGGTCAGGAGCAATTTAACTCTCCTTCGCGTTTTATTCGTGAAATCCCCAGTGAGCATATTCAAGAAGTCCGCTTAAAAGCCACGATTAAAAAACCGGTTTCTAACTTCTTTAGTACCACCGCCGCCAAGGAAGCCACAGGTTTGAATATAGGCCAGCGTGTGTGGCATGCCAAATTTGGTGAAGGGGTGGTTTTAGATATGGAAGGGCAGGGGCCGCAGTCTCGACTACAGGTGTCGTTTGATTTTGATGGGACCAAGTGGTTGGTCGCATCCTATGCCAACCTAAAGCCCATGGACACTTAGACTTAGAAACTATTGCGCTCGATTAATCTGCGTTAAAAATAGATTTTAAATGCTCACTTAGTAAACTAAGCTGCGCGTCTAAAATCTATTTTATGCCTTGCCTACTCGTCGCTCATGACGTTTCCGGTGCTAGTATTCGTAATTGAAAAAGAACTAAAAATAAAAAGGAAACAGTTTGATGAAATTTAAATTACTGGCAGGGTTGGCCATCGCCGCTTTGCTAAGTGCTTGTGGCGAGAAAGAGGCAAGTAACACGACTTCAAGTGTTCAGGCTCCTGTGGAAACATTTAACTGGAAGTTAGTGACCAGCTGGCCAAAGAACTTTCCTGGCTTAGGAACCGGTCCTGAAAAATTCGCCACGCTAGTGGATGAAATGTCTAATGGGCGTCTAAAAATTAAAGTATATGGTGCCGGTCAACTTGTGCCTGCGCTTGAAGTATTTGATGCTGTTTCACGTGGAACCGCACAAATGGGCCACAGTGGCGCTTACTACTGGAAAGGAAAATCACCTGCAGCACAATTTTTTACTTCGGTACCTTTTGGTTTAAACGCGCAAGAAATGCATGGCTGGATTCATTACGGCGGTGGCATGGAACTGTGGCAAGAATTGTACGCACCGTTTAATTTAATCCCTTTGGCGGGCGGTAATACCGGCGTGCAAATGGGTGGTTGGTTTAATAAAGAAATTAACAGCCTTGAAGACTTAAAAGGTTTGAAAATGCGCATGCCTGGTTTAGGTGGCGAAGTTTTAGAGCGCGCTGGTGGTACACCGGTTACTCTGCCGGGGGCTGAACTGTTCACCGCTTTACAAACAGGTGCTATCGATGCGACCGAATGGGTAGGTCCGTATAACGATTTAGCTTTTGGTTTGTATAAGGCCGCCAAATACTACTATTACCCTGGATGGCATGAGCCGGGTTCTATGTTGGAATTCACGGTTAACAAACAAGCCTTTGATGCATTGCCAAAAGATCTACAGGTAATGGTACGTACTGCCAGCCGAGCAGTGAATCAAGATATGTTAGATGAATACACAGCTCGAAATAACCATGCACTTAAAGAGTTGGTAGGCAAACATAAGGTTCAACTACGTGCTTACCCTAAAGATGTATTGCTTAAGCTACGCGATTTATCCGATGAGGTATTACTAGAAGTCTCTCAAAAAGATGAAATGACTAAGAAGGTGTATGAGTCTTTTATCAGCTACCGTGACAATGTTAAGGAATATCACGCCCTAACCGAGCAAGCATTTTTGAATGCCCGTAGTCAGTAACGTTTAATGTCAAATAAATGAGAAGGGGCAATTATATATTGCCCTTTTTTATGTGGATCTAAAAAGGATTTTTAGTTGAAGTATTTCCAAATTATTGCTGCTTTTATTTTATTAAGCCTAGTCGGTTGTGGAAGTGAAGGCCGAAGCTCAGACATTTATTATATTCAAGAAAGAGATCTATATTTACGAATTTATGATGATGGTGAGGTAAACAAATATAGATGTTCGGTGAATCTTGGTTATCAGGAGGACGTGGCCTTTAGTGGTGAGCTAGATAATAACCAACTTGATGTCGTGTGGAATGGCCTAGTTTATAGCTATCAGTTAGAAGCGGGCGAAAATGATTTAGAGTTTATTCTATCTGCTGAACTTGAGGTCGTGGACGCGTTTAGTGGGGCATCAACTTCAAGTCCCACACCTTCACCTGACCGGTTCCTTCTGGAAATTAAAGAGAAAATTCCCAATGTTTGCACTAACAGTGCAATTGATATTGTTTCGATTACTCCTGAAACCTGGTTGGTAAATTCAAATAATAGTATTACTGTTAATTACAACTATCGTAGTCAGCATGAAGGTGACTTGAGAATACGAATTGCATATTTAAACAACGCTCTACCTTCTTTTCAAAATACTATTTATGGAGCAGAAGTGAGGGTTGAAGGTATGTCGCAGAGCAATAATACCCTTACTATTTCTGTGAATTCGCTAGTTTCATCAAATGATGCAATTAGTGTATATGTATTAATGCAAGAAGCAGTAGGCAGCACAAACATGCTAATTTCGTATGATAGGTTCGGATTGTTTAATGCGGATTCATCAAAGGATGTTTCAATAAATACTGATTGTTTAACATGTGAAATGGGGCAAGTAGACATAGGCCCATTTGATTAAAGGCTTTTTGGAATAAAAAAACAGGAGCCTAAGCTCCTGTTTTTTTATTAAAGCATGAAGCCTATTTCAGGCTAATCAACCCAAGACACAAATGTAGCTTAGTCTTTAGGTACCGCTCGAATTCGGCCGCCGTCATCCAACGCCACGTACACAAAAGTAGAGTCACAGACCTTGTGGCGCTCAGCGTCACAACCCATCTGGCTCCATACTTCTACGTTTACATGTATAGAGCTAGAACCAATTTCCCGTACCTTGGTATAGCAGCAAAGCGCCATGCCGGTTTTAATAGGGCTTAGGAAAGCGGTGTTGTCACAGCCCACCATGCTCACGCGCCCCTTGGCGACGGCACGAGCCGTTTCTTCTGCTGCCATGTCCATCTTGCTTAATACCCATCCGCCGCTAATGTCGCCACTTATATTGGTGTCGGCATGTTGGGGGATTATTCTAAGGGTGAGCTTCCCATTGGGTAAGGGTGCTTCTTCGGTTAAATCGTTCATGGCGTATTTCTGTCTTATTATTGGATATTTTATTGAGCGTTAGGTGTTAAACGCATCTAAAGTGAAAGCTGACGTCGTTTTACGCCTATTTAAAAAGGAACTCAACCAGCTGAACAGTGTTTCTCACTATTGCGATAAAGGGGGACGATGAAGGAGCACCCAGAGCAGGCGCTCCTCATCGCTTAATTTTCCTTTAACCGTAAATAAAGTGCGGTAACCAGGTCGCTAGGCCCGGAAAGAAAGCCAGCAAAATAAGCATTAATAGCTGAATCACAATAAACGGCATAACCCCTTTATATATGTCCATGGTGGTAATGCTCTTGGGCGCCACACCACGCAAATAGAACAAGGCAAAACCAAACGGGGGGGTTAAGAAAGAGGTTTGCAGGTTAATGGCAATCATAATACCCAGCCAAATAGGGTCTAGGCCCATGGCCAATAATACCGGTGCAACAATAGGCACCACCACAAAGGTGATTTCGATAAAATCGAGAATAAATCCCAGTAAGAAAATCACCAGCATTACCACGAGTGTTGCGCCAATTACGCCGCCGGGCATATCCTGAAATATACCTTCAACCAATTCATCGCCACCATAACCGCGAAATACCAGAGAGAAAATAGCCGCACCAAAGAATATTAAAAACACCATACTGCTGACATTCAGGGTGCTATCTAGAGTTTCCTTTAGCTGCTTCATGCTCAAGGATTTATTGATCCAGGCCAACAGCGTCGCACCAAGAGCGCCTATGCCAGCGGCTTCTGTAGGTGTGGCAATGCCACCTAGAATGCTGCCCAATACCGCGATAATTAATAATAAGGGTGGCACCATGTGCTTCATGGCATCCCTCCAAGTAGTGCTCTCGTCTATTTTCAGCGCCGGAGCAACTTCGGGCTTTAGATAGGCTGTGATGGTTACGTACAAGCCATAGGCCAGTACCAATAATAAACCCGGAATCAGTGCGCCCATAAACAAGTCGGCCACAGAAATACTTTCTGGGCTGAATATTCCCATCTTTAGTTGGGCCTGTTGATAACTACTGGAAAGCACATCGGCCAATAAAATAAGCGCCATGGAAGGCGGGATAATTTGTCCCAAGGTACCCGTGGCGCAAATGGTGCCGGTAGCAAAAGAGGGCGAGTAGCCATTTTTTAACATAGTAGGTAAGGAGATTAGGCCCATTGTTACCACAGTAGCGCCCACTATGCCGGTGCTGGCCGCCAACAGCATGCCCACAATAATGACCGACAGAGCCAGCCCACCACGTAAAGAGCCAAATAAACCGCCCATGGTGTTCAGTAGGTTTTCAGCAATTCGAGATTTCTCCAGCATCACACCCATAAACACAAATAGGGGCACCGCAATGAGTATCTGGTTACCTAGGATGCCATTTAAGCGGTTGGGCAGCGCCTCCAAGAAAGCACCATCAAACTGACCGGTAAAAGTACCAATAAGGGCAAAAACCAAGGCCACCCCGGAAAGGGTAAAGGCCACTGGATACCCCAGCATTAATGCGCCGCAAACGGCAATGAACATAACTAGCGGGATAAATTCCATGTTATACGCCCTCCCCAGGTTGCGAATCCTGGCTTGGGGGTAACTGGCCTTTTAAGGTCAGCACGCTTTTTAATATTTCAGCCACGCCTTGCAGCATCAGCAACACCGGCTGTACTAGCAATAAGCTTTTCAGTAAGAACAACCAAGGTAGGCCACTGCTTTCAATACTGTGTTCATTAATGGCCCAGCTAGTGCTGACGTAGGGAAAAGAAATAATTAAAACAAACAGGCAAGTAGGGAATAGAAAAAATACGGTGCCAAATATATTGACCCACTGTTGCTTGGCTTGGGACATGTTTTGGTAAAAAACATCCACGCGCACGTGGCCATCATGTTTAAGGGTGTAGGCGGCGCCCAACATAAACAAACTGGTGTGCAGGTAGGTCATGGTTTCTTGCAGGGCAATGGGTGACCAATTGAATAGGTAGCGTAATGCCACCACCAGTGCGGTATTGATAACCAGGATTAAACTTAGATAACGGGTTGTCCGCCCCAATCCCTCAATGAAGTTGGATATTAATAAATACAGTGTGTGCATGAAGGTTCGTTCGCAGTCTTATTATTGCTATGGCTGGGATTATAGAGAGTTATGAGCGGCACGGCTAAATCCTGTGTACTAAATACCAGGCATTTAGACTCTTTAAGTCTTTTCGATCACTTTTTAGCATTAATGGCACTTCACGTTTTTATTGCTTAGCCCAGTAATTATGGGCCTTACCAGCAAATTTTAATAAGAAAAAGGCTGTAACATTACTGTCACACTTATGAAATATATTGGCCACAGTGAAAAACGACATCCCAGATGGGAAATTTGTAAGGAGATGGACATGAAAACAATCAAACTTGTAAAAACATTAGGCTTGTTGGCCAGCCTTATTGCCGTACCTGCATGGGCCGGTGTGGATAAAAGTATTCCAAATTACCAGAAGGCCAGTGGCGTATCGGGTAATGTTTCCAGTGTGGGTTCCGACACTCTCGCCAATATGATGACCTTGTGGGCGGAAGAGTTTAAGCGCCAGTATCCAAATGTGAATATTCAAATTCAGGCAGCGGGCTCTTCAACGGCGCCACCGGCTTTAACCGAAGGCACTTCAAACCTTGGGCCCATGAGCCGCAAGATGAAAGATAAGGAACTTGAAGCGTTTGAAAATAAGTTTGGTTACAAGCCAACGGCTATCCCAGTGGCTATCGATGCCTTGGCGGTATTTGTAAATAAAGACAATCCTATTAAGGGTTTAACCATTAAACAAATCGATGCGATTTTTTCCACTACCCGTAAATGTGGTACGGCTAAGTCGATTATCAAGTGGGGCGATACCGGCCTTGAGGGTTCGTGGGCCAATAAAAAAGTAGAGCTATACGGTCGTAACTCGGTTTCGGGTACTTATGGCTACTTTAAGAAAAAAGGTTTGTGTAAAGGTGACTACAAAAACACAGTGAAAGAACAGCCGGGTTCAGCTTCGGTGGTTCAGGCTGTATCGGCTTCTTTAAATGGTATTGGTTATTCAGGCATGGGTTATAAAACTTCCAGTGTGCGTGCGGTGCCATTGTCTAAAAAAGGCGGTAAGTTTATAGAGGCCAACCCTAGCAATGCAGTAAATGGCTCTTACCCTTTGTCTCGCTTCTTGTTTGTATACGTGAATAAAAAACCAAACCAGTCACTGCTGCCCATCGAGCGTGAGTTCGCTAAGATGATACTGTCTCAGCAGGGCCAAAGCATTGTTGCCAAAGATGGTTATATTCCATTGCCTGCTAAAGTAGTTGCAAAAACCTTAAAGCGCTTAGGCCTTTAAACCAACAGCCATTATTAATGGCTGTTTCAACCCAAGGATGGGCAGGCAGGTTTTCCGTTAGGTATCTGCCTTTTGTCCATGGGGTAAGTCGTTTTTCGGCTTATTTTGATACACGTTTATTTAATATGAAGTTGAATTATGAGTAGACCTTTAAGCTCGGAAATTGATTTTAATACCCCAGCTCTGCGTCGTCATCGCCAGACACGTGCGCTTAAAAATAAACTGGCCAGCATCGGTATTGCGATTGGTGGCCTAAGTATTATTGGTGCAGTTTTACTAATATTTTTCTATCTGCTTTATGAAGTGGCTCCGATGTTTGTGCCCGCTAAAGTAGAGTTAATTAGCCAGTATCAACTGCCTGTTAATTCAAATAATACTCAAGATAATAGCGACAAAAGTCAGACCCTCATGCTGGCCATGGAAGAGCAGGCCGAAGTGGCAATACGCGTTAAAAAATCAGGAGAGATAAATTTCTTTAGCGTAAGTGATGGCCATGTTTTGCAAACAGAGCAAATACCCTTGCCAGGAAAGCTAAGTGCATTTGACGTAAATACCCAAGCCAGTCGTTTAATGGCATTTGCCAATAATCAGGGCGAAGTTTTATTGGTAAAACATAATTACAAAGTGACTTACCCCAACGATAAACGCCTGATTACGCCTGAATTAATTTACCCCTACGGCGCAGAGCCATTAACCCTTATTGAAAATGGCAAAGCCATTACCAACATTACGCTGCGCGATGGTGAAGAAGCCATGGTATTAGCAGCCATGGATGATCAGGGTGAGTTGCATGCCAGTCGTTATTTAAAAGAAGTCGATTTTCTCAGTGAAGAAGTAGTGTTGGAATATGAGGCCATTAATCTTCCCAGCATTGCTGGGCTAATTAACCAGGTAGAAATAGATCAAACCATGCGCTGGATGTTTGTGCTGGCTGATCAGCGTTTATTGCATGTGATTAATTTAGAAGAAGAATCTCTTACTCAAACTATTACTTTGGATGCCGTGGGCACTATCACCAGCATGAGCATGTTGTTAGGTGAAAATTCCATTTTAATTGGTAATAGCCAGGGCAAGATTAGCCAGTGGTTTATGGCGCGCCAAGACGAAAAGTGGCGCCTGAATATGGCCAGAAGTTTTGCCATTGAGACTCAAGGTAGTGATAACAAAATTCAAGCCATCGCGAGCGAGCAAAGACGCAAAGGCTTTTTTGTCGCCGGCGAAAATGGACAAGTAGCCATTTTTCACAGCACAGCTCACCGCACTTTACTGGATGAAAAATTGGTTGAAGGTGATATTGAATTTTTAAGCATTAGCCCAAGAGCCAAAGACTTGCTTGTGCAAACTCGTCAGGGCGAGGTTTACCATTTTAAAGTACATAACGAACACCCTGAAATTTCATGGGCATCCATGTGGGATGAAATTTGGTATGAAGGTTACGAGAAGCCAGAATATATTTGGCAAAGCTCTTCTTCATCCAGTGACTTTGAACCCAAGTACAGTTTAGTGCCCTTGGCTTTTGGTACGCTAAAAGGTGCGTTTTACGCCATGTTACTGGCAGCTCCTTTAGCCATTGCTGGTGCTATTTATACAGCTTATTTCATGGCGCCAGCGTTGCGCAGAAAAGTAAAACCCATCATAGAGTTAATGGAAGCATTGCCCACGGTTATCTTGGGATTTCTAGCCGGCTTAGCGTTGGCTCCATTTTTAGAAAATAATCTGTTGGGAGTGTTTGCGATTCTAATTGTGCTGCCTGTCAGTATGCTGTTATTTGGATTTTGCTGGGCCAACATGCCAGCGAAGGTTCGGGATTTATTACCGGAAGGTTGGCACGTGCCGGTACTGATTCCGGTAATTTTATTGTCAGGTTGGCTGGCGCTTTCTATTAGCCCAAGCATTGAGATTTTCTTTTTTAATGGCTCTATGGTGGATTGGCTCAATAATGATTTGGGTGTTTCGTTTAGTCAGCGAAATGCATTAATTGTGGGTTTGGCTATGGGCTTTGCCGTTATCCCTACTATTTTCTCTATTGCCGAAGATGCCATATTCAGTGTGCCTAAATCTTTAAGTTATGGCTCGCTGGCGTTGGGTGCGACTCCTTGGCAAACCATGATTAAAGTGGTGCTGCCCACTGCCAGCCCGGGTATTTTTTCTGCCCTTATGATTGGTATGGGCCGCGCCGTGGGGGAAACCATGATTGTATTAATGGCCACGGGTAATACTCCCATTACTGATGTAAATATATTCGAAGGCATGCGTACCCTTGCCGCTAACATTGCGGTGGAAATCCCCGAGTCGGAAGTAGGCAGTTCCCATTACCGAATTTTGTTTTTAACGGGTTTTGTTTTGTTCCTGTTCACCTTTATTTTCAACACCGCAGCCGAAACTGTACGTCAGCGTTTGCGTATTAAGTACGGTCAGCTGTAGGAGAAAAATGAATGAAAATGAATATTAGCTTTAAAGACTGGGTTAAATCGGGCTCGCCTTTTATTTGGCTAAATGCCGGTGCTGTAGCCATTAGCATTATTATGGTATTGGGCTTAATTGGTTTTATTGGTGCTAAGGGGTTAGTGCACTTTTGGCCCGGCAGCATTCTTGAAGCCAGTTACAACTTACCAGGAAGCGACTCCACGCGCATCATGGGGCAAATTAGTGATACTGAAATGGTGAGCCGCGAGCAGTTGCAAGCCATAGGACTAGACACGCCTAACGGGGAAAAAGAAGCGCAGCGTTTATTGTTAAAAGTAGGTAACCGAGATGTTTACGGTGGCGATTTTCGCTGGGTGCTGGAGCATCATTTAACCGAGAAAAATTATCCTAAAAATGCCATGACCATAGAGCGTCGTGAGTGGGGAAATTTTAACGGTTATCTTGAAAAAGTATATGAAGGTGACAATCAGGTAGCAGATGCCAGTACCAATAGCCTTGAGAGCTGGCAGCATTTCCAAGCTCTGATTGAGCGAGCCTTAACGATTCACGATGAAATCATGGGTATTCAAAAGTCTGAAATTGGCAGCATTAACTACCAAATTGAACGCTTACGTTTAAAGGAGCGGGGCCTAGAGTTGGATGATGAGCTTGGAGAGTTAGTGAAAGTAGAGTTGGCAAAAGAACGTGAATCATTAAATGCCGAATATGAAGAGCATCAAAAGATATTAAGCGTTTTATATGCAGACCTAGCACGTGATCATTTCACGGCTACTGAAATGAATGGCCAGAGCATTGAAATAAAAATGTCAGAAGTGGTGCGTGCATTTCAACCCAATGCCATGAACACACTGGAAAAAATAGCCCATTATTTCTCTAAGCTGGGTGAATTTCTAGGAGATGACCCCCGTGAAGCCAATACTGAAGGTGGAGTGTTTCCAGCCATCTTTGGTACGGTGTTAATGGTAATTTTAATGGCGATTATGGTGACGCCGTTAGGCGTGGTGGCTGCAGTGTATTTACGTGAGTATGCCAAGCAGGGTTTTATCACTCGAGTGATTCGAATTGCAGTGAATAACCTGGCTGGGGTGCCTTCAATTGTATATGGCGTATTTGGCTTGGGTTTCTTTGTGTATTTTTTAGGTGGCACCATAGATGAGCTATTTTTCCCTGAAGCGTTGCCAGCGCCAACCTTTGGTACCTCTGGATTATTATGGGCGTCTATTACCTTGGCACTGTTAACTCTGCCGGTAGTGATTGTGGCAACGGAAGAAGGATTAGCGCGAATTCCAAGAATGATTCGAGAGGGCTCGTTGGCACTGGGGGCCACTAAGTGGGAAACCCTAAGCCGAGTAATATTACCCATGGCCAGCCCGGCGATGATGACGGGTGTGATATTAGCGGTAGCCCGAGCTGCTGGCGAAGTGGCGCCGTTAATGTTGGTGGGCGTAGTAAAGCTAGCGCCAACCCTGCCGTTAAATGGTAACTACCCGTTCTTGCACCTTGATCAAAAGTTTATGCACCTAGGCTTTCATATTTATGATGTGGGCTTTCAAAGCCCCAACGTAGAAGCGGCGCGACCTCTTGTATACGCAACGGCGCTTTTATTGGTACTGGTGATTGCCTTACTAAATTTATCGGCCATTTATATTCGTAACCACCTACGTGAAAAATACAAAGCATTAGATATGTGACGTACAGGATGTACTAATATCGCGGCTTCAGGGATGAAGAGGAGCGATAAGTAAAGGATGTACTAATGCCGCGATGCCATGGAAAAATAATTGCTCCATGCATTATTTTCATTTCCACCATCCATGGTGGTCATGGCAAGGAGCGACGATGTTCAGGATTAAACACTGTTTATCAAAAGAGCAGTCTATGATTGAAACGAAATTAAACACAAGACTGCCAGTTCCCGACGCAGTCTATGATTGAAATTAAATTAAGCACAAGACTGCCAGTTCCCGACGCAGTCTATGTACCTACATCCATGTAGGCAGAGGTATAAAGGTTTATGAGCACACTAAGTAATCAAACAAAAGGCCATAGTATAGATATGGCTAACCTTGGGCGTGATAATAAGCATTTGGATATTAATTCTGAAATTCCAGCCTTCAGCGTAAACAACCTAAAGTTGAGTTACGGTGAAAAAGAAGCTTTGCACGGCATTGATATGATCATCCCTAAAAAGCGCGTCACTGCGTTTATTGGGCCGTCGGGTTGCGGTAAATCTACTTTGTTGCGTTGCTTTAACCGCATGAATGATCTGGTAGATGGTTGCCACATTAGCGGTGAAATTTTATTAGATGAACAAAACATCTATGACAAGAGTGTAGATGTAGCGGAACTACGTCGCCGAGTGGGCATGGTATTTCAAAAGCCTAATCCGTTTCCAAAAAGTATTTACGAAAACGTAGCCTATGGTTTACGCATTCAAGGCATTAAGAAAAAACGTCAAATAGATGAAGCAGTAGAGTGGGCATTAAGAAGTGCTGCGCTTTGGAATGAAGTAAAAGATCGTTTACACGAAAGCGCATTGGGTATGTCTGGTGGCCAGCAGCAGCGCTTGGTAATTGCACGCACCATAGCGGTAAAACCTGAAGTGTTGTTGTTGGATGAGCCAGCCTCGGCGCTAGATCCTATTTCTACTTTAAAAATTGAAGAACTCATTCACGAACTTAAAAACGAATTCACCATCGCCATTGTGACTCACAACATGCAACAGGCTGCACGAGTAAGTGATTACACTGCCTTTATGTACATGGGCGATATGGTGGAATTTGGCGATACCGACAAATTATTTACCAACCCAGAAAAGAAACAAACCGAAGATTATATTACCGGTCGCTATGGTTAAGGCTGTATCGCTGTGTCACGGCGTAAAACGTGTCACTAAAATTAAGTGAATTAAATTTAAGGGGGACAACATGGATTTAACCAAGAACGCTCACAGCCATCATATTAGTCAGCAATTTAACTCTGAGCTTGAGCAATTAAAAAACCATCTGCTGGAAATGGGTGGCTTAGTAGAACGCCAGGTGGGGGATGCGATTAACGCCCTAATTAATGCCGACAGTGATTTGGCCGTGAGCGTGCGCGCCAACGATAAAAAAATTAACCAGATGGAATTGGACATAGATGAAGAGTGCACACGCATCATTGCACGGCGCCAGCCAGCGGCCTCTGATTTACGCCTAGTGATTACTGCCAGCAAAGCGGTGATGGACCTAGAGCGCATTGGCGATGAAAGTGCCAAGATCGCACGCCAAGCCATTAAGCTATGCGAAGAAGGTGAATCCCCCAGGGGGTATGTGGAAATTCGCCATATAGGTGAACGAGTACAGCGTATGACCCAGTCTGCACTTACCGCCTTTGCGCGATTGGATGTGGACGCTGCATTGGCAGTAGCTCGGGAAGATAAGAGTGTGGATCAGGAATACGAAAGCGCCATGCGTGAGATGATCACCTTCATGATGGAAGATCCACGCTCTATCAAGCGTGTTATGAACGTAATCTGGTCTCTGCGAGCGCTAGAGCGCATTGGTGATCATGCTCGTAATATCGCCGAAGGGGTGATTTACCTAGTGAAAGGAAAAGATGTACGTCACCTGAGTATTGACGAAATGCAGCGCGAAGTAGAAAGAGTCTAACTACCCTCATGCTATGTGCCCATGGTTGGCCCTAAGCTATTGAAAAGATTTAATAAATATTTTCAATTAGCGCTTGACGGAATGCCATTCCTACCATAATATGCGCGCCATTAGTGCCGACATAGCTCAGTTGGTAGAGCAACTGACTTGTAATCAGTAGGTCCCGA
>JBALXQ010000037.1:0-65128 GCA_036960565.1 Bermanella sp.
AGCAAGCTGTTGCACCATGGCATCAATATTCTGAGAGAAGGCATCTAGTTGCTTTTTTTCTTCTTCTGATAATTTACCTTCAAACTCAAAACTAACTTTTACCCCTTTAAAAGCAGCTCTTTCTTTTTCTGAGTTTTCACCTGTTCCGGTGTAGGCCTGTAACGAAAAATTAATGGTGTCGCCATCTTTGGTTTTAAGCTTTAGCTCTAGGTGAGAATCTTTGTCGTATTTTAAGTCTTGAAAGCCTTCAGTGTTGATAGTATTTCGACTATCACTGGTATCTTGTGAATTTTTGTACTTAGAATATTGGCGAATATCCTGCTCATAACTATTGTTGCCGCTACCTGCTAACTCAGATAATCGTAAGGCCCCTCCGGTTAGGCTCACACCTGAATGAGTATTTAAGCTGGATTGTGCAAATTGCTTGGTGCTATTACTGACTTCAGCAGGCTGTGAAAACGTGAGCCGTGTAATGCGTTCGGGGGCACTGTAAACATAAGAATTCTGAGTTAACGACCGCATACTTTGGCTTGAAAGGGTTATGTTTGAACCTTGTCGGCTGATAGGCGTGTCGTTGTCTTGCTTTTCTGCTTCCACGTTAATAGGCGTGCCATTAAGAGTGGGAAAAATAGTGCCTGAGGTAGCAGAAATATTCATAGTACGTCTGTTAAAAAACTAGAGTTACCAGTGGCATCGGCCTCTTACCCACTTTCTTTATATAAATATGTCCTTTATGGCCAAAAATAAGAACAAGGTTCGTTTTAATCCCTAAATTAGGCATCACGCATTTGTTCTCGTAGTTTAAGGGTTATCCAGTCTACAAAGGTTCGCACCCTAGTAGACATTAACTTGGCATGGGAATACACCACACTCACCGGTAACGCAGCAGGCTCGTAATCACTTAGTACTGTTTGCAGCTCGCCACTGGCAACCAGCTCTTCTACCTGGTAAGACAGAAATATCCCTAACCCAATATCATCTAATACCGCTTGGCGCATGGAAGATACTTCAGTGCAGAATAAGGGGCCGTCTATGGCGATGCTGTGCACCTTTTCCCCGTCATAGAAGTTCCAGTTGCCACCATGGCTTAATGGGGCAAACCGTATGCAAGGCAGGTTTAATAAGTCTTTGGGGTGCTTAATGGCGGGGTGTGCATTAAGGAACTTAGGGGTGGCACATATTACTCGGCGTACATGCCCGACGGTTTTGGCCACCATAGAGGAGTCTGACAAGGGACCAATGCGAATAGCCACATCTATGCCTTCTTCAACTAGGTTAATGTTTTTATCCATTAGTAATAAATCAATTTTGATTTGCTCATGACGTTTTAAAAACTGGTTTATCAGCGGGCTGATTTGCAGGTTTCCAAAATTAACCGAGGCCGTCACTGTCAGCTTGCCACTGGGTTTGCTCTGTTGCGCGCTAAGCTCCAATTCCGCTTCATCTATATCAAACAAAATGCCACGGCAACGCTGTAGGTAATTTTTGCCTTCCTCGGTAAGCGTGATCTTGCGCGTAGTGCGGTTAAGTAGCCGAGTGTTGAGGTGTTTTTCAAGGCTGGCTAGGGTACGCACTACAGTGGGTAAGGAGGTATCCATAGCATCGGCAGCCTTAGTGAGGCTGCCAAAATCGCATATGTGTACAAAGGTGGACATGGCATGAAGTTTATTCATGGGGGCAGCTCTAATAATTGATTGCTTTCTATTACTCCATTTCTTGAAGTAGTTATATGTAATTTACATCATTTATTGCGCTGAGTGAAACATAGATACTGCTTCACAGACGGTTAGCCAGCTCGGTTCATCGCATTCTTAAAATGAAAAACTAAACCAATAGAAGGTACAAAATCATGAAAGCAGCCATCCTAGTATTGTCAGATCCTACTCACGGTAAAGAAGAAGCCCTAGGTCGTGTATTTAACGCGCTAGCCACAGCCTACGATTTCAAGCAAAACGATGTTGAAGTAAAAGTAATGTTTAACGGTACCGGCACCCGTTGGATCACTGAATTGGCCAACCCAGAAAACCCAGTGCACGGTTTGTTTGAAGCCGTTAAAGATACCGTTGCCGGTGTTTCTTGTGGCTGTGCCGATGTATTTGGTGCCGCTGAAGATGTGGAATCTTCAGGTTACGACTATCTAACTGAAAATGCGGTACCGGGCACGCGTGGTTTACCTAGTGTGCATAGATTGGTAGCCGATGGTTTTACTGTCATTACTTTTTAAGCAGTTCTTTCCAAACATGAAGAATGAGCCTCGCGATTCATAACGAGGCCTCTTCATTTGAAGGTCAGTTAATAATTTCCAACGTTACCTAATCATAAGGAGCTCTGTCATGAGTCGCTATTTATCATTTCACCAAGGGGAGCTCGATGTTCAAGCCATGGCTAATGAATCGGCCATCGCGTTGCGTAATGGTCAGGTAGTCAGTAGTAATATTTTGCCTGGAGCAATTCCCTTTATTGCCCAACAAAACATGGTGGTCATTAGCAGTATGGATGAGGCGGGGTTACCTTGGTCATCGGTGTTATTTGGCACGCCCGGATTCATACACGCAACTGACAGCAGTTCCTTATTGCTGGATGCCAGTAAAATGCTGATTAATGAAAACGACCCTCTTTGGAAAAATATTTCAAATAACCCACAAGTGGGAGTATTAGCGATTGAGCTAAGTACTCGCCGTCGCTTTAGGGTAAATGGCCGTATTCAGAAAGTTAAAGGAGAGCCTCTAGCGGACAGTCAGTTTGAAATAACTGTGCAGCAGGCTTATCCAAACTGCCCTAAGTTTATTCAACGTCGT
The DNA here is from genome assembly GCA_036960565.1 of Bermanella sp. Classification (GTDB taxonomy): domain Bacteria; phylum Pseudomonadota; class Gammaproteobacteria; order Pseudomonadales; family Oceanobacteraceae; genus Bermanella. The sequence continues at coordinate 2,799 of JBALXQ010000037.1, forward strand.
AATCTTAAAATAGAACAACAAGCATATTCTGAAGTTTTACCCGAACCTATAACAGGCAATCAATTAACGCCTGCGCATATTGATATTATTAAAAATAGCGATTCATTTTTTGTCAGTTCTGCAAGTCTTATAAAAGATAAAAATGAGCACAATGTAGATGCCTCTCACCGAGGTGGTTTTCCCGGTTTTATAAAAGTACTTGATAATAACCGTTTACTAATTCCAGATTATCAAGGTAATAGCATGTTTAATACCTTGGGTAATATTCATGTGTATCCAAGGGCCGGTATTATCATAGTTGATTATGAAAATAGTCGTGTTTTACAGTTGTCTGGTGATGCCAAGATTTTATGGGATCAGGAAGACGATACTAATCACTCTTCGGGCACCAAACGATTTTGGGAGTTGTCGGTTGAGAAATGGCAGATAACAAAAATACCAAAAGGGGTGGAATGGAACTTCCAAGATTATTCTCCCCACAATCCAAGAGAAGTTAAAGCCAAAGAAAGTGAAAGCGATAGTGAAATAAAAAGCGCCATAGGTGCCAATGGAAATATGGCGCTACGAATTAGTAAAGTAATGAAAAAAAGTACGCGTATAAACCAATATCAATTACGTGTACAAGACGGTCAATATTTGCCTTCTTTTGAGGCGGGCGCTCATTTACCCATAGAGGTAACACTGGGAAATGGCGAAAAAGTGCTGCGCCATTATTCAATTTTATCCTCATCTCAAGAAAAACGTTTTTATGAAATTGCCATACAAAGTGAAGAGCAAGGCCGAGGTGGCTCGAAGGCTCTACATCAACAGTTAGCACTGAATAGCGTGATAAATGTATTGCCACCTAAAAGTGAGTTTTCACTAACTACGAACAATAAGCATGTGGTGCTGATTACAGGGGGTATTGGTATTACGCCTATTTTAAGCATGTTGCGAGAGCTGGTGGATAATAATGCTTCATTTGAAATTCACTATACCGCTAAAAACGAAGCCGGTTTAGTCTTTAAAAAAGAAGTGGAAACATTAGCTGGAACCAGCGCCCACTTTTACACAAGCCAGGGTGAGCAGGTTAAGCGTTTAGATTTACCCAAATTAATTAAGGGTACTGATGCTAGTAGCCATGTTTATATGTGTGGACCATTGCGGATGATTTCACAAGTTCGTGAATTGGCAGGCGAACGTGGTTTGCCTGATAGCCATGTACATTTTGAAAGCTTTGGTGTCGCTAGTCAGCCTAATGACAAGGCCATTAAAATTAGTCTTATGAAATCAAACACAGTGATCACTGTAGATCCTAGTCAAACTATCCTAGATGCATTAATTGAAAAAAATATTTCGGTACCCTTTGATTGCAAACGTGGTGAATGCGGCATGTGTGCCACTACCGTTTTGGCAGGTGAGGCAGAACATAGAGATGTTTACCTTAATAAAACCGAACAGATCCAACAAATGTGTGTTTGTGTTTCCCGCGCTAAGGGTGCAAATTTGACACTGGATCTTTAACAGATTTATTAGAGAATTATTATGAAAAAAATATTAATGTTAGTAGCCAATGGTGTAGAGCCTATGGAAATGGCTGCCTTTACAGATGTGCTGGGTTGGGCCAGTTTAGTGGGCAGTGAAGAGGTGATGTTAATTGATGCTGGTTTTCATAAGAATATAAAAACCACATTTGGTCTTAACTTAACGCTAAATAATTTAGTTGAAAATATAAACCTTAATGAGTTCGATGCACTGGCGATTCCTGGTGGGTTTGAGCCTGCCGGATTTTATGATGATGCATTGAGCGAACCGTTTCTAGATGTAATTCGGTACTTTCACAATCACGATAAAAACATTGCCAGCGTGTGTGTGTCTTCTTTAGCACTAGGGGCGGCAGGGGTGCTTGAAGGAAAACGCGCAACGATATACCACCAAAAAAATGGTATTCGTAAACAGCAGCTAGAAGATAATGGTGCCATTTTTGTGGATGAAGCACTGGTGTGTGACGATAATAAAATTACCTCAACAGGGCCGGGTACCGCAATTGAAGTGGCATTTAATTTATTAGAACGCTTAACCAGTAAAAGCAATGCTGAAAATGTACGGCATAAAATGCGCATTGCGCCAGCAAATGAAAACTGGCTTAGAACTCCACAGGTTCCAGTCATAGAATGAAATATGTCACAGTCCAAAATTAGGCGGTTGTTAATATAATGCAGACCGCCCAGCTATACTTGAGGCGTAGTCTTTAAAGCCAGTAGTTGGGTGCCCATATATTATGTTTCGCAGCGAATACCCCCCATGGTAAATCACATTAGTTTTGGTTTAGTGCGCTTCTAAAATCTATAGGGGCCGATAAAAATAAAACAGAGTGTTTAAATCAAACTTAACGTGTTCATTATAAATAGCCTTTCTAATAACCTCCCCAGACACTGGCAAACTCATCGCTGAATGTTTCAAACGTATCACTGACGTAAAACTCACATGACTTCAGGGTTGAACCTTGGCGAATATCGGCTGTTTGTACTTGTTTGCTTGTTTCAATGTCTTTATTCATAAACCCCCATAATGCTATTGATAGTGACTATTGCCCATACCTACTTTGCTTTAGATGCTATTACCAAAAAGGGGGGGGGTTAGCACTAAATCGCATTATTACTTCATTTAATTAGGCTAAGCTAAATTCTTGTCCATTTGATTATTTAATTTCAGCGGGTTAAAATCGCCACCTTTACAGTTTAAGCGTGGCGACACAATGCCATACCATCCCTAGAAAAGACTTTCTATGAATGGGCCCTCTAGATTCCGCCGTTTTTGCCTTCATTTGGCATCGCCATTGAATTTCCTGGGGTTAACAAAAATCACCATATAAATGGAAGATTTAGTTACACCGAAAAATGAGTGATAGCCACTTTTAGCCCGTAAATTTTTATTCGTGAATGTATCTGTTATTGAATAATAGGATAAGCAATGCTTGTTAAGAACTTTATACATGGACAGTACTTAGATAATCAGAGCGCCGAGACTTTTAAGGTTATTAACCCTGCCACCAATCAGGTGGCTTATGAAGTTGAAGTAGCCGACAGCAAAATTCAAGAAGCAGCCATAAAAAGTGCCCAGCAAGGCTTTGAAAAATGGTCTGCATTCAGTGCGGTTGAGCGTGGTCGTATATTATTGAAAGCCGTAGCCCTTTTGCGTGAGCGCAATGATGAGCTGGCAAAGATTGAAGTAATGGACACCGGTAAGCCTTTTCAAGAGGCGATCGCAGTTGATGTGGTGACTGGCGCCGATAGCATAGAATTTTTTGCAGGCTTAGCTCCCTCTATTCAGGGCAGTCAACAAGATGTGGATGGCGACTTTTATTATACCCGTCGCGAACCACTTGGGGTGTGTGCGGGTATTGGCGCATGGAACTACCCTCTACAAATAGCGTGTTGGAAATCAGCACCTGCCCTGGCCTGTGGCAACAGCATGATCTTTAAACCTTCCGAAGAAACGCCGTTAGGAGCCAATAAGCTGGCTGAAATTTATATAGAAGCCGGTGTGCCAGCGGGCGTTTTTAATGTGGTGCACGGCGACGGTAAAGTGGGCTCTTGGTTAAGTCATCACCCCGATATTGCCAAAGTGTCATTTACTGGCGAAGTAGGTACCGGTAAAAAGGTCATGGCGGGTGCCGCCACTACCTTAAAAGACGTCACTATGGAATTAGGCGGTAAGTCGCCATTGATTGTGTTTGAAGACGCCGATATAGAGCAAGCCGTCTCAGCTGCCATGCTTGGAAACTTTTATACACAGGGTGAAATTTGCACCAACGGCACCCGAGTGTTTGTTCACAGCAGTATTTATTCTAAGTTTGTTGAACAACTTAAAGAGCGCACTGAGAACAATATCATCATGGGCGACCCCATGAATGAAGACACTAACTTCGGCGCTCTCATATCTAAAAAGCATCACGAATTGGTTTTGAGTTATATAAAAAAGGGTCTTGATCAAGGGGCTACTTTATTAACCGGTGGTCATGCTGCATCTCCTAAGTCCGCGCCTAACGGTTTCTTTGTAGAACCCACTGTTTTTACAGGTTGCACAGATGATATGGACATAGTGAAAGAAGAAATATTTGGCCCGGTTATGTCTATTTTGACCTTTGAAGACGAAGATGAGGTCATTCAGCGAGCTAACAATACCGGTTATGGTTTGGCAGCTGGAGTATTCACCCTCAATATTCAGCGTGCTCACAGGGTTATTCATCAGATGCAGGCGGGTATTTGCTGGATAAACGCCTATGGCGCTTCACCAGCACAAATGCCAGTGGGTGGTTACAAGCAATCAGGGATTGGCCGAGAAAATGGAATGGAAACCCTTAACCACTATACTCAAGTGAAATCGATTTATGTGGGCATGAACCCATTAGAAAGTCCGTTTTAGATTCTAAGTAATAATGAAGCTAGCCAATTTAGACAAGCTCAAATTGGTTAGCTGATAGCAATACTGGAAATGCAGTCCGTATTAAGTTTTAAGGCAAGATAATGGCAACACAATCAGACAATGTTCAATACGACTACATCATAGTAGGAGCTGGTTCCGCTGGCTGTGTATTGGCTAATCGTCTCAGTGAAGATGAAAATACGAGTGTTCTACTATTAGAAACAGGCGGCAGTGACCGCAGTATTTTCATTCAAATGCCCACCGCGTTATCCATTCCTATGAATACCGCCAAATACAACTGGCAATTTGAAACCGAGCCAGAAGAAAATCTTAATAACCGTAAAATGCATTGCCCCAGAGGCAAGGTATTGGGTGGGTCATCGTCCATTAATGGCATGGTGTATGTGCGTGGTCATGCTCATGACTTTAATGAATGGGCTGAAAATGGCGCACAAGACTGGGATTATCAGCATTGCCTGCCTTATTTTAAAAAGGCTGAAACTTGGTCGTTTGGTGGTAATGACTACCGCGGTGACAGTGGTCCTTTAGCTGTGAATAACGGCAATGAAATGCAAAACCCCCTATACAAAGCGTTTGTGGATGCGGGTGTAGAGGCTGGATATTTTCATACAGAAGATTACAACGCTAAATTGCAGGAAGGCTTTGGCCCCATGCACATGACCGTTAAAAATGGCGTGCGGTGGTCAACGGCCAATGCTTATTTAAAGCCAGCCATGAGTCGCCCAAACTTAACCGTTGTGACCCATGCCTTAGTGCATAAAGTATTAATAGAGAACAAGGTCGCCAAAGGCATCCAATACGAGCGTAAAGGTAAAATAATTGAAGTGGCCGCCAAAAAGGAAGTCATTCTAAGCGCCGGTTCCATCGGTTCTCCTCATATTTTACAGCTATCAGGTATTGGCCCTAAACAAGTCTTAAAAGACGCCGGTATCGAAGTGAAACACGATTTACCGGGTGTGGGTGAAAACCTACAAGACCACCTAGAGTTTTACTTCCAGTTTAAGTGTAAACAAGACATTACCCTTAACGGCAAGTTAGGTTTATGGAGCAAGTTCATGATTGGCGCTCGCTGGTTCTTTACTAAAAAGGGTTTAGGGGCCACCAATCATTTTGAATCTTGTGGATTTATTCGCTCTAAAGCCGGTGTGAAATGGCCTGATTTACAGTATCACTTCTTGCCAGCCGCTATGCGCTACGATGGACAACTGGCCTTTGCGGGTCACGGTTTTCAAGTCCATATTGGGCATAACAAACCGACAAGTCGTGGCTCTATAAAAGTACGCACCAGCAATCCTAAAGATCATCCTTTGATTAAATTTAATTATTTGAGCACTGAAGGTGACCGCGAAGGATTTCGTGACTGCGTAAAACTGACTCGTGAAATTATTAATCAGCCTGCCTTTGATCAATATCGTGATGGGGAAATTCAGCCTGGTGAAAGTGTTCAAAGTGATGAGCAAATTGATGAGTTTGTAAGATCAAATGTGGAAAGCGCATACCACCCATCTTGCTCTTGCAAAATGGGTGAGGATGACATGGCCGTGGTGGATTCACAAACCCGCGTTCATGGCATACAGGGGTTGAGAGTAGTGGATTCTTCTATTTTCCCCACCATTACCAATGGCAACCTAAATGGGCCAACCATTATGGTGGCCGAGCGTGCAGCTGATTTAATAAAGGGTCTTACATTGCCCCCGTGTGACGTCAGTATTGGTATGGAAGAAAACTGGCAAGACAAGCAGCGCGATAGTGAACCTAAGCGCACTTAATTAATAAAGAAATAATAAAAACGGAGATGAGAATGAAATTTAAATCACTATTACTGACAGCGTGCCTAGTGGCACCTTTCACTGTACAGGCTAATCAGTGTGACACTGTACGTTTTTCAGACGTAGGTTGGACAGATATTACCGCCACCACCGCAGTGGCTTCAGTGGTATTAGAAAGCATTGGCTACAAAACTAAGACTCAAATGTTATCGGTACCGGTTACCTACAAGTCTATGGAAAATAATGACATTGATGTTTTCCTCGGCAACTGGATGCCTACCATGGAAGCAGATATTAAGTCTTATACCGACAGCGGCAGCGTTGAAACCATTAATAAAAACTTAGTGGGTGCTAAATACACTTTGGCCGTTCCTAAATATGTATATGACGCCGGTGTAAAAACCTTCGCTGATATCGCTAAATTTGCCGATAAGTTTGATAGCAAAATTTACGGCATTGAGCCAGGTAATGATGGCAACCGTTTAATTCAATCTATGATTGATAAAAATGCATTTGGCCTAAAAGATTTTGAAGTGGTTGAATCTAGCGAAGCAGGCATGTTGTCTCAAGTTAAACGTAAAACTCGTCGTGACAAATGGATTGCCTTTTTAGGTTGGGCGCCACATCCAATGAACTCAAACTTTGAATTAGCATACCTTGAAGGCGGGGATGATTTCTTTGGTCCGAATTTAGGCGGCGCAAATGTATTCACCAACACTCGTAAAAACTTCACAAGTGAATGTAAAAACGTAGGTAAATTACTAACTAACCTAAACTTTACCCTAGCTATGGAAAATGAATTAATGGGCGCTATTTTAGATGGTGGTAAAAAACCAGAAGCGGCCGCTAAAGATTGGCTTAAGAAGAACCCTGAAGTGTTAAATGTTTGGCTAAAAGATGTGAATACTCTTGATGGTAAATCAGCGCTTCAAGCAGCTCAGGCAGCGTTTAACTAATATTGGCTCAATGTAGATACAAAATAACAGGCTGTTGATAAACATTTATATCAAATAATGGTTTTCAACAGTCTGCTAAATTCATAACAAGCTCACCCAAGTTTAGGCTTGAGTGGACAACAAAGTGGTATCATGGATCAATATAAACTTCCTTTAGGGAAGTACATCGAAACATTTGTAGACTGGCTAGTAGATAATTTCTCGGCTTTGTTTGATTTTATCTCAGATTCCTTAGAAGCGATTATTGAGGCCTTTACGGGGGCTCTTTTATGGCTGCACCCAGTGGCTTTTATTGCTGTTGTTTGTATCCTAGTTATTGCACTTCATCGCTCTATTCCCTTAGTTATTTACAGTATTGTTTCCTTATTATTAATTTGGAATTTAGGGTATTGGATGGAAACCATGCAAACCCTATCCTTAGTTTTATATGCCACTCTTTTTTGTATAATTATTGGTTTACCATTGGGTATATACGCAGCCCATCATAGTTGGCTATACACTATTTTGCGGCCCATCTTAGACTTAATGCAAACCGTTCCAACGTTTGTATATTTAATTCCAACTCTTACCTTATTTGGGTTGGGTGTTGTGCCAGGTCTTATCTCTACTATTATTTTTGCCATCGCCGCCCCCATTCGTTTAACCTATTTAGGCATTTCTGAAGTACCTCATGAACTGGTTGAAGCCGGTGAATCTTTTGGCGCCAATAAATGGCAGATATTGTTGCGCATTGAATTACCCGCTGCGGCCTCTAATATTGCTGCAGGCGTGACGCAATGCATCATGCTGTCTTTATCCATGGTGGTGATAGCCGCTCTAGTAGGCGCGGACGGTTTGGGTAAACCGGTAGTAAGAGCATTAAACACGGTAGACATTGCTAGCGGCTTTGAAGCTGGCCTGGCCATTGTGTTGTTGGCTATATTACTAGATCGCTTGTTTAAAAAGAGCGGGGGTAATCAAGCATGATAGAAATTAAAGATTTAGATGTTGTGTTTGGCAAAAATCCACACGCAGCACTAGAGTTATTAGATAAAGGCCAAGACCGTGATCAAATTCGCAAAGACACGGGCTTAGTACTGGGCGTACAGGGTGCAAACCTTAAAATAGCCAAGGGTGAAATTTGTGTATTAATGGGATTATCTGGTTCAGGTAAATCCAGTTTATTACGCTGTATTAATGGCTTAAATCCTATTACTCGTGGCAGCGTTAATCTTGATCACAATGGCAGTGTGGTGGACTTTAGTCAGGTAGACAATAAGACTCAGCGCGAAATTCGAACACAGCGCATTTCCATGGTGTTTCAAAAGTTTGCCTTAATGCCATGGTTGTCGGTGGAAAAAAATGTCGCGTTTCCATTAGAGCTGAAAAAGTTAAATAAAAAAGAAATAAATAAGCGCGTAAAAGAACAGCTGGAATTAGTGGGTTTGTATAAGTGGCGAAAACTTAAACCCAGTGAACTTTCTGGTGGCATGCAGCAGCGAGTGGGCTTAGCAAGAGCCTTAGTGACTGAGTCTGATATTTTATTAATGGATGAACCCTTCTCGGCGCTAGATCCACTAATACGCACCCAGTTGCAAGATGAATTATTGCAACTTCAAGAAAAATTGCACAAAACCATAATCTTTGTAAGTCACGATTTAGATGAAGCCCTTAAGCTGGGTACCAATATTGCCATCATGAAAGATGGTCAAATAGTTCAACATGGCAAACCACAGGATATTGTTTTAAATCCGGTGAACGACTATGTAAAAGATTTTGTGGCTCACACCAACCCTATTCATGTATTACAAGCTCACTCTATTATGCGTGCCATGAGTGATACGGAGCTAACGGATAAGGGTTATTGTTTAAGTCGCCGTCATGATTACTGGTTAAGCCAAGATCAGATGACGGTATTGTATGAAGGTAAGCCTTTTGTTACGCAACAGTGGCAACAGGATGACTCCATAGATGATTTAGACTATGCGCCCACTTGTGTTGGTGCTAATACGCCTATGCGCGATGTGATGGAAATTCGTTACCATACAGGTCATTCGGTTTTTATACAGGATGAACATGATGAGAAGCAAACACTGGGTGTGATAGGAGACAGAGAGCTCTATCACACCTTGTTGGGAAAAATGATGTTGGACGACTAGCAGATTGCTAGCATAAGTGGGCAACATCATTTTAATATAAGTAAAAAAGAAAACGTAAAACAATAAAAACGAAACTGGGGAAAATATAATGACTAAAAATAAATTACTTGTAGCCATGGGCGCGTTGGCCATTTCTACATCTGCCATGGCTGATCTTTCTGCTACCGGTACACTAGTATCGGATTACACCTTTAACGGTGTTTCTCAAACGGATAGTGGTCCAGCTGTACAGGGTAGCTTTGATTACTCACAGGCTTCTGGTTTGTACGCTGGTACTTGGGCCTCAACTTTAGATTTTGGTTCTGCTGATGATACAGATTTAGAATGGGATTTTTATGTGGGTCAGTACCTTGAGCTAAATGATACTGTATCAGTAGATGCTGGTATCGCTCACTACACTTACCACGGTGATGACGCTTCTTCAGATTACGCTTATTCTGAAGCTTATTCTAAATTTGGTTTTGCTTCTGAGTTTGGTCAAACAGAAGCCAATCTTTGGTACGCTTGGGATTACTTTGGTACAGGTGCTGGTCACTACATTGTAATGGCAGCTCACAGCTATGAAGTCGCTCCTGGCCACACATTGCGCGCTAGCTTTGATCAGTCTACTTCTTTGGATGATGATAAATGGAATTGGAATGGTGAAGAGTCTTACATCCATTACCGTCTAGCATATCAAACTAGCATTGAAGGTTTCGACCTTGAAGTAGCAGCTGAAGATACAGACATCGATAGTTCTTATGGTGACACTGCCGATGCTCGCATCGTAGCTACTGTTTCTCGTTCTTTCGGTTTTTAATTTTAAAAAACCTTAAGCGAAAATAAAAAAAGCCCCTATAGATTCATTTAAGAATCGATAGGGGCTTTTTTGTTGCTTCCTATTAGCTAAATTAAACCAATAAACTCCTCACATCTTTCTCAAGAGATTGCGCAGATACATCTTTCGGTTGTTGTAACTTCCCAGCAGTTAACGACACCCTAGACCAAAAACGTTTTGGTCGAGTGGTAAGTGCGTGGCCATCTTTGTGGCTAAAGTAGCTACCCCATAATCCATCTAGGGCCATTGGAATGACAGGTACCGGTGAGTCTTTTAATATGCGGTCGATGCCTGCTTTAAAAGTATCTACGTTGCCGTCCTTAGTAATTTTTCCTTCTGGAAAAATACACACAATATTGCCGTCATCTAATTCTTCTTTAATGCGTTTAAAGGCATTTTCGTAAACATCTATGTCCGCTTTCGGTGAACAGATTGGAATGGTTTTAGCCCACTTAAAAAAGGTCTTCAAGCCTTTCATCTCTGAAATACTTCTATCCATAACAAAACGCACAGGGCGATGATAAGCACCACCAATGAGCAAAGCATCTACATAGCTCACGTGGTTACACACCAATACTGCTGGGCCATCTTCAGGGATTACTTCTAGCCCTTTTTGTTCTACGCGATATAGGGTATGACCTAATACCCAGATGAATAAACGCAGAACAAATTCAGGTACTTGAGAATAAACGTAGCCTGCCACCACTATATTCATCAGTGCTAAAGCCAGGAAATATTCAACTAAGGAAATCTTAACTACCACTAAAGCCAAGATAGCAAAAATAGCACTGGCCACCATAAACAAGGCATTTAACACGTTATTAGCAGCAATGATTTGCGCGCGTATTTTCTCTTCACTGCGGTTTTGAATAAGGGCTTGCAGCGGCACCACAAACAAACCACCAAAGGCACTGATCAGAACAATGTCTAGCATCATGCGCCAATTACCACCTTGCTCAATAAAGGCCATGGCACTCATATTTTCAATTACTTCAATACTGGCAATGGCAAAATATAAATCAATGCCAAATACACTCATGCCAATGGAGCCAATAGGCACTATGCCTAATTCAATTTTATGACCAGATAATTTTTCACACAGTAAAGAACCCAGGGCCACGCCCACAGAAAATAATGTTAATAACAGGGTCACAACTTGCGCGCTGCCGCCTAGGTAGTCTTTGGCAAAGGTAGGGAACTGGGTTAAATAGCTGGCGCCTACAAACCAAAACCAACTGATGGCCATAATGGATAAAAATACAGGCCGATTGCTACGGGCTTGTTTAAGTGTATTCACCAGTTCGGTAAAGGGATTCCAGTTTATTTTTAGGTGTGGATCATTGGCAGGTGCCTCAGGAATGTAGCGGCTAGAAAGATAACCCAATACTGCAAAGACAATGACAGCCGATGCGATCCAATATTTGGCATTGTCTAAATCAAAAAATAAACCTGCGCTCATGGTGCCCAGTAATATGGCTAAGAAGGTGCCCATTTCTACTAAGCCATTGCCGCCCACCAATTCTTCAGAAGAAAGTTGTTGGGGCATTAGTGAGAATTTTACCGGGCCAAAAATGGCCGACTGCAAACCCATTAAAAATAACAAGGTCATCATTAATTCTATGCTGCCAATGATGATGGCCACGGCGGCTACCAGCATGATGGCCACTTCCATAAGTTTGATCCACCGAATTAGCTGAGACTTTTCACGCTTGTCGGCTATTTGGCCAGCAATAGGCGAGAATAGAAAAAACGGCAATATAAATAAGCCAGCCGCTAAGTTTGTGAGCAAGGCTGAGTCCCCCTGTGCACTGATGCTGCCAAATGTAATGAACAGCAACAAAGCGTTTTTATAAAGGTTGTCGTTAAACGCACCCAGTGCTTGGGTAATAAAATAGGGTAAAAACCGGCGTTTACTTAATAAAGAAAATTGTCCCTGTTGACTCATTGCTGCTCATCTCCTTGATGATTATTCGATTTTTTCCACGAACCTAAATAATGGCTCAATAGCGAATTGATCATACTTTCACCTGTAACCAGATCTTGTGCAAACAATTTGTTATCCACCTCTAAGGTGCAAATGCCATGTACCGCCGCCCAAATGACCCTTGAGGCCTTATGGCGTTCATCTTCTTGTGAATGTGGGTTTAATTGCTCTAGGCATTTTTCTATTAGGGTAAATAAACCGTCTATGCGGCTTAGTTGCCATTGGGGGACTTCATCTTCTTCTGCCAGATGATGCTCAAATAATATTTGCCATTGAAAAGGGTGTTGCTTGGCAAAGCTTAAATACTCAAGGGCGATCAGTGATAACTGGCTTTGAGGGTCTTCGGTGCTTACCAAAGCTTTTTTAAGTTTATCGGCTATTAGATCTAGAGTTTTGGCATTGGCGGCCAGAATGAGGTGTGCATAACTGCCAAACAGGTTAATAAGGGTACCCGGTGAATATCCCACCATTTTTGCAAGCTGCCTAAGGCTAAGCTTCTGAGCCGGTTGTTCTTGTAAAAAGCCCAATACCGCTTCAATGACTAAAGCTTTAAGCTCTTCTGGGGAGTGATCTTTACGTCTCGCCATATTCTGAACGCCGTTTAAAATTATTGACTTAGTGAATCTGTTAGGTATTATTCTGAACGCTGTTCATAATAATACCTTTATTTTGAACGGTGTCCATTGTTTTAACTTTATTTTGAACAGTGTTTAATAAAAGGCAGGAATCAGCATGAAAAAGGAAATGAGTCGGGTGAATAGAGCGTTTAAATGGTTAGTTACAGCCTCAGCAGCCCTTATGACCAGCCTATCTGGTGCCGCAGGCTTGTTAACTCCAGTTGGGGGCAATGATTCGTTACAAATTATCTCTCAGCAGGTGGATGTAAAAATAGCCGATGGCTTTGCGGTAACGAGCGTAGAGCAGGTGTTCTCAAACCCAGCGAAGGTTGTCCTGGATGCTCAGTACCGCTTTCCTGTGCCCGAAAACGCTGCAGTAGGACAATTTACCTACTGGATACACGGTCAGGCCATTCATGGTGAGGTGGTTGAAAAAAAGCGCGCCCAGCAGATTTTCCAAGCTGAAAAGCAGTCAGGCAGAAAAGTCGCTGTTACGCAGCAGCAGGGTTATCAACACTTTGATATTAAGGTGGCCAATTTACAGCCTGGTGAGGATGCCAAAATAAAGTTGGTGTATCTGCAAGTCATAGAGGTGGATCACGGCATTGGTCGGTATGTATACCCACTTGAGGATGGCGGCACCGATGATGCGCAAAATAACTTCTGGACTCAAAAAAGCAGTGTTGAACAAGCTTTCGACTTCAATGTTGAATTAAACAGCGGCTTTAGTGTTGATGCCGTGAGAATGCCTAATCACCCCAACGCACAAATTCGGCAGGTAAGTTCACAGCAATGGCGTGCCAATTTATCTAGCCAAGAACAACTCATCAAGCAAATAAGCATTGAATCGGCTGCGAATAATGATCAGAACATGCAGTCGCAAGAGGCGGCAAAAAATGTAAAAAAGTCGGCTTTTAAACTAGATAAAGACATTGTGTTTTATTGGCGTCTAGAAGAAGGCACTCCCGGTGTGTTGGATGTAGTGGCCTATAAGAATGCTAAAAATACCACGGGTACTGTGATGATGACCCTAACCCCTAATGATGACTTAGGCCTGATTCAAGCGGGCACCGATTGGAGCTTAGTGCTGGATATATCGGGTTCCATGTCAGGAAAATTTCATACATTAGTAGAAGGCGTTAAGCGTGGGCTTGCGAAATTTAATCCACAAGATAGGGTGCGCATTATTTTATTTAATCAAGGTGTGGTGAATTTAAGTGGTGGTTTTTTACAAGCCAGTCAAGAGAACCTGACTTTATTGGCGAATAAATTAGATAAGGTTTCCCCTGATGGAGGCACAAATTTAATGGCAGGCATGCGAGCCAGTTTAGATGATTTAGATACAGACAGAACCGCTGCCATTTGGTTAGTAACTGATGGTGTGGCCAATGTGGGTGAAACTAATCAAAGAGCCTTTTTAAAGATGCTAGACAAAACCGATATTCGATTGTTTACGTTTATCATGGGAAATGGGGCTAACCGCCCTTTATTGAAAGCCATGAGTGTTGCGTCTAACGGTTTTGCCATTTCAGTTTCCAACAGTGACGACATATTAGGGCAATTAGAAAAGGCTGCCTCTAAGGTGTCTCATGAATCATTGCGAGATGTGAAAGTTGAATTTAACGGTATTGAAGTGACAGATATTCAGCCAACAAATATTGGCAGTTTATATCGCGGACAACAACTGCAGCTATTTGCTCATTATTGGCAGGCAGGTGTAGGTGAGTTAGTGGTAACAGCGAAACGCAATGGTGAAAAAGTAGAATATAGAATCCCTGTTCGGTTGCCGGAAGTAGACCACGACTTTCCTGAAATAGAACGCCTATGGGCTTATTCACAAATTCAAGCAGTGATGAATGAACAAATGGCTTTTGGCGAAAGCGATGACCGAAAAGACGCGGTGGTGGACTTAGCCAAGCAGTATGGATTGGTAACCCCTTACACTTCGATGTTGGTATTAGAAGAGTCGCAGTTTAAACAGTACTCCATTGAGCGCACAAATAAGCAGCGTATTGAAAAAGAACAATTGGCTCTTAAAACGCGAAATACAAAAGGCATTCAAGACCATAACCAAGCCGCTAACCACCCAGTGTTATCTCAACCAAGATCTAATTTGTCTGGTGGCAGTGGTGCCATTGACGGTCGCTGGGCATTGTTACTGATGTTGGTTTTAATTTCCCGTAGAAGACTAAAGAGATTAATGAGTTAACGGGTTCTGTAAATAGCAGTTTATTGGAATTGAAAATTTAAAAGGATTAAAAATGAAAAATGTAATTTTATCGGTATTAGTGGCTGTTATTTTGAGCGGTTGTGCTTCAACAGGAGACTTAGCCAAAACACTTCGCTATGCGAATAACGATCCGGTAGGTGTGAATAACATTAAATTTCAAGAGTTAAACTCAATGAAGCGAGGAACAACTTGTACTTGGAATCTATTTTATTTTCTGCCTCTGTTTGGTGATGGTTCTATTATTACCGCAGCGGATAACGGCCAAATAAATAGCGTTGAATTAATTGGTGAAACGGGACGGTGGTACTTCCCGCTAAGTGAGAATTGCACCGTGGTGTTTGGTGATAAGAATGCTTAGTGCTTTTAGTGATGCGGCTTAACCTTATGTGACTGTCTTAGTTATCTTAAGACCGTCACAGTGACCATTAAAAACGGACAGAGGTAAATTATTGAAAGGTTTTGAGTGATGCTATTGCTTGATACTGCAACACTCGCTAATCTTTGCCAGCAAAAGGAGCACTCATGAAAATAATAAAAATACTATTCACCTCAAGTTTATTCATTGGCTTGTTATCTG
This sequence comes from Bermanella sp., assembly GCA_036960565.1. Classification (GTDB taxonomy): domain Bacteria; phylum Pseudomonadota; class Gammaproteobacteria; order Pseudomonadales; family Oceanobacteraceae; genus Bermanella. Next base: position 18,315 of record JBALXQ010000037.1, read on the forward strand.
GCTGTGCCAGTGTTGAAAACTCTATCTTTGACATGGGCTTAGGCGTGGAGCGTTCCATGGCAGGCTTTGAAGAAAAGCAAATACAGCTCACCGATCATTCCTGGGTCTATTTAGAGTCCAAAACGGATGCAGGCTCCCCTCAGCTGCCAGTGGTTGTTCTGGTACACGGCTTTGGAGCCGACAAGGATAACTGGACTCGTATGACCCAAAAATTAACTGGGTTCCATGTGATCGCCCCTGATTTACCTGGACATGGCGATAGTAGTTTTGATGAAAACGCTCAATATGGTTTCGATAAGCAAAGCCGCCGTCTGGCAGAATTTGTTGATGCGTTAGGGTTAAAAAGCTTTCACTTAGTAGGTAATAGTATGGGAGGCGGCATCAGTGCTTTGTATGCCTATCGCCATCCCGCGAAAGTAAAAAGTTTGGCTTTAGTAGATGCTGTAGGCTTTTATGGTGACACCCCGAGTGAGCTACAAAATATTATTAAAAATAACCAGAAAAATCCGCTCATTGTAAGAAGCGCGGAAGATATGGAAACTTTAATCAATTTTGCTATGGAGCAAGTTCCCTTTTTACCTTGGCCGGCTACTAACGTGTTGGCCCGTAAAGCCATGAATAAAGAGCAGGCCAATGACCATATTTTTCAACATATTACTAAAGAAGCAGAGGCCGCAAGATACTCGGGTGGCTTTCAGCACGTATTTGAAAACCTCAATGTACCCAGTTTAGTCTTATGGGGCGAGGAGGATAGAGTGCTACATGTTTCCAGTGTGGATAAGTTCTTTCAATACATGCCTAATGTAGAGATAGAAGTATGGCCAAATGTGGGCCATGCACCTATGGTGGAAGTACCTGAAAAAACGGCTCAACGCTTGATGAAATTTTGGCATGAGTCACAGGTACCTTTTAGCATGGCCCAGCAATAGCATTAATACTTAAGTGATAACTCTTTGAAAAATAGCCAGCCGCCAATAGATAGCCCGCAAAACCAAAATCTTTCCCAGCACAGCCATGAACTATTCATGGCTGAAGCCATAATAGAGGCTCAAAAAGCAGCTGATTTAATGGAAGTGCCTGTGGGGGCGGTGGTGGTGTTAAATGGTGAGATCATTGGTCGCGGTTTTAACCAACCCATATCTAGCCATGACCCTTGTGCCCACGCAGAAGTGATGGCGTTAAGAGATGCGGCCAATAGAATAGAAAACTATCGATTAGTAGATGCTGATTTATACGTCACTATAGAACCTTGCACTATGTGCAGTGGTGCTATTATTCATGCGCGCATTAAGCGAGTTATTTTTGCAGCGCTTGAGCCTAAAGCAGGTGTGGTGTGTTCGCAAATGGAGGTGTTCAAACAGCCTTATTTCAATCACGATGTTGAAGTGATAAACGGGGTATTGGAAGAGCAAAGTATAAAAATAGTACAGGACTTTTTTAAGATGCGTCGCGCCCAAAAGAAACAGTTAAAAAAGGAAGCTCGTGAGGCTTTATTGAAACATGGAGGGGAGTGAGTTTTAGAATTTGTTTCTGTAATACATTGTTAAAATTAGATTGCCGATTATATTAGAACCCTAGAATTTGCTCCTGCAATTCTAGGGTACAGCCCATCCTTGGGCTTAATTAGCCGTAAGCGGTGGAATCGTTTTGTAGTTTGCACTGGCGGTAAACATAGAGTTTTTGCCTTGCATATCATAAGTAGGCTCTGGTTGATCACGCCAAACCAGTAAGTCGTAAAACTTACGAATGTTTTGTACGTAATTAACAGGCTCATAACCGCGCGCATAACCGTATCGAGTATTCTTGTAGTACTTCTTCTTTGTCAGCAAAGGAAGGCGCTCTTTAACATCCATCCAGCGATCTGGATCAGCTCCTTGTGCTTCGGTGATTTTCTGAGCATCTCTTACGTGACCAGCGCCTACATTATATGCGGCTAATGCTAACCAAGTTCTGTCAGGCTCATTAATGTTTTTAAAACGCTTTTTAAGCTTGGCGAAATAAGCACTGCCGCCGGTGATGCTTTGTTCTGCATTTAAACGATTTTTAATGCCGACTTCTTTGGCGGTGGTAAGCGTTAACATCATCAAGCCTCTCACACCGGTTCTAGATCTCGCTAATGCTCTCCAGTGACTTTCTTGATAACCAATGGAGGCAAGTAGGCGCCAGTCAAGCTCATGCTTTTCAGCCGACTTTTCAAATAAAGTTTTGTATTTATCAAGGCGTTCATCGGCTTGGCGTAAAAACGTTAGGGTTCCAACATTGTCAAACTGATTAAGGTGCCCGTAGTAGCGCTCTTGTAGCTGGGCCAATAGACCGGTTTCGCGCATGAGTGAAAAGAAGTCACGGGCTTCGGCTAATAAGCTATTGTCACTAAACTTGGCAAAAGCCCACGCTAACTGCTCTGGCTCACTTACATCAAAGGCGGCTTTCACTCTTGGGTAAAAACCAGATAGAGCGTTAAATTCGTTGCTATCGACAATGGTGAAATCAATTTCGCCGTTTTCTACCATTTGCACCAATTCACCGACTTCTGCATCGTCCCTCTCAATCCAGGTTAGCTGAGGCATGGAGGTGTTTTGTAAGCTGCGTAATGTCTGTGCATGGCTAGAGTGTGCGGTCACGACTAAAGTGCTATTTAATAATGCATCAAGACTCTTGGGTCTTTTACGATCGCCGCGGTAAATAAGTTTCTGTGTCACATTCATATAACTGTCGGCAAAGGTCACGTAGGCTTTGCGATCTTCAGTTATTGTTAAGCCAGCGGCTGCTAATGCAACGTTACCCGATTGCACTTCGGTAATAAGGTCTTCAAGGCTATCAGCTACTTCAACTTGCAGTTCAACCCCAAGATAGTCTGCAAATTTTTGCGCTAATTCAAATTCAAAGCCAGAAACCTGGTCTCTGTCTTGGAAATAGGTGGTGGGACTGTTACGTGTGATTATTTTCAGTACGCCGCTTTCAACAACATCTTTATATTGGTGTTTATTGCCTGAGTTAATGGCCAATACCAATACAACGGCCAATAAAGACACTGCAAAGAAGAGCTTGATGAGCCATTGCTGCTTTGAAACTTGAAATTGCTGCATCTATCCCCCCTGAGATTCGGCAAAAATGTGAACTGGATCATATTTTATTAGGTGTTTAGGAAACTACCAAATCTATTTGTCAGACAATACTGGCCATTTTTCAGCCAATCTTGCTTCAGGCCCCGTGGTTGTTGATTGGCTTTCTTTTAGAACATTTAGTTATAAGGGGTGGTTGAGGCCAATAGCTGACCATTTGGTTGGGTTTATCTTGACATTCTTGATGGGAAAGCTTTGTTAAATGCTGGTGGCGGCAAGCGCTTTCCATTAGAATTACGCCCTCATTTTTACCACCCAATCTGTAGGCTGAACAGCTATGCTCAAACTGTCCGGTGCTCCTGCACTTTCCACATTCCGTCGTGAAAAGTTGCTTGCAAAAATTCAACTCACTCATCCAGAAGTTACTTCAATCTACGGTGAATTTGTTCACTTTGTAGAAGTCACTGAAGAACTGACCAAGGATGAATTAGACGTTTTACAGCGTATCTTACGTTATGGGCCAATTGCCCAAAGTGAACAGCCATCTAGTCAAATGATATTAGTCGTGCCTCGTATGGGAACGATTAGCCCTTGGTCTTCTAAAGCAACCGACATTGCTAAAAACTGTGGCCTAACCAAGATTAAGCGAATTGAACGTGGTGTGTCGTATTGGGCCGAAGGCTCAAGTGATGCTAAAGGCATTCAAGCGCATTTATTTGATCGCATGGTGGAGACTGTTTTAAGCGACTTTGAATCTGCTTCTGCTTTATTTAGTTCAGCAGAACCTTCCACTATGACTCAGGTGGATATTATAGGTGGCGGCGCCGCGACTTTAGAGCAAGCGAATAAAGAATTAGGCCTAGCGCTGGCTGATGATGAAATTGCTTACCTAGTAGAAAACTACAAGAAGCTAGGTCGTAACCCTAACGACATCGAACTAATGATGTTTGCGCAAGCGAACTCAGAACACTGTCGTCATAAAATTTTCAATGCCAGTTGGGATATTGACGGCCAAGCGCAAGAAAAGTCGTTGTTTCAAATGATTAAAAACACTTACGAGTGTTTTAATGAAAATATTCTTTCTGCCTATAAAGACAATGCTTCGGTTATTCGTGGATCGGTAGCGGGTCGTTTTTTTCCAAATCCAGAAAGTAAAGAATATACATACCATCAAGAACAGATGGCTATATTAATGAAGGTGGAAACCCATAACCACCCAACCGCGATTGCCCCTTTTTCGGGTGCGGCCACAGGTTCAGGCGGCGAAATTCGTGACGAAGGCGCCACCGGTATTGGCTCTAAACCTAAAGCAGGTTTAACCGGCTTTACCGTTTCCGATTTAAAAATCCCGGGTTATACACAACCTTGGGAAAGTACTTACGGCAAGCCAGAGCGCATCGCTTCAGCACTGGATATTATGCTAGAGGGCCCGATTGGTGGCGCTGCTTTTAATAACGAATTTGGTCGTCCAAACTTGTGTGGCTATTTCCGTACCTTTGAAAAGCAAGCAGACGGAGAAGTACGTGGTTACCACAAGCCCATTATGATTGCCGGCGGTTACGGTAATATCCGTGAAGAACATGTTCAGAAAAAAGAAGTGCCAGTGGGCGGCAAGCTGATTGTATTGGGCGGCCCTGCTATGCAAATTGGGCTGGGCGGCAGTGCTGCTTCATCGGTTGATACCGGCGAATCCAATGAAGATTTAGATTTTGCTTCGGTACAACGTGGTAACCCAGAAATGGAACGCCGTTGTCAGGAAGTTATCGACCGTTGCTGGCAGCTGGGTGAGCAAAACCCAATTGTCTTTATTCACGATGTGGGTGCGGGCGGTTTATCAAATGCTTTTCCTGAACTAGTAAACGACGCCGGTCGTGGCGGTAACTTTGAATTGCGTAATGTGCCAAACGATGAGCCAGGCATGAGTCCACTGGCCATCTGGTGTAATGAGTCGCAAGAGCGTTACGTATTATCGGTAGCGCCTGAAAACCTTGCCCAGTTTGAAGATATTTGTAATCGCGAACGCTGTCCTTTTGCAGTGATTGGCGAAGCCACTGAAGAACAGCATTTAACCGTTTCTGATAGTCACTTTGGCGATAAGCCAGTGGATCTTCCGTTACAAGTTTTACTGGGTAAAGCACCCCGTATGCATCGTGATGTGAAAAGCTTCGATTTAGAATTACCCGCTGTGAATCTTGAAGGCATTACTTTAATAGATGCTGCGCAGCGCGTTTTACAATTACCAAGTGTCGCCAGCAAAAGTTTCTTAATTACCATCGGTGATCGCTCTATTACCGGTACCGTGGCCCGCGATCAATTTGTGGGGCCTTGGCAGGTACCTGTATCAGATGTTGCGGTAACTACAGCGTCTTATGATGGATTAAATGGCGAAGCTATGGCCATGGGTGAGCGTACTCCTATGGCGTTAATTAATGCGCCGGCTTCAGGTCGTATGGCGGTTGGTGAGGTGGTAACGAACATTGCCGCCGCTAACATTGAAAAACTAGAAAACGTTAAGCTTTCTGCTAACTGGATGTGTGCGGCGGGTCATCCAGGCGAAGACGATAAACTTTACCAAACAGTAAAAGCCGTGGGTATGGAGCTGTGTCCTGAATTGGGTTTAACCATTCCGGTTGGTAAAGACTCCATGTCTATGAAGACCAAGTGGAGTGAGCGCGCAGGCGAAGAAAAAACAGTGACCTCGCCCATGTCTTTAGTGGTGACTGGTTTCGCTCCTGTGGTAGATGCTTCAAAAACACTGACGCCGCAACTACGTGCCGATGATGAAGATACCGATCTTTTGTTAATTGATTTGGGTCGTGGCCAAAACCGTTTAGGGGCATCTGCTTTAACTCAGGTTTTTGATCAGCTAGGAAATATTGTCCCTGACGTAGATGATAGCGAAGATTTAAAGGCGTTTTTTGCGATTATTCAAGGCCTTAACCAAGACGATATTTTATTGTCATATCACGATCGCTCCGACGGCGGTTTGTGGGCCACGTTAACGGAAATGAGTTTTGCAGGTCACGTGGGTTTAGACATTAACCTAGACGCTATTGCCAAAAACGAAAGCGATGTGATTCCTGCATTATTTGCAGAAGAACTAGGTGCGGTGATTCAAATTCGCAAAGCCGATACTGAATTTGTGATGATGCAATTAGAAGCTGCAGGCTTAGATGATTGCACCCATGTCGTAGCTAATATAAATGATGCCGACAGTGTGCGTGTATCGTTAAATGGTGTTGAGCTACTTAATGAAACACGTATTGATTTGCAGCGTTTATGGTCGCGCACTTCTTATGAAATTCAAGCTCTGCGTGACAATGCTGATTGCGCCAAGCAAGAATATGATGGATTGCTTGATAGTGATGATCCAGGCCTACATGCCGAATTAACATTTAATGTAGATGAAAATGTAGCTGCACCTTTTGTCAATAAAGAGCGCCCTAAAGTGGCTATTCTTCGTGAGCAAGGGGTGAATGGTCAAATTGAAATGGCAGCTGCTTTTGATAAGGCTGGCTTTGCGACTCAAGATGTTCACATGAGCGATGTGTTGTCAGGCCGAGTGACTCTTGAAGGGTTCCGTGGATTGGTGGCTTGTGGCGGTTTCTCATACGGTGACGTACTGGGTGCTGGTGAAGGTTGGGCTAAATCTATTTTGTTTAATGATATTGCCCGTGAACAATTCAAAAACTTTTTTGAGCGTAGCGATACGTTTGCTCTGGGTGTGTGTAACGGTTGTCAGATGTTGTCGAACTTACACGAACTTATTCCTGGTGCACAAGATTGGCCTCACTTTGTGCGTAACCAATCGGAGCAGTTTGAAGCCCGCGTTGCCATGGTCGAAGTACAAACCAGTGATTCTATATTACTTAAAGGCATGGAAGGTTCGCGTATGCCAATCGCCATTGCTCATGGTGAAGGTCATGCAGAGTTTGCCAATGAAGCTGATTTAGAAGCGGTGAATAAAAACGCTAATGTGGCACTGCGTTTTGTTGATAACTTTGGCATTACTACCGAAAGCTATCCGGCTAACCCGAATGGTTCAACTCAAGGTATTACCGGTTTAACCGCTGCCAATGGCCGTGTCACTATTATGATGCCTCACCCTGAACGTGTATTCCGTGCCGTACAAAACAGTCATTGCCCAGATGAGTGGAATGAAGATGGTGCTTGGATGCGTATGTTTAGGAATGCTCGAGTTTGGTGTGATTAAGTTCTAGCTTTACTTATGCTGAAATAAAAAGGGCTGATTTATCAGCCCTTTTTATTTGCGTGTAGAAACGTATTGAAATCTATGTGCTCTTATTTTTCGGGTGGAAGTTGTAGCAGCCAAATATTCATTGGTTAATAATAAGTGAGTCCGGTTCGTCTTCAGTGGCTAAGGATAGATCAATGCTAAGGGAGTTAAACTTCACCACCTCTCCCCCTTGCCCTTCCATGGAGCCATTAACTGCATAGTGCAATATATCGTTGTTTGAGTGTGTGAGGTTGTATTGGCCATAACTGAATCCATCATTGCTTTCACGGGTTTGAGAGTAATTACCATCGCCTCGGTCAAATTTAGCGAATTTTTTGGTTAGATTTATCTCGCCGTCATCATTAAATTCTGTCACTTCTCTAATGGTTAATTGCTCTAATTTGTCATCACTTAGGTCATTGCTAACCGTGATGCTTTTATCTATTTCATATTGGCTGTCTTTCACACTCACATCCCCTGAACCGCTGTACTCAGTGACAGTATCGTGAAGGCAGTATAAATCTGGCTGGCCGTTTAGATTCCCTAACTCCCAGTCCATTCTGCCTATGGGGCCAGAGGCTTCATTGCGTATTTTATACAGCGTCATGGTGGTGCTTAAAATACTATCACCGCTTAGATATATAGTTGGCGCAGTAAATTGAATGGTGTTGTTGTCTGCCTCGATTGAAGCTTGGAAATCTCCTCCTTCTCCAAGGGTTACTTCTAATATTGCCTCAATAATTGAGTAGGGCATATTGAAGGTGCTGCTATCATTTACAATTGTTTCTGTTTCGCCTGCAGGGGCGGCAATTAACTTTCGTTCGGTGCTGGCAGTGTTGGAGTAGCTTGAATCTTGTCCTGAAGCGCCATTGCCGTTTGAACACATGGCTAGAGTGAGGCCGTGATTACTATCTATGGTGAGTAGGGTGCGAGTGTTGGTGGTGGATTGGTGATTTTCACCATTGTTTTCAGACTGTGCCACAACTAGCCAAGTGCCATCAATTGATTCGCTGCTAACCTGATTGGTGGTGGCAAGAGTGCGAATCTGTTCTTCGTCTGTTGGTGTTGTCACAACTAAGGGGTTATCGATTTCACCTGCATTATTATTGGTACTTTCATCAGACGAGCCGCAGCCGCTTAATATGGCGCTAGCCAATAGAGCGGTGAATAATTTGTTACGAGAATCCATTTTTTTGCCTTTCTTATTCAATTCAAAGTATCGCCAAAACAAAAAATGCTGAGGCTTGAAACTGATGGGCAGTTTAAGAAAATGGCTCTTAAGGCTCCATGGGACAAACGGCCTATACGGAGCAAATAATTTATGAGGGGCTAAAGGTAGGAGGCTAGGCAGTGGTTAATTTGACTGCGTCGACTTACATTAAGTTTTTGCGCAATGTTACTGATATGATTTTTAATGGTGGCTGGTGATATGCCCAATTGCTTGGCCATTTCTTTATTGGTTAAACCTTGCTGAAGTAGGCGGGCAATATTAATTTCTTGCGGGGTTAAAATTTCCAATGGCTTGCTGTACTCGAATAAATAACATGTCCCCTTTATATTCGCTGCTGATTAACAAACCTTCATTGGAAATGGTTTTTCCTAGGTTTTCCTCCTGCAGCTTAAAGGGCAGTTCAGGCCCTTGCCAGTGAGGGAATGAGTTTGAGAGTAGTGTTGCAAATTGTTTGTCGGCCTGAATTAAGCTGCCGCGGTGATCGCAAACGGCTGAAACCCAAGTATCATTGCTGACTTTTTTTTCCCGCGCTTGCTCGATGTGAATAAATAGATTGGCCTTCATGGCCTCTACTAGGTGTGGCACCAGTAGCTGCTTAAGTTGGCACTCTTGCTGGGTAAATGGCTGGTTGTTTTTTTCGCGATAAAACGAGACGGCATGAAATAACGAGGTGTGCTCTTCTAGCAATAATGTGGATAACACCCATTCAATAGAGAACTTTGAACAGTGCCCAATGTAATTATCGGTTTTTATCCAGTCTTCATAACTAATGACATCCAAAATGTTAAAGCTGGTGCCGGGTTGAGTAATTAAAGCCTGCAATAAAGGGTCATCTGTTTGGTGGGCTTTGTAATTCATGATCATTTGATCGGGCTGGTTATACAGGTGTACATTTTGCGGATGAGCGTGCTCAGTCACGGTAGAGCCCGTAAACCAAAGGGCTGAGTCAAATTGGATGACTTTTTGAAGTTGCACCATAACCGATTGTTTGAAAGCTTCTAAGGGCAATTCTCGGCTATCTAGATAAAGCTGTAATAGAAAGCTGCTTACGTTTGTGTTCATGCCGGCGTGCCTAAAAATACCTACTATCTAACATACCTTTTAATAATAGGAACTCAAGCGCTGCTAAGTATGGGGTAAATTAAAAGGATTTAGGGGGAGGTACAAAGCGGAGTGCCATAATTAACATGCAAGGGAGGTGTGTATGCTAAATAAGACTAAGGTATCCAGATTTATAAGGCTCTATTTAAGAGCCTTATAAATGTTGCTACTTACATGCGTAGCAGGTTTGATTTCTTTGGATCAGGCTCTTTTGCAGGTCTAAGGAGTAAGGCTACATTGCCAATGCCTTGAACTAGAGTAGAGCGAGTAGATTTAACTACTTGTTCGATAAGCTCTTTTTTCAAATCGCGGTCACCCACTGAAAACTTCACTTTTATAAGCTCGTGGTCTTCTAAGGCACGATTGATTTCCATCAAAACGTTCTCGGTTAGGCCGTTACCAGCGACGATCACAATAGGGTTTAGCTTGTGCCCTATGGTTTTTAATGCTTTTTTGCGGTCTTGTGATAGTGCCATTAATGCAACTTTCTCTAAGTAGGTAATCTAAATAAAATGTTATTACGACCTTTGGGTCGAATTTTAGTATTATATCAGGCTTAACACATTTTCAGTAACACAAACCATGTCCCAATCAAAAACCAGTAAAGCCTGGCTCAAAGAGCACTTCGATGATCGATTCGTAAAGCAGTCTCAGCAAGACGGTTATCGTAGTCGCGCCAGCTATAAGTTATTGGAATTACAGGAAAAAGATAATCTCATTACTCCTGGAATGACAGTTGTAGACTTGGGAAGCGCCCCCGGCGGCTGGTCGCAAGTGGCGGCTAGGCTGGTGGGAAACGAGGGTCGAGTAATTGCTTCGGATATTTTAGAGATGGATTCGGTTGCTGGGGTGACCTTCATTAAAGGCGACTTTACCGAGGATGATGTTTACCAATCGATCCTAAATGCCATGAAAGGTGAGTTGGCAGACCTTGTAATTTCAGATATGGCCCCCAACATGAGTGGAATGAATGCGGTAGATCAGCCTGCTGCCATGTATTTGGTGGAACTGGCATTAGATTTGGGTACTCAAGTATTAAAGCCTGGGGGCAACTTCGTGGCAAAAGTCTTCCAAGGTGAAGGATTTGAAGCGTACTTGAAGTCCATGCGAGGCAATTTTCAAAAGGTGATTACTCGTAAGCCTGATTCTTCTCGAGCTCGTTCGCGAGAGGTGTATTTGTTTGGCAAAGGCTTTAAGGGATCTTAAAGCGAATATAGCCTTAATCAGGCTGTTGTGAGCTTACTTAACTGGTAAGGCCGATAATTATTGGCCAGACTATAGATGTGCTCGTGACTAATTAGATCAAGATGTAGTAATGTTAATGGCACTTGAATGTGTGTGTTGGTTATTTAACAAAATTAGGGGTTGGACCTAGTAAACATGGCAAAGAATTTAATTTTATGGCTCGTCATAGCTTCCGTCTTGTTGGTGGTTTTCAACAAACTTGACTCCCCTGTATCTAATCAGGAAGTGGCATATTCTCAGTTTATAGAACTGGTTCAGAGTGGTCAGGTTAAAAAAGTAACTATATCTGGCGTGAGTATTTTAGGTGAGTTTAGCAATGGTCAGTTTTTTGAAACCATACGTCCTACTCATGACCCTAAACTAATGGACGACCTTCTTGAGCATAAAGTTGAAGTGCTGGGTAAAAAGCAAGAGCAGCAGAGTATTTGGACTCAGCTATTGGTAGCGTCATTTCCTATATTAGTAATTATTGCGGTATTCATGTTCTTCATGCGCCAAATGCAAGGTGGTGGCGGTGGCGGTCGTGGCCCCATGGCCTTTGGTAAGTCAAAAGCGAAACTTTTAGGCGAAGATCAAATTAAAACCACATTTGCTGACGTGGCAGGTTGTGATGAGGCTAAAGAAGATGTGCAGGAATTGGTCGAATTTTTACGTGACCCGGCCAAATATCAGCGTTTAGGTGGTCGAATTCCTCGTGGTGTTTTGATGGTGGGTCAGCCTGGTACAGGTAAAACCTTGCTGGCAAAAGCTATTGCCGGTGAAGCTAAAGTGCCTTTCTTTTCTATTTCCGGTTCAGATTTTGTTGAAATGTTTGTAGGTGTGGGTGCCTCACGTGTACGTGACATGTTTGAACAGGCCAAGAAACAATCGCCATGCATTATCTTTATTGATGAAATTGATGCGGTTGGCCGTAGCCGTGGTGTTGGTATTGGCGGCGGTAACGATGAACGTGAACAAACTCTAAACCAATTGCTGGTAGAGATGGATGGTTTTGAAGGTAATGACGGCGTCATAGTGATTGCTGCTACCAACCGCCCAGACGTGCTTGATCCTGCGCTTTTGCGTCCAGGTCGATTTGATCGCCAAGTCGTGGTGGGACTTCCTGATATCCGTGGTCGTGAGCAAATACTTAAAGTGCATATGCGAAAGGTGCCAGTGTCAGATTCGATTGACGCTAAAGTGATTGCCCGTGGTACACCGGGATTCTCAGGTGCTGACTTAGCAAACTTGGTGAATGAAGCGGCTTTGTTTGCAGCCCGCTCTAATCGCACCAATGTCACTATGGAAGAATTTGAAAAAGCTAAAGATAAAATCATGATGGGTGCAGAGCGTAAATCCATGGTGATGAGTGATAAAGAAAAAACCAATACGGCTTATCATGAAGCGGGACATGCCATTGTGGGGCGTTTAATGCCTGAGCATGATCCTGTGTATAAGGTGTCTATTATCCCTCGTGGTCGTGCTTTGGGTGTAACCATGTTTCTTCCAGAAGAGGATCGTTATTCAATTAGTAAGCGCGGTATCTTCAGTAGTATTAGTACCTTGTATGGTGGCCGTATTGCTGAGGAAATGACCTTAGGTAAAGATGGTGTTACCACTGGTGCTTCCAACGATATTGAGCGTGCCACCCAATATGCTCGTAACTACGTCACTAAATGGGGGTTATCGGATAAGTTAGGTGCTCAACTTTATGCTGGTGACGAAGAGCAGGGTTACCCGGGTGCTTCAAGCCATATTTCGGGGGCTACCGCTAAGATCATCGACGAAGAGATTAAGTCATTACTGGATGATTGCTATCAGCGTGCCACTGATATTCTGGAAGAGCATAGAGATAAGTTGGAACTGATGAAAGACGCTTTAATGGAATATGAAACCATAGATAGTGCTCAAATCGATGATATTATGAATGGCCAAAAGCCTCGTCCTCCTCAATCTTGGAGTGATGATGATAGTGGTAGTAATGGTGCGTCATCGGGAGCTGTGGATACCCAGGTAAAAGTAGATGTCGCTGATAGTGATAAACCCAACGGCGGCGATGCAACAAGCGAACTATAACCTGCCCTGAAAAAGATAAGGCAATGTCTATGGCATTGCCTTTTTTTATGCCCTTAAAACGTACTTTCTTTAAGGGTGGCTGAATTCTTTTCTGAGATTAAACCTTTTATGAAATTACGCTGTGGTGATCGTATTTTAGACCTTGCCTGTACTCAGGTTATGGGGGTTTTAAATGCAACGCCTGATTCATTTAGTGATGGTGGGCAATTCCAGAATTTGGCTGCCGCATTAAAACGAGCGGGTGATATGCATTCCCAGGGGGCGGCCATTATAGATGTGGGTGGTGAATCTACTCGTCCTGGGGCTGTAAAGGTTTCACTGCAGCAAGAGCTTGATCGAGTTATCCCTGTTGTTGAGTCGATTGCTAGAAATATTGATGTTTGTATTAGTGTTGATAGCAGTAGTCCGGAAGTGATGCTGGCCGCTAAAAAAGCAGGTGCACATATGCTTAATGATGTGCGTGCCCTGCAGCGAAAAGATGCGATGCAAGCGGCAAAATCAGTTGAGCTCCCTGTGTGTATTATGCATATGCAGGGTGAACCCGACACGATGCAGAAAAACCCTGCTTACAACGGTGTGCTAGATGATATATATGTATATTTAGCTAAGCGTATTCAGGCTTGCAACCAAATGGGGATTGATAATGATCAAATATTAATTGATCCAGGTTTTGGTTTTGGTAAAACTGCCGAGCATAACTATCAGTTATTGGCTAAATTGGAGCGCTTGAAAACTCTGGGTGTGCCTGTATTGGTGGGGTTGTCCCGTAAATCAATGATAGGGGCGGCGTTAGGAGGTGGTGACGTTTCTGCAAGGATGATTGGCAGTGTTGCTGGTGCCGTTATTGCCGCCATGAACGGTGCTCATATTGTGCGTGTACATGATGTTAAAGAGACATTCGAAGCGCTGGAGATTGTTAAGGCGACTAAACGTCAGTGGTGATTAACATTGGCGTTTTGATTTAATAGCTGGCTAAAAAAAATAATGCGCAATTGGGTTATTTAAAGTTGTTCGATGATTAAGTGTCAGCAATAATGCTGACACAATAATAAATTAATTTATAAAGCGAAGGCATTAAGATGGATCGTAAATATTTTGGTACGGATGGGATTCGTGGTCGCGTAGGTGAATTTCCCATTACTCCAGAATTTGTTATGAAGCTGGGGTGGGCGGCAGGCAAGGTGTTTGCCAGTCAGGGAAAGCGACATATCTTAATAGGTAAGGATACTCGTATTTCAGGCTATATGTTTGAATCGGCCTTAGAGGCTGGCTTATCTGCGGCAGGAGTTGATATTGGTCTGTTGGGTCCAATGCCTACACCTGGGATAGCGTATTTAACTCGCACGTTTCATGCGGACGCCGGTATTGTTATAAGTGCTTCGCATAATCCGTTTTACGATAATGGTATTAAATTTTTCTCTGCTAACGGCAGTAAATTAGACGATGAAACAGAAGAAGCCATTGAGGCTCTTATGGATGAGCCTATGGAAATTGTGGCATCGGATAAATTAGGTAAAGCCAAGCGCATTGAAGATGCGGCTGGCCGTTATATTGAATTTTGTAAAAGTACGGTTTTTGGCTTGAGCCTGAAAGGCATGCGCATAGTGCTAGATTGTGCGCACGGGGCAACTTACCAAATCGCACCGGCCGTTTTCTCTGAGTTGGGAGCTGAAGTATTTAGTATTGGTAATACTCCTGACGGACTAAATATTAATGAGATGGTCGGCTCAACTTCACCTGAAGCACTGCAGCGTAAGGTGGTTGAAATGGAAGCTGACTTGGGTATCGCCTTTGATGGTGATGGTGACCGAGTGATGATGGTTGATCATAAGGGAGAGGCTATTGATGGTGATGAGCTTATTTTCATGATTGCTCGAAATCAACAGGATTTAGATGAGCTGCAAGGGGGTGTTGTCGGGACATTAATGACGAACATGGGGATGGAGCTGGCACTTAAAGAGCTTAATATTCCTTTTGTCCGGGCTAATGTGGGTGATCGCTATGTATTGCAACAGTTGCAGGAACATAACTGGGCGCTTGGAGGTGAAAACTCTGGTCACTTATTGTGTCTTAATTCCACAACGACTGGGGATGGCGTTGTTGCTGCACTGCAGGTGCTAAAAGCCTTGCTGGGCCATGGGCAAAAGTTGCATGACTTTAAGCAAGGTATGGTTAAGTTTCCTCAAATAATGAAAAATGTAAAGGTTGTTGATAAGTCCATTGTGAATTGTGACAAGGTAACAAAAGCAGTTTCGCAAGTGGAGGCTGAGCTCGCTGGTCGAGGGCGAGTTTTATTGCGCCCTTCAGGTACAGAGCCTGTGATACGAGTAATGATAGAAGGTGAGGATGAGGTGTTAGTGAGAAGGTTAGTGGATCATCTTGTTGAAGTAGTGAGCAGTGCAGCTTAATATTTTTTAGCTGTAATATTGAAATTTGTGCCCATAACTATATGTGTGTGCAGTTGACTTGCTTGATGGGGGCATCTTATGTAGTATCGCCTCCTTCCTGTAGTAGGGGAATAGATATGCGTCGCAAATTTGTGGCTGGAAACTGGAAAATGAACGGCTCTTTAGCCGACAATCAAACTTTACTGACACAATTAGTAAATGGTTTGAAAGATACCAAAATCGAAAACTTGGATGTAGCGGTTTTCGCATCAGCACCTTACTTATTTCAATGCAAAAGTTTATTGGCTTCCTCTCCTATTGGTTGGGGAGGGCAGGATATGAGTCAATATTCTGATGGAGCATTTACTGGAGAGGTTTCTGCGCAAATGCTGCGGGAATTTGAATGTAAATATGTCGTCATTGGGCATAGTGAGCGACGAGAGTTGTTTGCTGAAGATAATGCGCAGGTGGCGGCTAAATTCGCTCAAGCTATTGCCAGTAATATCATACCTATATTGTGTGTGGGCGAGAGTCTGCAGCAAAGGGAGGCAGGTATTGCAGTTGATGTTATATCTGAACAGATTCAGGTTGTCTTGAATGTTGTTGGTGTGCAAGGATTCTCCAGGTCGGTTATCGCGTATGAGCCGGTTTGGGCTATAGGTACAGGCAAGACAGCCAGTCCGGAGCAAGCTCAAGAAATGCATGCGGCTATTCGTGCGCAGCTTGCTAAAGAAGATGAAAATATTGCCGAAGGCATGCAGATTTTGTATGGCGGCAGTGTAAAGCCGGGTAACGCAGTTGATATTTTTGCGAAGCCGGATGTAGATGGTGCGCTGGTAGGCGGTGCATCGCTAAATGCAAATGATTTTATTCAAATCTGTAAAGCAGCTAGTTAGGCAGAGATTATGGAAAATATAATTGTTATTGTTCACATTGTAATTGCAGTTGGCATTATCGCCTTGGTATTGATTCAGCAAGGCAAGGGCGCCGATGCTGGCGCAAGCTTTGGTGGGGGGGCTTCTCAAACTGTTTTTGGTAGTGGTGGTTCTGGGAATTTCCTGACGAGCTCGACCTCTTTGTTTGCTGCTATATTTTTTGCTAGCAGTTTTTCTTTGGCTTATTTTGCCAAGGAAAAAGCAACTGGATTGGCTGATGTTGGCTTGCCAAGTGTTCAGGAGGTTCAGGTTATTGAAGCAGAGGTGCCTGTATTAGGTGATGTATTATCTATCGATTCTGAAGCGCCGGTGATTGATTAATTAATCGCTAAAAGATTTGCGGATGTGCTGGAATTGGTAGACAGGCAGCGTTGAGGTCGCTGTGTGCGAAAGCGCGTGGGAGTTCGAGTCTCCTCATCCGCACCATACTTTCTGTTTAGGCAGATGATTTAAAGGCCACTTGTTAGTGGCCTTTTTAGTTTGGGTTGTCCTTGCTTTATTTCGGGTTGGCTATGCTGACTCCGTGCTATGCTTTTTAGCGTAAATTAAAAGTTGAATGAAGTTATATATAGAAGTTTTGAGATCCTTCCTTGCTGAAAAAGCTGGATGTCACTATAATATGCAACATTAGCGCGGGATGGAGCAGTCTGGTAGCTCGTCGGGCTCATAACCCGAAGGTCGTTGGTTCAAATCCGGCTCCCGCAACCAAGTTTTTAAGCTTTTAAACTAGATGAGTTTTTCATCTTAAAATAAAGCCTAGGCGATAATTCTTTATCTCTCCTAGAACATCCAGATTAGTTCGCTAATCTGATGATTAAAACCCCTGGTGGGATTGCTTTAAGAGTGTTTTAAAGTGGTTCTTATAAGGGGTTTTTTGTTGGCGCGAAAGTAGCTGGCATTTAGCAAATTTATTAAAATGCTAAACCTTAGGGTTTGAGTGTGAATGCTAAAAATTGGGCTCGGATGTCTGGTGG
Organism: Bermanella sp.; assembly: GCA_036960565.1. Taxonomy (GTDB): domain Bacteria; phylum Pseudomonadota; class Gammaproteobacteria; order Pseudomonadales; family Oceanobacteraceae; genus Bermanella. The sequence continues at coordinate 35,542 of JBALXQ010000037.1, forward strand.
AGAAAACCGGGTCATTCTTTAGCCCAATTTTTGTATCTGTGGAGTGAACGTGGCCAGTAAAGAACAGCAGTTAATCGACCTTTTGAAGCCAGTGATAGAAGCCTTGGGCTATGGGTTTTGGGGTTTACAATATAATTCCCAGGGGAAGGACTCTGTACTTAGCATTTACATCGATTCCGAAAAAGGGATCACAGTAGATGACTGTGCAACGGTTAGCCGTCAGGTGAGTGGAATAATGGATGTGGAGGACCCTATAACTGGTGAGTATAATCTTGAAGTTTCTTCACCGGGTATGGATCGTCCAATATTCACAGTAGAGCAATTTAATCGTTATGTTGGTGAGTTTGTTGACGTGAAGTTACGGTACGCTTTTGAAGGGCGCCGTAAATTTAAAGGCAAGCTTGTGGCTATCGAAGATGGTGAAGATATTGTGGTTCATGTAGATGATCACGAATATATTCTACCGATCGATGCCATCGATAAAGCTAACTTAATATTCCAAGATCACAAGAATAAATAGGACTACAGAGGGCAAGCGTTATGAGCAAGGAAATACTGCTAGTTGCCGAAGCTGTCTCTAACGAAAAAGGCGTAGAGCAGGAAATTATTTTTGAAGCTATTGAATTAGCTTTAGCGGCAGCGGCAAAAAAACGTTTTGAAGATGAAGAGCCTGAAATCCGTGTGACGATCGATCGTCGCACTGGAGATTATGAAGCTTTTCGTAGCTGGTTAATTGTTAGCAACGAAGTAGTGCCTGCCTTGGGTTCTGAGTTGAATATGCAAGAAGCAGCGGATATCGACACCAACTTAAAGGAAGGTGATACCCACGAAGAGAGAATTGATACGCCAGAATTTGGCCGTATCGCTGCTCAAGCTGCTAAGCAAATTATCATGCAGAAAGTGCGTGAAGCTGAGCGTGCCAAGGTTACAGCTGCATATATTAATCGCGTTGGTGAGCTTATTCACGGCACGGTTAAAAAAGTAACTCGTGATAATATTATCGTGGATCTTGGTAACAACGCTGAAGGCCTATTGCCTCGTGATCAGTTAGTCGCCAGAGAAGTGTTCCGGATTGGTGATCGTGTTCGTTCTATATTGATGGACGTGAATCCAGAAAATCGTGGTCCACAATTAATTCTTAGTCGTGCTGCCAATGAAATGCTCATAGAGCTATTCCGCATTGAAGTGCCAGAGATTGGCGAAGATACGGTAGAGCTTAAAGCTGCTTCTCGTGATGTAGGTAGCCGAGCAAAGATTGCCGTTAAATCTAATGATCAGCGTATCGATCCAGTTGGTGCATGCGTAGGTATGCGTGGTTCTCGTGTTCAAGCGGTAACCAACGAATTGGGCAATGAGCGTGTGGATATTGTGCTTTGGGACGATAATCCAGCTCAGTTGGTGATTAACGCTTTGGCGCCTGCTGAAGTGGCTTCCATTGTTATGGATGAAGATACTAATTCAATGGATGTTGCCGTTGAAGAAGATCAATTGGCTATCGCCATTGGTCGTGGTGGTCAAAACGTTAAACTGGCTTCCGACCTAACAGGTTGGACCATTAATGTAATGACTGAAGAAGATGCTGGTGCTAAGCAGCAAGAAGAACAGGGTAGTTTGGTTGAAAAACTGATGTCTGCTCTCGATCTGGATGAAGATGTCGCCACCGTATTAGTGGAGGAAGGCTTTACCGGATTGGAAGAAGTAGCCTATGTAGAGCGTGACGAAATGTTACAAATTGACGGTTTCGATGAAGGAATTGTTGATGAATTACAGGGCCGTGCAAAAGACCTGTTGTTAACACAGGCTATTGCTACAGAAGAAAAACTAGAAAACGCCAAGCCGGCCGAAGATTTATTAAATATGGAAGGCATGGATCAACACTTGGCCTTAGTGTTGGCAAGTCGTGGCATCTGCACAATGGAAGATCTCGCCGAGCAGGGCGTTGATGACATCGTTGGTATTGAAGACATCGATGCAGAAAAGGCCGCCAAATTAATTATGACCGCGCGTAAGCCCTGGTTTGAAGAAACCGAATAGGCAGCGATAGGCGGAGGAGAAGAACCAATGGCAGAAGTCACGGTAAAACAACTAGCCGCAGCAGTGGGCTCACCTGTTGAGCGCTTGCTAGCGCAAATGAATGAAGCAGGCTTGCCTCATAAGTCTGGCGACGACACGGTAAACGATCAACAAAAAGTTGTTCTGTTGGGTGCGTTGAAGAAAAGCCACGGTGAAAAAGCCGCGGAACCTAAGAAAAAAATTGTCTTAAAACGCAAAACAACTACCGTGCTTAATTCAGCTGGTGGTAAGAAAGCGGTTAGCATCGAGGTGCGTAAGAAGCAGCCGATTGTTAAAGAAGCAGACAAAAAAGTTGCTAAAGCGGCCCCTAAACGTAAGCCTGGTGATAAAAAACCAATGGCTCGTACGGCTGATGCTAAAGCTGCTCCTGGTAAAGCTGCTCCAGCTAAAGCGGCTGATAAACCAGAGCGTAAAAAAGAGTTTCGTAATAAAGACGCTGAAAAAACCCGTGGTTATCAAAACCGTGGCGGTAAAGGCGGACGTAATGCTCGTGGTGGACGCGGTGCTCCGGCAGCTCGTCGTGGTCGTGATGAAGGCGAACACACTTTCACTCAGCCAACCGAAAAGATTATTCGTGAAGTTGAGCTGAAAGGCGAAACGATTACGGTTGCTGATTTGGCACAAGGCATGGCTGTTAAAGCCGGTGAGGTGATCAAAGAGTTGATGAAAATGGGCGTTATGGCCACCATCAACCAAGTATTAGACATGGATACCGCTATCCTTGTAATCGAAGAGATGGGTCACACTTATAAGCAAGTAAGTGATACCGCTCTAGAAGATTACTTAATGGCTGAACTGCAAACGGGTGTTGAGAAAACAACTCGTGCACCAGTTGTTACTGTGATGGGTCACGTTGACCATGGTAAAACTTCACTATTGGATTACATTCGTAAAAGTCGAGTGGCCAGTGGTGAGTCAGGTGGTATAACCCAGCATATCGGTGCTTACCACGTAGAAACTGACAAAGGTATGATCACCTTTCTAGATACCCCTGGACACGCAGCGTTTACTGCAATGCGTGCTCGTGGTGCCAAATCTACTGATATCATTATTCTAGTGGTAGCGGCCGATGATGGTGTGATGCCACAAACTGAAGAAGCGATTCAGCATGCTAAGGCTGCTGGTGTTCCTTTGGTTATAGCCATTAACAAAATGGATAAAGAAGGCGCCGATCCAGATCGCGTTAAAAATGAACTAGCAGCTAAAGATGTTATCCCTGAAGATTGGGGTGGCGAAGTTCAGTTTATGCCAGTTTCAGCCCATACGGGTGAAGGCGTCGATGAATTGCTAGACGCAGTATTAATGCAGTCTGAGCTATTAGAATTAAGTGCAGTGGCGACTGGTGGTGCCAGTGGCGTTGTAGTTGAATCTCGTCTTGATAAAGGTCGCGGTCCAGTTGCTACACTATTGATTCAAAATGGTGAACTGAGCAGAGGCGATTATGTACTGGCTGGTACGTCTATCGGTCGTGTACGTGCGCTACTTGATGAAAACAGCAAGCCTATCGATAAAGCTGGTCCATCTATTCCTGTTGAAATACTAGGTCTGGATAAGCCGCCTGGCGCGGGTGACACCTTTATGGTGGCCGAAAACGAAAAGCGTGCTCGTGAACTAGCCGCGCATCGTTTTGCTAAAGAAAAAGAATTGATTCAGGCTCGTCAGCAGAAAGCTAAGCTGGATGCCTTGTTCAACATGAGCGGTGAAGCTGAAGCGTCTGTATTGAATATCGTTATTAAGACTGATGTTCGTGGTTCTTTGGAGGCTCTTATTAGCTCTCTTGAGCAGCTTTCAACTGACGAAGTTCGTGTCAGTATCGTATCTAGTGGTGTAGGTGGTATCACCGAAACCGACGCTAGCCTGGCATTTGCTACTGGTTCTGTATTATTTGGCTTTAACGTACGTGCCGATGTGGCCGCTAAGCGTATGGTTGAAACTAACGATATGGACTTACGTTATTACAGCATCATCTACGATCTAATTGACGATGTTAAGCAGGCTATGTCAGGTCTATTGTCACCTGAATTGCGTGAAGAAATCGTAGGTATTGCTCAGGTACGTGAAGTGTTCCGTTCGCCTAAGTTTGGTGATGTGGCCGGTTGTATGGTGACTGAAGGTACTATCTACCGCAGCAAGAAAATCCGTGTATTGCGTGATAACGTGGTTATTTACGAAGGTGAACTTGAATCTCTACGTCGCTTTAAAGATGACGTGCAGGAAGTTCGCATTGGTACCGAATGTGGTATCGCCGTTAAGAACTACAATAACGTACAAGCAGGGGACCAGATCGAAGTATTCGAAGTACGAGAAATCGCTCGAAGCCTTTAATCTACCAATCAGTTTGATTGCTTGATTTTGTCTGGTTAGAACATTAAGCCGCCCGAGTTTACTCTGGCGGCTTAATGTTTTCAGGGATAAAAGTATTCTGGAGGCGCTTAGGCACTTTTGGTAGTGCTTTCAAGGCAAAGCAAACAGTAATGAAAAGAGATAAATTAAATGGCTAAAGATTACAGTCGTACTCAGCGTTTGGGTTCATCTATTAAGCGTGACCTTGCTGAAATGCTTCAATTCCAAGTGAAGGATCCCCGTTTGGGTATCGTCACTTTAAATGCGGTAAAGGTGGCCAGTGACCTAGGTTACGCCGATATTTACTTTACGGTGATGAAACCTGGAATGGTCGATGCCGATGAGCCCACCATTAAAGAAACCGAGAAGGTACTTAATGATATGGCTGGTTACCTTCGTACTGAGCTGGCCCGTGTCATGACTACTCGTGTCGTACCTTTACCCCGCTTTCACTATGACGTGTCCTTAGGGCGTGGTCATAAGCTGACTAACCTTATTAATAAGGCTATGAAAGAAGACAGTGCCCATAAACATGACGAAGATGAGAGCTAGTGGCAACAAACAGAGTAAAGAAAGGCCGTGCAGTTAGCGGTATTCTGGTAATAGATAAACCGCCTGGTATGACTTCTAACCGAGTGCTACAGAAGGTGAAACGCTTATATGGCGCGGCCAAGGCTGGGCATACTGGGGCATTGGATCCTATTGCTACAGGTGTGTTGCCCATTTGCTTAGGTGGAGCCACCAAGTTTAGCCAAGGGCTGCTGGACAGTGATAAGCGTTACACCACCCGAGTTCAGCTAGGTGAATCACGCAGTACAGCCGATGTGGAAGGCGAGGTAATTGATACCGCCGTTATTCCTGAGTTTGACCAGGCTCAAATTGAGGCTGTATTGACTCAATTTAGCGGTGTAATTACTCAGGTGCCGCCTATGTACAGCGCACTGAAAGTTGATGGTCGCAAGCTGTATGAGTTGGCGCGCAAAGGCATCGAATACGATATCCAGAAAAAAGCTCGTCAAATTACCATTCATAAACTTTCCTTACTGGACTTTGGCCCTGACTGGCTTGAGCTGGATGTGACGTGTTCAAAAGGCACTTATATTCGGAGTCTCGCCGAGGATATCAGTAAGGCCCTAGGCAGTTTAGGCTATGTGGCCGTTTTGCGCCGTTTGGGTGCGGGTCCCTACACTGAAGAGTTGATGATAACCCTTGAAGAGTTGGAAGCATTAGGCTCAATAGAGGGGGCTGAAAAGGATTATCGGGCGTTAGATGATCGCCTTCTTGCCTCTTATACGGCTCTACCTGGTGTACCGATTGTATATGTGAATTTAGCACAGGCCGACGATCTCACCTACGGACGTCCTATTACACTAAGCCCTAAAGACCTTGGGGCTAATGGCTTAAACGAGGCTGGCGAGCAGCCTTTGGCTCAGGTACAATTGCGCGTTCGCAATTTTCCACAAGATACCAAATTTGACTTCTTGCTGGGTTTGGCGGAATTAAAGGCAGGTGGGCTGATTAAACCCAACCGCTTGCTACAGATAAATGGCATGCCCAAACTTTAAAACTTGGTTTTGCTGAATCTGGGGCTAATCTTGTATTGGTCCGGTGAATACCACTGTTTATATGCACGGTGAATATTTCCCTTAATTAAACTTTCGCATATAAATCAAAGGAAATTATTATGCTAAACGCTGAAGTTAAAGCTGGCATCGTTAAAGAATACCAAACTGCTGAAGGCGACACTGGTTCTCCAGAAGTACAAGTTGCTTTGTTGACTAACAACATCAACGGCCTACAGCCACACTTTAAAGATAACAAAGGTGATCACCACTCTCGTCGTGGTTTGATCCGCATGGTAAACCAGCGTCGTAAATTGTTGGATTACTTAAAGCGTAAAGACGTTGGTCGTTACGCTTCTTTGATCAAACGTCTTGGCCTACGTCGCTAATATAGTTTGTAAGAGTACATTAACCCCCTCACGGGGGTTTTTGCTTTTTGTTAGCTTGCCATCAAGCAGCAAAAAATCGCAGTGGTAACAAAAACGATTACCCTGTTAAGAAGTAACTATAAATAATTGGAATCTTGCCTAAGTTAAAAATACTGTATTTCTACCCATTTGCCTTTTCACCAACTTTGTTTCTGAAACATGGAACTTAATCGCGGTAGAGAAAGGGCCAATGCTTGGAACTGCAGTTCTTAATTTAAGTTATGTTTCAATGTAATAAACCATAAGGAAACATATGCTAGATCTAACTCCGATCACAAAAACGTTTAACTTTGGCGGCCAAGAAGTCACCATCGAAACAGCCCGTATTGCCCGTCAGGCATCTGGTGCAGTTTTGGTTACTATGGGCGACGTACAAGTTCTTTGTACTGTAGTTGGTAAAAAAGAGCCTAAGCCAGGTCAGGGTTTTTTCCCACTAACGGTTAACTATCAAGAAAAATACTACGCGGCCGGTAAAATTCCTGGAGGCTACATTAAGCGTGAAAGCCGTCCAAGCGAAAACGAAACTCTTGTTAGTCGCTTGATTGACCGCCCAATTCGTCCGCTTTTCCCTGCTGGTTACATGAACGAAGTTCAGTTAGTGACTACAGTGGTTTCTGCTGATACTGAAAACAACCCTGATATCGTTGCCATGATTGGTGCGTCGGCTTGTTTGTCTATTTCTGGTGTTCCTTTCGATGGCCCAATTGGTGCTGCACGTGTGGGTTATACACGCGAAGATGGTTACTTCATTAACCCAAAATTTGAAAAACTAAAAACTTCTTTGCTAGACATGACCGTTGCCGGTACTGACGAAGCCGTATTAATGGTTGAATCTGAAGCTAAAGAATTAAGCGAAGATGAAATGCTAGGTGCGGTATTGTTCGCCCATCAAGAACTTCAGTGTGTAGTAACTGCCGTTAAAGAATTTGCTGCCGAAGTAGCCACTCCTCGTTGGGAATGGTCTGCACCAGCCTTTAACGATGCTTTGTACTCAGACATTAAAGCAGCTGCCGGCGAAGAAGTAGCAGTTGCATACCAAACCAGCGACAAGATGGCTCGTTACGACCTTCTTGATGTTGTTAATGCAAAAATTAAAGCACAGTTTGTAAACGAGGAAGCTGGTAACGGCGAAGAAGTTTCAAACATGTTCAAGAAGCTTCAAAAAGAAGTGGTACGTACTCGCATCGTAAATGGCGAGCCACGTATCGATGGTCGTGACGGTAAAACTGTTCGTGACTTGAACATCCAGGTTGACGTATTAAAAGGGCCTCACGGTTCTGCATTGTTCACCCGTGGTGAAACTCAATCTATCGGTACTGTAACTCTGGGTTCTACCCGTGATGCGCAAACTGTTGAGTTCTTACACGAAGTCATTAAAGACAACTTCATGTTCCATTACAACTTCCCTCCTTACTCTGTAGGTGAATGTGGTCGTATGGGTGCACCGGGTCGTCGTGAGATTGGTCACGGTCGTTTAGCGCGTCGCGGTATTCAAGCCATGATGCCAAGCCTTGAAGATTTCCCATACACAGTACGTATGGTATCTGAGATTACTGAATCTAACGGTTCCTCTTCAATGGCGTCTGTATGTACCGCGTCTCTAGCGTTGATGGATGCTGGCGTACCAATAAAAGCCCCTGTTGCTGGTATTGCTATGGGTCTTGTTAAAGAAGGTGACAAGTTCACCGTTCTTACAGACATCTTGGGTGACGAAGATCACTTAGGCGACATGGACTTTAAAGTAGCCGGGTCTGAAAACGGTATTACCGCACTTCAAATGGACATTAAAATCCAGGGTATCACTGAAGAGATTATGGAAATCGCCCTAGAGCAAGCTCTAGACGCGCGTATCACAATCTTGAAGCAGATGAACGAAGTGATGCCTACGCATCGTGCACAAATGCCTGATAACGCACCTACTTACCTTACTCTTAAGATTCCTTCAGACAAGATCGCTGAAGCAATTGGTAAAGGCGGCGCAACTATCCGTGGAATCTGTGACGAAACGGGTGCTGACGTTGATATCGGTGATACTGGTCTTATCAGCATCTTCGCACTAACGAAAGTTGCCGCTGAAAAAGCCAAAGGTATGTTCGAAGCAGTAACTGCTGAAGCGGAAGTAGGTACTATCTACAACGGTAAAGTTAACAAAATTGTTGATTTTGGTGCCTTTGTAAACGTATTGCCTGGTAAAGATGGTTTGGTTCACATCTCGCAAATCTCTGACGAGCGCGTTGAGAACGTATCTGACTTCTTGAAAGAAGGTCAGACCATCAAGGTTAAAGTACTAGACGTTGATAACAAAGGTCGCATTAAGTTGACCATGAAGGGAATTGAATAAGTTATAGGAATATAATGAGTCTCAGTAATGCGTGAATAATTCCTGAGGTTTAATTCCTAATTAACCGTTCCTTTATACTAAAAACCTATCTGGATTTTTCTAGATGGGTTTTTACGTTCAGGGACCGCGATATCTTGGAACTGTCTGAAACAAGTTCCAATGGTATTAACTGAATTTGAGTGAGAAGAGATAGCTATGACAATCGCAGACAAAAAAGTCGTTACCATTGAATTTACAGTTAAAAATGCCGAAACCAATGAAGTAATTGAATCTTCTGTGGGTGGCGAGCCGTTAATTTACCTGCACGGTTTTAATAACCTGGTTCCTGGCCTTGAAAAAGCATTGGCTGGTAAAACCGTTGGCGATAAATACGACGTAAATGTAAGCCCTGAAGAAGGTTACGGCCTACGAGACGAAGCCTTGGTACAAGAAGTACCGAAAGCAGCGTTTGAAGGTATAGATAAAGTAGATGTTGGTATGGAATTCACCGCAGATGGCCCAAGTGGTCCAGTTGTGGTTGAAGTTACCAAGGTTGTAGATGATATGGTGACGATCGACTCTAACCATCCTTTAGCCGGTATTCCATTGGCTTTTTCTGGTGAAATTCAGGAAATTCGTGATGCCAAGGAAGACGAGCTAGAGCATGGCCATATTCACGGTCCTAGCTGCAGTCACTAGTTTTTTATGGGTTTGTTTTATCGAACTCTCATCCCCCTGCCTGCAGGGGTGATACTTTTCTTATTTTGTGCGTTTCAAATTCATTTTCTTTGCCGTTAAACCTTACCCGTACCCCCAGATTCATTATGTGTTCTACACTCAAAAAAGGTGCTAATTGAGTTTACTACATGTGTGTCTATCAATTTCGTGATGGCAAAAAATGTCAGTTAGAAGATGCCGGTCAGGGTTTTTGTTATTGGCATGACCCAACCATTGATAAATCTGGCGAAAATCTTGCTGTAAGACTCGAAGGGGTTATCAAGGCTGGGCACTGCATGGAAGGCGCTTCACTTAAGCGTGCAAACCTTGAAGGGATTAACCTAGTTTGCCACGGTCGCAAAGAAAATTATTCCTTGGCGCGAGCTGACTTGTATCGAGCTAACTTGCGCAACGCTCACTTGTTTCGTATTGACCTAACCGAAGCCTCCCTCATGAAAACCGACTGTCGAGAAGCCAATATGCATTTCGCCTGTTTAAAAAAGGCAAATCTGTTGGGCGCTCGACTGGAGGGGGCCAAGATTGAAAACATTGAATGGGGTAAACAATTACTCCATGAAGAAAAAGGAATAGAAGCTGCCAAAGGGAAGCGCATTCAAGAATCTATAGATTTTTTTGAACAGGCCGAAGAGATTTGTCGTAACTTACGTAAAGTAAGCGAGCTACAGGGGTTGTTTGAATTGGCTGGGCACTTTTTTTACGAAGAGATGCTTATGCGTCGCTATCAAATGCCACTGTGGTCATTTCAGCGGGGGGTATCCAAGCTAGTTGATGTGTTTTGTGGTTATGGAGAGAAACCTTTAAGGGTTATTTTAGTTTCCTTAAGTTTTATTAGCATATGTGGATTTTTTTATTTTTTCCTAGGGATATCCGATCATGGGCAAGATCTGGCATTTGAGCCCCAGCAGTCTTTTTGGGCTAACTTGATGGTTTTAGGGAAGCACATGTATTTTAGTGTTGTCACCTTTACAACCCTTGGCTATGGCGATCTGGTACCGGTGGGAAGTAGTCGCGTGGTGGCTGCCATCGAAGCCTTTGTAGGCAGTTTTACCCTGGCATTGTTTGTTGTGGTGTTTGTGAAAAAAATGACTCGTTAATATCTTCAGGTTTAAGGGTATATCTGGCCAGTTTATCCACTGAGTGTTGGCACTGATTGCCTAAATCGTTATGCTGCTTTCATAAAAATAAAAGTTGGAGAGAGTTATGAAGGCCGATCTGCTTATTCAGGTAGTTTTACCTGCTGCATTGTTTATCATTATGTTGGGGATGGGCTTATCGCTTAAACTCAGTGACTTTAAATTAGTGGCATCAAAACCCAAAGCAGTGGCATTAGGCCTGTTGGCGCAAATGCTTATGTTACCTGCCATGGCTTATATCATTGTCCTAGCTCTCGATTTACAAGGTGCACTGGCCATGGGGTTGTTGATACTGGCCTTATGTCCGGGGGGAACCACATCTAATTTGTATACCTATTTGGCTAAGGGAGATATTGCTCTATCGGTTACCTTGACGTCTGTGGTGAGCTTGTTGGCACCCTTTATTGTGCCTTTCATGATAGTGATTTTCATGGGTTTAGTCATGGGCGAAGGACAGCAGATTGAGCTGCCTATATTAAAAACTATTATTCAGTTAGTGATCATTACCATTATTCCAATTGCTTTGGGTATGATTATAAATCACTACAAACCTAGGTTTTCAGCTCAGGCTGAGAATCCAGTTAAGATTTTTTCAGTGCTGTTTTTATTGCTGATTGTAATAGGTATTGTGGCGAAAAATATTAATCATATGGCCGATTACTTTTCTCAGGCTGGTGTGGCAGCTTTAGTGCTAAATGTATCCTGTATGGTAGTGGGTTACGCTATTGCCAAATTTGCCAAATTAAATGAAGCACAAAGCAAGGCGATCTCGATTGAAGTGGGTTTTCAAAACGGCACCCTAGCAATTGTTATTGCGTTAACTTTATTGCAAAACACTGAGATGGCCATCGCAGCTACTTGTTACTCTTTAATTATGTTTGTTACCGGAGCAATTTTTGCCTGGATATTGAATCGTAAAAGTGAGGAGGCAGTTAGCGCACAGGCGTAGCTTTTAAAGCGTTCTAGTTGCAATAAAAAAGGGGAGCATGATTAACATGCTCCCCTTTTTTATGCCCAAGGAAGGACGGTATATTGTTTTTAACGATTACTTTCGAATACCTTCAATATACAGGTTTAATTCAACTTCTTTAGACGCAGGCCCTAGGTTAAAGTCGATGTTGAAATCATGAAGGGATATTTTAGTGAAGCCTTCAAAGCCGCGACGAAAGCCACCCCAAGGGTCATTGCCTGCGCCAATTTGCTTCGCGTATATGATTATATTGCGAGTAACACCATGAAGCGTTAAATCGCCATAAATTTTTACTTCGCCATTGTCATCACTTACCACCTTAGTGCTTTTAAATGTGGCCTTTGGAAACTTCTTAACATCTAGAAAGTCTTTGCTGCGTAAATGTTTATCACGCTCACCATGGTTACTATCAAGGCTGGCCGTATCAATGCTGACTTCAACACTTGAAGACGCTGGGTTTTTTTCATCAAATTTGAATTCACCACTGAAATCATTAAAGCGACCTTTCAACCAGCTAATGCCTAGGTGCTTAATTTTAAACTCAATGGTCGCATGCATACCCTTGGTATCAATCTGATATTGCTCGCTGGCCCAAAGTGAGCTGCTCATGCTGAATGCTAGTGCCAGCAAGACGGTTTTTATTTGAATTTTCATGTATTTCTCCAGAGTGTATTTCAAGTTTAGTTAAAGCATACGCTTTAAGGTTTTATCTTTATCAAAAAGGTGGTGTTTTAATGCGCCTGCTGCATGAAGCCCTACAAGTGCCATTAATGCATAGGCGGCCCATTCATGAATGACACCGGCAATATCCTCCTGATCTTCAACTGCATTGATAATGCTAGGAAAGTTAAATGTCCCAAATATTTCAATGGCTCGATTCTCTGATGTAGCGATGAGATATCCGCTCACTACGATTACAATGATGCCCAGATACAAGATCCAATGTATGACTTTGGCCAGTTTAATTTCCCAAGCCTTGTGGTTTTCCAAATGTTTGGGTGTTGTGGATAAAAAACGCCAAACTAATCGAGTCAACAAAATAAAGACAAAGACCATTCCAAAGCTTTTATGTAAATCCGGCGCCTGCTGATACCACGAATGATAATAATCGAGCGTGCGCATCCAATACCCAAGCCCGAATAATCCAAAGATAAACAAGACACTTAACCAGTGTAGGATACGAGTGCCCAGGGGCCATTTAGAGTCGTTTACATTATTCATCTTGCTCAGCCCGAGTGGAGAGATTTATAAGCTTACATATATGCCAGTAGATAATAAATGGCAATAATTTGAGGTTTTCAATCGTATTTTTAGATGGGTTTTGCTGATGGCTCACATGAAAAACATTTCTGTCTCTGGATGAGAAATCCGCGTCCTAAAATGCAACTGGCCAATAAAGCAAATGCCTGCATAATAAATGTATCAACAATAACAAAGTAGGTGAGAGTATGGAGACGGTTCAAGAGTTCAAAAGTTTTAAAGAATTTTATGCCTTCTATTTAGGTGAGCACAGTAATCCGGTGTGTCGTAACCTGCATTTTATTGGCAGTTCACTGGTCCTTTGTGTTTTAGCATATGCATTACTGACGGGGCAGTATGCTTTGTTGTGGTTAATGCCGGTGATTGGCTATGGCTTTGCTTGGGTTGGACACTTCTTTTTCGAACATAATAAGCCTGCCACCTTCCAGTATCCGTTTTACAGTTTGGCTTCTGATTGGATTATGTTGTTTCAATTCTTAACTGGCACCTTAAGTAAAGAGCATTTTAAGCCAGAAAATAAGATCGCCAACTAGTGTTTTCAATGAGTTAGCCGTAAGTGAATAAAGGCCCATATGGGCCTTTTGTCTCTTCCTCTTAATACATTAGCACTTTTGCCAAACGGGTGGTCATAAGTCGCCATTTGTCATTCTTGCGTGCTGGTGCTTTTTTGTGCATAATACGCGACCCTGTTTTATAGGCTGACATTTCTGGTGTCTTCTTACAAATGCAGGCCTCCTTGCCTTGAGCCATTCTTGTATACATAGAATGTCAGTTTAAGGCTATTAACCCATAGGGAGCATTTTATGCGTCATTATGAAGTTGTATTTCTGGTACACCCAGATCAAAGCGAACAAGTAGCCTCTATGATTGAGCGTTACACAGGCTCAATCACTGAAGCAGGTGGTGCTATCCACCGTCTTGAAGACTGGGGCCGTCGTCACCTGGCTTACCCAATCCAAAAGATCCACAAAGCACATTACGTTCTTATGAACATCGAATGTAATAACGAGACTTTAGCCGAGCTAAACAACACTTTCCGTTTCAACGATGCTGTTATTCGTAGCATGGTTATTCGTACGAAAGATGCGGTTACAGAAATGTCTCCAATTAAAGCTGCTGAAAGCCGCCAAGATCGTCGTGATGAGCGTCCAGCTCGTCGTGAAGATGAAGCCGCTGCCCCAGCTGCCCCAGCTGCCCCTGTAACTGAAGAAGTAGCTGTTCCAGCTGCCGATTCTGCAGAATAATTGGAGAAATAATTATGTCTCGTTTTTTCCGTCGTCGTAAGTTCTGTCGTTTCTCTGCCGAAGGCGCTGCCGCCATCGATTACAAAGACCTTGAAATGATTAAAGGTTACGTAACTGAAACTGGTAAAATCGTTCCTAGCCGTATCACTGGTACTAAAGCTAAATACCAGCGTCAGCTATCTACAGCGATCAAGCGTGCTCGTTACGTTGCTTTAATTCAATACACCGACGCACATAAGTAAGTCGGTTAAGGTGCTGCTATGAATGCCATTGCACGTTTTGCGATGCAAGGGCCTCGTCAGGCAGCACTGATGTCAGTATTGTTTGCAGCCATTCCCCTGATGTATTGGGTGAGTGCTGCGGTTGTGGCTCTGGTGATACTTCGCCAGGGACTCAGCAAAGGATTCAATGTTCTGTTGCCCGCGTTGTTACCAGGAATTGCCTGGTATGCGGCGCAACAGGAGATTACCGTGTTTATGGTGGTTTTAGGGTGTGCCTTAATGGCCGCAGTATTACGCTCTAGCGTCTCACTGCCTAAATCCATTGCGGTATCGACGTTGCTAGGATTAGCTGTTGTGTTTATTTTGCCTAATTTAAGTCCCATGTGGCTTGATGTTTTGCAAAAAGGCGCTCAAGAATACAGCCAGTTAATAGCACCAGAAGATCCGCACACAGCAGCTATGCTGACCCCCTGGATTTTACCCATGTTATTGGGTGGCATTGCAGCCTTGCTGCAGTTGTTTGCTATTGGAGCCTTATTAATGGCCCGTAGTTGGCAGTCAACGTTGTTTAATCCTGGTGAATTTAGTAAAGAGTTCCAGAGTTTTCGCTTGCCTATTGGGTATGTGTTAATGGCTTTGGTTGTGCTCTTTATAGGTGTTTCAAATGCCGATTTGGCATCGGGAATTCCTGTAGTGTTAGTTCCTTTGTTTATCATGGGGATTAGCCTGGTCCATAGTGTAGTGGCAATAAAGCAATTGAGTTCACAATGGTTAATGGCGTTTTACATTAGCATGTTGTTCTTTTTGCCTTATATGTACGCATTACTAATTTTAGTGGCCCTGTTGGATGTACTATTCAATATTCGCGGCAAACTAAATGACACGGCAAACTAATTTAATTTGTGCTTCTAGAACTTCTAGCAACACAATCAGCCCTGTAAGGTGTTTAAAATGAAAGTTATTCTTTTAGAAAAAGTTGCAAAGTTAGGTTCTCTTGGCGATACAGTAACTGTTAAATCTGGTTACGGTCGTAACTTCCTAGTACCTCAGCGTAAAGCTGTTCCTGCTACTGAAGCTAACATTGCTACTTTCGGCGCACGTCGTGTTGAGCTTGAAAAAGCCGCTGCCGAAAAACTAACTGCTGCACAAGCTCGTGCTGAACAGTTGAAAGAACTAGAATTGTCTCTAGCTGTTAAAGCTGGCGAAGATGGTAAGTTGTTCGGTTCAATTGGTACTCGTGACCTTGCCGACCTTATCAGCTCTACTGGTATCGAAGCTTCTAAATCAGAAATTCGCTTACCTAACGGTCCTCTACGTACTACTGGTACGTTCGAGATCGATCTTCAGCTACACGCTGACGTGAAAACTGTACTAACAGTACACGTTGCCGCTGAAGAATAATCTACTGGCTTAATGGCCAATAGATAAAATAGAAACCCGCTTCGGCGGGTTTTTTGTTTTTTGGTTCCTCCTCCCGATAAAGCCTCTTTAGCGTCATAGCCTACAAAATACCTCCCCTGATTCATCTTGAGCAAAACCTTCAAACAAGGCACACTTACCCCTTATCTTTTACCTGAAGTATTCAATATCGCCATGGATCAGCAAGTCGCAAATCTAAAAATGCCGCCCAACTCTGTTGATGCCGAACGCTCGGTATTAGGTGGGTTAATGCTGGATAACCGGGCTTTTGAAATCGTAGCAGAGCGTCTGCAAGCGGACGACTTTTTTCGGCATCAGCATAGTCTTATTTTTCAAGTAATTTGCACTCTGGCTGAGCAAGATAAACCATTTGATATATTAACTCTCAGTGATGAACTGAACGATATTGATGAGCTGGAAAACAGTGGCGGCTTAAGTTACTTGTCTGAATTAGTTGAGACCACGCCTTCCGCCGCCAATATTTCTGCTTACACAGATATCGTTAAAGAAAAATCATTATTAAGACGTCTGGCGGAAGCCGCAACCGATATTGTAGATGGCGCTTATAATACTGGTGGCGCCGACGCGCTGGATTTAATCAGCGATGCTGAAAAGCGTATTGCCGAAGTGGCAGAAGGCGGCGGCAAAAAAGACTCCGGCCCAGAGCATGTGAATGCCATCATGTCTCGAACTCTTGAGAACATTGAAGAAATGTTCAATATGCCGGACGGCCTTACCGGTTTAACCACAGGCTTTACAGAATTAGATGAACGCACCAACGGCTTTCAAGTCGCCGACCTGGTGATCATAGCCGGCCGTCCTTCCATGGGTAAAACCACCTTTGCCATGAACCTGTGTGAAAACGCATTGCTGGGCAGTGATTTACCTGTATTAGTATTCAGTATGGAAATGCCCAAAGAAGCCATCTTAATGCGTATGTATTCCTCGGTGGGACGTATACCTTCTAATAGACTGCGTTCGGGTAAATTGGACGAGGAGGATTGGCCAAAGCTAACCTCAGCGTTTAACTTGTTAAAAGATAAACCCCTGTACATAGATGATACCGCCGCACTCACGCCACAAGAAATGCGCGCCAGATGTCGGCGTGTATACCGCGAAAATAATAATAAGCTGGGATTGGTAATGATCGATTACCTTCAGCTCATGACCGTTGCAGGTAAAAGTGAAGGGCGTACTCAGGAAATTTCTGAAATATCCCGATCATTAAAAGGCCTGGCTAAAGAATTCGAATGCCCAGTACTGGCGCTATCTCAGTTAAACCGATCCTTGGAGCAACGCCCCAATAAACGCCCAGTAATGTCGGATTTGCGTGAATCAGGCGCCATTGAGCAGGATGCAGATATCATTGCTTTTATATATCGTGATGAAGTATATAACGAAGATACCCCTGATAAAGGCATTGGCGAAATCATCATAGGTAAACACCGTAATGGTGAAATCGGCACCGACCGTTTAGCTTTTATTGGTAAATACACACGCTTTGAAAATCTGGCA
The DNA here is from genome assembly GCA_036960565.1 of Bermanella sp. GTDB lineage: Bacteria > Pseudomonadota > Gammaproteobacteria > Pseudomonadales > Oceanobacteraceae > Bermanella. The sequence continues at coordinate 52,768 of JBALXQ010000037.1, forward strand.
GCCGGATTTTATGAAGGGCGTGATTTTGATGATGAATAGGATTGGTTAATATTTTATTCAGGTAAATTAAAATCCCTTTTTATCCGAAGCCGCTACATTTCTCTGTTCTCATGGCACATATTTAAATGCAGTGAAGCTCTTCACTGCATTAGCAATACATTGCTTACCCTTGTTAATCTCACTTCACCTTGAAATTGAATACCTATTTTGCAAAATATAATTTTCTAGTAGCGGGATGTTATTTAAATTATGATTGCGCGCAATTATAAAAATAAATACACAATGGAGTGTTAAGTATGTTATTTCGAGTTATTTTTCTTTTGTTTTTTTCCTCTGCCGCATTGAGTGCTGGCGTCACCATAGATGTTGATTTAGAGATGACTATTGACCAAATCGAATATGTCAATGTAGAGCCGGATAACGCTGATTCGCCGGTTACATCTTCTATAGTTACAGATCATATAGCCTCAAGCTGGAATAATATTGAAGCCACTAAGCAAGGGTTGGATTCCTTTCAAGCAATTACAGTTACGCATCCAAATAGTCGAGCAGGTGTGCTTGTTGAGCTATCTAATAGAGAAATAGAAATTCTATATAAAGATAACACGCTAAATGTTATTGAATTAAATGTAGATGGTTCACAGGATATTGGAATCTACCCTGAGATACCTAATGACTTTGAGAGTTATGGCTTACTAAATGGTGTGCCTTATATTCTAGATATTGAAGCAGATACAATTTGGCAGTGGGACACGGATTACTGGAGAGATTTGGCAGCAACGCAAACTTTGCCCGCCGGAGAGTATCAATCAGTACTGTCTTACGGTAGTAATTACTTATTATCCACTGAAGATGAAATTGAGGGTGGTTTATGGCAGGTAGGTTTAACCAATCAACAATTATCAAACGTTACCTGGCCTTCTAACTCTTCATTAATTGGGACCCCTATCGGTCTCCTTCAATTTTATAAAGGCAGTGCAAATGAAGTGGTTGGCCATTGGCTAGAGTCTAATGCTGGTGATTTTACTCTTGGCCTAAATATTGATGATTATCCATTTGTACGTGGAACAGCTACCGATGGAGGTATCATGTTAGCCTTTTACGGGGCAGAGCCATTGAAGCTGTTCTGGCTACCCACCAATCCCTCAGCTAATAATTCTATCTCTGAAATAGAAATACCTTTCAACTGGCGATCTTTCAATTGGTGCCATAGTGCATACCCTAAAGCATTTTGTGTCATGGATGTGCAAGATGTGGGTTATGCCTTATATGAGGTAATTGATGGTGAATTTGTGCTGGATTCAATTTTAAATGAAGCGTTTTCGGGTAAATCTATTAACGGTATTTATGCTATTGGAGAGCATCGATTTATTTCTGCATATTATAATGGTGTTGGTGATGATCGCTCTTATCTATATGCAGTTAATGGGACCGGCGTTGAAATGATTATGAGTGTTGAGAGATCATCAACTGATGATCCATATTATTTATTGCCTAGTCGCGATGAAGGAATATTTTATTGGATAGGTAAAGAGTTAGGTCGTACCCAGCTATATAAAGGATATGCTTCAGGTGATTTTATATTTAAGCGAAATGTTGATGCATCGCAGCAAGTTGATGACCCAGTAGAGGAAAGCGATGACTCTTCAGAAAGTTCGGGTGGTGGTGGCAGCATGCCAAGCTACTTGTTGGCCATGCTGCTGATGTTGCTAATACCCAGAGTTAGATCGTACCCGGTTTCGGGCGTCTAATACCGTCACACAAAATCACTTTATAGCCATTTTCTTTTTTCACTTCAGTAATGGTTTTAAAGTGGTCACGTAAAATCACTTCGTAATTCAAAAACTCGTTAGCCACTAATAATAGTTTTCCGCTGAGTTTCAAATGTTCTTTTGCTTCTTTTAGGAATGCTTCAGTCACGTTGTAATCGGTGCGTACGCCTTGATGAAAAGGTGGGTTACTCACAATCCAATTATAGCGATCTTCTACCTTCTCAAAGCCATTGCTTAAATAGGCTTCAGATAATGGTGTTTTATTGTTCTCAAGGTTTCTTTGTGCGCAGTGTACCGCTAACACATCATCATCGATGAGTTCTAACTCTTCATATTCTCTGTGCTGGCTAATGTAGGTGGCAATAGTACCGGCACCACAACCAAAATCTAGAATACGGCCTTTAATTTTACGGGGCAGGTTGTTTAACAGAACAGCTGTGCCTTTATCTAGTTTTTCTTGGCTAAACACACCGGGCAAAGCTTGCAGGGTTAAGCCCAAATCATTTTCCTGAGAAACATAATAATTATTTATGTCAAAAGCCTTGGGGTTAATGGCCTTGCTGGCTGAAACAATAGCGCTGTGTTTACCCGAAGTCATCTTGTCTATTGTTTCAAAGTTATTCTTAAGCGATTTGGCTAGGCTTTTAATGCCGCCCTTGTTTTCGCCTACAAACCAAACTTGTCCATCGTCATTAAGGCAAGCGGAAGCGTAATCAACAAAAAATGATAAACGGGCTTTGGCTTTAGGCAGATAAATGATGATGTCATCAAATTTCTTGGTGGGTAAGCTGGTAATACTGGCCAGTTCAAACCCTCGTTGTTCAAAGCCTTTAGTCACTGCAAAGCTGGTGTTGGCAATGGTCCAAGCTGTAGGTAGCTCGTGGGCCAGGTCATCCTGAGGTGGATTAATTAACAGGGCTTGCTCAGGGAGTTCTTGCTGTAGTAATAACTGGCTAGGCAGGTTTAGGCTCATGCTGTGTCACTTCAATAAATTTGGCTGTATTGTAGTGAATTCGGACCAAACTGACCAATCTATATTCAACTGGCGGGGGTGGAAAGGCACTTATTTATCGCCCCAAGACTGGCTTAGGGCGATAACGATTCTTAAAACTCGTAATCCGCGTTTAGCTGGTAAGACTGAGTCAGGTCTTTATTCACATACTCAAGGCGAACCACCGGTTACAGGCGGTGATCGCGGGGCTGTGAAATGTCACCAAAGCCCATGGGCTGAGTTATTTAAAACTCGTAAACCGCATTTAATTGATAAGACTGAGTCAGGTCTTTATTCACATATTCAAGGCGAACCACTGATTGTGGGTGAACGCGGTATTGAGCGCCAAAGCCCATGAACAGGCCGTCGTCACCATTAATGCCGTAACCTAGACGTAGCAAACCAGATAAGTTGCTGTCTATTTCAGGCAGGCCTTTTGTAATTACGCCTGCAGCCCAAATACCATCGGCATCGTCGCCGCCACTGCCAAAGTTATCGGTCTGAATTAGGCCAAATTCGGTGGCTAGGTCAAAACCGTTACGGTTGCCGTATTCGTATCCGGCGAAGATCTGGAAGCCATTGGCATCTGTATCGCGCCCACCAAAACTTGAACCGTCCATGCGATTGTGGCTTAAGCCAGCGCCTAGGTATAATTTGTTCAGGTCAAAAGACACCATGTTTTTTTCTTCGGTGTTGGCGGCTTGTTCTTGAGCGCATAACAGTGAAGAACTTAAAGCCAGAGCTAACGCGGCAACTGATAGAGTTGTTTTCATTATGTATCCAAAATAACAGGTGTGTAATATCGATAACCCAAGGTTGCCGATGGCCTCTAATAATTGGCAGGCAGTTTACCCAGCTAAGTCTTAGGCTGCAATTGGCGGTCTTAGTGAATTGAAAAACCGCCAAGCGGTTCACGTTAACTTCGACCTGCTAAATAGCAGTACAATTAATTGAGCTGCCCATAAGTGAGTTGGTGCACAAAAACTTAGAGTGAACATGCTGAAAGCATCCAAACTTGGATAAAAACACTTTCAGTATGTTTATACGGATGGCTTAAACGTTTTAATCAATGAGTTGTAATTGAGGTTCTTGCAGAGCAGATAATTGCTCGCGTAAATTCAATATCTGCTCTGACCAGTAGCGTGGGCTGTTAAACCAAGGAAAGGCCATCTTAAAAGCAGGGTCCTCCCAGCGTTTGGCTAACCAGGCGCTGTAATGCATTAAGCGCATGCTGCGCATCACTTCAATTAAAGGAAGTTCATTGGTTGGAAAGGGCAGGAACAGCTCATAACCTTTTGCAATGGCCGCAAGTTGGGCTTGCATCTGGTCACGTTCCCCGTGCAATAACATCCAAATATCCTGAATACGCGGAGCCAAAACACAATCATCCAAATCCAGCATATACGGTTGCTGCTGATGCCAAATAAGGTTTCCGGCGTGTATATCTCCATGAACCAGTTTTAAGCTGGGTTGAATGTTATCCCAGCGCTCTTGCAATATATTGTATAAATCAAGGCTGACACTTTCGTAAGCGGGGATTAGGTCGGGCTCGATGAAATTATTTTCAAGTAAATAGTTTCGGCTATTTTGCGCAAAGGTTACCGGGGTCATATCTGGGCGCGCATCGCTGGGCACACAGTTCGCAGTTTGATGTAGGCGACCGAGTAAACGCCCCATTTGCTCAAAATCGGCCAGATCTTCAATTTGGCCACTGCGCCCACCTTGTCTTGGAAACAACGCAAAGCGAAAGCCTTCAAACTCAAACAGGGTTTTATCATTAATCACCATGGGACCAATTACAGGAATATCGTCCACCATGGCCTCTAATGCAAAGTTATGTTCTTGCAGTATGGTGGCATCGCTCCAGCGCTTGGGTCGGTAAAACTTGGCAATGATCTGAGTTACTTGCTCATCACCTTCTTGTTCAATGCCAATTTGGTATACCCGGTTTTCATAGCTATTTAGCGCCATCTGGTGGCCACTGGTTAATGAGCCTTGCGGACCCAATATAGAGTCGATGGCATTTAATATTGTGTCCGGGGTTAACCGGTCGTAATCGTGAGACATATTGTGGCTTGCTCATGGTGGCATTGTCGGCATGACTAAAAAAGTGGCCGAACATAAATAGGTTCAATGAGGGCAGTTTACTGCTTTGTTTTCGCTCTGGCGAGGAAGTGATAATTTATAGTCGCTGAAATTGCTATTCATGCTTTTTTGAAAGATAATTTTGCCCACAAAATAATAATTGAAGTGACGAAACTTGATTTGGTTAATTCATAGCAAATCAGGCTTTTGAAAGAGAGAGTAAACGTGAGTAAAGCAGTAAATCCACCAACAGCACTTGTGCAAACCTGGCTTGACCTAATTCGTTCTAGTGAATCAAGTGAAGTACGCGAAACCGCTAAAGAAAAACTACTGGGCGCTTTTGGCAACATGAAAGAAGTGGTGGAGTTTGTGAAGATCAATGGTTTGAAATAAAACCAGTTTATCTTGGGGGCGTCCTAGCAAGACACCCTACTACAACGCTCTTTGCGCCAGCGCGTTTTAATAATTGGCTTATGCGATTACAGGTGGCGCCAGTGGTAATCACATCATCTATTAATAGTATGTTTTTCCCCTGCAGATTGCTCTGCTGACGTTTATCTACCTTAAAAGCCTGCCTTAAGTTTTTTAACCTAGCCTTTCTGTCCAACCCCTGTTGGTCCTGACCTTTTTTAACACGCTTTACTGCATCTATTACGGGAGTAGACAATTGCTTGGCCAATACGCGGCTTAGGTTGCGCACTGGATTATGGCCGCGCCTTAATAATTTTTGCCAGTGATAAGGAACGGGCACCACAGCATCAAACTGTTGCCCATTAAGTTTTTCAAGTAGCTGCTGAATAATTTGTTCGGTGCCCAAAACATTGCTGTGCTTTTTCCACCTGTGGATTAAATCTTTTAGTGGCGGGCGGTACTCATAAGGACAGAAGACTTGGTCGAAGGCGGGAGGCTGGCTTAGACAGTGGCCGCAGATATGGGAATGAATATTCGGCTCAGCGCAGCGTGGGCACTGGCACGTTAAAACCGGCAGGGCATTCATGCAATCCAGGCAAATGTTTGTCTCACTGGTTTGCAGGCAATAAATGCACTGTATACTTAATAGTCTGTTGTAAACCTCAATCAGGAATAAGGTTGACTGCTTAATATAAGTGGTTAATATGGCACCACAATTAAATACAGATATATGCTGTCACCCCAATACTTCACAGTTAACCATAAGTCTGCCCAATAATATGTTCTGGCAGGCGCTTATGTGAGTATAGGACGTCTAACCCAATTAGGCGGGCAGCGCACAAATTATGAGGTTGAATTATGAGTGCCACACTAGATAACAATGTTCGTCATGACTGGAATAAAGCGGACGTTCAGGCGCTGTTTGATCTGCCATTTAATGACCTAATGTTTCAGGCACAAACGGTACACCGTCAGCACTTCAACCCTAACGAAGTGCAAGTGAGCACCTTGTTAAGCATTAAAACCGGTTCTTGCCCTGAAGACTGCAAATATTGCCCGCAATCGGCTCATTACAATACTGGTCTTGAAAAACAGCGTTTAATGGAAGTAGAAGCAGTACTTAAAAAAGCCGAAGAAGCCAAAGCCAAAGGTTCTAGCCGTTTCTGCATGGGCGCCGCTTGGAAAAACCCGAATAAACGCGATATGCCTTATGTACTAGACATGGTGAAGGGTGTACGTGCCATGGGTTTAGAAACCTGTATGACACTGGGCATGCTAGATGAAGATCAAGCTGAACAACTTGCCGATGCAGGTCTTGATTATTACAACCATAACCTAGACACCAGCCCAGAATTTTACGACAAAATTATTACCACCCGTACCTATGGTGATCGTTTAGATACGTTACAAAATGTGCGTGACTCGGGCATGAAAATTTGTTCAGGCGGCATTATTGGTATGGGCGAAACCCAAACCGACCGCATTGGTTTATTAACCCAGTTAGCCAACCTTCCTGTTCAGCCTGAAAGTGTGCCCTTGAATATGTTAATCAAGGTAAAAGGCACGCCCATGGAAAACGTGGAAGATTTAGACCATATCGAATTTGTACGTTGCATCGCGGCGGCTCGAATTTTAATGCCAAAATCGCATGTACGATTATCGGCAGGCCGTGAAGGCATGAGCGATGAAATGCAAGCCATGTGTTTCATGGCCGGTGCAAACTCAATCTTTTACGGCGAGTGTTTACTGACAACGCCTAACCCTGAAACTCACAAAGATATGCAATTGTTTAAACGTTTGGGTCTAAAGCCTGAGCAAAGCATTGTAGAGCTTGATGATAATAACCAGGCAGAAAAACTGAGTAAACAAGTTCAGAAGCACGATAGCGCTCAACTATTCTTCGACGCCACTGTTTAACATTAGGTGGTTACCTTTAATGATGACACATTAAAGGTAACTGCTTCTCCAAAAGAAATGACCTAATGGCATTTAACCTTCAAGAAGATCTTAACAAGCGCCGCGAAGCTGGGCTTTTTAGGCAAACTTTAAAAGCGCAAAGTCCGCAAGGACCATTAATGAAAATTAATGGTCAACAATACCTCACGTTCTGCAGTAACGATTACCTTGGCTTAGCCAATCACCCTCAATTAATTGAAAGCTTTAAAAATGCGGCCAATGAAATGGGCGTGGGCAGTGGTTCAGCACACCTGGTTAATGGTCATACACAAATTCATGAAAACCTAGAACTTGCTTTAGCCGAATTTACCGGCCGAGAAGCCGCTATTTTATTTAGCACCGGTTACATGGCGAACCTTGGGGTGATTGGCGCACTATTAGATAAACAGGATGCTGTATTTGAAGATAAATGGAATCACGCTTCTTTGTTGGATGCAGGCCTTCTAAGTGGCGCACGTTTTCAGCGTTATCTTCATAATGATTTAAACAACCTGCAAGCTCGGTTAGAGCGCAGCGACACCAGACGAAAACTAATTGTCACCGATGCCGTATTCAGTATGGATGGCGACTGTAGTGATCTAAAGGGTTTAAGTGATCTAGCCAAACAACACGATGCCTGGCTAATGGTAGACGATGCCCACGGTTTTGGCGTGCTGGGTAAAACAGGCGCCGGTCTATGTGAAGAAAGTAACCTAGGCCCAAGAGACGTACAAATATTAATGGGCACGTTAGGCAAGGGTTTTGGTACCGCCGGTGCGTTTGTAGCCGGCAGCAAAGAGCTTATTGAATACCTTACCAATTTTGCCCGCCCCTATATTTACACCACGGCCATGCCAGCGGCTATTGCAGCAGCCACTCTTACCAGTTTAGAAATAGTGAAAAGCGAGCCACAGCGCCGCGAGCACTTGCAGAAACTCATCGCTCTTTTTCGTGTTGGGGCAACGGCGCTAGGGTTAAACTTGATGCCCAGTGATACGCCTATTCAGCCCATTTTAATTGGTGAGGCCGATGAAGCGATTAAAATCACCGATTTATTAAAACAAAAAGGGTTCTTGGTCACTGCCATTCGTCCGCCTACCGTGCCACCAGGCACAGCGCGTTTACGTGTGACGTTATCGGCGGCCCATACTGAGCAACAGGTGTTACAGTTACTGGATGCTTTAAAAAGTATTACTAAAGCCAGCCCTATTTTAGAGAATTAACATGACGACACTACAAACATACAGCTGGGGTGATGAAAGCTTACCAACCATATTTTGCTTACACGGTTGGGCCAGTAATGCTCAAGTATTTAAGCCGCTGGCAGATTTATTTAAAGACCGCTTTCATTTTATAGCAGTGGACTTACCGGGCTTTGGTCAAAGCGAATGTAATGACGCCCAGCAAGCTTATGACATTAATAATCTTATGGATGCGTTACTTGAAGTGGCTCCCGATAATTGCACTTGGTTAGGTTGGTCACTGGGTGGCATGTTAGCGGTGCAAGCGGCAGCGCGTGCGCCACAGCGTGTAAAGAATGTGATGACATTGTGCAGTAATGCAAAATTTGTCGCCGATAACAAATGGAAGCAAGGCGTGCCTAAACCCTTGTTTAACGGCTTTATGGAAAGCATTAACGACGTTCGCTTAACCCTAAGACGGTTTGCCGCCTTAACCGTAGTGGGTGAACAAAAAGACATGCTGGTATCTTTAAAATGGCTACAGAAAAATACTCAGGTGCCTGTGCCTACTTCTGATGTGTTAAGACACTCTTTGGAATTATTAGCGCAAATAGACAATAGAGCATTGTTATCTAAATTGCCTCAGCCGTGTCTTCACATGCTGGCAACAGATGATGCCATCGTGCCGCATAAGGTAAGCCAAGAATACAACGCACTAAATGAAAAGCACTTAACCAGTTTTGTGCCCAACGGCTCCCACGCAAGCTTAGTGACATTACCTCAGTCAGTGGCCAATGGAATTTTAACCTTTATGCAGGTGAATGGTTAATGACAGGCCTAGTTAACACCTTTCTCCCTTGGGTTGTGGTCAGTGATGAATTAAAAATTATGCAGGTGAACGATTAATGCTGGATCAACACCTATTAAAAGATCAGGTGGCGAAAAGTTTCAGTGACGCGGCCGACGACTATGATCAATATGCGCGTATTCAGCATAAGCTTGCTCATGAATTATTGAGCCTTTGTCCACAGCAAGATAAAGCTGAAATTCTCGACCTAGGCTGTGGCACCGGTTACTGCCTGCCACAGCTTAATATGTTGTACCCTAAAGCGCATTTAACCGGCGGAGATTTAGCCCCTGGGATGTTGCAGCATGCCAAGCAACATTATCCGAATTATGAATACCAAATAAGCGACGCTGAAAACCTGCCTTTTAAAGATAACCAGTTTGATTTGATTTTTTCTAGTTTAGCGGTGCAATGGTGTGATGATTTTTCTTTGGTATTAAAAAATGCTTACCGCTGTTTAAAGCCTGGTGGGCACCTTGTCTTAAGCAATTTGGCAAACGGCACGCTTTGCGAAATGAAAGAAGCTTGGTTGCGAGTGGATAAAAATCAACATGTAAATGAATTTTCTAGCTGGCAAGAGCTAAATGATGCGGTTAACGGCAGTGATTTTAAAACCATTAAAATCGATCAAACTGTTCACAAAGACTATCATCAAAATATTAGAAGCCTAACCGATTCGTTAAAGCGTATTGGTGCCCATAATATTACTCAGGGGCGAGCAAAAGGTTTAACCAGCCGTGCCACCATTAAGCACTTTAAACAAGCCATAGAAGAATTTCGCGATGAACAGGGCCTGCCGGCCAGTTACCAAGTATTTAGCTGTGTGTTAGAAAAGTAACTGTTCAATTATTTACAAGATACAGTTTTTAAAATATGAAAGTTTACTAATTTTAAGAGTCACTTATGAGTCGTCAACGTTTCTTTATTACTGGCACAGACACCGATGTGGGCAAAACGCTATGCACTGCAGGTTTGTTACACCTTGCAGGGAATTCGTCTAAAAAAAGCCTAGGCCTTAAACCTCTGGCCGCTGGCTGCGAAGAAACCGAGCAAGGTTTACGAAACAGCGATGCGCTTTTGTTAATGGAGCACAGCACAGAAAAACTGCCTTATGACCAGGTTAATCCGGTAAGCCTTAAAGAAGCCATAGCGCCTCACTTGGCAGCCACCCGATTAAATAAGCCATTAAGTGCGGCACGACTATCGGGTTATTTGCGCGGGGTGTTAATGATCAACCGTGCCGATTTCATTTGCATAGAAGGGGCTGGTGGTTGGCGCTTACCGTTAAATCCTCGTGAAACTTTGGCCGACGTAGTGGTTGAATTAAAGCTTCCCGTTATTCTTGTGGTGGGCATGAAGCTAGGGTGTATTAATCATGCGCTGTTAACAAGCGACGCCATTCAACGTGATGGATTAACAATTGCCGGATGGATTGCTAATAGAATTGATCCAGACATGGACGCTTATGAAGAGAATATAGACTCTTTAAAGGCGTTTATTAGAGCGCCTTGTTTGGGGGAAGTACCCTACATGAAAGACCTTAGCGTAGAGGCGGTAGCCGAGCACTTAACCTTGCCTGAATAGCTTGCACGTAAGTTTGATAAAAAATAAAAAAAGCGCCAATGGCGCTTTTTTTATGAATAGGTGTTTATTAACCTATTAATATCACAGAGAAAATTTTCTGGGCTAATGTGTCGCTTAGTAAAGGTTTTTTAAGTCATGGCGCACTATGGCATTAATAACAGGCGTGCATGCTTTTCCTAATAACCCAGTTCCATTCATGTGGTGAGACAATACTTTCGAAAATTTGGTTAATTGTTTCTCATTAATATAACTGTCTGCGTTCCATATATTGCTGCTGGCTAAGCCATCTTGTTGGTTGGTAAACGTGATGCTTTGAATGGTTATTAATATTCCTACCTTGGGGGTTTTCTTGTTAATGGTAAGTGGCGTTAACAGTTCAGCATCATAGGTGAGTTGAGCCTTACCCGTAATGGTAAGAGAGTTATGAACCTGTGGAATTAAAAATGAAAGGCAAACGCTAGGATTGAGCAGTATGTTCCTCATACTTTTAGCCACCTTGTTACCGGCCCTTTCGGCTATTAGCAAAGTATTGTTGTCGATTATATTGACGATTTGTTCAGGGTCACCTCGCGGGGATATTTCACAATGCCCTTTTTCATCTTGTGTTTTTAGGAATATAAAAGGTGATGATTGAATGAAACTTCTTATACTTGAATCTAATGAATTACATTTGCCTTGAAAACCATTTAAGGCTTTTAAGAGTGTCTCATCCATTTTGAACTTGGGTTCTTTCCATAAACTTGAACGTACAATAGCCCGTGAACAGTGCACGTAAACTTCATCTATATAAAAGTTTACGTGCTGTGTTTTAGCTGCTTCCTGTTCATTGGTTTTAACCGTATGGCCGTTCACTCTTAAACCATGGCCGACCCCAGGAATTAAAAAATATAAACTGCAGTGAGATTTAAAGGGAAAACGTAATAACTCTACGTTTGGTATAGAAAATGTGAGGCGATTGTTAGATACAATTTTAAAATGCCTGTTTTTAATGTCTAGGTAATGCATGCCCAATTGAGGGTTGTCAAAGCCCAGTACCGCTAACGATGCCAACTGAATAAATTCTAAACTGTAATCGTCTAACTGAGGCTTAATTCGCTTATCCATAATGGCAGGGTAAGCTGGGATGATTTTTCGTAGTGCTTGTTCGTTATGAATTAAATTTTCAAAGTCCATGGTGGCACGCCTATATGTTTGATGATTTCATGCTAGAGATAGGTTGGCCTTGGCGCTATGGTATTTTGGATCGAATTTGTGGCATTATGATTCAAGTTTAACGAGGGTGATATTAAGAGATGAAGTTAGTGAGTGAAATAGAAAATGAAAACTCATAGGGCATCGGTCTCTGCCATTGCAGTGATGGACTTAGCCAATGAACTGCTTCAGTTAAAGGCCATTGATGAGTTGTGGCTTAAAAAGCACTACCGAAATGTTTTTGACTTATTAAAGGCTAATAATTCAAGTTTAAATCAGGGATTAGAGGAGCAACGTTTAGATGAACAGTTGCTTATAGAGCTTTGGCATCAAGCACAGAAATGCTCGCGGATATCCAGTATAG
>JBALXQ010000038.1:0-64945 GCA_036960565.1 Bermanella sp.
TGCCAAGCGTGTAAAGCGAGTAGGGGTCATGGATAACGGCCAAGGAATAGTCTGGCTATGGTAAACCTTGCCGTAAAAAGCTATTTTTTCTGCTATCTCCAGCGTAGAAAATGGCAGCATGAGCAACAGATAAATGAAGGGGATGATTAGGTGCAAGGCATCGGTTCGATTAAAATCACTGTCTAAGCGCAAAGCCGATTTTAGATACAAGTAGAAAAATATAGGAATAGCCGCGCTTAACGGCACTGATAAAATCACCACGTAACCATTAATGGTTCGAGCCTCTAACCCCGTGCCATATTGTGCGAAGTGATAGACGGCCATCTCCCCCAGCACAAAAGCAAAGCCCAGCATCATCATCACAAAAAAGCTTTTAGCTTTATTGTTTTGATGCTCCGACAAGCCCACCCAGGCGCACATTAATAAACAGCAAACCATGGCGATCAGTAGGGGAATGGATATTAAACTCATTTTTCTCGCGAACTTTGAATACAGACCCACAATACTGCAATAAAAACTAAGTCTCGTACACTCTAATAATTAAAAATATAAGTGTTTGTTTTATAAGGGTTTTTTATAATTCCGAACAGATCGGCTAGGACGATAAACCTCTCATTAGGGTCTATTCTGATAGTACCTTTAATGAATCCCTATTTATTAAAGAGTCCGAATAGACTTAGGCGATTTGTTTTTACAAATGCCTTATGGAGTACCTAATGATAAAAAAAATAACAAATAAAGCGGGCACCTTGCCCTGGGCCCTAGCGTTATCGGCCACGCTTGTGGGGTGCGGAAGTGATGATAATAAAGCCAGCGATGCCGCGCCTGATACACAGCAAACTACTAACAGTGTGCTCATTGAATACACCTCTTTCGGGGTGCCACATATCAGCGCCGACAATGCCAAATCTTTGTATTACGGTCAGGCTTATGCCCATGCTAAAGACAACATGTGTACCCTAGCCGAGGAAGTTATTGGGGTACGCGCCCAGCGTGCGCTCACCTTTGGCGCCGGCAGTAATGATGCAAATATTGCCGCCGACCTAGCCGTGCAGGTGCTAGATGTATATGGTCAAGCACAAGCAGCTATGGACACTATCTCAAGTGATCATCTTGAGGTATTAAGCGGTTATGCCAATGGTTTTAACCAAGCGGTGCTGGATAAAAACGGTGCCTACCCATCACCTTGCAGCGGTGATAATGCCTATGCTATTCCCACTGTAGAGGTAGTAGATTTATATGCTTACCACCTGTACTTGGCCCTGTATGCCAGTGGTGCAGCCTTAAGCGGATCAATTGCGACTGCCAGTGTTCCGGTAACACAAGTAGCCAATTCCACCACGGTTAATACCAGCCTAGTGAGCAGCATTAATGCCGTCACCGAAGACACTCATCAACTGGGCAGTAACGGTTGGGCATTGGGTAAGGATAAAACCGAATCGGGTAAGGGCATGTTGTTATCTAACCCGCATTTTCCTTGGAGCGGCTCCAAACGATTTGTACAAAGCCAGCTGACGATTCCTGGTGAGCTTAATATCACAGGGGTGAGTTTTGTGGGGGTGCCCGGCATTCTCATTGGCTTTAACGAGCACCTAGCCTGGACCCATACGGTGTCGCAATCTAAGCGCTTTACCCTGTATAACTTAACGCTAGATCCAGAAGACGCCACCCGTTATTTATATGGTGAAGAGTATCGCCAAATGAGCAGCCAAGACTATACGGTAACGGTGCTCAACGAGGACGGCACCACCAGCGAAGTGAGCAAAACTCTGTATGCCTCACACTATGGCCCTATGATCGGATGGTCTAATGGTGGCGCGCAAACATATCGTGATGCCAATCAGGGAAATCATAATATGGTGAAGCAATGGTTGGCCATGAATAAGGCCACCAGCCTTGCCGAATTTGAACAAGCCTTTGCCGATTTCCAAGGTATTCCGTGGGTGAACACCATTGCCACCGATAAAGAAGGTACTGCCTTTTACATTGATGGTAGCCGTACCGCTAACCTGCATCCTTTGGTCGATGCTGGAGTTAAAAGCGCATTAATTAATCCCGCTACCGACGTAGCTACCGCGACTTTACAATATTTATGGCAGGGAGGCCGAGGCCAGCTGATTTTGGATGGCAGTAACCCGTTTTATGAATGGATTGATACCGGCACCACGCCCGTTGCAGGAGTCGTACCTTTCGAGAATGCGCCTAAGCTGACACGAACCGATTACGTGTTTAATGCCAACAGCAGCCCGTGGTTAACCAATATGACGCAAACCATGGATGACTTTTCTATTGTCTATGGCCCAGCTAATACAGTGCGCAGCCCGCGTACGCGCCTAAACGCCACCATGCTTGAAGAAGTATCGGCCAATGGCAGTTCAGGTGCAGATGGCAAATACAGCTTAACCGAGCTTAAAGCCGTGGTAACAGGTGAGCGTGGCATGAGCAGCGAGTTAATTAAAAACGAACTGGCCCAGCGATGTAATGGCGTTACTACGGTTACGGTTGATCAAACTGTCGTAGACATAAGCGCCGCCTGTACGGTGTTAAGCAACTGGGATGGGCTTTATAAAAACACCAGCGTCGGGTCGCAAGTCTTTAGGGAGTTCCTAAAAGAATTTCACCTAGTGGGTGAAGCATGGTTGTCCGATGATTTATTTGAAGTGTCGTTTGATGCAACCGCGCCTCTTGCCACGCCTTCAGGCTTGAAGGCAAATAGCGCGGAAGTAGCCGCTAATGAAGATCCTATCTTATTGGCCTTGGGAGCCGCCGTGCAAACTCTGCAACTGGCTAATATCGCACTGGATGCCCCATTGGGTGATCTTCAATACGCCATGAAAAATGACGAGCGTATTTCTATTCCGGGCGGCATAGGCCTAGAGGGGGTATTTGATATTAACTCCAGCGGCAGCAGTAAGGTAGGAGCCAATGACTACGAGGTGACTCATGGTGCTAGCTGGGTAATGGCGCTTGAATTTACGGATGCTGGCCCTAAGGCTGATGCATTTTTAGCGTATAGCCAATCCCATGATCCCGAGTCGGAATTTTACGCCGACCAGACTCGTTTGTTTTCAACCGGTGATTGGCGCCCTGTGGTGTTCACCGCAGAAGAGATTGCCAATGACCTAGTGAGTAGCAGCACCCTGCAAACTCACTAGTTTATTGTTTGAAAGCCCACATGCTGAGTAACAGATGTGGGTTCTTTTAACCTCCCCCTCCTTTAACTCTTTTCTTGTGCCTTAATGCATGGGCTTATTTCGAATCTTCCTACCTTTCACGCTGCTATACTAAATCAGTCAGCTAGGGCTGATGCGCAATTTAGAGCATTAAAGATTGGTGGACATATGAATGTAGGTCTTTTATTACTATTAATTATATTTGTTGTGCCCAACGCTTATGCATTGGACGAATCAAATTATGATGTAATACAGATTGCCACCGAAGAATACCCGCCTTTTACCAGCACAAAGCTTAAGCACCATGGCCTCATGAGCCATATCGTGAGCGCCGCATTTTTATTGGAAAATATTAAAGTTGAATATTCATTTTGGCCCGCCGCGCGTGCTTTTTATCTGGCGGAACAGGGCGATGTTGATGCTACCTTACCGTGGGCGAAAAGGGCTGGGCGTGAACAGAAATTTTATTACAGCGAACCAGTTTTGGATGTGGGCTGGGAGCATTTTTACTATAAGAAAAATTTGCCCCTTAAGTGGTCTCCAGCAAAGCGTGACTACAATGCGCTACAGGACCTAACCATAGGCGCCATTATTTCTTATAACTATGGTAAAGCATTTCAAAAAGCAGAAAAAGATGAGGTGTTCCAAGTGCTGCGGGCGAATAATTTAAAGCAGTTGTTCGAGATGCTGCTGGCCGAGCGCATTGATGCGGTGGTGAGTAAAGAACTGGTGGCACAATATACTTTGCAAACTGAATTTAGCCCTGACCAGATCTCACAGTTGGCGTCTTTACCTGAAAATCTAGGGCCGTCTACTTATGATTATTTGTTACTTTCAAAAAAGAAAAAGAGTTCACCATTTTTTTTAGAGGCATTAAATCGAGGCCTAAAAAAACTTCACAGTAGTGGCCAATATAATGAGTTCATTGCCAATTATAAAAAAGGTGAGTACCTAATATTTCATGGAAATTAATCATCGATCTTATTCTAAAAAAACCAAGAAAAAGTGAGACTGATATTATTGGAGTTCTATATGAAAATGGCCAGCTATCTCAAGGAAATCCCTTTACACAGAACAGAACGTTTTGATGCGATTTTAGGTTTAATAAAAGAAATGTATCCATCTGCCATGGAATCAATGAAATACCAAATGCCTACGTTTGAAAATATAGAAGATAACCAATCAGGCGTTAAACCAGGCTGGATTGCCTTGGCCAACAAGAAAAGCTATCTGTCGTTATACACTTGTATGGAGGCACACATCACGCCATTTAAAGTTCTTCACCCTCAAATTAAGACTGGCGTGGGCTGTATTAATTTCCGCGATAAAGATGATATTTTTTTAGCCGATTTAAAGGTGGTGATTAAAAGTGCCATGGAGTACCAGCACAAATAGGCTATTGCTGAAATTTAATGCGTTTATTTGGCGCTTTTAATTGCCCCCTTTAATTGACACCTTTCATTGACAAGAGGGCAGCACTCATAGATAAAAGGTCCACATATAATAATAAAAGAAAGCCCCTAGGGGTTGTGGATACACAATGCAAAAACTGCCCGTTCTCATTCCTTTACCCAGCCATGACTATGACCCCAGCGAAGTAGCGGTGTCGTGGAAGACCCTTACTCAAGCAGGGTTTGAAGTGGTGTTTGCCACGCAGGACGGCAAGCCTGCCCAAGCGGACGCCATGATGTTAAGCGGTGAGGGGCTAGACCCCTGGGGATTCATGCCTTTTTTAAAGAAAATACGCTTCATTGGGCTCATGTTACGGGCCAATACAAGCGCTCGTGGTGCTCACCAAGAAATGCTCCTAGATAAAAATTATCAAACGCCGCTTACCTATCAAGCGCTAAACCCTAACGATTATAGCGGGCTGATATTACCCGGTGGTCACGCTCCCCGTATGCGCCAATATTTAGAAGATAAAACCTTGCAAAGTTTTGTGGCCGATTTTTTTGATCAAAGTGATGAAGCCCTTGCGTCTAAATCTATGGTGCCTAAACCAGTTGGGGCTATTTGTCATGGCGTGGTGCTGGCGGCTCGAGCAATATCTAAAGAAAGTGGGAAGTCGGTTTTATTTGGTAAAAAAACCACAGCGCTTACCTGGAAGCTTGAAAAATCGGCTTGGGATCTAACGCGTTTTTACGCAAGGTTTTGGGATAGCAATTACTATCGCACCTACCAAGAGCAACCTGGCGAAGAAAAAGGTTATCAAGGCGTGCAACAAGAAGTGACTCGGGCATTAAAAAGTGAAAGTGACTTTTTAGATGTACCCAATAAAACACCTGGATTTTTATTCAAAACCTTGGGGGTATTTAGAGATAGTGCCACCAACGCCCAGCCCGCTTGGGTGGTGCGTGATGGTTACTACCTTTCAGCCCGATGGCCCGGAGACGTAAACACCTTTGCCAAAAGGTTTGTTGATGTATTGAAGGAAGCGAGTTAGAAAATAATATGTTTTTTCAATTGCACAGTGATTCAATATTAGCCTTATTTAGCTGAATGCTTTCTCCATCTTTGGGAATAAAAAAACGCTGCTGCCAGTGGCGTTTTGTTATTTCATCTTGCAACTCTTTGCGGCTTACCGGGCAGTGATCTAACGCCTCTAAATGATTGGCAATGACTTTTCCGCTTGCTAATTCTCCAACCTTTAAAGCTTCCTTAAGACCCATGATAATTTCACCACCCACATCAAATTGTGCACCGCCTGCCGGAATCACAATGATATCTGGCTGTTGTGATTGAATGGTGCGCTGCACGGCTTGGGTTAAGATGGTGTCTCCGCTTAAATATAAAGTAGGCTCATGAGGCAACGTAATGACAAAGCCATAACCATGGGCCATGAACCTACCCACTATGCCTAAGCCGTGTACACAGGGCACAAGTGTGATTTGGCCGTTTAAAAAATCATTGGTTTTATGTTTATCTAATACCTGTACTTTCAAGCCTTTCTTTTTTAAATACTCGCTGTCTTGGTATGAACAAAAGACAGGAATATCATTGTCTCTTAGCCATCTAATGGCCTTACGGTCTAAATGATCAAAGTGACCTTTTTGGCAATGGGTGATTAAGCAGTGCGTTACTTTTTCTAATAACGCTTGGCTATTCTGAGGGAGTTCTACAATTGGATTCTTGCGTCGGGATTTCGTAGCGTATTTTAAAGAAGGAATGGATCCTTTAGGAGCGAGCATAGGGTCAACTAAAATCACATGTTCATTTGATTCTATCACTAGGGTGGCATTGCGCAGCTGGGTGATTTTCATGTTTGACTCCACTAATGAATATGAATTCATTGTACGGAATCAAGCCACTGGCTATGATAGTTTAGTCAGCCAAAAAACATACATAAATCGCCAGATTACACCGTTAAGGATTAACATGTCGCTCATTGCCAATACCCCCCAAGCCGCCTTATTACGCGGTGATCTTTACCTCTCATCGCACAAAAGACGAGAATGGATATGGTAAAATGGCAGATAGAATGGAAGAGCTGGCCTCGCAGCAGCCGGGATTCTTAGGGATAGAATCTGCCCGTGAAGAAGTGGGCATTACCGTTTCTTATTGGAGCAGCCTTGAAGCCATTAAAAGTTGGAAAGCCAATAGCGAACACCTTCAAGCGCAAAAAAATGGCCGGGATACTTGGTATTCAGACTTTAGCGTACGTATTAGTAAAGTAGAACGGGACTATCGTTTGTAAAAACCCTGTTCTCATGGGTGCTCACACTGTTAGCCATATCTGTTTATAACAGGCTAAAAGCGCTAAACTGTTGGCTCATATAAAATAGAGATAGGTTGTTATTCATGGCTGTGCGTCTTCCTTCGCTGAATGTTTTAACTGCTTTTGAGGCAGCGGCGCGCCATGTGAGTTTTAAAGAAGCGGCCACAGAGCTTTTTCTTACGCCGTCGGCGGTGAGTCATCAGGTGAAGGTTCTGGAAAAAGAATTAAATCTAGTGCTGTTTAAACGACTTAATCGGGCGCTTGAACTCACCCCTGAAGGTCAAAGATATTACTTGTCTATCAGAGGGCCATTAAACCAGCTTAAACAGGCCACCGAAGAGTTACTGGCAGGAGAGCACGGTGGTGCTTTTCGTATTAACAGTATTCCTTTCATTACCAACACGCTTATTATTCCTCACCTGCAAGATTTTAAAAACAGCCATAAAAATTTGCACATTCAAATTGAATCTCGAATTAAGCGAATCGATTTTGGTGCGGGCAATACCGATGTGGCCATTCGTTATAAAAAAGGCAACGAAGAAGATTTACATTATGAAGAAATCACGCCTATCTCTATTACGCCGGTGTGCAGTAAGCAGTATTTAAATAATTATATAGAAAATAACGGCAATAAAAAAAATGCCCCGCATAATATCATTCGTCTCACTAACGACCCTGTATCCTGGCCCAGATGGATAGATCAATGGCACAAAGATCTTAAAGTTCAAGATGAACTTTTGCTCGATAGCTATCAGGGAGTATTAGACAGTGCCCAAGGCGGTTTGGGTTTGGCCATGGGTTTTTTACCAGCACTATTACCCTACCTTAAAAGCGGTGAGCTGGTATTACCGTTTGCCAATGAAGAATGTGAGTCGGGGCACTTGTATCTAGTTTATCCTAAGCAAAATGCCAACAAGCCCGTAATACAGTCTTTTCAAGCCTGGTTTAAAGCGCTGATCCAGGCTCTCACTCAAAAGTAAGCACTTAAAGTGCTTTAGTCAGGCAAAGAAAACTCACCTGAAGCGCGGTAAAATCCCGTTTGTTCAACGTGCCATACCTTCCTAAGCTGGAGGCTCCTATTAGGAGTCCAGCATGATTTCAGAAGCCATTGACGGTTTATTGCCAACCTTACGAAAAAATAAAATCTTAAATAATCGGGCGGTGTATTCCCGTGATGGTATTCAATTTATGGAGATGGGAAATTGCCTCATTCGTTATCGAGTGGTGGGCAGTGGTAGCAAAACCCTAGTATTTGAAACCGATCCACCAGTGGTGATTGAACACTATGATGAATTAGTTGGTCTCTTAAAAAACGATTATAAAATTGTTATTTTTGAGCCACCGGGTTTTGGGTTTTCGGTACCCAGCATGACACTTGATTATGGCTTTAAATCGGTGGTGAGTATTACCGAACAATTTCTCGAACGGTTAGCTTTGGGCCCTTATGTCTTTAACGCTCCTTGTGTATTGGGTTATGGCGCACTGGGGTTAGCACAAAAACGCCCAGACCTAATTGAAAAAATAGTGTTAATGCAGGTACCCAGCTGGACAGAGATGCTTAAATGGAAACAGGGTCGTGACCCTCAAGGGATTTTGGCCACACCGGTAATTGGCCAATTGTTATTGCAAATGTTAAAACGCAAGCGCACTCCACAATGGTTTGAGGCTTCCCTTGGTAGTATGAAATTACATCCGCATTTTAACCAAATTGCGCAAGAGGCCTTTAAACACGGGGCCAGTTTTAATTTGGCTTCGGGCTTTCAACAATACCTATCGGGTTCGTCTCCCTTAACTCACAAGGTACAGCAGCCAAGTTTAATTATCTGGGGAGACTTGGATCCATCGCATTGTATAACCTGCAAAGCGTCTACTTCTATTATGGTGGAGGATGCGCAGGTAATACACATTAATGAGTCGGGGCATTTTCCAGAATTAGAAACCCCCGATATATTTTGTGGACACCTGGTTAATTTTCTAGAAACTCAAGAACACGTGGCCGTTCATGGTGAGCACTAAATTGCTAGCGATATCAGCTAGCCAATGACTCATGTTTAGTGGCGATACATTAGATGACTTACCTTGTATCGCCAGCGCAGTAATATAAGCCAGGCCAGGGATAATACTAAAGTGGAAAAAATCAGCACTGCGTAATGATTAATGGGTTTGGCTAGCCAATTAAAACTGTGCAATGGCCAGCTTTGGTAATAGGCGCGCCAGCTAGCATCTTGCTTTTGGCTTTCTTGAAAAAAAGCGCCTTTATTATTGATGTATATTAAATTATTGCCTTTTGGGTGCAGGTCACCTTTAAGCGCGAACCTAAGCTTTATTTCTCCCTTTGACCAGTAATAACGGCTGATGCGATAACTTGGATGATTTTTATCCAGCCATGACAGGGCCTCATTCACTGTATAGGTATTCTCAATAGGGTTGAGCTTAAATTCAGGCAGCTTCGGTTTTATCTCTGCTGCATAAGCAAACACTAGCCCGGTTACTAAACAGATTATTAATACTGGAGATAAAAGGGCTCCGAATACTTGGTGAAAATAAAACACTTTATGTTCGCGCTTTTTTGGCCAGCGTAATTTGGGTAAACCCAAAAAAAAGGCCAATAAGATGGCCAGCATTAAAAGCCAAGTGATGGCCACCAATACTTGATTAACTCCTTTCCCCCAAAGTTTACCTCGGTGCAATGCGGTCCAAAATCCAACAGAAGAATCCACCCAATTGCCTTGTGGTTCAAGCTGGAATAAAACAGGATCAAGCCAAGCCCATTCACCGTTATAACGAATGCTCCATATTTTTTTCATGTCAGTTGGCAAGTCTATAAAACCTTTGTCACTAAGGCTAAGCGCTAATGCGTTCAATCGGCTCCAATTGAGAGTGGAGAGATGGCCATTTATTAAGTGATGGGGCGTGGTTTTGTCATGAACGGGAACATGAATAAGCGGAGCCTCTTTCAGCTGATAATAGCTCGCCAGAGAGAGTGCCATGGCGGTCACTGCAAACCAAATTAATATGATTAATGTGAACCTGCCCAGCCATTTATGAGCCTGGGCGATTTTCTTTTTACTTATTAACTCCATACTTCTAACTTCAAATGATCACTAACCGTTTCATGATGGCGCAGCCATTGCCACTTGCCATTCACTAACCCAGCTACCCCGGGGCGAGTTTGAATAAAGGGCACCGAGCGGCTTTGATTGTAGGCACCTACGCCTTTAAGCAAAATCCAGTCACCGCTTTTTAACGGCTCAAGCTGAGTGTCTTTGGCAAGGGTGTCGGCTTGTAAACACAAAGGACCATAAAGATTGGTCGACAGTTTATGGGTGTCTGAGCTTAAGCCAGAAAGGCGTTGCTGACTGTGTAATGGATGACGATAAACACGGGCGGTGGGCACCGCATTGATGCCGCCATTAATAACCAGCGATTGCTTTTCTGAATCACCATGACGGCGGGTAACCACCTGAGTTAATAAATTACCAAACGGTTCAAACAGGGTTCGGCCGGGCTCTACAATTAATAGTGGTGCATGGAGGGACAAAATTTTAGTTAAAGGTGTTAGCCAGGCCTTGGCATACGAATGTAAACAGGGCAATTCATGTTGTTCTATTTCTTCTTGCCATTTAGGGCTAATGCCAGCCAAACCACCCCCTAGGTCTATCCATTCAATTGGCCAGTTAAAAGGCCAGAGAGACAAGGCCTTGGCCAACTTACTGGCTGCAGTAGCGAAGACATTGTAATCGCGAATGCCGGTACCCAGGTGTACATGTACCCCCACTATTTTTAAATGGCTTTGCTGATCTTGAAGCGCGTTTATGCGCGACCATAATGTTTCATCATATTCAAAACCAAATCGATTCCAGCCATCGCCTAAACTTAAACGTACCCCTACCTTTGCGATTTTTCCCAGTTGTTTGGCCAAGACATTAATGCGTACAATTTCTTCTTGGTGATCAATGTTAATAATAGATTGCTGCTCAATGGCTTGAGATAACATCTTGTCGGTTTTGTGGGGGCCATTAATAATCATCTTTTGGGGCTTTAATAAATTCGCCATATCACATTCAAATTCACTCACCACCTCGGGCATGGCGCCCTTCTTTTGTAGCGTCTTTAGGATGCCCAGTAACGGACAGGTTTTATAAGAAAGGGCAATGTGGCTTTTGGGGTAACATTGACTAAAAGCCAGGTGTAAATCTTCATAACGTTGATTGATGGCATCCACATCATATAAATACACTGGGCTGCCAAACTCTTGCAAAATGGCTTGAACGGATTCATTGGAATAACTCATATTAAATTTTTTGACCTCAGGGGAGAAACATGTCGATTGAGAGAATAAAATAGGGCGGCGCTTAAAAAATAAAAAGCCGCGCTTAAACCAAAAGCCATAATAGGTAGCATAGTGAGGGCGCTGCCTAACATTAGGCCCAAGGCCATACCCAGACGTTGTTGGCGTTGAATGCGTCCTAGTAACAACCCTTTGCTAACGTTGTTATCTTTAGCCATTTCACCCACTAAAAATTGCAATTGTGACCATGGCATTAAGGGGGCCAGTACCAGCCCTAACATAAAGCGGATAGCGGTTATGAAAACAAGATGTTCAACAAAAAGAAGTAGGGCACTTAATAATGCTGCGCCGAGTACACAATATAAATAATAATGGGCTTGGCTTTTTTCCCCCTCTCGTTTTAACCCCTCCTTTTTCAACCCCTCTCGTTTTAACCAGAAGTCTTTGGCCACAAACATACCCAAAGGCAGCGCGCTATAAACCAAAGCCAGTTTCCACGGCGAGCTGGCTAAATCCTGAGTAAGGGTAGCCAGGACTGGCACCACTACCCAACGGGCCATGGGCAATAACGAAAAACATAAAAAAGGAATGTTTAATTGTAATGTTTGTTGGTGATTATTTTTGTTTTGATGTTTTTGTGGTGGCAGCTCAATGAGCCAGTGGGACAACAAGGCGAAAGTAAAAATGGTGATACCTGCCAATGTTAAACACAACTCAAAACTAATCCACTGCACTACCCCACCTAAAATAATAGGCCCGAGAATACTGGCCAGAGCCGTGGCCGACTGCAACTTAAACAAACCCTGTTTAAAATTTAAGGCCATGGCCAAGTGTTGTGAGGCGGGCATAACACTGCCAAATAAACCCTGAGCGGCTCGGGTAAACAGCAGCGCACTTAGGCTAGTCACCCAGCCCAGAAACGTAAATGCCAGTGCCAGTGCCAACATACTTCGCAGCCAATTAATTTTGGCTCCCATTGCAT
Source organism: Bermanella sp. (assembly GCA_036960565.1). Lineage (GTDB taxonomy): Bacteria > Pseudomonadota > Gammaproteobacteria > Pseudomonadales > Oceanobacteraceae > Bermanella. The sequence goes on from JBALXQ010000038.1 coordinate 12,162, forward strand.
CGCTAAACTTTCCCCAATAAGTGACACTGAGCGCCGTGCCCAGTATGGGCAAACCATAAATGGCCGCCAATACCAGAGCATAAAGCCAGCTGTCCGTAGCCAAGTGCTGTGCTAACCAGATGGGCCAAAAAGGATTTAAACCTTCAATGATGCCCACGGCTAAAATGTGCAGCAGTACAAACCAGCGCCAGCTCATTATTTAATAAAACTCGATAACGGATTAGGAATCCTTGCCCATAAATCCTCACTACTTTGCTCTACCCGCATGGATAACAATGCCTTGGTGGGCCATGAGTCATTTAATAAGGTTTTACGGTCTAGCTGAAAATCGGTTTTATCCATAGCCGGCTTGCATGACTCAAATACATTTTCACTCTCATTGGCGACGATCTGCCAAAACCATTTTGACGGACTAGAAAAATCATTTGCTAATGCCGATACTAGAGTACCTAGGTGACAAACAAACAGAGAATGTATCAATTTATGTAGACACTTTTGTCGTACTTCTTCAACAATAAGTCGGTCTTGATGCAACTGAAGGTTCAGACCTTTCTGAAGCAAACTTTCCATGTGGACACGTACACCACCAAAATCTCGAATAATAAAGCGAGCAGGTTTATTATCTGCCACCACCATAAAACTGTTTTGTTGATGGGCTTCAAGTGCGATGCCGTATTTTAAATATACCGCCAGTACACCATTGAGTAACTTAGCCACATATTGTCTGAAGTTGGGCAACAAGGCTTCAATTGTTAAGGCATCCTGGGTTAATACATGGCTGGCCAGGTATTTATTTAACGGGGTTTTGGCCATAAGCGCCGCTACTGGAATGGCAACTTCATCCGGCTTCAACACTTCACTTAAAGGCGCGCGGAATATCACCGAATAATGCTTGGCAATCTCACTTTGTGTATTGAGGTGCAGCCCTATCTTTTCATTTAGCGGGCTAAATACCTGAGAAATTAACGTATCCCTTTTCACTATTTCAGTTAACAAATCACTCATTCTTGGGCCCATGTAACAGGCTCTGGGAGATACCGTGCGTTGCACACTGGTCATCTGTAAGGCAACCGGTAACTTAATAAAAGGTTTGCTCGCTCCACCTACCGGATAAACAGTACGAAATGACAAGGATGAAAAACTGTCAATGCTTGCGGGTTTGTCCGGTACAAATAACCCTTCAGGTAATTCCTGTAACCAACGTGCTTGAAGTTGCTGTGGATGAACTGGAAAGGGAAAATAGGCGTCACTCAGTGCGCCCATAGTTTGTTGCCAAGCAATATAATTCTGAGGGAAATATTGAGAAAACATGGCAAGGTATTCATGCTCATTAACACCTGATAACGTCGCATGGCTGCGTTTAATGGCGGCTAAAGTTAATCTGGCCGAGCCTTTAAATTCAGGTGACGATGCAAACACCTGTGCTGAGCTGATGCCTAATTTGGCTTTTGTAGTCGGGTGAAAAGGATGCCCCACCGCGCCCCACTGTTCAAAAAATAAGGCCGGGTTTTGTTTGAACTCATCTTGGCATTGTAGCCCTTGCCAAAACCCTGTGTTGCCAATAGACAAAGCCAAGCGTTCATTCCATTGATTACGGTAACAAATGGCCATAGCTTCATTAGTTAGGCTGTTGTTAAGTTCTAACTTAAAACGCGCCAGCGCCTTTGGCTCTATGCCTTCCTTTTCCCAAATGGCCAACCATTGAGAGATGGAACTTAATTCAATATCGGCCACTTCAATAGGCGCAAACAGGTCTAACTTGTCTCCTAGTAATTTCCATATAGCGATCTTTTTTGAAGACCACATAGGCATACTATGAATATTTTCATGACTATCCATTGTAATCGGTTGATAGGGCAATTTTTCCCAAGCAGCTAAACGAATTAAGTTTTGCAGCATTCGATCATGTGCTTGAACTTTAGCGGCCTCAAACTCTTCATAAGAAAAAGGTAAACTCGTAAAGTCGATGTTATTGTGGTTGGCCGGGTCAATGGCCGCTGTGTCAGGTTGTTGATAAACAGTTGATTGGCTTTTCATTTTTAAAATCCCTTTAAAGTTTAATTTCAGTTTCTAAGTAAAAGGTGCGCGGCATACCGGCATAAATACCTGATTCCAAAGACGTGCTTGGGGTTTCGCGAATGTAGTAGTCGCGATCAAATACATTTTTTACACCCACCGCGATACTCATTTGATTATTGGCCATTAGGTTTTCAAAACTCAGCTTGGTATTAACGTAACTAAAGCCTGGAATAATGCCGTTTTGACCTGAGGTGGCACTGTCGCTGGACTCGGTGTCGGAGCGAGTATTATCAGCATCGCTAAACTGGCGGCTCTGTCCGTAAAGAGACACGTTAAAGTTGAAGGCTTCGGTTTTATAATCGGCGCCAAGGGTGGCCACGTGTTGCGAATAAAAAGGCACCTCGTTACTTTTAACCTCGCCTTCTTTAAAGGTGGCCTTGGTATAGGTGTAGTTTGAACTTAGGGTGACTTCTTCAAAAAATGGCAGGTTATAATTGGTGGCCATTTCTACCCCGCGGTGGAAAGTTTCACCGCGATTAAGATAACCGCCGGTGTCTCTTACATATTCAAGAATGTCATCAAACGCAATGGCAAAGGCGGTGGCTTCCCACGATCCCCCTGAATATTGTTGGCGTGCACCTATTTCATAAATGCGTGCACGTTCTGGCTCGAGGTTATCGGAAAACTGGCTGGCATTAATTTGCGCGTAGGTAACGGTGGTAAAAGACGTGTTGTAATTTGCATAAAGGTTAACGCCGTTTTTCATACGATACAGGGAATTAATAGAAGGCAGCAGCGCGTTATAACTTAGATGCTCACGGCTTTCGTCTAGATTATTTTCCCTAGAAATAGTGATGCGCTCATAACGCACACCGGGTGTCACAGTAAGAGCATTCACATCTATTTTATCATCCAGATAAAAAGCATGGGCTTGAGTGTGGTTGCTGTTGTCGCGATTTAAAACGGGGTCAATGGTGTAGGGGTCAACGCCTTCGGTAATTCCATTACGGCGAAAACGTTGCTCTCTTCCGGTCTCATCAACAAAGCGGTAACCGGTACCCACTTCGTGAAAGCCACTGCCCACCACAAAACCCTGGCTTAATCTGGGTTCAATGCCTTTTACTTCATAAGTACGGGGGAATCTGTCTAAGCGGCCGCCTTCACCTTCATTTTTATTGGTGAGAACAAACTCTCGTTCACTGGCATTGATCCAGCCATTCATTTCAAATAGGGCCCCTGAATTGAATCTTTTTTCGTAACCCAGTGCTACCTCTTGGCGTTGACCAATGAATTCATCAAAAGGACGCAAGGATTGATATGGGTTTTCATCGTATGCAGCCTGGGTTAAGCCGCCGGGTAATTCATTATCCGATTCATAATAATGAACATGCCCTTTAAGTTGAGTTTGGTTTTTTAGGTCTTGATTAAACTTAACAAAAACATCATCGGTCTTGGTTTCGCTGTGCTCTCTGGCGCCTTCTCCGCGCTGGCTGGTGTAGGTCATTAACATACCCAGACCTGCAGCATTGGTGGCGCCGGTAGTGAGGTTCACTTCCCCCAGAGACTGGCTCTTTTTTTCGTCGCTCATGCTGCCTTTCACGCGAATAGAAGCGGCGGCCTGTTGCGGAATTTTTTTACTTTCAAAGTTAATCACCCCACCCACATTCTGTGGACCGTAGCGAACGGCGCCACCACTTTTCACTACGTCGATGGATTCAATGTTGCCCAAATTAACCGGTGCCAACGACAAATGTGGTTGACCATATGGGGCTACCGACAAGGGCAGGCCATCCAGTAACACAGTGGTTTTAGAGGTGAGCCTGGCCGATAAACCCCGCACGCCGATATTTAATGAACTCACCGAAGAACTAGAATGTTCGGGTGCATAAATACCCGGTAATAACCTAAGAGCGTCGCCTAGGGTGGTGGCGCCGGAGGCTTTAATTGCATCGTTGTCGAGCCATTGCCGTGCACCGGGATGTTCGGTTAATTGCTGAGAATTGGGTTCGTTAAGCCAGTCACCTTGAACTGTAAGAGTTTCAAGCGCTTGTGGTTGCGCCATAACAGTCAGCGGTAAGCAGGTAATAGATGCCGCAACAATGGGACGGATTTTCATAGGAGCCTCTAAAACAGAAGTAAATAATAAGAGAGGCGGTCACGGTATACTTGAGTCAATCTAAATGCAAATCATTCTTATTTGTATTTGATTGGGTTGAGATTAAAGTATGAGGATCACGCTGACTTTATTGATGGGTATCGCTAAGGGGGGGGGGAATAGAAACAGCATGAACCAAAGGTAATTAACAAAGAGCTTGGGTTTAGGCATTGCTCTAAACGGCTTTTAGTATGCTTTTACGCAGCATATCCGGATTATTTATCCATAATAAAAGTGTCGAAATAGGCTGTAAATTATAAAAGCGTCGTGGCTCTGATAATTGCTAAATGGACATTTTGCGCTTTAATTAAATAACCAATCTTTTTAGCCGATGGGCCAATTATGATAATCCCTTCACGAGTTCTTCTAGTTGTATTACTGACATTATTTAGCGCAATCAGCTTTTCCGATGAATTAAAGGTACTCACCTGGGACGGTTATGTGATGCCTGAAGAGGTACAAGCGGTTAATAAGTTGCTAAAGGCAAAGGGCTACAATATTACCGTAAACGTCATATCCCCTTGGGCAGAGGGGCCAGAACAAATGTATAAATTGCTGCGTGGCCATAAAGCCGATATTTCATTTCTCACGCTTAACTACATTAAAATGCAAGACAGTAAAACAGCACGTTTACTGCAAGCGATTAATGTTAATTCGCCAAGGCTAAGCAATTATCAGTATTTATCATCATCACTTACAAACATATCTATGGGCTTAAACAAGAGTGGTAAACCCTTGTATATCCCTTGGGGCGGTGGAGCATATGGTATTTGGGTGAATAATGAAAAAGTGAAAGCCGGTGATGTACCTACTAGTGTTGAAGATTTATGGGCGCCACGCTGGAAAGGAAAGTTGTCGTTAAGTCAGGGCCAGGTTCAACCTAATATTGCTTTAGCGTTATTGGCGTTAGGTAAACCGCCATTTTACCTAAATGATTTGGCGGTTAGTCGAGACAAGCTAAATTCAGCCATAAGCAATGACAATATCATTCAAAATAAAGTCACGGCTCTTTATAAGCAGGTGGGCCTTTTCTGGCCCAATGTTCCAGAATTTCGGGATGAATTTTCATTGGTTGCCTCTTATGGCCCGGGTGCGGTTGCTCATAATGTCAGTGGTGCTAATTGGAGCTTAGTGAACTTTAAAGAAGGTAATACTGTGTGGTTAGATACCATTAATTTTAGCGTAGATTTAAGTGGAAAACGTTTAGAAGCAGCCGAAATATTTGCCAATTATTTCATTGGTAAAGCGGTTCAAAATAGGGTGGTAAAAGGTTTGGGTATGGTGGCTGCTTCAAGTGAAGTGGATAAAAATCCATTAATTGAAGCTAACCCTAAGTTTTTTTCTGACACTATGTTTTGGCCTCCATACCGTAAGTCGGCCGATAACGTTATGAATAGCATATCGGAGAAAGCCATGAAGGATTCAGGGCATTAATTCTTAATCATTAATCAATGAATTATGAAAATCTGATGATGAATTTATAAGTGAGTTCATCATCAAATTATTCTATAACTAATAAAACTTACAGTTTTGCCACACATTTAATTTCTAATAATAACTCCGGCATTACCAATGCACTGACCTCTACTAGAGTTTGACATACTTCGGCCGAACCTTGATAAAACTCACCACGGGAGGCAAATACGGCTTCATTCTGTTTCATTAAATCTTTCATGTTGGTGGTGAACCAGGTTTCGTCCACTATGTTTTTTGCTTCCAGATTAAACTGTTTCAAAACATGCTGAATGTTGGCGTAAGCCAGTTGGGTTTGCTCAACAATGTTGGCGCCTGGAGTGCCGTCGGGTTTTACGCCTACCTGGCCAGATATATAAAGGGTATCGCCGACTTTCACCGCTTGTGCAAAAATATTTTTGTAGGGGCCTGCGCTGTAAACTTCTTTTGAAATACTCATATGGGTAGGTCTCTTTTAGGTCATTGTTATTATCTGTAATAAGACAATTAGTATTACCAATAAAGCGGCCAAACGACAATTAGCTAAAGAAGCTGCTCCTAATAATATTGACCTTTATCAATCATTATATGGCCGATTCACTCTTTGGAATGACAGAAAATTTTTAACAAGTCTAAAAATTAATCAGCTATAAAATGTAGAGAATTAGTTCAATTGCTCTTGTGTTTGAGCAATGGATATTTTTAATTCATTTAAAAACCATAAATGAGCCGGATCTTGCATCAGTACCTTAGGGCGCATTAAATGAATGCAAATGGGGGCTTGTGGAAAAGGCCAAGGAAAAACTTTTAAGTTAAATTGCTTGGCATAAGATTTAGCCAAAGCGCTGGGGAAAGTAGCAATAAGTTCACTATTGGATACCGCCACTAACAAGCTGCTGTAATGAGAAACCTGCAATGCAACCTTACGTTTTTTTGATAACTCATCCCCTACCAACTGCGACAAAGGTAAACGCCGACTTCGCTCTGGTAATACCGCATGAAAGGCATCAAAATATTGCTGCGGCGTGAGGGTGTCTTTGGTTAATGTTGGATGGTCTGATCGAGCAATTACTACTAAGTGTTCACCATGAATTACCTCACACACTAAGCGGTTATCCTCCACGGGGAATGCATCTAAAATGACATCGGCTTCGCTACTGAGCAGCAGCTTTTCTGAATCATCGTTTAGGGTAGTCACTTTAATATTCGCCAACGGCGCTTTTTCTTGAATACGTTTTATAAAATTGGGCAGCACCACCATTTCAAAATAGTCCCCGCTTAATACATGAAAACAATGTGTACTGAGGGTGGGATCAAACTCGGTGGCAGGGGACAAGCTGCTGCGCATTTGCTCTAACAGGGGCTGCAATTGAGTATGAATTTCATGCGCCCTAGGCGTTGGCTGTACCCCAAGGCGGGTGCGCACAAACAGCTGGTCGTTAAAGGTGACACGTAATCTTTGTACTGCGGCACTGAGAGCGGGCTGGCTCATGCCCAATTGCCCAGCGGCACGGGTGAGCTGACCTGAGACCATAATGGCTTCAAATACAGGTAATAAATTAAGGTCAATGGAGCGTAAATTCAGTTTCATGGCGGCATTAGGCTTTGTTGAGCGATCTATTGATATTAACTAATATCAGCTTCATGGAAGTTAACTATAACTAATATCGAATTACAATATATCTGTTGTTGTCGTAACTTGAAGGCCTCAAAAAAATAATAAGAGGTGGTTCATGGAAAACATACTAGGCGGCATTGTGATGGTGTTTATACTCATCGCAGCCCTGTGGGAGCTGTTCAGTGGGCGCACCACTAATGGCCGCAAGACCAAGCAAGATTGGTGGATGTCCTTTTTGGCCGCCGCCATGATGGTGATTGTTCAGCGCCCGTTATTAACGGTGAGCGTGGCGTTAATTATGGCCTTACTATTACCGGGTAGTGCTGGGGCTTTGGCTTACCTGCAGGAGGATTATTTTTGGTGGGCCCTACTGGGTTTTTTCTGCATTGAAGAGTTTTTACACGGTAGCAGCCATTATTTCTCCCATGCTAAGCGTCCTAAGAATAAGGCTTTGCAGTGGATTCAGGCCTTTTACAAGATGAACCACAGGCCTCATCACCTATCTGGTGGCCAGGATAACAAGGGGCAAATATCGGTAACACAAACCTTTGTTAATGGTTGGGCTTGGTGGTTAATTCTGCCTAACTACTGGTTTCAGGTATTGACCTTGTATTTAGGTTTAACCGAAGTGTTTTTAATTGGCACCGCGTTTAAAGGCTTATGGGCTGCTCATACTCATGTGAACTGGAATTACGACTTGTACTTGTTAAACCATAAATATAAATGGGTGCGCACTCTCATGTGGTGTGCGGCGCACATTCTGACATTTCCCACCCAGCACCATCAGCACCATTCTCGGGGCAAAAACTCCATGCACAATTTAACCGCCACTTTGGCTATTTACGATTGGCTTATTTTTAAAACCCTGGCCATTGAAACCACTAAGCCTAAGATATACGGCTGGCGTCAAAATGATGAAGAAGCCAATAGTGTATTAAAGCGTTACTTTAATATCAGCATGAAGAAATACTTACCTTAACGGCCACTTTTTCTTAATACTGCCTTATGAAGAGACCACGATTAAATAGTTGTCTCTTCATAAGGAAGCCCCCTGATTGAAACCCTTCAACTTTTTAGACCATTCCCATCGGCTTATTGCCGCATTTCAGATAATCCTCCTGCGTATACTGGCATCAGACTTTATTGATAGCGGAGAAACAAAACATGGGTTTACTAGTAGATGGGAAATGGGTAGATCAGTGGTACGACACCAGTGCCAGTGGCGGTGAGTTTATTCGCCAGGATGCTCAATTTAGAAATACCATAGGTGAGGGCAGCGAGTTTCCGGTGGAATCAAATCGCTATCATTTGTATGTGTCATTGGCTTGTCCTTGGGCCCATAGAACATTAATTTTTCGTAAAATTAAAAAACTCGAACAACACATTGGCGTGACGGTGGTGAAAGCTGAAATGCTAAGCCATGGTTGGGAATTAAGCGACGAGGCCATTGCCACATTTTCTCCAAGCCCTATTAGTGATATTCAATACATGCATCAAGTGTATACCCACATGAATGCTAATTATAATGGCCGCGTGACGGTGCCTGTATTGTGGGATAAAAAAACCAAGCGCATTGTTAATAATGAATCGTCAGAAATTATCCGCATTTTAAACAGTGCCTTTAATGAATTAACCGATGTTAAAACCGATTACTACCCTCAAGCTTTAAGATCCCAAATAGATGAAATTAACGAGCTGGTTTATCACGCCATTAATAACGGTGTTTATAAGGTAGGTTTTGCCACTCAACAAGATGTGTATGAAAAGCATTTTAAAGTGTTGTTCAATGCCCTAGACACTATTGAGGCGCGCTTAGAAAATCAGCGTTATCTAGTGGGCAATACAATAACCGAAGCCGACTGGCGTTTATTCACCACCCTAATTCGTTTTGATTCGGTTTACTTTGGTCACTTTAAAACCAATTTAAAACAAATAGAGAACTACCCCAATTTATCGAATTATTTACGTGACTTGTATCAGCAGCCTGGTGTGAGTGAAACGGTTAATTTTGAACATATTAAAGTGCATTACTACTACAGCCACGACACTATCAATCCCACTCGCGTCGTGCCAGTTGGCCCAGAGATCAACTATTTATCCGCTCATAACCGCGATAGGTTTTAATATGGATTATGTAAGACGTGCCAATGAACGTGGCCATGCAAATCATGGCTGGTTAAATAGTTTTCACAGTTTTTCCTTTGCCTCTTATTATGACCCTAAGCATATGGGTGTATCCGTATTAAGGGTGATTAATGATGATACGGTTGCTGGTGGTGAAGGGTTTGGTGCCCATGGCCATGAGGATATGGAAATTATTTCATATGTATTGCAGGGCAGCATAGAACACAGAGACAGCATGGGGCATGTGTCGGTACTAAAAGCTGGAGAAGTGCAACGCATGAGCGCGGGCACAGGCGTGCGACATTCGGAATATAATCCATCGACCACGCAACCTTTGCACTTTTTACAAATTTGGATTTTACCAAAAGAAAAATCGGTGAAACCCAGTTATGAACAAAAGCGTATAAAACAAAGCTCTACCCTGACGCCTTTAGTGACTCCCAATGGCACAAATGGATCATTAACGATTAACCAAGATGCTGGAATTTATCGCCTAGAATTAAAAGCAGGCCAAGAATTCAGCTTAAAACGCCATGATCGCAGTGGTTATCTACATATATTGTCTGGTAGTGCACAGATAAATGAAAGGTTAATGGCAAAGGGCGATGGAATCGGTTTAACTAGCGCGCCTGAGCTGAACCTCACAGCCAGCACCAAAGGTTTGCAGGCTTTGTGGTTTGATCTGCCTTAAAACGTTTTATTAAAAGTATTTTTAAATGCCCGAATTGTTTTACTCTCCACTGTTTTGTTTCCTTGCCGTGATTGGCATCATCATGACCGGTATTTCAAAATCCGGTTTTGCCGGAGGGGCAGGTGTAGTGGCGGTGCCTTTATTAGCACTGGTAATGCCTTTGCCACAAGCAGCGGCATTAATGTTGCCAGTACTGATTTTCATGGATATAAAAATCATTCGTGAATATCGCCAACATGTGAATTACAAAGAGGTATTTAAAATTTTGCCGGCCGCCATACTCGGCATTGTATTGGCGGGTTTTATGATGGGCAGTTTCAGTGATGACGGCTTAATGATTTTATTGGCTATCATTAGTATTGTATTTTCTGCTTGGAAAAGTTTACTGCCTTTACTGGGCAACATGCCTGGAGCAGCTTGGTTATGGGGTAGCATTTCGGGCATTACTAGCACATTAATACATGCCGGTGGCCCACCTATTAATTTGTACTTTCTGGCACGAAAATTACCTAAAATGAGTTGGCTAGCCACAGTGGCGGTTTTCTTTGGTGTATTGAATGTTGTAAAAATTGTGCCGTATTTTTTTCTTGGCCAATGGCAATCAGAAATTTTAATTAGTTCGGTTATTTTACTACCCTTTGCTTGGATTGGGGTAAAGCTGGGCAAAGACATTGTGCGCAATATTAACGAAGAAAACTTTATGCTCATTTGCCGAGTGTTATTGTTTAGCTCTGGGGTGATGCTGTTAATTAAAGCTATTTTGAATTAAAACCATCCTAAATTTAAGACAAGCCCTTAATGTATGCAAGGGCTGACTAACCCGTTTCTTGAATGACCTTCACTATCGATAACCGCGTCAAAATAAGACAGCCACCTAACCGATGGCGCAGTCTGGACTAACTCTATTTTGTTTTCGTGCCAAAATCCCTCGCTTGGCCAAATCCCACATACCGCAATAAAAGCTCTGTGCTAGCGTCAATTGTGATGTCGATATTCGCGTCTTGAAATAGCCGTAATCGATTAACCAATTGATGAATAGGGGAGTGTCATGAAAATGAAAGCGCCGTATTTCTGCTTGCAAAATTCTTATTATAAAAAGCATTTTAAACAACTTCGGTTTAAACAAATTTTAAAAAAAATGGCTTTAGTAGTATGTGCAGGCCTTGGTATTGGAAGTTATGCCCATGGCGTCACCGATAATTATTTAATTGGTGTAGGAAAATATGATGTCACCGGCAGTGCCGCTGAAATTGGCATGATGGGTTATGCGGTGCTTGAGCAAAAAAGTGCCGGTATTCATAACCGCCAATATGCCCGTGCCTATATCGCAGCGGATGAAGCCAGCGGCAACCGAGTGGTATTTGTAAACGTAGATGCGGGGGCCTTGTTTCAATCGGTGCAACAAGGGGTGGTGGAAAAACTGGCCGACACTTATGGTAGTTTATACACAGACCGAAATATCATCTTAAGTGCTACCCACACGCATTCCGCCATTGGTGGTCAAAGCCACTATGCCTTATACGACTTTACCATTTTAGGTTTCATTGAAGAAAACTACGATGCTCATGTAAACGGCATTGTGGCGGCCATTAAAGAAGCGCACGAAAATTTAAAACCTGGACACATATTATTTAATTCAGGCAATTTAACCAATGCCAGTATTAACCGCTCCATGGAAGCTTATGACAATAATCCTGAGACCGAGCGCAACAGTTATGGCGAGTCTATAGACAGTGAAATGCAAGTGCTGCGTTTGGTACAAGAAGGGCAAGACGTAGGCATGATCAGTTGGTTTGGTGTACACCCCACTTCCATGAAAAATACCAATACTCTACTAAGCAGTGATAACAAAGGCCGTGCCCAATATCGTTTTGAAGAAAATATTGGAGGTGATTTTATCGCAGGTTTTGCTCAGTCTAATCATGCCGATACTAGCCCAAACATTGAAGGTGATGGTGTTGGCCCCAGCCCTACTGATGACATGTTTGAGAACACTGAAATCATTGGTGATCGCCAATATGAAAAAGCCTTGGCGCTTTTCAATAGCGCGAGTGAACAATTAAGCGGTGCCATAGAGTTTCGCCACCAGTATAACGATTACTCGAATATGGTAGTGCGCAGTGAATTTACCGGCGGCGACGCTGAGCAAACTTGTGAAGCTGCACTAGGTTATGCCTTTGGTGCTGGCACCGAAGATGGTTTAGGTTCCGATGCGTTTAATGAAGGGCAACGCGAAACTAACCCTATTTGGCAGGTGGCCACTTATACGCTTACGCCGCCTACTCAAGCAGATATTGATTGCCAATATCCTAAACCCATTTTGTTAAAGCAAAGTGGCTTTGACCCTTACCCATGGACCCCAGAAGTGTTGCCCACCTCCATTGTAAAAGTGGGGCAATTGGTTTTACTGGCGGTGCCAGGCGAATTTACAGTGATGTCGGGTCGACGTTTGCGTAATACAGTGCAAGCCGTGCTGGGTAATGAAAACCATTATGTGGTGGCGGGATTATCTAACGCTTATGCAGGCTATGTGACTACCAAAGAAGAATACGATATGCAACATTATGAAGGGGGCTCTACGCATTTTGGTCCGTGGACTTTAGCGGCGTTTCAACAAACCTTTAATGACCTAGCTTTAAACATGACGATGGGATCAAGCGCGGTGGACACGGCTACACCAAGAGATTTAAGTGATGCAAGCATGTATAACTTTGCCACCGGCGTGGTGCACGATCAGGCGCCTATCTTTAAATCTATTGGTGATGTAGTGAGTGATGCCAAATCAAGTTACAGCAAGGGCCAAAAGGTAAAAGTAAAATTCTGGACGGGTCATCCTCGTAATAATTTACGCAGTGAAGATACGTTCCTAAAAGTGCAGCAAAAAGTATCAGGCAATTGGATAACGGTGGCCGATGATAACGATTGGGCAACCAAATATAAGTGGGAACGCATCGATGGCTTTTGGGGCACTAGCCAAGCCACCATTGAATGGGTGATTCCTAGCGACGCTGCCAGTGGCACGTACCGTATAAAACACTATGGAGATAAAAAAGCGGTGGGCTCGGGCAATATTAGTAGCTTTACTGGCAAGAGCCGCAGTTTTAGTGTGAATTAGTAATAAAAATAAAACGCTAACATTGTCGTTAGCGTTTTATTAAATTTAGGCTTTAGTATTTTTAATGTTATGAAATTCCAGAAACGCATTCAGCACTTTTTTAGGTGCTTCCAGCTGTGGGTAATGCCCAACCCCTTCTAGTTCAATAATGTCTGCATTATTTATTAATTCACGATAACGCTTCACCATATGTGCACCCGATATAGGGTCTTGTAAACCGTCTATTAAACGTATGGCAATTCCACTGTTTTGTAATGCCCCCACCCAACGCGCACGATTAAGTTTACGCTCAGTCATATAGCCAATTAATTTAGCCAGTATGGGTTTACCATTATTAAACTCTATCAGCCGCCATAAAGTGGATAATTCATCTTCACTTAATGGCACTGCACAAATGTGTGAAAAGTTCTTTTTGAATTTTTTATAGGTGGCTAGCCGTGCCACTAACGGGCCAATAGGGCTGAGCAGTAATTTCTGTAATAACAAAGCTTTGTGGGTTTCGGGAAAGAGGCCCCCGTTTAATAAGCATAAGCTTAATAATTCAACAGCATTTTTTTCTCTATGGTGACTGCGAGCCAATAACTCTTGAGCCACGGTATCGCCATAGTCATGGCTTAATACATGTATTTTACTGATGTTTAATTTTTGTAATAGGGCTGTGAAAATATCGGCCTGAGTATGAATGTTATATTGCACAGCAGAGTCTTTGGAAAAACCAGCGGGCTTATCGCTAAAACCAAAACCTAACATGTCTAAAGTTATCACTCTGAAATGCTGAATAAGTGTTGGCCATTGGCAATGCCAATCCCAACTGGCGCTGGGGTAACCATGAATTAATAATAGGGCAGGTGCGTCTTTGGGACCTTGTACTTGATAAAAAACATTATGACTTTCAAGATGGCCTCCAAAGTCAAAAGATTGGCCGCTTGATTGCCATTCTTTTATGGAGCTTGCGTTAGATTGATTCATGATACCGCCTTTTACGACAACTTCTTTAGCGCTAATTTACACTTATGTAAAAAGCCGCTCACATTCAGGCGGCTTACCTTTTATAAACTTAGTCTTTATAAGAAGGGTCCAAACGATCTAGCTTACGTAGTAAAGCAGGCCAAGCTAATGATCCACCGGCCCCTTTTAATACTTGCTCCGCCTGAGCTTGAATGCCTTTAACGATCATGTCGGGTACTTGAATTAGTTTGCCGCCGCCCGCTTGTGCCATTATTTGGCTTTCACAGGCGCGCTGTAAAATATACATATACAAAAATGCATCACAAACCGAATGTGCACAGGTAAGCAAACCATGGCTTTGCAAAATCATGAAGTTAGTGGTGCCAAGATCAGCGACTAAGCGCTTCTTTTCATCTGGGTTTAGCGCTACGCCTTCATAGGGATGATAACTTAAACCCGATAACGGAAATAATGAGAACTGGCTTAACGGCAGTAAGCCGTTTTCTTGTGCGGAAATAGCCACGCCTTCCGTGGTGTGCAGGTGCAATACACAGTGGGCATCTTCACGGGCTTCGTGTACAGCGCTGTGAATGGTAAAGCCAGCAGGATTGACTTCATACTCGCTGTCCATGACCTTATTGCCGTTAATGTCGATTTTTACTAGGTTTGAGGCGGTCACTTCTTCAAATAATAAACCGTATGGGTTCAATAAAAAGTGCACATCATCACCAGGTACACGCACACTGATATGGGTAAAGATTAAATCGTCCCAACCATAATGGGCCACTAAGCGATAACAAGCGGCAAGGTCTTGTCTTACCTGCCATTCTTCTGCACTGACTTGATCTTTAACGCTCATATTGGCACCTTTTATTTTTGGTTTGTGTCTTTGTAATCTATTCAATTGCATAGAGCAATCTATTGAATGACTTCATATTGCCTAAGGGTATACTTTGAGTCTGTCAATTATTGGACAGTCTTATAAGCATTGTTTGTCGCGAACATTTACTGTGTAAAATATTTAGGGCCGTGTATGAGTGTTGTTAGCCATGAGCAGTTATTTGATTTGTCGTTCTTTGCAAATTTGGCCCCAGAATTTATGGTCCAGTTGAAGGGTGCTTGCAGTGAAATGCACTTAGAAGCGGGTCATGTATTGCTTCACCGTGGCGATGACGGAAATGCGTGTTTTGGCATTATAAGTGGCCAGCTAAAAGCCTTTGCTCACGAATCCACAGGTAAAGAAATGACGCTTGCGGTATTGAATCCTGGCCATTGGTTTGGGGAAATTTCTTTGGTAGATAATTTACCTCGTACACATGGCACCATTGCTACTCAACCCACCGTTATTTTAAAAATGCCCAAGACTGCCTTCGATTTAGCCATTTCTCAGCAACCCAGTATTGCTATGGATGTGAGTCGGCATTTGTGTCAGCGCTTACGCCTTGCCTTTACCGCGGTAGAAGAATCGTTGTTATTGCCTTTGCCCCAACGTTTGGCTAAAAAGCTATTATTCATACAAGCCCCGCAAGACAATCAGCAAGCTAAATCCTTTACCCAAGTGAGCCAACAAGAAATTGCACAAATGCTTGGAGTGTCTCGCCAGAGCGTATCTAAGCAATTAACTCAGTGGGCTAAAGATGGAATTTTAGAGCTGTCTTATAATAGCTTTGCTATTTTAGACACTGTTAGAATACAAGCGCTAGCGGGTGAGGAAACCGTGCCGAGATAATAACCTTAAAACTAAGCTTGGTTTATTCGGCTTATAAATAATCTGACAGACTTGCCTAGTTAACATTTCTTTTTAGCATTTCAAAATCTTTCAAATTGAACAAGACTCAATAAATAAGCCATTAAAGGATTATTTAGCATGCGCACGTCTTTTCGAAGCGGGTTATTAGTGTGTCTTTCATTGTTTTTAATCACTGCCTGTGGTGGTGGCGGTGGAAGTGATGATGACAATAATGGTGACCAACAACAGGATACGGCGGTGACGGCCCCCACAAATGTCTCGGCTACGGGCTTTGAAGAAGGCATTAATATTAGCTGGAGCCCGGTTACCGGCATTGGAAATTATCGGGTGTATTATAAAGCCAGCGCAGGTGTTACCAGTAGCGATCCTTATTTTCCGGCCGTGGGGACAGGGTATAACCACACAGGTTTAGCCGAAGGCGATGCCTATTTTTATGCAGTGAGCGCAGTGAATAACAGCGACGTTAGTGAGTTATCGAGCGAAGTGAGTGCCAGTGCCGATGGCATTCCGGTTCCGCCACAAGTCACGGCTAAGGTGATGGTTAAAGGAGGGGATACCCAGGCGATTATTAGCTGGGAAGATGCCGAAGGGGCCACGAGTTATAATGTTTATTACAAGCTGGGCGCTGGGGTGAACAGCAGTGATACCGCAGTGGAAGCAGTGACCTCCCCGCATACAGTTGAGGGCCTGAGTAATGGCAGCTTGTATTCATTTATGGTGCAGTCGGTGAATGAGGATGGTGCTGGCGAAAGTAGCGAGGTGACGACCATTAGCGATGTACGCATGACCATTACCCACCATGCCCCCCGTTTAACCTCGGCCGCCAGTGATGGTAGTCAGCTGGTATTAGTGGGAAGCGGAGGCGCGTTGTACACATCTGCATTAGATGGCTCAGCAAAAACCGCTCAAGACTCGGGCACCGAGTATGATTTGTATTCAGTGGCCTATGGTGCAAATACGTTTGTGGCTACCGGTGCCACTGGCGTTATTTTAACTTCCAGCAATGGCACCAGTTGGCAGCAGAGTTTTAGCCCAACCGGTGGCGCTATGGATAAGGTTATTTTTGCTAATAATCAGTTTTACGCCATTGGCCAAACCGCCGTGTTAATTTCCAGCGATGGAGAAGGTTGGACGATATCGGATCAAACCAGTGCTATGTGTAATAGCGAGGTGGAAAACGATAACTACCTGCAATACATAGCGTTTGCTGATGACAAGTTAGTCGTGACCGCCACCACTGGCTGTATGAAGGTAAGCACAGACAACGGCGTTAGCTGGGCAGCTAATTCGTCCAGAAGTAGCGACACCGAAGAATTTTTAGGGTTAACGCATAATGGCAGCGCATTTGTGGCCTTGAGCCGTGAAAATGGCCCTGTGATAGAGCTGCATACTTCTAGCGATGGCGTGAGCTGGAGCCAAGCGACCATTACTGATTTAACCAGTCCCATTGGTTTGGAATTTGCCGAAGGTGTATTTGTCACCTCACACAGTGACGGCGACGGCTTAAAATATTTTAGTTCCAGCGATGGCATTAGTTGGAGCGAAGGCAGTTACAGTGAAGCGCCAACCACTACTTTTCAATTTATTCATCACACCGGTAGTGATTTTATTAGCGTGGGGGATAATTTAGAGTTGGTGATTTCAAGCGATGGCTTAAGCTGGAATAACACTTCAAGCGAGGTGATTTCTGCGGAATTTATTAAAGTGTTGCATGACGGCAGCCAGTACCTAGCCATATCCAGCGCGGGTGGCGTGTACACCAGTAATGACTTGGCCCAATGGACTTTGCAAATCTCGCTTGCCCTTAGCAGTGGTGGTGTTACCGATGTTGAACGAGTAGGGAATGTTTTAACCCTGGCGGGTTATAGCGGCTTTTTTGGCAATAGCTCAAATGCAGTGGTCATGAGTCACTCCACAGTGGCGCCAGTCGATTACAGCACCGGCTGGACTTCGGCCGATGTGAGTAACAGTGGTGGTATTAATGCTCTGGCATACGATGGCATTCATTTTCTGGCAGCCACTCGTGCCACCATTGCCTATAACGGCGAGAGCCCCTGGGAGAATATTGAAAACCAACCTGCATTTTTATCCTATACCGATATAGAAAGTGACGGCACCAATATAATTGCCCTAGCCGGCAGCACTATTTATCACCATACGGTGGCCAACTATACCGACTGGCTGAATGTGAGTACGCCCAGTTTACCAGGTACTTATTCCAGCCTTTATGAATTTGAAGATAACTTTTACGCATTTGGGGGCACATCTATCGCGTCCAGTACCGACGGTAGCAGTTGGAGCGAACTCAACTCGGCCCCAATATCTAGCAGTGTTTTAAGCCATGACGGTGATAAATTTATTAGTGCCGCCGGCAACCGCTTAGTGAGTACAGTCGATTTTGTCACTGAAACTTTGCGTGGTGGCCGCGATGCCGAATTTAATGGTGAAATACAAATTCATGATGTGTTCTGGGATGGCAGCCAACTGATCATGGTGGGCCGCGATGGCTTTGTGGCCACTCACCCTGGGTACTAGCGCCTTAGGTTGCCAGCACGACACTTAGTGTTGAGTAAGCACATTGATGCCTTAGTGAATGAAAGGTTCACAGGGGTTTCAATGACTACATAACCTCTACAAAATATCTTACTCTGCCAATTTACGTTACTCTTTATTAAAATAAACCCACCAACATTGGCATTGTTTATGATTACCATCGAAGCCGTGGCTCCGCCTTCTAATGAAGATGCCATCACTCGTATAGCAAAACAAAGTGATGCCAAAGATTATTGGACCAGCAGTAAAAGCGATAAACAAATCGCCATTAAAATACTGGTTGAAAAATCGAAGTCCCAAAAGATTTTAGATCAGTTACAAAACTTAATGGAAGGAAAAAGTAACTTTAGAGTGGTGGCATATCCATTGGAAATAGCGCTGCCATATGAACATAGCACCCAAAGTAAACAAAGCACGGTATCCCGTGAAGCTTTGCTTAATCAATTAAGTGCACAAGGTAAGGTAGATGGCCATTACTTAATGCTGGTGTTTTTAAGCACTATCGTTGCCGCCATCGGTTTAATTGAAAATAACGTGGCAGTGATCATTGGCGCCATGGTGATTGCCCCACTACTGGGACCAAACTTGTCGCTTTCGCTGGCCACCACCTTGGGAAAAGTCAGTGCTATTTTAGGGTCGTTAAAAACCTTATTGATGGGCATTAGTTTTGCCCTTGGCATTTCCATCTTGGTGGGTTGGTTTTACCCCAACATTACCTTTACTCATGAATTGCTTAGTCGTACCACGGTAGGCATGGACAGCCTGGCGCTAGCGTTGGCCTCAGGAGCAGCAGCGGCCTTGTCTATTACCACCGGAGTGTCATCGGTTTTGGTGGGGGTGATGGTGGCAGTGGCCTTGTTACCACCGACAGTTACCTTAGGGATTTGTCTTGGTCTAAATGCATTTGAATATGCACAAGGAGCGGCTTACCTACTGATTGCTAACATTGCCTCGGTAAATTTAACTGCGCAATTAACCATGCGCGTAAAAGGCATTAAGCCCAGGGAAGAAAACCAGCAAAAAACGGCGCTTATGGTGTTTTGTATTGGGGTGAGTGTGTGGATGGCGTTGATTGGTTTTTTAGTTTATAGGTTTATGTACATATAAAGATGAGTAAGTCTTTTCGTAAACCTACTCACTAAAATTTGTGGCAAGACTTAAACGTTAACTCTTAGGGCGAGGGTAAAGAATCATTTGTGTACACCTAAATAGCGCGATGGTTTTTCCTGTCTCTTTATGGCTGACGGTGGCATCCCACACTTGAGTCGTTCTGCCTGAATGAGTAGGGGTGGCAACACAGATGATGGTTCCTTGCGTTGCTGTACCCAAATGATTCGATTTAAGTTCAATCGTGGTAAAGCCCGTTGCCCCATCGGGTAAATTTACTAAACAGCCATTACCACAAGCGGTGTCTGCCAGAGTGACCACACTGCCTGCATGTAAGAACCCATTAGGAGCCATGTGATGCGGTTTAATTTCAATCTGTGCAATTAACTTTTCCTCACTTACATGAGTAACCTGAATGCCCATGTGGCCGGGAAGTTTGTCTGCGCATACTTGATTTAATTGAGTTGGATCTAACATGGTCTTTCCTAGAAATGTATTGCGATATAGAGTGCCCTCTGGAAATTAATATCACAATAGCCAGTGGCACAGTTAGATAAATATTACCAGTTACCATTCTGCGCTAAATTCGGTTTACATCATTAATGAATGCTCTAAAATGCCGGCTTTTAATTCATTAAACGGATTTAACTGTGCGTAAACCTTTATTAATTTCTACCTTTTTATTGGCCTCTTCAGGTTTAGCCAGCCCATGGATTTTGGGTCAAATTGCCGAAAAACAGTTTCAAACGGAATTGGCTGTTGCACAAAGCCAAAATGAGAATTTGATCATTTCGGATGCGACCTTCGAAAGAGGCTACTTGGAATCTAAAGTCAGTTTAAATATGGCCTTTGATAATGTCGCAGATGAGATCCCACCTTTTTCTATATTGATTGAATCTAAACTAACACATGCCCCGATTACCTCTGGTGAGTTCGGTGTTTTGTTTTTTGAAGTTTATTCCCAGGATAAAATATCCCTAGTAGACGCGCCTGAAGAAATTAAAACCTTCATTACGCAGCAGCTGGGAGGCACCTTGTTGACCGGGTTTTCTCATGCCAACGCAATGGGGAATTACGATAGCGTTATGACTTCAGCTGAGTTTGATTTTTCTAATGAGGAGGAAGGTATCAGCATTAACCTAGCCCCTATGGAAATAACGGCACAGGGTAATGTAGATGGGACGGCTTCAGATATTACCTTGTCTATAGCCACCTCCAATATTAAAGGGGCTAACTTCAGCGCCGAATTTTCCGATATCACTGCCAATGCCGATATTAAAGAGCATTCATCTGGGGTTGAACTAGGAGAATCGGCAATGAATGTGGGGCAATTGGTTATTAATTCAGATAAGGGCAATGCGAGTTTCACTAACATGTCTATCGCTGCCATAAGTGAAATTATTGATAATAAAATTAATACCAATGTTATTTATAATGTTGAAAGTGTTACTTCGCCACTGCCATTAACTTCTGCCAGCTATGACATTGATTTAAACGGGTTTACATTGGAATCAGCGGATTTGATGGAAAACCTACAGAGTCATTTGGAAAATGTTGATTCAGCTTCATTCACAACTGATGAGTACTTTAATCAATTACTAGAAGCCACTTTTCAACCGGGTTTACAGTTAAATCAAGAGATTAAAGTAAATGCGTTTGGAGGAGATTGGTTGGCTAATCTGGAGGTTGAGTTTAATGGTATTGAAGGCGTTGAACTTTCTGAATTAGTGGATCCTAAAGTGGCAGTAAAAGCGATTTCAGCCCAGATGTTAATCACAGCCGATAGCAATGCCATATTGCAATCACCAGCAGCAAACATGGTTGATCCTTTAATGCAGCAAGGGTTTATAAAACTTGAAGACGGTACTCTAGTGACTGTCGCGACACTGGTAGACGGTAAGCTAACGTTGAACGAACAAGATATTCCTGTAGAACCGTTGATCAATGCGGTACTGGCTAAAATTGCGCAAGCTCAACAAGAGACGGCAGCAAACTAGGTGAGTTAATAACTTTAGAGTTGGCCTTGTACTTCATAATATAAGGCAGGGCCAAGCTCGCTTTCAAATTAAGGCTATTTTTAGCCAACCCCCTATTTATACACAGGGTATAAGCCAGCCAGAAAATATAATCGAACACAATATAACCACTCGCTTCCTTGCAACACACATTTCCTCTTGAATCTTCCCATACCGTTAAAACCCTCTTTACACAGGCATTGGACTCATTTCTAATACCCGCCAACAACGATTAACCGTTTTTACTACCGTTATTGGCCAGGCAGTCAGTAAATGCTCTATGTAAACCTGCAGCATCACTATCACTAATCTGTCTGAGCTTCTAAACTGACAACAATCCACATTTTAGGACATTTTCATGGCCGGCTTACTTCCCAACGTAGATCCAGATGGTCTTTTAGAATATTCAGTCGTATTCACTGACCGCTCGCTAAACCACATGTCACAGACTTTCCAAGGGGTGATGAACGATATTTCAAGCACTCTTAAAGACGTATACAAGTCTGAAGCGGTAGTAGTGGTACCCGGTGGCGGCACTTACGGCATGGAAGCAGTGGCGCGTCAGTTTGCTGTGGATAAAAAATGTTTAGTGATTCGTAACGGTTTCTTCAGTTTCCGTTGGAGCCAAATTTTCGATATGGGCAACATTCCTGCCTCTACTACGGTATTAAAAGCACGCACCATAGAAGAAGGCCCACAAGCGGCTTTTGCACCAGCGCCTATTGAAGAAGTTGTGGCGGCCATAAAAAGCGAAAAGCCTGATTTTGTATTTGCCCCTCATGTGGAAACTGCATCAGGCATGATCTTGCCTGATGACTATCTTAAAGCCGTGAGCGATGCGGTTCATTCTGTGGGTGGCCTTTTTGTACTAGATTGCATCGCTTCCGGTACGGTCTGGGTAGATATGCAAGAAACTGGCGTAGACATTTTAATTAGCGCCCCACAAAAAGGTTGGAGCGCGTCTCCTTGTGCCGCCCTTGTGATGCTAAATAAAGATGCATTGGCTTTGTTAGAAACCACTACCAGCAACAGCTTTGCCTGCGACCTTAAAAAGTGGCACCAAATTATGCAAGCTTACGAAAATGGCGGCCATGCTTACCACGCGACTATGCCAACTGACGCCTTAACCAAATTCCGCAATGCCATGTTAGAAACCAAGGCCTACGGATTTGAAAAAGTAAAAGCCGAGCAAATAGAGCTAGGCGCCAAAGCGCGTGCCTTACTTGAAAGCAAAGGCATTAAGTCGGTAGCGGCCGAAGGTTTTAAAGCCCCGGGGGTTGTGGTTAATTACACTACCGACGCCGGAATGCAAAATGGTAGCAAGTTTGCCGCACAAGGCATGCAAGCCGCAGCCGGTGTTCCGCTTAAGTGTGATGAAGGTGAAGACTTTAAAACCTTCCGTTTAGGCTTGTTTGGTCTTGATAAATTGCACAACATTGACCGTACTGTGGGCGAGCTTGAGAAAGTGTTAGAGAAGATTCTTTAATTTCTTTTTAAATACCCAATGAATATAAAAGCCCAGCCCTAAACAGTCTGGGCTTTTTACGTCCAGGGATGGACAGTATCCTTAAAATGCAGGAGCAATTTTAAGGGTGAGTTAGGGATGGACGTTCATTTTTTTGCTCGGCTCTGGCTCCTGCTTCGCTCTACCGATTTACTCCATTTAATAGTCCATGCAAAAATGACATTTCCGCCATCCATAGCGGTCGTATCCTTAAAATGCACAGCTACATGGATGTCGTGGGTAGGGCGACGCAGGATGCCAAAGCCGAGGAGCAATTTTAAGAATACGTCCGAGTTTCAGTTAAAGTTATATAACCAAAAATTCCAACAAAGTACTCACTAAATTTTCAGGATGCGTGATCATCGGAATATGCCCGCTGTTAATGGTGCTGGTTTTAATAGTCTTTAATTGTTTTTCAATTTTATGCTGAGAGGCCAGCGAGATGATTTTGTCGTTTTTAGTAAAGATGTAAAACTTCTTAATAACGCTGAATTTCTCTTTATTCATTTTCACCACACCATCGGCGATATAGGCAGGCTCATTCACCGCAGAATCCAGTATGATTTTCTTTAATTGGCTATTTTGTTTGGATGAAAAAGCTTCAACAAAAGCATCTTGATTAGATATCACCATAAGGCCACTGCTCTCCTCATAGCTTACTCCTTTATAATAATGTACTTCATCTTCTTTATTTAGTTTATCGAAAGGCTTTTCTCCTGTTAGTGGCGAGACAGAGGCGAGATAAATTATGCGCTCTACTTTTAACTGGGGGCAGACTGACTGGGCATGATTGACAATGGCACCTCCCTGGCTATGAGTGACAAATGTTATTTTTTTATCCAATTCAGAAACTTTTTTACATAGAAAACTGGCTGATGTATTTAAGGTTATATCTTTTGGATTAATACTATCCTTTCGACCGGGAAGGTTAATTGCCATGCTCTGATAACCCTCTTTATTTATTCCGTGCTCTATTTCTTTCCAAGAATCTGCCGTTAAGTGAGCACCATGTACAAATACCACCATGTGCATGTTTTTTAAAGTATCAGTATAACCTTGGGTTAGGGTGCTTATGGAGAGTAAAAAAGCTATTAAGCTGAATGTCTTACCTGCTTTTATTGGTTTTTTCATGAATGTACTCATAGTGATTATTCCTTTAATAAAAAAATGATGATTGTTTGTTAATGGGTCTGATTTCGACGATTTTTGTGAAGTGTTGGCGAATAATAAAGGCGCTTATTTTCCATGGATTTTATCTTCAATAAAAAAACATGTGTATACCGATTAATTCTTATATTTTTTATTAAATCGCGTGATAGAAAATCACTTATTGATGAATTTAGCCTAAATATAGGCTACTCGAAAAAAGCGGCTATGGGCGTATAATTTGAGTGTGACTGATTCTAAATCGGTCGTAATGCTCGAAGCTTGAAACACTATTTTTAGGCGTATTAAGTTTAATGGGTAATGACTTATATAGTCCTAGTTAAAGCTAGGGCTAGGCCTTTTCAGTAGCCTAGCAAATGCTTTCGGTGTTTTCTTACTATCCGCTTTTTCCTGTCTATACTTTTTTAATGCGGGTATTCCATGTAAATGGGGCCTAATCACCAAAAGGGGCGGGGCGTGACGGATAAATCTAAACCAGTTATTGATACCAATAAGCGCGATACCTTAGGCACGCTGGCTAAGGCGGCGGTGGCGGCCGTCGTAGTGAGTAAAGCACCTTATGTCTTTGCCCGCAGTAAGATTAAGCTAAGAGTATTGGGCACCCATGTCACCTTGCAAGAAGAGCTGCGTCAGCAGGCCATGAAAGATCTTGGCATAGAGCTAGAATTCGAGCCTAAGGGCAGTGCGGCGGTGTTACAAAAAGCTTCCATGTCCCCTCGTTCATTTGACTTATACGAGCAATGGTCTAATAGCATTAATGTTTTGTGGGATTCGGGGGCCATTCAAGCCATCGATACCAAACGATTAAAATATTGGGATGAAATTAATAACCTCACCAAAACCGGTCGACTTACGCCTGAAGCAAAACTAGGCGCGGGTGATGCGCCTTATAAATTACTCAATGTTCAGCCAGACGGAATACTCGGGCCACAGCCCAGTGATCAAGTGAGTTTTTTACCTTATGTACATAATGTGGATTCGTTTGGCTATAACACTAATGTAATAAAAAAAGGCCTGCCTTATGAAACTGAGAGTTGGGGTTGGTTACTGGATGATAAATACACCGGTAAGGTGGGCATAGTAAACGCCCCCACTATTGGGCTATTTGATTTGGTACTGGCTGCGCAAGCGCGAGGGTTGGTGAAATTCAACGATATTGGCAATTTAACCAAACAAGAATTAGATCAACTATTTGATGTGCTTATTCAAAAGAAAAAGAATGGTCACTTCAGTGGATTTTGGACTTCAGTTCCCGAATCGGTTGATTTCATGGCATCCGATAGGGTGGTCATTGAAAGCATGTTTTCCCCTGCGGTCTCAGCCTTAAACGGTAAAAATATTCCGGTAACTTATGCTGCCCCTAAAGAAGGGTACCGCGGTTGGCATGGGGTAATGTGTTTATCTTCGGCCACTAAAGGGCCTGTAAAAGACGCTGCATATGAATATATGAATTGGTGGCTATCTGGCTGGCCAGGTGCCTTTATAGCTCGCCAAGGATATTACATCTCTAATCCGCAGCGTTCCAAAAACCAGTTAACAAAAGCAGAATGGGATTACTGGTATCAGGGTAAACCCGCCACACAAAATTTAACCGGTACCGATGGCAATATCTCGGTACGTAAAGGTGATATACGCCGTGGTGGCAGCTACGAGAAACGCTTTAGTAATGTGGCTGTGTGGAACACGGTTATGCCCACCTATGAATACAGCTTACAAAAATGGTATGAGTTTATAAGTGCATAAAGAGTCTGCACAATGATGCGTTCACTTAAGACACAAATTATTTTTGTGTTAACAATATTAATATCAAGCCTAGTGGTACAGGTGGTTTTGTCACGTGCGAGCCAAAGTGATTTGGTGATTAATCAACAGCGTACTATTGAGCTTTTCTCGAACGTAGCACTGGTACAAACTCTTGAAAGAGATGTTATCGACTTACAGAGGCACTTGTTAATATTTAAAGCAACCGCTAGCGAAACATCGGTGTCTAGTTTTTATCTGCTAATGGAAAGTGTTGAAAGTAAGCTTTATTTACTTAATGAAAATGTATCAAATCAAAGCCACTTTATAGTAGAAGACAATTTACTTAAGCGAATGGCGGAACACTTGAGTGATTACAAAGAGAATTTCACCAGCGTTATAGAGTCTCGCGCTCAGAGAGAATCTCTTTTTAATGGTGATATTAAAACAGATATCCATGTTTTAAGGGATATGCTCTTTGAGAGCAGTATTAGTAATAATAAAAAAATACATGATGATTTTGAACTAAAAATAAAATATCAAATGGCATTGATGGAAATGCATGCAAACAAATATTTGGTGACGCCAGATTATGAATTTGCAACTCAGTTTAATCAGCAGGTAGCAGTAATAAGTTCTTTAATATCAGATAGATTAGGTGATGATCACGAAACCAATATTTTGTTAAAACACATAAAAAAAGATTTTGTACGATTAACTCAGGTTTCCCGTGGTTATGTTTTTCTAGTAAATGTTGTCATGGCGGGTTCTGCAAATGAATTTTTATACCTAACAAAGGAACTAAGAGCTAAAGCAGCCGATGCACAAAGTCGCATGGATGAATCTTCAATTTTATTAGTCAATGAAACACAGCTTAAAAATGATTTGGTTGCCATTTTATGTATATCCCTAACCTTATTAATGGCTTGGTTTTTATCTCGGCGCATCATTACTCCTATTCGTAAACTCACCGAAGTATTTCGTACCCTTGCTTTAAATAAGGAAATAGAGTTGATTCCGGGGATCGCCCGTCAAGACGAAATTGGTGATTTAGCCAAAGCTGCGGATGTATTCCATGATAAAAACCGCCAAACATCCGAATTGTTAGACCAAGCCCAGGCCATGAATGCGCACCAAGAGGTGTTAAATGTAGAGCTTGAAAAGGAAAAGGAAAACGCCGAACTAGCGGCAAAGTCTAAAAGTATTTTTCTTGCCAATATGAGTCACGAAATACGCACACCCATGAATGGTATTGTGGGGCTAGTAGATTTAACCCTGCGCAGTGATTTAACCGAGCAACAAAATATCTATTTACGAAAAGCCGCTTATTCAGGGCGGATCATGATGAATGTAATTAATGATATTTTAGACTTCTCGAAAATTGAAGCGGGAAAGATGGATATTGAAAGTGTTGAATTTAGTGTAAATGACGTTATTGAAAATATTATTTCGTCTATGTCGGTCATGGCGGAAGAAAAGGAATTAAGTTTAAGAGTAAATACCTGTAAGAGTGTGCCTGAAAAGCTAATGGGAGATCCACTGCGTATTAGTCAGGTATTGCTAAACATATGCAGTAATGCCGTTAAGTTTACCGAACTTGGTGAGGTGTCGGTGAGCTTTAACTATGAGCTTAAAGATGATCTAGGCGTTCTTAAAATAGAAGTGAATGACTCTGGCATTGGCATGAGTCAGACCCATATCGATAGAATATTCGAATCATTCACACAGGCAGATGACTCTACCAGTCGAAAATTTGGAGGGACTGGTTTAGGGCTCACCATAGTTAAAGAATTATTAAGATTAATGGGGGGAGGGGTAAAGGTTACCTCTCAAGAGGGTCAAGGCAGTTGTTTTAAATTACACATTCCCCTTAATAGCGTTGGGCCCTGCAAGGTACTTGAACCACTAACGGTATTATCCGAAAGTAGTCAGGTGTATTATTTGGAGAAAAATCAACGTGCTAATTTGTCAGACGAAATATTTTCAGCTCTAGGTATTAAGCGAAATTTTATCTCTTCAGATAAGGCGCTGGAGCTGTTGGTTAATGATGGAGAGCTTAAAGTATTGCTTATAGATGTGCCTAATTGGAATTATCTAATTAATCATGAAGAGGTGATTAATAAATGCATAACTGCCAAGGTAAAAGTGGCCTTGATTGGAGACCTGTATCCAATTAATTTAAAACACGATGCTCAGGAAAAATGGGGCTTACCGTTATTATCACACCCATTTTCACCGCACACCTTGAGCAACTTTTTTAACTCAATTTTGCAGGTTAATTCTGAGTTAAATAAAAATAAAGAACCCGAGGAGGGTAACGATAATCTTATATTTACAGGTCATGTGTTGTTGGTAGAGGACAATGCCATCAATCAATTGGTGGCCGGTGAGGTGATCAATGAGCTGGGAGTAAAATACGACTTAGCCGAGAACGGTAAGCAGGCATTAGATAAGGTCACATCTGGAATGAAATATGATTTGATATTAATGGATGTACAAATGCCGGTGATGGATGGTTATGAAGCGACCCAAGCTATTCGCCAGGCTGGTTTTAATGACTTAATTATTTGTGGTTTATCCGCCAATGCCATGAAGCAGGACTTAGACATGGCCAAGGAAGCGGGTATGAATGAATATTTAACCAAGCCATTGCAATGGGAAGAGTTAAAAGGAATATTTGCCAAATACCTAACACAGCATGAATAGAAAGGTTTTGCATGGGGATAAAGGTAAGTGATGACGACTGAATATAACCAAAAGGGCCAGTCACCAAGTTCACTCAAGGGTGAGCCACCACAGCTTGATAGCCAGCAAATTGACGAACCAGCACTTAAGCAGGCTGTTTTTAAAGAACAGGTGCGCATTTTCATCACCCGTAAACGTATTCTGCATGCAGCGGGGCCTTTATCTTCGGCTTACTTTGCGTTTCTCATGTCGGAATATATTGCTCTCACCCCGGTGCTCATTTGGTGGAGTTTGTTAGCGGTGGTCGACAGCGTGTTGGTCTTGGCTTGCACAGTATATCTGAGGAAAGATGTGAGCCACGTGAATCGGCCGATATGGCTGCAGGCTCATATATTTGGTTTAGTGTTGTCTGGCTTTTTATGGGGCGTATCCATACTTCTCTTTTACACGCCGCAGTTACAGGGGCAGCTATATAATATCGTCACACTGGTGGCGGTGAGCTCATTTTCGGCGGTGGTACTTATTCCGGTACGCGCCGCTTATCTTGGCTTTTTTGTTAGTACCACTATGCCCGCTTTCATATTCTTTTTGTGGTTGGGCGACTTTGCCCACGTGAACCAGGCTATGGGGATTTTGGTGATTGCGGTCATTACCACTGTATTTCAATCTTCGGCCACCGAGAATTTCATTGACTCCATTGAAAAAAACTATCGCTCCATCGAACTATCCAAGGCCTTGAGTTTGAGTCTTGAACAAATTAAAGAGCTGGCTTCGCGGGATTATTTAACCGGACTGTATAATCGGCGCTTTGGTATGGAAGGCTTAAATCATGAGCTCAACAGACGTGAGCGCTATCAAGAAAATCTCACGCTGGCGATCATGGACATTGACCACTTTAAACAAATTAATGACAACTATGGCCATCTGGTGGGGGACGCGGTATTGGTAGAATTTGCCCGCCGCATCACCGAACTGTTACGCGCTGAAGATACCCTTTTTCGATATGGCGGCGAAGAGTTTGTGGTGGTTTTTCCCCATACCAATTTGCATGATGCCCAGTTAGTGGCCGAGCGTATGCGCCGCACTATTTGTGATGTGGAGTTTGTGGTGGCTCATAAAAGTATTGAGGTTACGGTATCCATTGGTATATCTGAATTTGAAGACCGCGATACCGTAGAACACAGAATAAGCCTTGCCGACAACGCTCTGTATAAAGCCAAGAATTTAGGGCGTAATCGGGTAGAGGTTGTTAGCGCATAGAAAAATAATACTACTAAGATTTCAAACCATGTTTATTCACTGGTGTTTAGCGTTTCACTAAATAAAACTACTTGATTACGGCCCTGAGTTTTTGCCTGATACATGGCCTGGTCAGCTTGATTAATCATAATTTGCTGGTCTTTATTAAGGCTGTTTTTGGGGATTAACGAACTCACCCCTAGGCTTGCGGTGAGCGCAATACTCTGGCTCTGCCAAACGAGCTTAAGCGCGGCCACTTGTTGGCGAATGGCTTCAGCTACCGCTATAGCTCCTTCCTGGTCGGTACCGGGCAGTATAATAATGAATTCTTCCCCACCATAACGGCAGACAATATCTGAATCTCGAGCGGCGTGTTGCAATATACAGCTGGCCAGCTCCTTTAAGCACATATCACCTGCCGGGTGACCATGATGATCGTTAACCTGCTTAAAATGATCCAGATCGAGCATGATTAAGCTTAAATGACTTTTTTCGCGGTAGGCCCGCTTATGTTCAATGCGCCAGTGCTCATTAAAGTAATAGCGATTATAAAGCTGGGTGAGAGCATCGGTGATGCTGATGGTTTTCAATTTTTCATGAGCCGTGGATAAGTTTTCCATGGCAAGTTCAAGTTCTTGGGTGCGCTCATTCACTAATTGTTCAAGTTGTTGCGAGTTTTCTTTTTCAAGTCGGTAATTTTCCAATTCCATGGCCAGGGCTTTATCGCGCTCTTTATTTACCTGATGTGCTAATTCCAACGAATCCTGCTGTGCGAAAATTTTGCCTTGTTGTGCGCTGTTTAATTGATCGGCTAAGGCCAGAGACAAAATCATCATTTCTAGGCCGGCGCCTACTTGCAAACCGTATTCACTAAAAATGTTAATGGGAAAAAATCCAAATTTATTGCCGGCCAACAGTACGGCGCCAAAAATCAATACTAACCAGGATAGGAAGAAATAGAGGGAACTTGGATGTCTAATTTTAAGCATATAAATAGTGAGGAATATCACTAGGGCAATGGTAAGGCTAGCGAGTGTGGTCATGAGCTCCACTGCAATGGCATAAGGCAAGAAGATGCAAACAATGGCCATGACCGAATAAAAATAAGCACTTATTTTAAGCAGCCTATGAAGTTTGGGGATGGTGACTTGAGCGTTAAAAAAATCGTTAATAAAATAACTAATGGAGGCCAGTATTAAGGCTATGGATGTGGGAATAATGAGATTGTTTAATTGGGGGTTTTCGGGCCAGATAAAATGAAAACCCAGCCCATTGAGGCAGGATTGAAACAGCGTTAGGCATAATATATAGGCTACATAATATAAATAAATGGCCTTCTTTTCTGCAAACCACACCACGCTGTTATACAGAGCCATGAGCAGCGCCATGCCATAAAAGAATCCCTGCATTAAAAAGTGTACTAGGGTTTGAAAGTTAAACTCTTCCCATTGCCACAGGGTGAGAGGCACCTGCATGGCGCCCTGGGTTTGCACACGTAAATACAGGGTATAGGCCTCACCAGCAGGCAGCTGCACTGGGAACACGATATGGGGGTGGTTGATGATCTTGTTGTCTACATCTAGCTGATCACCGGCAAAATAAGCGGCATCTAGGTGGTTATTTTTATCGTAAAAATAGGCTTCCACTAGATCTAGCGATGGGTACGCTATTTCCAAGGCCCATTCACTGCTGAAAGGGTAGTGATTGACTGTGGATATCTTTAACCAGTAGGCATGATTGTTAAACCCCAGATTTACCTCTGTTTTGAGATTTTTTTGCCAGGGCAGGGTATCTGATATTTTAACCAGATCATTTATGTCTATGGCTTTATCTTGCTCTGGCAGGTAATAAACATAGGGGGCTAGCTTGTACTGACCATCCTCGGCCAACAGTAAAACCTGACTTGTATCCTGAAGAGGCATAGCCGATGGCTGGGCTTGAATCTGACCTGCCAGCATGTAGCTTAAACAGAGAACTAATATGGCCGCGCGTAGCATGCTTCACCCTTTAATCGCTATCTATTAAGCCTAGGTGAGCTGGGGGCAGAGTCAAAATAGCCCATAGCCCTGAAATGGATGATTTAAAGGTTACTTACAAAGGAAATAGCGTTACATTTATCCAATCTTTTCCACCTAGGAGGCATGTATGGAAACCATAGAAAAATCACTGCCGGCCAGCAAACACATTGCTCTGGTTGCCCACGATGGCCAAAAGGAAGCCTTGAAAGCTTGGTGCCTAAAACATAGAAGTATATTGGCCGAGCACAAGTTATTTGGCACTGGCACTACAGGCCACTTAATTGAAAAAGCCACGGGCTTGGGTATTGAAAAATTACTGAGTGGTCCTATGGGAGGCGACCAGCAGATTGGGGCTAAAATTGCCGAACATGAAATTCACCTGCTTATTTTCTTTTGGGATCCATTGGCTTCTCAGCCCCACGACCCAGACATTAAAGCTTTATTAAGGTTAGCGGCGGTGTGGAACATACCGGTGGCGTGCAATGAATCCAGCGCCGACATGGTGTTATCTTCACCCTTAATGAACCAAGAGATGCGCAGAGTCATTCCTGATTACAAAAATTATTTAGTAACACGCTTGGATTGATTCAATAAATATGCGGTTATTTATTGCGTTTACATTGCCTGCTGATTTAATCCAGCAGGCAATGGCCTACCAACCTAATGCTGATGAAAATATTCGGCTTAGTTCAATGGCGAACCTTCATGTGACTTTACATTTTCTGGGCGATGCCGACCCTGCCCTAGTGCATACGGCACTGCAAGAAATTAAGATGGATTCTTTTGAAGCTTGCCTGAGTGGTACTGGCCAATTTAGTTTGCCCGGCGCTAACAAAATATTGTGGCTGGGAATTGAACCCTGTGCAGCATTACTCAAGTTGCATGATGCTATCGCTCATTTGTTAACGGGTGAAGGCATTCATTTATCCAAACATCAATATCAGCCCCACCTGACTTTGGCCCGCTGTCAGTCGGGTTACAGCGCGCAAAAAATAAATAACTTCTTAGATAACAATTTTAAACCTTGTTGGTTTGACGTTAATCAATTTAGCTTGTTTAAAAGCGAAGTACATGACGGGAAACAGGTTTATACCAGTTTACAAAGCTATATGCTGGCTTGAAGGCAAGCACCGCTTAAGTGTATTAGCACACTCTAAATATTTTATTTAAAAGGAAGTACAAAATCACATGGAAGTTATTCGTGTAACCCTGGCATCAATACTGTTTTGCATTAGCAGTTACCTTATTTACGACTTGTTTGCCAACGGCTTTGATATTCTGGTGCTAACCGCTTGTATCGTAGGATATATTGTCGTTCATTTTCTTATTCCAAAAAATGGTATTGAAGAAAGTGCCTGGTATGATTTTTTAGTTGAAGTTGTCGATATTCCATTTCGAGCCACTACATTATTATTGAGAGGGATAAGCAGGCTTGTTCGCAGCGCCGCCGATTTTGACTAACCTCTATATGGTTTTGTTGCTCAAAGCAGATACCTGCTTCTTTAAAAACCGAGCCCTGCCCATTTATTCTTATACTCACAAAGAGTTAAAAATTTCATACAAATTTTTGACGTGCATCAAGTCCCCTATTACTTGGCTCGCAAGGTCAATTGTAATGAATATAAAACCAATGCCTCCACCATTAAATAAGCCTAGCTTAGGCTTATAAATATTTATTAATGGTGATTAAGCGTGAGTACACAGAATTCAATCCCTACACTTCCCATCACCATTATAGGTGGCGGCATTGCCGGCTTGGTATGTGCACTCGAGCTCTTAAAAAAAGGCAAAAAAGTCACCATTATTGATGGCCAACCCTTTAACAAGATTGGTGGCCTGGCTAAAGATGCTTTTGGTGGTATGGCGCTTATTAATACGCCTTTGCAAAAACTCAATGGTATACGTGACAGTCACGAATTGGCTTGGCAAGACTGGTGCAACTTTGCCGAATTTTCGCAAGACGATGAATGGCCAAAGCGATGGGCCAAATACTATATTGAAAACAGCAAGACGCGGATATATGACTGGGTAAAAAGCGTGGGCGTTAATTTTTTACCCGTGGTGAACTGGGTAGAACGGGGAGATTATGTACCGGGTAATTCGGTTCCTAGATATCATGTGATGTGGGGTACAAGTCAGCGTTTGGTTAAAAAAACTCTGGAGGCCATTAAAAAAGTAGATCAGAATTTAACCTGGCTGTGTGACAGTCGGGTGAGTGACATTCAAAAAAATGAGCAGGGTTTTTTATTAAAGCTTGAGCAAAATAACCATAAAAAAACGTATCAGGCTCATACCCTTATTGTGGCCAGTGGCGGCATTAATGGTTGTTTAGATAAAACTCGAGAGCATTGGCATACAAAACTAAGCCCAGCCCCTAAGTATTTGCTAAATGGCTCTCACCCCAGTGCCAATGGACTCCTACATGAAAAATTAGAAAAACTAGGGGCCAATGTCACTCATCTAGAATGGATGTGGAACTACGCCGCGGGCATAAAGCATCCTAATCAAGAGTTTGAACACAAAGGTTTAAGCCTCATTCCTGCTAAAACCGCTCTATGGCTAGACGCCCATGGTAAACGTATTGGCCCGCAACCACTGATATCAGGTTTTGATACCCATAACTTGTGTCACCGCATTGCTAATTTACCACACCAGTATTCTTGGCAAATACTGAATCAAAAAATTGCCGAGAAAGAGCTGGCTGTTTCTGGCGCGGATATAAACCCAGCCGTTCGAGATCGAAAAATATTTACCTTTATTAAAGAAATTTTATTTGGCAATAAACGTTTAGTGAGTTATTTGCGCAACGAGTGTGAAGACGTATTAGTGGCCGATACCTTGGAAGAACTGGTATTAAAAATGAACCAACACACGCCAGACGTGAACGTGGAGTTATCCCAGGTGAAGGCCGCTTTAAAAGGCTTTGATGAGCAGCTTAAAAAAGGCCCGCGTTTTCATAATGATGATCAGCTAAGGCGCTTATTACACCTAAGAAATTGGAAGGGCGATAAGGTTCGCACTTGTGCTTCACAACCCATAGAAGATAAAAAAGCAGGGCCGCTGATGGCCATTAAAGAAACCATTATAAGTCGTAAAAGTATGGGAGGCATGCAAACCAATTTGAATTCGCAATTATTAGATACTCATTCACAGGTTTTACCCAACCTATATGTCATAGGTGAGGCTGCCGGATTTGGCGGTGGTGGCATCAGTGGTAATCGTTCGCTAGAAGGGACTTTTTTGGCGGGCTGCATTTTAACGGCTCGTGCCGCTGCCGATCATTTAAATCAATGATAAGTACAGCACGAGCTTATAAAAACTAAGGGCTCTAAATTGGCAAAGCCCTAGCATTTAATAGTATATTTTTTAGCTATTAATCTTTTAGGTGATTTCTATTTGATTAACGTTTGATGTGACCAAACGATCACGAATCACATCATAGGCCCAGTTAAAGGCAATGGCATAAACTAGGAAGAACACCACCACGCCAATATCCAATACCAGCGCCGCCCAGACACCTAGATTGAGTGCCCACATAATGACCGGTAACGATACGATCAGCATACCCAATTCAAAACAGATGCCATGAGCAATGCGCATTTTAAATGTTCGCCCCAGTCGGTCGTGGCCGTATTTTTTATCAAATATTAGGTTGAAAATGTAATTCCAGCCCATGGCAATAAGAGCCAGAGCAATCGCGAGGCCGGTCATGGTGGTAGCTTCACCGCCCGTCACCAGTATGGCCAGCAGGGTGAGAATAGCCAAAGCCAGTATTTCAAACAGTACCGACTGAAATAACCGTTCTATTGTGCTCATGTTGCGCTCCTCTCATTTAGATACGAATTAGGTGGCTATATTATCTCTAAATAGGATGATTAAAAGTTAGTAACTATCAGGATTGGTGATATGTATAGCCTGGAACACCTTAAGATGTTTGTGGAATCGGCCAAGAGCGGCTCGTTTTCGGCCTGTGCCCGCAAGTTAGGCAAGGTGCAGTCGGCCGTTAGTCAGGGCATTGCCCATCTGGAAGCCGATATGAATCGGCAATTATTTGATCGCTCCACCCGTAAGCCTTCGCTAACAGAGGATGGTCAACGGCTATTGGTGTATGCCGAGGCGGTGCTGCGTCAATCTCAAGAGCTCTCCAGCGTGGTTCAGGCCATGGATCGCCATGAAGAGCCACTTATTCGATTGGCTGTGGATAACGCCATGCTGGTGCCCAAATTTAGCCAAATATTAAAGGCATTTGGGGAGCGCTATCCGGCCACGGCCATAGAAGTATTAAGCATGCCCAGTACTGATGTACTGGATTACGTTATCGATAATAAAGCCGAGTTGGGGCTAATGTTCACCCATGAGTCATTCAGTGAGGACGTGGAGCTATGTTACATAGGCAACATGCCATTTTATCTGGTGTGCGCCAGTGGCCATCCGTTATCTAGCGATGACACGCTGAAGGTAAATGATTTAATTCCCCATCGACAAATTATGCTGCGCGCCGCCAGTGGCAGCATGCCGCATCAGCTTCCTCATATTTCTGCTGAAGTCTGGTGGGCCAATAGTTTTACCAGTATTCAGCAAATGGTGGAACACGGCGTAGGGTGGTCATATTTACCCGGCCATCTGGTGGATGATGCCATTAAACAAGGTGACCTAACTCGGCTCACCATTTCCATTGACCATAAAGCCTGGAGCCCGCCGGTGGAATTTATAACCCCAAAAAACCAAATTAAAGGGCCTGCACTAAGTTGGTTGTTCGGGGCCATGAAGGAGGTGTTGGATTAGTTTTACTTATAATTTTCCATGGCTGCCATCGCAATAGGGTTTATTGCCTGAGTGTTTGCACATACACATGGCCTTGGTACCGCCTTCCGCCGTAAACATCACCGGAGTAAATTCAGTACCCTTGTGGGAACCATCACAAAAGGGTTGGGATTTTGAATTGCCACAGGCGCACCATGCGTATTTTTTTCCGGCTTCGAGCTCAACCATTTCAGGTGTCTTTCTGGCGATAGTGGGTTTTGACATATTAATTCCTCTTGTTGATCACAATATTTAAATTAACTGGTTATCTCAATTTGTCCGAGAGCGTGTAAATGCATTTATGTATCTAGCATAGTTGGAAATAGTGGCTTTATAGGCTTCTAGCGGATATGGACTGGCGGTTTAGTTGAAGAGCCAACTTTTCTCGGTGAGGGACGGTTTTTAGTGCTAAAGGTAATAAACGGACAGGGGCCAATTGCTAGTCTGCTAGGGTTTTATATTAGTGGCTGAGAAAGCGTCTTCAAGGCTGACCAAAAACAGCATGAACAAATGAGAATCTATGTTCAGATGATAAAAATTAAATTGGGTAAGTCGCTTCAATTGACCGGGAGCATTTTTTTGGCGATGACGTTTTTGTCTTCTATGCTGTGGGGGGACGAAATAACAGTAGCCATGTCTCACTTTCCCCCAAGAAAAATTGTAGTAGAGGAAAAAGTGAGCGGTATAGATGCTGATATATTAAGAGAAGTAGCACGGCGCATGGATATGGATATTAAATTTGTATCCTGCCCATGGTTGCGTTGTCAGCGCCTTGTTATGGATGGAAAGGTAGATTTCATGACTAGCGCGGTTTGGACCAAAGAGCGTGATGGTTATGCACATTTTATTAATCCGCCATATGTGACTAATTCCACCTTTCATTTTTATGTATTGGCAAACGCCAATGTGCACATTCATAAATATGAAGACTTATATAAATATAAAGTGGGTGATGTGCGTGGGGCAGTAAAATTTGAGCGTTTTGATAATGATGGAAAAATTCAAAAATATTTTATTACCGCGGATGAACAACTGATTAAGGTACTAGTAGCTAACAGGGTTGATGTCATTGTTGGTCAAGAGTCTCAGTTTGATTACATGATTCAGTCACAGGGTTACGGGCAGGTTAAAAAGTCATCTTATAAGTATGTTACTAATACCAGCCCTGTGTTTATGGCGTTGTCCCGAAAATCTAAACAGGCCAAGCATGCCAAACAATTCTCAAAAATTATGGCGCAGCTAATTGACGAAGGTGTGGTGGAAAAGATTAAGGCCAAGTATCGCTTGCAATAAGCCCGTCAGTCGCGGTTTATTTCCGTGCTTCACAATTTGTAAAGTACAGGGCAAGATATAAAAAATTAATTACTTAAGGTATTCATGAGTACACTTTACATTACCGGTGCCGGAGTGAGTGCGCTAAGTGGCATTCCTACCTTTCGTGGCAAAGACGGATTTTGGACCATTGGCAGTACTAATTATACCCCCATGGAAATGGCCACCCGTAGCATGTATATGCAAAAGCCTGAAGAATTCTTAGCTTGGTATTATCATCGTTTTGCCACCTACCGAAATCATGGCCCTAATGATGTGCATTATTGGCTGGCGGATAAAAATCTAATAACTCAAAACATTGATGGTCTAGATGGAAAGGCGGGCAATAAAAATTACATTGCCATTCATGGTCGTCTTGATCAAATGACTTTGTTTCATGAACAGGGAGATCCGGTGGAAGTGTTTTCTGCACCTTGGGACAAGGTGGATGAAAGTGATCTTAAAAAGTCTTTAATGGATATTTTTAAAATAGAAGGGAAACCACAGCTTTATAAGTCCTTCAAACCTTTTGTTTTATTGTTCGATGAATTTTATACCGATTTATATCGAATAGAAGAAGCCACCCAGAGAATGGAGAAAGCCGACAAAATAATTTTTATGGGCACCTCTTTCAGCGTAAATATTACCAATATGGCCATGGATATTGCTATGAAAAATAACATTGAAGTAGAAGTAGTGGATCCAGATCCTTATATACTGCCCTACGCGAAGGTGAGGTATCACAGAATGACGGCGTTGGAATATATTAATATTGCCAAATAATAATGGCGGTGAAAATCACCGCCATTTTAACAAGCCACCATAGCTGGCGACAGGGGTGCAACGAGTCTTAAGCAGGTTCTGCCTGATTTACATTTTTAGCCGATTCAATTCTGATGTGTGCCAAAGCCGCATCTATTTGCTTTTTACCTTCATTAATAATTAATTCAGGCGCACCTTTTGAGCCGCTGGCATCAATGTGGATTACTTCTTCAACACCAATAAAGTTGCATATTTGTTCAAGGTAACGACTAGCATGATCCATTGGGCTGCCCACAGGCACGCCGCCAGATGAAGTAATGATAAATGCGCGCTTAATTCCCGTTAATCCTACAGGACCTTGTTCACCATATTTGAAAGTAACTCCGGCACGACAAACATAATCGATCCATTGCTTCAGCACTCCAGGAACCGTGAAGTTATAAATAGGAGAACCAAATACCAGAGTATCGGCGGCCATGAGTTCATCAATTAATTGTTTTGATACCGACAAGTGTTGCTGCAGGCTCTCGCGGGAATCATCTGATGAACCGTGTACACCCATTAGATCTTGAGCACTGATTAAAGGTAAAGGCTGTTTAACCAGATCTCGCTCGATGACGTTTTCATTAAGTTGCTCGACCAAGTACTGGGTAAGCGCACGCGAGTTGGATTCAGTAAGGCGAGCACTGGCATCAATTTTCAATACAGACATAATAATTTTCCTGTGAGGTGCTCATGTATGAGCACCTTTTTAATTTAGATATTAATAATGGAGCGAATATTTCAACTGAGCTGAAAGATTAATCAGCTAGTTTTTGTTGTATCAGTCTGTCGGCACTAAAACTGCCGGCGCCGCGTATGATCAAGCCGATGCTAATGACCAATAATGCCAGCGCGTACTCGTAGCCATTATTACTCATGAATAAACCGTTATTAATATGCACCGCGAAAATGGCAACTAACATAGATACTGCCAATGTAAGAGCAGCAGGGCGTACCAGTAATCCCAGCATTAACAATAAACCGCCGAAAAATTCGGAGCTGCCTGCGAGCACGGTCATAAGCATGGCAGGTTCAATTCCTATTGAAGCCATCCACCCTGCGGTACCTTCCAAGCCATAACCACCAAACCAGGCAAACAGCTTTTGTGCGCCATGGGCAGCAAAGGTGGCGCCTACGGCAATGCGTACCGCTAGAGTATCGAAGCCGGCTGAAGTGGTGACTATCTTATTTATGAGTGATTTCATGCTGTTCTCCAAATGTGTTTATGCTTGTTTGTTAAGCAACTGAAGCCATTGTACGGCCTGTGGAGAATTGAATAAGGGCCTTTATATGATTAGAATGATCTAAAATTTAGAACATTTACTCAGGACCAATATGAAGGTAAACCCCATAAGCATAGAGGTGTTGGAGATACTGGACGCTATCGATCGGCGCGGAAGCTTCGCAAAAGCTGCTGAAGAGCTGAACAAAGCCACCTCAGCCCTTTCTTATGGGGTGCAAAAGCTGGAAGAACAGCTTGGTATCACCGTATTTCAGCGTGAAGGGCGGCGCTCGGTACTGACTCCAGCGGGGCGTTTGATACTGGAAGACGGGCGCCTCATTTTAAACGCCACCACCACGCTGGCCGACAAAGCCAAGGAGCTGGCCACCGGTTGGGAGCCTAAGCTGCGCATCGCCTTGGACTCCCTGTTAAATTACCAGCTTTTCTTTCAGGTGCTGGAGGGCTTTCTACAGGAGCACCCGGGCCTGGAAGTAGATGTAAGTGAATGTGTATTAAGCGGTGGCTGGGAAGCGCTCGAACATGACAAGGTAGACCTAGTGGTAGGCGTGCCAGGCCCTGTCCCTTTGCAAAAAGGATTTCGCACCACCGCCATTATTAACAGCAGTTTAATTCCGGTAATTGCAGCCCATCACCCCATGGCTCATTTGGCCAAGGACGCTCTTGCGCTGGAGGCGGCATTGCCCAATTTACGCAGAGTAGTGGTGCACGATACCTCCACCGTGAATGTGGCCCGCAGTGAAGGCTTGAGCATTGCCAAACAAGTGTTGTATGTACAAACCTTGGATTTAAAGTTAGCGGCCCTCATGACGGGGCTGGGCATTGGCCACCTGCCACGTAACCGTATTGAAAAACAGCTGAATGATGGCAGCTTATTAGAATTGAATTTGGGTGACAGAGCCGAACAGGAAAATTTTATTGCTTGGAAGATAAGCAATAAAGGTAAGGCCTTACAAACCGTGATGCAGAAATTACTATTAGTGAAATGGCACTTATGAGCGTTTAACTTTTGGTTTGTATTTTTATTGTGTTGATTTTCGCCTTAGCTCGGCTGGGGAAAAATGTTTTTTGTCAGGCAGTTTTTTTAAGAAATTAAAAGATTTCGAATTCCTTTTATAAATTGATTGAACATAATAAGATTTCTTTTTTAAATCGTGAAAAGCATCTAAAACGGGCAATGTTCCCGGCATCTCCTCGTGATATCGGCTGTAAGAAAGGCTCACGCGCCAAAGTTCACCTTTCCTATTGTATTGTTCTGCAATGACGGCGTTCCAGCTGTCTTCATCAATATAAAGTACCCTGTGTGGATAAATATGGCGCTCTGTCGGTTTTAGTTTGGCGTCTAAGACCCAAACCCTATGCAGCTCATACCGTGTATCTTCAGGGTTAACGTGATGCGGGGTTAATAACTTATCCAGTTTACCTATTTTTTGTGCCAGTGCCTTATTGTTATAGGGAATGAATATTTCTTTTTTCCCCACTAGTTGCCAGTTATACCTATCTGGCGATCCGTTAAATAAATTAATTTCGTCGACCACGCGAATGTGGGCAGAGTTCATATTTGGGGTGTCGTAGCCAATTGCAGGCAGGCGGCGTACACGGCGCTGGCCCGTGACATAGATCCAGTTTTTTCTGGGGTAAATTCTCGGGTTTGTGCTGTTATGAGATAGAGTTGTCCCTCCAGCTAATCGCGCGGGCGAGAGAGTCTTGCTCATATAATATAAAAGAACGCTGTTGCTGGTGAGTTTTTCCCTAGTTGGCTCGTAATAAGGCATGGCTAGTTCCACTGTATTTACAATTTTGGCAACAGATCCATCTGTATGAATGGCCGCCTCAATAATATTTGCTTTAAGGTGCAAACCTTTCCAACTGCTAAGGTGATTCCATAATACCTCCAAAGCATTTTTTGCAAGA
Source organism: Bermanella sp. (assembly GCA_036960565.1). Taxonomy (GTDB): domain Bacteria; phylum Pseudomonadota; class Gammaproteobacteria; order Pseudomonadales; family Oceanobacteraceae; genus Bermanella. Next base: position 54,134 of record JBALXQ010000038.1, read on the forward strand.
GGAAATGGCACTCCAGGCCAGGCATTTGTAAACCCATTGCCATCATCTATTAGTGTGGCTTGTGTGGCATTTTTTCGTGCCGCCTTGTATTGGCTTTCAGGTACATTGTGTAAACGGTGGCTTTTATAAACGGGCATGCGAAAGGTATCTGGATAGTTTTCAAAAAGTGCCTTTTGCCCGGGGGTTAGATACTGATTGTATTGGTTCGCATTTTCTGAGGTGATTATAAAAATTGGTTTTTCACTGGCGAGTAATTTTGAAATTTGATCGGACTTTATTTTATCACCGGTCCATCGTGCAATGGTTTTTGATTTGTTTGCCGCTCTCAATGCCCCTAAAGGAGTTAATATGCCACCCAGCTCTTTTAGTTTTTCCTTAGTAACAGCAGCCTCGCTTTGATTTGTTAAACCTAATAACAGGATTAGGCATGTCAGTAGAATTGAGGGTGTTCTTAGTGAAGTCGTATTGAAAAATAGGCGTGCCATTTTCATGGAAAATATGTATTCGTTTATTGCTAATGTCCACATGTTACCGCCAAGCCCTGAAAATAGTAATTTAAACCTTAAGAAGTCGTGTGGGCGCTTACCACTTGATCACGGCCCATTTCTTTCGCCTTGTACAATGCCTGGTCAGCGAGGCTAACTAAATTATCTTCATTAAATTCATTTATGTGTTCAGTGCACGATACACCAATGCTAACGCTTGTCTTGATTGATTGGGATTCAAATTCAAGAGATAAATTTCTAACCTCATTACAAAGCAATTTTGCTACCTTGATGCCTCCGGACAGGCTGGTGTCTGGCAGCAATATGGTAAATTCTTCGCCGCCATATCGGTAAAGATCATCGGTACTTCTAATTAGTTTATTTTTTAAATGCTGAGCAACCATCTGAAGACAATGGTCTCCTGCTTGATGTCCGTAGTGATCATTTAATTTTTTAAAATGATCAATATCAATAAGAAGCAGAGTGGTCGGTTTATTAATTCGCCGACTCAAGGTAATTAATTCGCTTAACTTATCATTAAAATGTTTACGATTATAAATTCCGGTTAAACCATCGGTTATAGCCTGCTCTATTAACTGTTGATGGCGTTCCTTTAATTGACTGCGCATGATATCGAACACCTTGGCCAATTTACCTATTTCATCATATGGCTCAACATTAAAGTGCTCATCAAGCGCACCGTCGGCAACGTGCATAGCAGCCTGTGATAACCCCTCAATGGAGCTTCTGAAAGTAAGGAATAACCCTATAAATAAATAAACAAACAAACCAATGAGGCTGCCAATGGCTAGGAAATAAAGTGTACGTTCTTGTTTTAGATTTATATGTCGGTTGTGATACTGGTTGGATAAAAATCGAATTATTTGTAGTTGAACTTCATTAACATTATCGATAGATAGGTTGGCTTGTTGATAATACTCTTGCCAGGGGGTGGCCAAGTCTGGGTCGAGCAATAAATTATCTTCAACTAGATTAGCGATGGTTGTCATGTTATTTAATAGCTGAGGATTAACCTTCTGCTTGTAAATAGTATTATCGAGGGAAATAACGAGTGATTTAAAACCTTGTTGTAGACGCTTTTCAATGCTACCTAACTTTAAATAGGTTTGCTCTAATAGCAATATTCCCCGAGAGCCGATTACACCAACATTGATAAAGTAAGTGCCGTAGGCTCGAGCTCTTCCCATGACTTCCATAGACTGTTGAAAGTCATTTATTAGTAAGGAAGTAAGTTGGGCTTCAAGAACAGCTTTATCTGAGAGTAGGCCATGCTCATTGGCTATTTCAGATTGAAGAATGTAGGCATTGTCGACAAAAAAATTAACGCTACCAAATATGTTATACGCACTATCTCCTTCGGATCCGGTGCTGGGTTTGAATTCACGGAGTGACGTTTGAAGATCTTTTGCAATTAATAAAACAGATTGCTTGTGATTAAATTCTTTGCTCTGAATGAAGTCTTTTAATTCTAATCTTAATTTTTTAAGACTCTTCCAAAAATATTTGTCTATTGTTTCGTTATTATTACCTCGTTGATTGACGCTTAAATCTCGAAGCATTTCTAGTTCATATACGATGCCATGAAAAGCGCTTATCTTTTGTATGCCTATTTTCTTGTATTCAGCAGAAGCGATTTCGCTTTGCCGATCCAATATGGTTTGCACACCCGTGATGGTTAATGGCACTGCAAATAAAGCAGAGACAAGAGCAAACTTCAGTGGGAAGCTTAAGCGATACATGATGAACATGGCTGGGCGGAATAATATTTTTAGCATCAATTACTTCATATACAGTTTCTGCCGAATTTTAGATTTAGCTTATTAGAATGAGTCTAGCAGTATGCAGACTAGGGGCAAGTATAATTGGTGGGCCATTATATGGCCCCACTTACAGGTCATAAATAAGGCTGCTGTGACCGTGCTCTGAAGGGGAGGTGTATATCTAGCGGTAGTTCAGTGGGCGTCTTAGGGCATGCTTTTTCATTGTTAGCTACGCAGTGCTCTATTGTAAGAGGCTCAGAAAATTTGTAACTATCTGATTTTGGACAAGGTCGGTTACTAATTCAATTTACTGTTTTATACGGAGAGTAGAATTAATTACTTTTATGACAAAAACATTAGGTATTACGAAGTGACCGGTTTTTTCTCTTTTAGCGCAAGATCCTAATTCATTGGAGTATATAACTAATTTACACAAAAATGAGTCCTGTTATTACGTCATACTTCACCCGTTGAATAGGCTGGGTTGGTCATTGTTAAGTGGCGGTCTATGCTCAACAAAGATCCTAAACTGATAAGGGGAAATATGTGGGTAATTGCACCAATAAAATTGAAATTAGCGCACCTGTGGAAGCTGTTTGGGACAAAATAAAAGATTTTCATGATTTGTCCTGGGCCAGTGGTGTCATTGAAAAGCTGGATAAAGTAGGCGACAAAAACGGCAGTCAAGTAGGGGCCAAACGGGTGCTAAATGATGCCTTTCATGAAAGCCTATTGTCTATTGATCATGATGGTTTCACATTTACCTACAGCATAGATGATGGTCCAGGGCCGATAGCCAAGGATGTGGTTAGCAATTATAAAGGGGTGGTGACATTAAGCCCTGCGGGTAATGGCACATTAGTGGAGTGGAACTCTAGCTATGAATCAAAAGCGGACAGCGAAGTGGCGGATTTTTGTAACCCTATTTATCAAGCGCTATTAGGGGCCATGAAGAAGAGTTTTTAAATTATTGGAATAAGATTTTGGATTTACAAGCCCAATTCATGAAAATAGAATTGGGCTTTTTTTATCTCTGAATGTGCAATAAATTTAAGGGGGATAAATATTCACGAATTTAAAATCCCAGCTAAACGATAGATCTTTTACAAAAAATATTTTATTACAAGCACAAAAAAGCCCAACCTGTGCAAACCAGAGTTGGGCTTTTTAGATGGTCTTCGCTGCTCTTTAATAAAGTGCATTGAAAACCGGATTTTGGCTGCTTCAGTACAAGTACTGTTGCTGTGTCATCAAATTTCGTTTTTAACCTTCTAAAAACAAGAATTTGGTGGGACGGCGGGGTTCGAACCTTGAGTTTTCATAATTAAATCAGTTAGTTATGTATAGTTTTGTCTGTTGAGTGGCCATTTCATCGCAGTCGATCAGAAATAATGCCACTCATGTCCATGTTAGAGATAATCTAACCAAATATACGCACTGTTTGCTACTTATTCCTCTCTTCAACCCCATATATTTGGTATATCAAGTTATAACTATCTTCAGAAACCTACTAATAAACCAATACCATTGTAGTAGCTTTAGTCCCAAGTGAAGGGTATGTGTTTTGATCCATTTTTTTGGGAAGTATTTTCGTACATTTTTTATTCATTAATCTTGACCAAAGCAAGTTGCTAATTTTCATAACTTGAGTCAATTGCGGTGCTCTTAATTCCCCCCTTAGTTTCATTTTAGTCAAACGATTCATAGGCATTCAATATCTTTACTTAACATATGCTTAAGGTAGTATGCGGGGCTTAAAATTAAGCAATGAAGCTCCAATTATGGCTAATCTAAGAGTATTTATAAGTTCAACTTATTATGACCTTAAACATGTAAGGTCCTACATATCAGAATTCATCTCCAAAATGGGGTATGAGGCCACACTATCTGAAAAAGGTAAAATTGCATATGATCCATCTTCGCCTTTAGATAGATCTTGTTACTCTGATGCTGAGGCAGCAGATATGTTTGTATTGGTTGTGGGGGGGCGTTATGGGTCGGTAACGAGTGAAGCATATGGGACTAAATCTGCTGATAATGACTTTTATGACCGCTATGAAAGCGTCACTCGTAAAGAGTTTGAATCAGCGAGCTTGAAAAATATACCGACGTATATTTTAGTTGAAAAGTCGGTTATGTCAGAATATGAGACGTTCAAAAAAAACCGCGAAAATACAACCATTAAGTACGCTCACGTCGACTCTGTAAACATATTTTATTTTATTGATGAAATCATGAAAAAAGGTAAAAATAATCCAGTATTTCATTTTGAACAGCCCCAGGAAATTGAATCTTGGTTGAAAAGTCAATGGTCAGGTTATTTTAAAATATTGTTAGACAAGAAGACGCAGAGCCAGGAGCTTAGCTCCTTAAATAGTCAAGTTTCTGAATTAGGTAGTATAAATAGCTCATTACAAAGATATTTAGAGCAAGTGATTGAGAAAATAGCCGGTGATTCAGCAGAAAAAATAATTAGTGATGAACACCAAAAACTTGCAGATGAAAAGCAAGATCGCGAACTATTAAAAATAAATACGATAGAAACACTAGTGAGGGTACATAAATTTTCACTAGAAGAAGTAAAGACTTTTTATAGGGATGCGAACGTTATAGATGATATTGTTATAGCGTTTTGCAAATCAATGAAGGATCAAAATGTAGGGGAAGTTATACGTTTTTGGAAGGAGGACGATTCAATGAAAGATAAAGTGAATAAAGCTCGAGATATTTTAGAGTTACCAAGTCTAGATTTCGTTGCTGAAGATGAGCCTATTTAATTAAAACGGCCTCTCTGTAACTATCATAAGTTACGGATAGGCAATCACTATTATTTCAGTGCCAATGTTCCAGTCAAAAATATCTATATAATTCATTCCTCTCCCATAAACCTTCAATCATTCCTCTCTTTACGTCATGCATTGATAATTCACCACTAAAATCTACGTAAGGTAAAGAAAGAGAATGAATTCTCTATGCCTAGTTTATTAAAGAGAAACCATTGGGAAGTTTGCTTAAAACTCGATCAAAGTTAGATAGAGGTATTTGGTATAGCTCACCAATTTCATTGCAGTAGTCTCGCTCATAGGTACTTACCTCGATGCACAACCCTTCATCCTCGTCGTCCATTATAAGGCCTCTAATGAGACATAAATCTCCTTTTTTCCAATGTACGTAGTCAATGACGCGACCGTCAACACTATGTGCGGCAATTGAGTCCGCCTTAAAGGTGAATGAAGTACCAATAGAAGATAGGGCGTGAGCAAGTTCTTTGGTGATAGCATTAGTATTAATCAAAATTAACTTCCTTATTTTTTTAATCGATTCAAAATTAAATCAGTATGTTCTAGTACTTTAAAAAATGACTTTCGGTTAGACGAAGATACTGAAACAACGCTTATTTCAGTATCTTGCCCCCATTTATTTTTCCACCTTTTCAAATTAGAATTTAAGTAATCCTTGGCGATTTCTATGGTTCTGATACAGATTCCAGATTGAATATTCCCCAAACTTCCGCTAATTAAAATTGAAAGCTCATTCCTACCAGAGTCACTTATAGTTCGATAATTAAGAGTCGTATCATCAACACAGCTAACTCTATATGTGTAGTACTTGAAAGTGGCTGTAGGGCTTCTTACCTCACTCTCAATTTCGATACCGTCAAATTTATTAAATGTCATTACTTTTCTCCTGTTTGATCCATTTTCCGTATACCTTTCTAATCATTCCCCAGTCTGCGTGTCCCATTTGATTGGCCACATAAAGGGGGTTTTTCCCCTGGCTAAGTAAATGTGAGGCGTAGGTGTGGCGAGTTTGGTAAGGGCTTCGATACTTGATACCAGCTCTTTTAAGTGCCGGCTTCCATATGCCTTTCCTTATGTATTGATCATCTTTAAACGGTTTTTCTTGGGATACGTCATAGAACACTTCTTTGATGTGCTTAATTTGGTAATTAAACTGCTTGTTAATGGCTTCTAGGGCCGCAGGCTGTAAGTCCACAAAACGACGACCTGAAGAGGTTTTAGGTGTTTTATCAGTACCTCTTACTCGGGCTCGTTTAACCTGAATTCGGCTATTGTCTAAATCGACGTCAGACCACCTCAAAGCAATTAATTCTGAGGTACGTAACCCAGTAGCAAAGGCAAACTGAATTAGGTTTTTGTAAGGTAATCGATCTGAGTCGTTTAATTGTCTTAAAATTAGTTGTATATCATCCTGAGAAAAAGGTTCTGGTTCACGAGTGCTGACGGACAGATTACGGACCCTCTCCATGGGGTTTATATCTATCACTTCATCCAGGAATAGCTCTCTAAAACACTGACGAAGCGGAGTTAATATGTTGTTCTTCCGCTTGTTACTTATATCAAGCTCATTGAGCCAAGTTTTTACATCAGCAGCTTTCAATTCGCTAACGACCATCGATCCAAACCTAGGACTTAAATGATGGCTGATGGCGCTCGTATAATCACGCTGGGTGCTTTTTTCCAAATGCTCCCGTAATGACCTAAGCCAATTCCAAAGAGCATTATCAATGCTTAAAAAATCAGCTTTTGTACTAGATAGGGACTTAGCTTTCGCACTGCACGGAAAATGTGCTAAGTATGAATTGTGATCAAATAGCCCTCGACCAATATTCAATAAAACGCTTTCTCTTAGGCGACTAGCTTCCTGCATATTGGGAGAAGTCGGCCTCCATTTAAGTGTTTCTCTATATCGTTCTCCATTCCAAGTGAAAGAAACTTGGATACTGTCCCCACGGGGGGTGATACCTTTATAACTTTTCATGACTGATATTCCTGTGTTATCCACTCTTCAATTTTTGTTGAATTGATTAAAATTCGCCCGTCAGGTGCTTTAAAAGCATGCTCTCTAAAACGCCAAACTCCCTTTTTTAACTTCTGTCGAATGGCTTCTTCGCTATAACCTGTGAGCTCTGAAAATTTCTTGATGGTGACTAATTGCATGCTTGTTCCTCTGCGTTGAATGCAGGGGTATGATTGGTCTCAGTTGGTCTTAGAAACAGATTCAAACGGGTTTTGAAGGGGTTCGAAATTGCTAGAGTGCAGTAACCATAAGGGATTGATGGGAATGAACAAAAAGAGAGCTTTAGAGCTAACCATTGAAGTTTTACGTGAATCAGGGGTTTCAAAGAATAAATATCAATTGCTAGTAGCTCTTTTAAAGTCTTCAGATTTGGAAAAGGGATTCACTTATTCGGACCTGGCTCAATTATTGGGAATCAAAGACCCCGCCATAGAGGACTCCAGCAAGCAAAAGATTAAGCGGCAACTTAAAACATTAGATGAAGTTCAAAATGAACAAAGTTTGATCATTGCAAAGAAGCTATTTGAATCTGGCTTTGAGCAGATAATAAAAATTGAGAATATTCAGAAGGGCGGCGGAGCAGGTAACACGGCTATATTCTCCTTAACTTCACATCCCTTTAACGCTGAAGATAAATCTATATTTGATACAGGTTTTCAAAATCAACGAGTGGGAGCTGTACACTACTCGTTAGAAAAAATTGAAAAACTTCCACTCTGGGGGAGACCCTTCCAGAAGGTAAAAATAGACGGCTGGAAAAAGGGGGCCTACATAGCGCTACCTCTGGCGGTGGGGTTGATACCGATACCTTTAATGATTTTGTTCATTATAAACAGTGAGTGGATCAATTTTATTGCTGCGGCTATGAGTGCAACTATGCTGTTTAAAGTAATTCATCCTTTTTATACTGTATTGGATACCGGAGTTATAAAGTCTCCACAATGGCTTCTGCCTCTTAGGATGGCTCACGCTTTATTAATAACCAAAAAAACAGAAACTGGACGAGAACTTATACTTACTCAGTACAAAAGCTTATGCCCAATATGTGAAGGGCAGGTGCATGTTGTAGATGGCAAGCATGAATTTAAAGGGCGTCTCATTGGCCAGTGTGAACGATCAGGCAGAGAGCACTTATTCAGCTTTGATCATATTACAAAAGTCGGATTCCCATTACGGGAACCAGGCTATAGCGAATTGTTAAAGAGCGTTAGGTTAAGCTGATAACCAAGAGCGACTAGCTGCACCGGAAACCAGCAATAACTGTTCATTGTAGGGATCAGTTCGAGTTACTTTATTGGTGTAATATCGAATACCAACAAATGTTCCAGACTCCTTGAAGTCTTCCTGTTTACTGTCCCACATTTCAGGGGGAGCTCTACGAGTTGCCCCAATATCCATAATGGGGACACCTTGGTATGTCTTGGCACCTACAAACTTTGACCAGCCAACAACCATTAGGCAGGTTTGGGCACTGCTTGAGCCTTTAATCCAGAAGGGAAATTCAGAACCGTTGTTGGTGTAAAGTTCATAGACAGTAAAAAGCGATTCATTTCTGTTCATAAATTTTAAAATCCTTTTTAAATCCTTCTTTGTCATACCTCTTAAGTCCATCCATAAAACGAATTACGAGCTCGATTTCATTTTCCGTATCTAAAACCCCTTGAATAACACCAGTATCATCAATGGAAGGCGTCTCCGAGTTCATATCTTTAGGAATAACGGTGCAATGCATCATCTTAAATGCTTCATCTAATCTGAATGTTTCTGATGGAGGTTTTAGTATTTCAATTTCCATTTTTAGTCCTGCCGGATAGGGGGGTTATAGTTATTTACACGAGTCCAAGGTCTGCATGTGCATCCGCTCCGCGGATTGCACATTGCAGACTGGAACCGATGTCTTCGGCCAGCGCTCGGGGACTCGCTAGAGCCTCAGAAATTCTGTTCCTTGAGTGCAATAAGCCGTGCTTAAATTCATTGAATATTTGTTTGGCCTTAGATGAATAGACACTTGAACCACTAGAACAACCCTCCCCCTTGAGGGATGACGAACGCTCTAATGGTTCAAGCGCCACAAGTTTTTTAGTCCTGTGCCATCTCATGTTTTTGGTTGGAATAGTGATGTTGAATTTTTTTAGATAGATACCGGAGACTGGTGGACGAGTTGGTTCGCCATAGCAGTTGTGACGAGTTTTTAATATTTCGCCTGTTTCCGTATCCACGCTATCGAGAAATTCATAAGAAGGGTAAATCTCGAGATCTTTCCGTTTTACTGTAGGGCCTCCCATAGCAAGTACAAATGCAGCCCAATTTGAGCTGTCAGCAGCACTAAGGGCTGGACCGACAATAAGTCCTAATGATTCATCCATCTTGCGTAACTCGCGCCATACAGTTACGGAGGGGCCTCCTATCTGTTCAAATTGGCGTATTCTCCAGATGCCAGACCACGTTCTGATACTCTGAGCGCTGGTTTTAGAATCTTGTTTATACTGATCCTTTTCTAACCCTTCGCCATTTGTTGATTTTGAAATGTATTTTGCAATATAGGACGTGGCACCACCTTTTGCTTTGTCGATAACCTCAACTTTGAACCTATGCTCTTTGGCACCTTTTTCATTTGGCGAATCTTGAAAAGCATATTTTTGTAAAACAGAAGTAACAAACTCCTTTTCACTGGGTTTCATGAATAATAGGTAGTGGTGGTGGGGGGTGGCATCATGGTGAGGTTCTGAAACTCTAAATCCATATGGTTGGATTCTACGCTTTCCAAATTCAGCTCTGACCTTTGCCCATTGATTACAGAGATACTTATTAGCGTCTTTAGGTGGAGTTCCATCATATTTAGGGTTTTTATGCCCGCTTGAATTGAAGGCATGCATTCTTGAAGGTGTTGTGACAGTAATGAATAGCGCTGAATCGCCTAGAATTTCAGCGACTTCTTCGAAACCTTTTAGCCTTACCATTAATTCAGCTTTTCGAATTCTAGGATTTGAAACGGTCTTTGATGCTATCTCTGCTAGGTTTAGCTCTTGGCCAGAGCTGTTTTTTAGCTTTGTATTTTTTAAATAATTTTCATTTACCGAATCCTGATAAATCCGTTCTCTATTTGAGAACTCACTGCAATAAAGGCTTTTTTTCTTGTTAACGGCGCCAACATCTCTGGCTATTTCTTCTATTGCTCGAATTCTGTAGTGCTTTAAATTGGTAAACCACCACTTAGGAGTGCGTGCTTTGTTCAATATTAAATATTGATCTGAGATGTCTTTGCAAATGAATTTATGGCTTCGAATTAAAGTCAAAGCTAGTTTATAGGCAATGTCAGGGGAGTTTTGAAGGGAATAAATTTTTACTTTGTACGCCAAATCCTCTGCGTACTTTTTCACCTCTTTCATATCTGAAGTTAGATTTAGGTCTCCACATGTAAGTGATAAGTCTATTTCTTTGAGGCGTGACTCGGCAGCTTCAGCATTTTGATGTGTTAGTACTCTTCTGTATTCAGCAGCTAGGCCAGAGGCAATTGGAAAGTGTTTATCTAGGATGGAATCTCGGCTTGTGCCCAAATTGTGGCAAACCGGAGACTTATTTAGGCCATTGGAGACTGGTTGGTTCTGGTGTGTTTGAGTTTCTTCAGGCAATAAAAAACCCGTGGAGCCCATAATTAGTGGTCTGCACGGGTTTTCTAATGGTCTTTCTCTCGAGCTGAAAGACCTGATTTTGGTGGAGACGGC
>JBALXQ010000089.1:0-6013 GCA_036960565.1 Bermanella sp.
TTCATATGGCTGCGGCTTGGCTGGTGGGTTTTGAATATCCAGTCATGCTTCAAACGGTCAAAAAAACGCTCTACGACCGCATTGTCCCAGCACGCACCCACATCCCCCATTGAGGCGCGGATACCGTACCCATCAAGCAGAACGCTCCCCCATGACTGAAATAGCAGAACGGTTAACCGGTTTTCTGGTGGCTGATAACGATTGACGGCGAAGTGAATCGCAAGAAATACTTTTAGACACTTGCCTACCATCACGCCCTCTCTCGGAATCATGTTGCGCTGAAGGTCGCATCAATCAAAAATAACTCTTATTGCCACATTAGTGTTGGAGCTTGTTGTTGCTGGCTGAGCATGAATGTACTATCTCGAGAGTTAATAAACGCCCAAGATTAATTTGAATAAAAATAATGGGTGATCAAATTCTGGCTGTTAATTGAGGTGCTGATTACCTCGAGGCCAATGAAAGGAAGGTATGTCGCATGGTAGCGCTTGGAAACTCCCCATCTTTAGGTCTCGTTGCTCTAGCTACGTTAAAAAATAGTAGCCTTGGATTCCTCGTCTGCACAGTCAATGCGTTGGTAGTAAAGAGGGGTGAAAAATGATCACCGACTACCATGCCAAGTACTTCGCTCACGAACTTAGTAAGCGCTGCTCGTCTGACAGCATGGAAAAGTTTGCCGGTACGTTGATGGATGCACAGGTAGACCTTAACCCCCACCAAGTTGAGGCAGCTTTATTCGCCTTTAAATCACCTTTGTCCAATGGCGCCATTCTGGCCGATGAAGTGGGGCTGGGTAAAACTATCGAAGCTGGCCTTGTGCTCTCCCAGAAATGGGCAGAGGGTAAGCGGCGCATGATGATTATTGTGCCCGCCAGTTTGCGAAATCAGTGGAGTCAGGAGCTGGCTGACAAGTTCTTCTTGCCATCGCATATTCTCGAAGCAAAATCCTACAATGCCGCGATGAAAGCCGGTAAAACTAATCCCTTCGAGCATAATGAGATACTGATCTGTTCCTATCCCTTTGCGGCTCGACACGCTGAAGAATTAATGTTGGTGCCTTGGGATCTGGTTGTATTGGATGAAGCTCACAGGCTGAGAAATGTTTACAAGACCCAGAATAAAACCGCCAGGGCCTTGCGTACGGCACTGACAAATGTGCCCAAAGTGCTGCTGACAGCCACACCTCTGCAGAACAGTTTGATGGAGCTGTATGGCTTGGTCAGCTTTATTGATGAATATGCCTTTGGAGACGAGAAGAGCTTTAAACAGCAATATGCCCGTATTAGCTCCGATGTTCAGTTTGATTCGCTTAAAGCTCGCTTAAAGCCCTTATGCCATCGCACCTTACGTAGGCAGGTGCTGGAGTATGTGAAATACACCAATCGGCAACCCATTACCCAAGAGTTCTGGCCATCTCAGGAAGAGCAAGACCTGTACGATATGGTTTCTGACTACCTGCAACGCCCTGAATTATGTGCTTTACCCAGCTCTCAGCGTAAGTTGATGACATTAGTTATGCGAAAGTTGTTGGCCTCATCGACTTTTGCTATTGCTGGAGCTTTGGATTCCTTGGTTAACAAGCTGCATCGACAGATACGTGAAAATCAAAAGCTGGTAGAGAAGCTTGAAGCCATTGAAGAAGATTTCGAATTATTGGACGAATATGAAGATGAATACGGGATAGAGGAAGAGCAAGAGCCGCTTACAAAAGATGATATTGTCGCGATAGAAGAAGAAATTGATGACCTTACGGTTTTCAGGGATTTAGCAGTATCAATATCTGAGAATGCTAAAGGCCTTGCTTTGGTAGATGCTTTAGCGTCTGGGTTTGCTAAAGCCAAGGAGCTTGGGGCAGAGCACAAAGCGATTATTTTTACAGAATCCCGCCGCACGCAAAATTATTTGGTGCAGCTACTCAGTGATAAAGGCTATGGCGAAAAGTTAGTTCTCTTTAATGGCTCTAACAACGACGATAAATCCAAAGAGATTTATAAAAACTGGATTGAAGGGCATCAGGGCAGTGATCGTATATCTGGTTCTCGCACCTCAGATATGCGGGCGGCACTGGTAGATTACTTCAGAGATGAAGCTCAGATAATGATTGCAACCGAGGCTGCGGCTGAAGGTATTAACCTGCAATTTTGTTCCCTGGTGGTGAATTATGACCTTCCTTGGAATCCACAACGGATTGAGCAGCGAATTGGCCGCTGTCACCGTTACGGGCAAAAGTATGATGTGGTGGTGATTAACTTCCTCAACAAGGCGAATGCAGCAGATCAGCGTGTTTTTGAATTGTTAAATGAAAAATTTAACTTATTCAGTGGTGTCTTTGGTGCCAGCGATGAAGTGTTAGGTGTAATTGAATCCGGTATTGATTTTGAAAACCGGATTGTTGAAATCTACCAGACTTGCAGGGAGCCACAGCAAATTGATTTACAGTTTGAAGAGCTACAAGAAGAGCTGGATGAGCAGATCAATGAAGCTATGGACTCAACCCGTCAAAAGTTACTGGAAAATTTCGATGCCGAAGTCCACGATAAGTTAAAAGTGAACCTGCAGGAGAGTAAATCCTATTTGGATAAATATGGACAATTCTTGTGGCAATTGACTAGGCATGGTTTGAAAGAGCATGCGGCCTTTGATTTGCAGGGCTTCGAGGGCCTGCATCGCTTTAACTTAAATGAGCTACCGCAACTGGCGAGCAAGTCTATTCCTCTGGGTGCTTATACATTAACAAAGAGCGAAATTGGCAAGGATATTGAAGATGCCCATATCTATCGGGTAGGGCATCCCTTAGCCCAGTATTTGATCGATGACCTTGGAGGGCAAGAACTTACAGGGGCTGAATTGATTTTTGATTACAGCAATAACCCTCAGCAATCGCAAAGCCTAGAGTATCTCGTGGGGCAACGGGGCGAGCTGGCACTCTATAAATTATTGATTAATGGCGCTGATAGTGAGGATCATCTGGTCTTTATCGGTAAATCCGAAACCGGTGAGTTGCTGAACCAAGAGCAGATGCAGCGCCTGTTTAATCTTGATTCCCACATTGAGAGGGTGGATATTGCCACCAATAACCTCGAGGCTGAATATCAGTCCCGCAAGGAAGCGCTACTGGGTGATGTAGAGGGGCGCTATGCCAGCTTCTTTGAGCAGGAAATGGACAAACTGGATAACTGGGCAGATGACAAACGTAAAGCCCTGAAAGGCAATCTTAAGGATTTTGATAGTCAGATCAACGAGCTGAAAAAGTTTATCCGTGGCTCCAAGAACCTGCCTGAGAAACTGGCCTACCAGCGTCGAGCTCAAAAGCTGGAGAAACAACGCGACGAGGCCTGGCGAGAATATGATCAGAAGGCCAAAGAGATCGAGAGCAAGAAGGATGGGTTACTGGACACTATCGAATCCAAGCTGAAAATGGATATACAGGATCAGTGTTTATTTGCTATCAAATGGATGATGGTTTGATGATAACTATAATAAAATCAAATAAGTATGTTTGCCCTAGTTTATTCGTGTCATTTCCAGTCTGTCAAAGTCAATCAATGTTTGACTCTATAAGCAGAGCTATTATAATCGGTACCAACAATACCCCTCCCGCTTCCCGCAAGATCAGCGCACCGCGAGGGGTTACTCGTTTCTGGGGAGCTGAAAATTGAGCCCTCCACCTAAGATCCCTTTTTCTAAACCCCCCAAAACCTTTGCGGAGCAAGTCGATAAGCTCAAAGATCATGGTTTGGATATTCCTGATCCCGTCGAGGCAGAGTTCTACCTATCCCAGTTAAATTACTATCGCTTTGCAGCTTACTGCCTGCCCTTTGAGCAGAATCATGCTACCCATAAATTCCGGGCAGGAACTAGCTTCGATGATGTGCTCAACCTCTATATTTTTGATCGAGAACTAAGGCTATTACTACTAGATGCCATTGAGCGCATCGAGGTATCTCTGCGCACCCAGATGGCCTATCAGCTTAGTCATCGTCATAACACGGCTCATCCTCATCTTCAGCCAGCACTGTTTCATAATGCGCGAACCTACCAGGTTTCGATTGATAATCTAACTGATGATGTAAGTCATAGCCGTGAAGATTTCATTACGCATCTAACGAATAAATACCAGGAGGACCTACCACCTATTTGGGCTGTAGTTGAGTTGATGACAATGGGGCAGCTGTCTAGATGGTATGACAATACTCGTAGGCGTGGAGATCGCCAAGCAATAGCGAAGGCTTATAACCTAGATGAATCAGTGTTGAACTCATTCTGTAAACACTTGAGATCGATCAGAAATTATTGTGCTCATCATGCGCGGTTGTGGAATCGCGATTTTACTTTCACGATGAGAGTCCCCAGTTGGGGGGAGCGAGTACTGATTGACAGTTTTCACTCTGATGGGCGTAGCATAAGAAAACTCTATAATTCCCTGGTGATGACTACCTACCTGATGAACATAATTAACCCCGGCCACCACTGGAAGCAACGCCTGATTGATTTGATTGATGAACATAATATCGAAGTAGGTCGTATGGGCTTTCCCGTTGATTGGAAAACCAAACCAATTTGGGCGGTATAAGAATTTATGGAAATGGATAAAAGCATGAGTATGAGTGATCACGTAGAAGTGATGAGCGGCGAGACGATTGATATCGCCAAACAGCGACGAGATGAATTAAAGCAGCTATTCCCTGGCGTATTTACTGAAACCACAGATAGCCAAGGTGATGTGATTGAGACAGTTGATTTTGAACGTTTGAAAGCTGAGTTGGGCACGTTCACTGATGTCTACGAAGGCCGTCGGGAGCGCTATGGTATGGATTGGCCAGGTAAGCGTGATTGCATGAAGCTGATTCAAGAGCCGACTCGCGCCACGTTAAAGCCTTGCAGGGAGGAGTCGGTAGATTTTGATAATACCAAAAATCTGTTTATTGAAGGCGATAATCTTGAGGTGTTGAAGCTCTTACAAAAGAGCTACTACGGAAAGGTAAAAATGATATATGTCGACCCTCCTTACAATACGGGGAAAGAGTTTATTTATCCTGATAACTATCAAGAGAGCATAGATACTTACCTGACATATGCTGGACTGCTAGATGATGAGGGAAAGAAATTCTCGACTAATACAGCTTCCGAAGGGCGCTTTCATACGAAATGGTTGAACATGATGTATCCACGCCTGTATCTGGCGAGGAACCTTCTTAGAGAGGATGGTGTGATCTTCATTTCAATTGATGACAATGAAGTGGAGAATTTAAGGCGTGTATGCAATGAAATCTTCGGTGAAGAAAATTTCATTGCATCAATAGTTTGGCAAAAGAGAACCTCTCCAGATTCAAGAGCTAACCTTGGTGCGGGCCATGACTATTTACTCGTTTATGCTAGGTCAGAAGAGGAAGCTAGAAAAAGTCTAAATAAATTGCCTTTGAAAGAGTCGAGGAAAGCTGCTTACAAAAATCCAGATAATGATCCCAGAGGGCCATGGTCTTCAGAGAATTTAACTGGACAAACAGGACATGCCACTTCAAGTCAGTTTTACAAAGTAGAGACGCCAACGGGGATATTCTATGCGCCTCCGGAAGGACGTTGTTGGGCGTTAGCTGAAAGGACGTTTCTAAAGCTTAAAGAAGATAATCGTATTTGGTTTGGAGAGAGCGGAAACAATAGACCAAGACTGAAGCGTTTTCTAGCTGAATCTGATGGAATGATGTCATGGACTTGGTGGCCAAATGATGAAGTTGGTCATAATCAAGAGGGAACAAAAGAGGTTAAAGATCTTCTTGGTGCGGGGGATGTATTTAATAACCCTAAACCCACTCGACTGATAGACCGTTTGCTTCACTTAGCGACAGATAAGGATGATTTGGTTTTAGATTTCTTTGCTGGCTCTTGTTCTACAGCGCATGCTGTTTTGAAAAAAAATATGTCAGATATGGCGGATCGTAGGTTCATCATGATTCAATTGCCTGAAAAATGTGATCCTGGCTCTGAAGCGTGTAAGGCTGGGTATAAAACTATC
>JBALXQ010000090.1:0-5894 GCA_036960565.1 Bermanella sp.
GGCTCACTCAAGGAGCGCATAAACCAACTGATATCAACCAAGCGTTGCCGGTATTGGCTGATACAGTCATTAACCGTTGTTAATTCAAATTCATTCAGGTCTTCACCCTTAACAAACTTTTGCGTCAGTAAGGTCCCTTTAAAGCCTTTATGCCATTGCATAATCACGTCTTTATCTGACCAGTGTTTCACTTTATCTACATCAACCTTAATCACGGCATGCAAATGATTACTCATGACGGCATAAGCGCAGATATCAATCGCAAAGATTGTAGCCAATTCAAGAATACGTGAATCAACCCACTCTCGGCGATGCTCAAAGTTCTCACCTGTCGAGTTATCGATGCCACACAGAAAGGCTTTACGCACTACACGTGAACAACAGTGATAATAAGGTGTGTCATCTAAGCTAATGATTGTTTGTCTTGGTCTGGCCATCTTCAAATACCATTTTGAAAGGGTAAATAAAGCGTAGGTTATTGTTCGATATTTAGCCAGTAATCGTGGGTGGCCTTATTGACGTAGTTTTGAAAGGGTAAATAAAGCGTAGGTTATTGTTCGATATTTAGCCAGTAATCGTGGGTGGCCTTATTGACGTAGTTACCAGTACCATTGGAAAATTGGTTCAGTACACTATTCTGAGCAAGAAATGAGCATATAAATGGGGGTCAGAGTCTGACCCCATTTATCAAGGTTTAATCAAGGATCCACAAGCATGCTATTAAATTAGTGGGGATCCCTCTGACTCTGCCCCCACTTCCCTTTATACGTCAGTGGTAAGAGAGCTTTTCAATTGAGTATCGAATGTGCCACCTAATGCTTTACAGTCAATATCATTTGGTGAATCCCATGTCACAGCCGTACCACGTACAACAGGTCTGATAAATTGCCATGGCCAGAAACCGAAACGATGGCCACCGTTGTAGTCAATGATTGCATCAGCACCTAAGGATTGTGCTTGTTTCACTATTATTGGCAGGACGCTATTAATATTTCCATACCCATTTTTTGCATACTTTAACTGACTAATAACTGTGTATTTTATATCTGATGAAGGCACTCCTGATATCAGGCAGATGGGATTGTTGTGGGATGTAGATTGATTGGCAACGATACTTGTGTTCGAAGCACATGATGTCAGCAGTACCAGACCGATTAAAAGTATTAGCTTATGCATTAATTGAAATCCTTTCATTTAATTTAATGTGAAGCGCGCTAGTCTATCTGTTTTTCGTATGAATGACATCATAGACAGAGGTCAATGAAATAAGTGGGGGGAGAGTCTGAGGGATCCCCACTTATCTCAGTTTATCTCAGTTAACGAATAAATGTGGAGTCTGACCTCGTTTATATTATACTTCGAGTATTCAATAGAATAGGGAAAATTCATGAATAAAATACTCGTCCTCACAGCCTTACTTTTTTCACTACCTACATTATCATCTGAGCTGCCGATAAAGCTTTCAGGCACAATCCAAATATCAGTAAATAACGGTACGATTGATGCTAACTTTCAACTTGAAAACATTCCAAAACTAAAAAATTATCTGATTCTTCTAAACTCTGGCTTCAATATTCAATATTTACGAAATCAAGAAGACACTACTAATTATGCCTTCGACAAAATTTACACTAACGGTTTAAGCGAAAGTTTTGGTTATTTTATTCCTGACAGCACAGGTGAAGGTAAGCTTTTACCGTCAACGATACAATTCAAATACACAGGAAAATTTCCCGTTATCAGTAGCATGGACAAAGCTAGTGATCGTGGTGATTGGAAAGGCAACATTGCCTTTAATGGTAAATCAATCCGTACTGATGATTTTCAAACGGCGTGGTATCCCATTTTATATGACATTGAAAAAGATAAACAATATCGAGAACTCGCTTATAAAATTGATGTAACTTGCCTAGATTGCAAATCAATTTATGTCAATGGAAATAAACCTATTTCAGGGGCTCGAGCTGTATTCAAAAAAGATCAACCATCACC
Organism: Bermanella sp.; assembly: GCA_036960565.1. GTDB lineage: Bacteria > Pseudomonadota > Gammaproteobacteria > Pseudomonadales > Oceanobacteraceae > Bermanella. The sequence continues at coordinate 1,993 of JBALXQ010000090.1, forward strand.
ACTTACCTTGTTTGCTGGCGATTTTGAATTTTCAGATAAGAATGGTAGTTATTACTTAAATTCCAGTCTTACAGAAATACAGATGAGCAAATTAGGAGAGCTAACAGCCTCTTTTGAACAATATTATCAAGATAAATTATCGATTCCATATGGTGAAAACGTTGTCTATATCCATACAACACCTACATCAAAAAAAGATTCGTGGCTTTTTGTATCATATCCTTCAATTGTAGCCATTAACCATGATAAAGGCGGTTTAAGTAGCCTATTAGATGACAAATTTAAACCTTTCATTGCTCATGAATTAGCACATTATTACTTTGGGGATTATCGGACATTCAACTCTGAGTTAGGCGATATGTTTCGTGAATCTTTTTCTGAATATCTTGCTTTAAAATTAACAAGACAACTCATTGATGATAAAACTTATTTTAAAAATATAAATGAAAAACTTGTTCAAGTTGAAGGTAAAACGTTTACCGCAATCAAAGATATCAAAAATACAGCCGATTATGGTAATAGAAACCTATATGTATACACCTATGCGCCTATTATTTGGCTAGCGATTGAAAAAGAAATTGGTGAAGAAAAAATGTGGCAATGGCTCCATAAAATGCTAACAGTCGAAACAGAACAAACCGATTACACATTTATGATTAAAACGTTAGCCAGTATTATAAACAATGAACAGCTAGATTTTATAGAAGAAACTTATCTATCACATGAAAACGCTGTTAATAACGCAAATGCAGCACTTCAATGAATCATAATGGGGTACCATAAACTTACTATCAGCGAAAAGCTGGATTCCTCCCGGTAATGATTGTGAGCCGGGATCTAAGCATTATCGGAATGGTTGCTGAACTAAAGTAGAAGACGATGTTCCTTCACGCTTTTTTACATTAGAGAAGCCAGAAACTGAGTGAAAGGCACAATATTCTGTTTGACGCTGGCTTCTTCCAATGCCTGCATATATTCAGTGCGTCGTTCGACCGGCACAACCGTCCAAAGGTAACTACCCGAGGCCATCATCAAGTTCATAACGAACCTCCCCACTCTACCGTTACCATCGAAGTAAGGATGAATATACACAAAGATAAAGTGCCCCAACACAACCCTTACTGCCGCATTATCCTCTGCTGCCAATAATTCAAACAATGTCGGCATCATATCCCTGACGGCATCTCGGCTAGGAGGTGTATGCATAGACTGGCGAATATAAACTGGCCCCGTTCGATAACCCGCTAGGTCCGATTGCTTAACAATACCAGCCGCAACACTTGGGCCGAATAAAGCCAAATACCAATCACTATGCGCGTGCTCCAACACATCACCCGAATTATTGTCCTCTAACACCACCCGAACAGCTTTTTTCACTTCTTGAAATGCATCCCAGTAACCTTTAGCGGCCATTGCATCTAGGTTTTTTTACTATCAACAGAGTCTTCAGCCTGCCAATGACCAAACCGAACAAGCTCAATGCCAACAATCGTGGGCCATGTTAGTTATATTAGTTATATGGCAGTACAACCGCTTCTAGCGGTAAATGAGTCGCATCAAAAGAAATGACAAGAGTGAAGCAGTAGAATAGAAAACTAAGGCCAAAAAGCCTTGGGTGAGCAGAGTATTATCTTGACTCACCGGGAGCGTCCATATATGGCATTGTTTCTCTATGGTTAAATTTATTTGACCACCTTTTTTATTAAAGTTTAGTGAGTTGTTGAGCTAAAAAAGATGTTGATTTAACCACAGATGGCATGCAATGCCAGCGACATAACCCAGCAAAATAACCGGTGACCAGCGTAAGTGTCCGACAAAGGTATAACTGCCGCGCGCATGCCCCATCAGTGCAACACCCGCTGCCGAGCCGATTGATAACAAACTGCCGCCAATACCGGCTGTTAGGGTTACCAATAACCATTGCCCTAAGGCCATATCCGGCTGCATGGTTAAAACAGCAAACATCACCGGGATGTTGTCGATAACCGCACTCAATAACCCCACGGCAACATTCGCATAAGTTGGATCCCACTGGGTATATAGAAGAGTCGAGACCAGCTCCAGGTAACCTATATAACCCAGACCACCGACACACATCACCACGCCATAAAAGAATAACAGCGTATCCCATTCGGCTTGAGCGATCCGGTTAAATACATCAAAAGGCACCACATGGCCCAGATAATGCAATCTTTGGTCGTCGCCACTGGCAATGGCGCTGGCTCTTTTTTTGGCGAGACTTGAGGCTAATGTCTGCCGTAAAAAATAGCCAAAAAATTGTAAATACCCTAAGCCCATCATCATGCCCAATACAGGCGGAAGATTAAATAAACTAAAACTCGCGACAGCGGTTGAAATAGTAAATAAAAACAGTGCGATGATCCGTTTTGCGCCGCGTTTTACTTCAACACGCTCTGAGCTATCACTGATCGGTCCCTTACCAATAAAAAATGACATGATTAATGCCGGGAGTATAAAACTGACCAGAGAGGGGATGAATAAGACTAAAAACTGATCAAATCTCACTAGCCCTTTTTGCCAAACCATCAGTGTGGTGATATCACCAAAGGGGCTAAATGCGCCCCCCGCATTGGCTGCCACCACTATGTTGATACAAGCAAGATTGATAAACTGTTTTTTTCCGGGGGCCACTTTGATAACCACCGCGCACATTAATAAAGCAGTGGTTAAATTGTCGGCAATAGGAGAAATGAAAAAGGCTAATACGCCGGTAAGCCAGAATAAACTGCGATAGGATAAACGTTTATGGACTATCCAGCTGCGCAGGGCATCAAATAAACGACGCTCTTCCATGGCGTTGATATAGGTCATGGCGACTAACAGAAACAGCAATAATTCGGCGTATTCCAGAAGGTTATGACGAAATGTCAGCTGCACCGTTTCAGCACCTGGGGTACCATAAGCATGCCAGCCAATCGCCAGCCAAATTAAACCCGCGGCAACTAACACGGGTTTCGATTTTCGCAATTGCAGGACCTCTTCGCTCGCCACTAACATATAAGCGATAACAAAGATGATCAGTGCAAACCAGGCAACGGGCGTGCCGACCATAGATGTTGCGGATTCGCTGGCCAGTGCGCTAAAACTCGGCAGAGCTAACATCAAAATAAATAGGATTCGAAATTTCACCATAATCTTCCTGTCGCCAATAAGTTAAGTTTTCATCTTTAAGACGTTTGCGCCTAAGGGTTTACCGTCTTGGAAAGCAACTTTTTCTCGCTAGAATCATGGCACGACAGTCCCCAAAATATTAAAGATGCCACCCATTTTATAGAATCCATTATATTTAACAAAAATGGGTGATGTGATGGACGCTCCCTAATACGGCGTCAATGCGCCAAACAAAATATTAAAGATGCCACCCATTTTATAGAATCCATTATATTTAACAAAAATGGGTGATGTGATGGACGCTCCCTAATACGGCGTCAATGCGCCAAACTGATGTTGAACCAAACAATCGTGGGTGGTCATATTGACGATGGTCTGGCCATCTTCAATTACCATTTTGAAAGGGTAAATAAAGCGTAGGTTATTGTTCAATATTTAGCCAACAATCGTGGGTGTCTACATTAACGTTTAGCCATATTGACGTCTGACCAGTGAAAGAGTCTCCGACTTGTTGTAACTAATTGTTTTTAATGTAATTTAAATCATTAAAGGCACCACTTCCTTAATTAATGGGATCAGAGTCTGACGAATCCCCTCTTATCCTCTTATCCTCTGACCCCACTTATCTGCATATCCATATCTTCAGACTTAATTTGAATTGAGGCCGTTAATTGAGGCCGTTGAAGAAAATAGCGTGAGCCTGACAGGACGTCAGGCTAGCTTTCGCGGTACAGGATGTACCATCGGAAGCGTTAGCATTTTCACTCTTT